>NZ_JBFBJO010000027.1:0-68563 GCF_040702165.1 Streptomyces sp. NPDC086147 | reverse complement strand
GTGCGCGCCCGGGGGGCCCGGGGGGCCCCGCCCCGGCCCGCCCCGCCCCGGGGGGTGCGGGGGCCCCGGCCCGGGGGGGGGGCCCCGGGGGCGACCCCCCCCCGCGCGCGCCCGGCCCCCCCCCCCCCGCCCGCGCCGGCGGCCCCCCCCCCCCGCGCGGGGCGTAAGCCGCGGCCCCCCCCTCACCCCCCCCCCGGGCGGCCCCGTCGCGGCCCCGTGGGGGACGCACCCCCCGCCGCCACCGCCCGCCCGTCCGGCGGGCCGGTCGCAGAGGCGGCCCGCCGGACGCCGAAGGGCCCCGCTGACCGTGGAACACACGGTCAGCGGGGCCCTCACGGACACCCAGGGGGTACGCCCCCGCCCCTCAGCCCTCCGCCTCCAGCGTGAACAGCGCCCCGTCCGGGTCCCGCACCACCGCGCGCCGCACGCCGCCGTCCGGCTCGCGCACCCCGCCCCACTCGCCGCCCGGCACCACCGAGCCGCCGTGCTCCAGGGCGGCCGCCTCCGCCGCCTCCAGATCCCGCACCCGGAAGCGCACGAGCCAGCGCGGCCGGAGCTGCGGCCTGGGGGAGGCGGACTCGACCGGGCCGCTGTTCAGCCGGGCGACGGCCTCGCCGTCGTGCCGCAGGACCACCTGGTCGTCCTCGTACGACACCTCGCAGCAGTTCGGACTGCCGTCCGCCCACTTGAGCACCCCGCCGTAGAACACGGCCGCGTCGAACGCGTTGCGGGTGTGCAGCTCCACCCAGGCCGGCGCCTTCCGCTCGCCGATCTCCCAGCGCGACACCCGCCGCCCCTCCCAGACCGCGAACGCCGCGCCCTCCGGGTCGGTGGCGAGCGCCGCGCGGCCTCGGGGCGGAAACGCGACCGGGCCCACGCCGACGGTGCCGCCGCGCTCCCGGATCCGCGCGACCGCCGCGTCGGCGTCGTCGACGGCGAAGAAGACCGTCCAGGCCACCGGCACCTGCATCTCCGCCGCCACGGCCGCGATCCCGGCCACCGGCACCCCGTCCCGCTCGCCCACCACGTACGCGTCGCCGAGGGCTCCGCGCCGGAACGTCCAGCCCAGTACGGCCCCGTAGAACCGCTCCGCCGTACCGAGATCACGTGCGGACAGGTTCAGCCAGCAGGGAGCCCCCATGGTCTCTCCGGTCGTCGGCCCCGCCACCGGCGCCACCTCCTCGTCGTCCTGCGTCCAGAGCGTGTCCGTCCACCAGAGTGCCCCCTGCGTCCAGAGTGCGCCGTGCGCCCCTTCCCCGCCCCGCCGGTCCCCATGCGCGGATTCACCCACGTGCCGCCGATCACCACCCGGCCGAGGGGGAGACGGGGCGGTGACGGAACGGATCCGGCGCACTCAGTGGACCGCGTGCGCCGCCCGGGCCGCGTAGGCGCGGACGTCCGCGTCGGGATCGTCGGCCGCCCCGGCCAGGGTGGTCCGGGCCGCCGGGTCGTCCCGGTGGGCGAGGAGCGAGAGGACGGCCGCCTTCCGCACGTCCGCGTTCGGGTCCGCGAGCACCGGCGCCAGGGCCGGCACGGCGAGGCCGGCCGGTGCCGCCCGGAGCGCGGTCGCCGCCCCGGCCCGCACCTGCCAGGCGGGGGCACCGAGCGCGGCGGCGGCCCGCGCCGCGTACTCCGGCGGGCAGCCGGCGCCGGCCAGGGCGGCCAGGGCCGCGCCCCCGACCAGCGGATCGGGGTCGTCGAGCAGCGGCGCGAGCGGACCGGGCCGGGGGTCCCGCACGGCCGCGAGGCCCCGGGCCACCGCGACCCGCACCTCGCGCGCCGGGTCGGCCGCCGCCCGCGCCAGCTCCGCGACCGCGTCCACCGAGACCAGGGCCCGGACGGCCCCGACCCGTACGTCCACCTCCGGGTCGGCGAGCGCCGCCGCGTACAGCGGGGCGTCCCCGAGCCGCAGTGCCCGCAGGACATCGAGCGCGGCGGTCCGCACGGCCGGATCGGGCACGTCGAGGGCCTCCCGCAGGCCGTCCCCGAGCACCGGCTCCGCCGGCAGCACCTCGACCAGCTCGCGCAGCGCCGCCGAGGCGGCGGCCCGCACCCGGGGCGAGCCGTCCCGCAGCCGCGCGGCGAGCGCCGGACCGGTCCCGGCCGGAGCGGTCTCCCCGAGGGCGGTGACGGCGGCGGCCCGCACCGCCGGATCGGCGTCCTCCAGGTAGGGGCCGAGCACATCGAGACCGGGGGAGTCCTCGACGAGCCCGAGCAGTTCGAGGAGCCGGGGAGAGGGCGCCGCGGGGGCCCCTTCCGCCGGACCCTCCGCCGCCGTGCCGGCCGCGTCCCCGACCGGCCGCGCCGCCGGGACCGCCTCCCGGGGCCCCGCCGTGGCCACCGGCACCAGCTCCACCTCGCCCAGGTGCCGCTCGGGGCCGCCGGGCGGCGCGAACTCCGGCACCGGCACCAGGTACGGCTCCACCGGCCGCGCCGTGAACTCCATCGCCCCCGAAGGGGACTTGCGCAGGTCCAGGTGGTGCAGCCAGTCCGCGTCGTCCCGCTCCGGGTGGTCGAGCCGCTCGTGGTAGAGCCCCCACCGCGACTCCGTCCGGGCCAGCGAGGCCCGCGCCGCCATCTCCGCGCAGTCCCGGATGAACGACACCTCCGCGCACCGCATCAGCTCGTGGGCCGTGCGCGCCCCCATCCCGGCGATCTCCCGGGACATCCGGTCGAACGCCTCCACCGCCAGGGAGAGCTTCGCGCCCGTCTTCGGCGGCGCCACGTAGTCGTTGACGAACCGCCGCAGCTTGTACTCGACCTGCGGCTGCGGAGGGCCGGACGGGTTCCGCAGCGGCCGGTAGATCAACTCGTGCGCGTCCAGGACCTGCTGCCGGTCCATCTCCCCCTCGTACGCCGTGTACTTCGCCGCGTCCTCGCCCGCCAGGTCGCCGAAGACGAACGCGCCGATCATGTAGTTGTGCGGTACGGAGGCGAGGTCGCCGGCCGCGTACAGCCGGGGCACGGTCGTCCGGGCGTGCGCGTCCACCCGTACCCCCGAGGCCGAATGGCCCCCGCACAGACCGATCTCGGAGATGTGCATCTCGATGTCGTGCGTCCGGTAGTCGTGGCCGCGCCCCTCGTGGAACGTGCCCCGGGTGGGGCGCTCCGTGGTGTGCAGGATCGACTCGACCGCGCCGACGGTCTCCTCGGGAAGGTGGCTCAGCTTCAGGTACACCGGCCCCCGGTCCGAGGCGAGTTCGGCCGCGAACTCGGCCATCATCTGCCCCGACCAGTAGTCCGACTCCACGAACCGCTCGCCGTGCCGGTTCACCTGGTACCCGCCGAACGGGTTGGCGACGTAGGCGCACGCCGGACCGTTGTAGTCCTTGATCAGCGGATTCACCTGGAAGCACTCGATCCCGGTGAGCGCCGCGCCCGCGTGGTACGCCATCGCGTAGCCGTCGCCCGCGTTCGTCGGGTTCTCGTACGTGCCGTACAGATAGCCCGACGCGGGCAGCCCGAGCCGCCCGCAGGCGCCCGTCGCCAGGATCACGGCCCCGGCCCGTACGAGGACGAACTCGCCCGTGCGGGTGCGGAATCCGGCGACGCCGACGGCCCGCCCGTCGTCCGGGTGGGTGAGCACCCGGACCGGCATCACCCGGTTCTCGATCCGGATCCGCTCCCGCATCTCGCGCCGCCGCAGCTGCCGGTAGAGGACCTTCTTGACGTCCTTGCCCTCCGGCATCGGCAGCACGTACGAACCGGACCGGTGCACCTGCCGGACCGCGTACTCGCCGTGCTCGTCCTTCTCGAACTTCACCCCGTACGACTCCAGGCGCCGCACCATCGCGAAGCCCCGGGTCGCCGTCTGCCGGACGGTGGACTGGTCCACGAGGCCGTCGTTGGCGCGGGTGATCTCGGCGACGTAGTCGTCCGGTTCGGCGCGGCCCGGCACGACCGCGTTGTTGACGCCGTCCATCCCCATGGCGAGGGCGCCGGAGTGCCGGACGTGCGCCTTCTCCAGGAGCAGCACGTTCGCCCCGCGCCCGGCGGCGGTCAGCGCGGCCATCGTGCCGGCGGTCCCGCCGCCGACCACGAGCACGTCGCAGGAGAGCTCGGTTGCGCCGGCGGGATCGGGGACGGTCAGGGGGGTGTCCACGGAGGAGCCTTTCGAGGTGCGTACAGGGGTCCGGCGGGGCCGGCCGGGGGCTTCAGTCAGAGGGAGTCGAGGACGCGGCGGCGCAGCGCGGCCGTCGCGGGCGCGTGCAGGGCCTCCCGCGCGCGGGGGTGCGGGACGTCCAGGACCTCGCCGGACGCGAACAGGGCGATCCGGTCGCCGAGGTGGAGCGCCTCGTCCACGTCGTGCGTGACGAAGACGACGGTCGCGCCCGTCCCGCGCAGGATCTCCACCAGGAGGTCCTGCATCCCGGCCCGGGTGTGCGCGTCGAGCGCGCCGAACGGCTCGTCCATCAGGACCGCGCGGGGCCGGCCGGCCAGGGCGCGGGCGAGCTGGACCCGCTGCCGCTGCCCGCCGGACAGCTGGTGCGGCAGCCTGGCGGCGTGCCCGGCGAGCCCGACCCGCTCCAGCCACTCCTCCGCCGCACGGCGCCGCCCGGCCCGGGGGACCCGGCGGATCGCGAGCGGCAGCTCCACGTTGGCGCGGACCGTCCGCCACGGCAGCAGGGCGTCGTGCTGGAAGACGAGCGCCCGGTCGGCGCCGGGCCCGCGCACCGGCTCCCCGTCCCGCGTGACCCGCCCCTCCAGGGGCGGCAGCAGCCCGGCGAGCGTGCGCAGCAGGGTCGTCTTGCCGCAGCCGGAGGGGCCGACGACGGCGAGGAGTTCGCCGGGCGCGATCCGCAGCTCCACGGGGCCGGACACGGCGGACCCGTCCGGATGGCCCAACCGGACTCCGCGCAGGGCGAGTTCCGCGCCCATGGTGTTCGCCGTGCTCGTGGCGCTCATGGCACCGGCTCCTTCTCGGGCAGGGGTACGGAACGGGAGGGCGTGCGGGCGGGGGCGGCGGGGGCCGGGGCGACCGCCGTACGGCCGGGCCCGGCGCCCCGCTCGGCCGGGCGCGGCAGCCAGGCGGTGACCCGGCGGCCGAGCGTCTCCACGGCGGTGGAGGTGAGCCAGCCGAGGGCGCCGATGGTGGCCATGCCGACGAAGACCCCGGGGTAGTCGACGACCGTGTAGTCCTGCCAGGTGCGGTAGCCCACCCCGTACTCGCCGGAGATCATCTCCGCCGAGATCACACAGATCCACGAGACGCCGATCCCCACGGACAGGCCGCCGAAGATTCCCGGCAGAGCGCCCGGCAGGACCACCGAGAACAGCACCCGGGCCCGGCTCCCGCCCATGGTCAGCACCGCCTCCTCCCACACCGGGCTCAGGGCCCGCACCGCGTGCCGGGTCGACACGAGGACCGGGAAGAGGGCGGCGGCGCAGGTGATGAAGACGATGCCCTGCTCGTTCGTGGGCAGCAGCAGGATCGCGACCGGGACCAGGGCGATGGCCGGGATCGGCCGCACCGCCTCCACCAGCGGGCCCAGGACGTCGGCGGCCCACCGGGACCGGGCCACGGCCGTCCCGGCCGCCACCCCGAGGACCGCCGCCAGGAGGAAGCCGACCGTGATCCGGCGCAGACTGTGGCCGAGGTCCTGCCAGTACGCCCCGGTGCCGACCCGGTCGGCGAACGCGGAGGCGACCTCCACGACCGTGGGGAACTGCTCGAACCGCAGCCACAGGTTGACGTCCAGGGAGGTCAGGAGCTGCCACAGGCCGAGGGCCGCGAGCGGCGAGGCGATCCGGACCAGCCGGCGCACCGCGGGCGACGGGGCCGCGCGGCGGCCCGTGCCCGCGGACGGGGGCCGTCCCGCGCTCACGACGCCGCCCCCACGGCCTCCGCGTACCCGGTGATCCGGGAACCGGGGTGACCGGCGACGTACCGCTCCGCACCCGCCCGGGTCACGAAGGCGCGCCACTCGCCGCCGTCCCGCACCCACACCGCCCGGTCCGCGAACCAGGGCGTCCCGGTCACCGCGTCCGGCACGTACGCGGCCCGCACCCGGCCCGCCCCTGCCTCCCGGACCGCCTTCAGGAGGGCGCCGGGACCGTCGAACGCACGGGTCGCGCCCTGCCCCTTCAGCCACAGCTCCGGCTTCGGGGCGGTGGCCTCCGGGTACGCGGCGCCCGGCACCGCCCGCTCCAGCGGGGCCGGGTCGACGAACGCGTTCACGTCGACCTCCTTCACCAGGCCTGCCGCCGCCAGGACCGGCACGTCCTCCTTGAGCGCGGCGACCAGCTCGGGGCGGAGCGCCGGGTCGAAGGTGGCGATGCCCCGGGCGCCGTTGTAGAGGTAGACCACCTCGGCGGGCAGCCCGGTCTCCTTCGCCACCGACTCGGCGGACGCGACCGGCCGGGCGCGCAGCTCGTCCGTGGCCCGCCGCTGCGCGCGCAGGAACGCGTCGAGCACCGCCGGCCGCTCCTTCGCGAACCTCTCGCGCACGGTGACGCCGTGGAAGGTCGGCAGGTCCAGCTCGGCCCCGTCGTACAGCGCCGTCGCCCTGCCCTGGAAGGCGAGCAGTCCGGGCCAGGCGACGAACTGGGACAGCGCGTCGACGCTGCCCGCCGCCAGGGCCGAAGCGCCCACGCTCGGCTGCTGGTTGAGCTTCCGCACGTCCTTCGCCGGATCGAGACCGGCCCGCTGGAGCGCCCGGACCAGGGTGCCGTCGGCGGCCGAACCGACGCTGGTGGACACCTTGCGGCCCTTCAGGTCCGCCAGCGACCGCAGCGGCGAACCCGGCGCGGTCACCACGGTGTTGAGGCCGCCGCGCAGGTTGTAGCCGGTCACCGAAACCAGCCGCGTCGGCTGCTTCAGCTGCTTGCCGCGCGCCGCGTTGAGCAGCAGCGGGAAGTCGCCCATCGAACCGATGTCGATCTTCCCCGCCGTCATCTGCGCGGTGATCGGGGCCCCGGTCGCGTAGTCCTGCCAGTCCACCCGGTAGGCGACCCCGTCCTTGCGGCCCTGCGCCGCGAGCTCCTCCTCGAAGTAGCCGAGGGAGCGCAGCAGGGTGCCGGCGGTGACGGTGTTGATGGTCTTCGACTGGTAGCCGACGGTCACCGTGACCGACTTCGCCCCCGCCCCGCCGCCGGCGCCGGACCCGCAGGCGGTGGCGAACGGCAGCAGGAGCAGCGCGAGCGGAAGGGCGACTCTCTTCGTTGGCATGGTGGTTCGGCCTTTCACCGGAGCAGGTAGGGCATGTTGACGGTGACCGCGCCGGTGGGGCAGCGCGCCGCGCACGGGCCGCAGTACCAGCACTCGTCGACGTGCATGTACGCCTTGCCGTCCTCCTCGCGGATCGCGAGCGAGTCGAGCGGACACATGTCGACGCAGAGCGTGCAGCCGTCGATGCACTTCGACTCGTCGATGGTCACGGGCACGTCGGCGCGCTGGGGGACCAGGGGCATGGCTGTCTCCAGGGAACGGGTGGTGTGTCGTCAGGGCTCAGAGGGCGCGGCGCAGGACGCCGCTCATGGTGATGCGGTCGCCGCGGAAGCGGATGAACTCCAGGTCCACCGGCCGGCCGTCGGGCAGGCACGTCAGCCGCTCCAGCATCAGGACGGCCGCTCCGCGCGGGGCCTGGAGCACGGCGGCGGAGTGCGCGTCGGCGTTGACGGCCTCCAGGGTGATCTCCGCGTGTCCGAGCGGGGAACCGGTCAGCTGCTCCAGGAGCCGGAAGACGTCCGTGTTCTCCAGGTCGCAGCCGAGGAGTTCGGCCCCGATGTCCATCGGCAGATAGGACAGGTCCAGGGAGAGCGGCAGGCCGTTGAGCCGCCGCAGCCGCTCGATGCAGAGCACGTCGGAGTGGTCGGGAAGGCCGAGCCGGTGGGCCACCGGGCCGGGCGCCCCGACCGGCCCCACGGTCCGCACCTCGTTGGTGACCCGCCCGTGCTCGTGCAGGGTCTCGGCGAGCCCCTGGAGCCGGTCCAGGCCGTGCGGGTACTTCTCGCAGACCACCACCGTGCCGACCCCCGGCTGCCGGTCGACCAGCTGCTCGCCGCGCAGCAGGTCCAGGGCCTGCCGCACGGTGTTCCGGCTGGCCCGGTAGTCGGCCGCGATGACGTCCTCCAGGGGCAGGACCCCGCCGGGGAAGCCGCCCGCCAGGATCTGGTGGCGCAGCAGGTCGGCGAGCTGCCGCGCCCGGTCCGCCCGGAGGCGCCGGCGACGGGCGGCGGCGACGGGGCGGGCGGCGGGAGCGGGTTCGGCGGGCATGACACGGAACGTAGCGGCGGACCGGCCCCGGTGGTGTTGCCACAACATTGCGCCACCTGACGCCCCTTCCACACGCCTCTGACCAGCGGATACGTCGGCGGGGCGGGGAGTTCCGCCACCCGGTCGCCCAGTACGTGGACGCCTGGCGGCCCACGATGCGGATCGGGGGCCGGGGCCGGGCCGCACGGTGGATCCGGACCCGGTGACGCGTCGTGGGCCCGGGTCCGTCAGACCGCGTGTCCGTCGACCTCGTGCCGCAGGGCGACGGAGAGCCGGTGGTGGAGGACGCCGAGGACCGGCTCGCCCGGGCCGAACAGGCCGTCGGCGAGTTTCCAGTAGCGCCGGATCAGGGCGCTGTCGCTCCGGGCGAGGACCGGGACGAGGCCGCGCCGGAAGTCCGGGGTGTCCCGGACGCCCTGCGCGGTGGCGTACGCCGAGACGAAGCACTCCAGGGCCCCGCCGGTCCGCCCCGTCCGCTTCTCCGCCTCGGCGAGCGCGTACGCCTCGGTCAGGCCCTCGTACAGGACGTCCGGCCGGTACGCCCCCTCCGGCAGCGGCTGCGCCCGCCGGCACTCGGCACTGCCGGGGAGCGGGCCGGAGACGAGCGCGTGCAGCCGGGCGAAGTCCAGGACGCGCGCGGGGCTCGGCTCCGCCGGGGGCGGCGGCACCACCGCGTCCAGGACCAGGGACACCACCCGCCCCGGAAGGCGCACGGGCAGGATCCGGCGCCAGAACCGGACCAGGGCGTCCGTGTCGGGCGGCGCGGGCACGGCGCCGAGCAGCCGCGCCCGCTCCGCGCGCTCCCCGGCGGGGCACTCCTGGAGCGACCGCAGGGCGGCCTCCTGCCAGCGCAGCGCGGCCAGCCGGGAGCCGACGTCCCGCAGCCGGTCCGCGAGGACCTCCGCCGGCACCCCGTCCCGGTCGAGGACCCGTTCCACCTCGGGCACCGGCAGGTCGAGCGCGCGCAGGGAGCGGATCAGCCGGAGCCGGTCGAGCGCCCCCGGCCCGTACCGGCGGTGCCCGCCGGAGCTGCGGGCCGCCTCGGGCAACAGGCCGCGATCGGAGTAGTACCGCACGGTCTTGACGGTGACGCCCGCGCGGACCGCCAACTCCCCGATGCTCCACAGGCCGTCGGCCACCACGACACGCACCTCCCCGGAGGAGACCGACCATCCACGAGCACCCCATTCTGACGCCGGACCGGGGCCGCCGCTCCGACGGGGTCGCCGGTGGCGGTCCTTGAACCTCCCGCAGGGGGAGCTCCTAGCGTCGGGGCGGCGACACGGTCACGGAGAGGGCGAGGAGACGCGCATGACGACGTTCGTACTGGTGGCGGGCAGCTTCACCGGTGGCTGGGTGTGGGAGGAGACGGCGGTCCTGCTCGGCAGGGCGGGTGCCGAGGCGCACCCGGTGACCCTGACCGGCATGGGCGACCGGCGCGAGGAGGCCGGTGACGGCACCGGCCTGGAGACGCACGTCGAGGACCTGGTGCGGCTGATCGACGGTCTCGCGGCGGCCGAGGTGGTCCTCGTGGGCCACGGGTACGGGCTGCACCCGGTGCTCGGCGCCGCCGACCGGCGGCCCGGGCGGGTCGCCCGGATCGTCGCCCTGGACACGCTCCTGCCGCAGGACGGGGAGCCGGCCGAGCGCTCCGTGCCCGACGCCGGGGGCCGGGCCGACGCGGACGGGCGGGTCCCGCCGCCGACGCGGGAGACCCGGTCCCGCTGGGGCGGCCTCGAAGGCGTCCCCGAGGACGCCCTCGTACGCCTGGAGCGCCTCGCCGCGCCCCAGCCGGCCGCCACGCTCACCGCACCGCTCCGCCTGACCGGGGCGGCCTCCGCCCTGCCGGTCACCGGCGTCCTGTGCACGGCCGCCGGGTCGACCGTCGCCATGGTCGAGATGCTGGTGGAGTCGGGCCCGCACCGGTTCCGCGCGCTGGCCGACGACCGGATCCGCTTCCTCGAACTCGCCACCGGACACTGGCCGATGCTCTCCGCGCCCGCCGCGCTCGCGGAGACCCTGCTCCGCGCCGCGGCGGGCGAGGGCCGCCGGGTGACCGCGCCCGCGGACGAGCGGCCGACGCACCTCCGGCCCTTCCTCGAAGGCGTACGGGACGTCCCCGAGGCCCCGCGCGAACGGCACGGCCGGGTCGATCTCCACCTCCCGGACGCCGAGGGGCCCCGGCCGGCGATCGTCTTCGTCCACGGCGGCCCGGTCGACCCCGACCAGCGGCCCACCCCGCGCGACACGCCGTTCCTCCAGGGGTACGGACGCCTCGCGGCCGGCGCGGGCGTCGTCGGCGCCACCCCGGACCACCGGCTCCACGCGCTCACCGACTACGCCCGCGCCGCCGAGGACCTCGCCGGCGCCGTCGCACTCGTCCGCGCCGACCCGCGCGTCGACGGGGAGCGGATCGCGCTCTGGTTCTTCTCCGGCGGCGGGCTCCTCGCGGCGGACTGGCTCGCCGCGCCCCCGCCGTGGCTGCGGTGCGTGGCCGCCACCTACCCGATGCTCGCGCCGCTGCCCGGCTGGGAGGCGGTGGAGCCCCGCTTCCGCCCGGTCGACGCGGTGGGCACGGCGGACGGGCCGCCGGTGGTCCTGACCCGGGCGGGCCGGGAGCACCAGGCGATCGCGGCGACGGTCGAGGAGTTCCTGACCGCCGCCGGGAAGCGCGGGGCCCGCGTCGAGACCGTCGACGTGCCCCACGGCCGCCACGGCTTCGAACTGCTCGACCCCACCGAGGAGTCGGCCGGGGCCGTCGAGCGGGCGATGACGGCGGTGCTCGCGCTCCTTGAGGAGTGACGGATGCGCGTACGTACGGGGACGGGGCGGCGACCGTGCGCGTCGGAGGTGCCGGTCAGACCTGCGGCGGGGCCACCGCGAGACTGACGACCGGGCAGCCGGGGCAGCCCGTCAGGACGTCCCGCTGACGGGGCGTCAGCGGATTCAGGAAGACCACCGCGTCGGCCCCCGTCCGCTCGCGGACCTCCGCCACCTCGCGGACCTTCCCGCCGCTCAGGAGCGTCCGCGGGGAGAGCGGCAGGGCCGTCTTCGCCGCCCCGCCGCGGGAGACGCCGCGGCGCTGCACGGCACGCGCCACGACCCGGGCGCCCCGGTCCGCCAGGCCGGCCGCCGCCGCGTCCATCAGGGCGGCGAAGTCCCGCTGCCGGGCGGAGAAGTACCCGACGAGCACGACGTCGGCCCCCGCGACGGCGAAGGGCGCGGCGGCCGGCGGGGCACCCGCCCCCCGCCCCCGGGGAGCGGGGCGCCGATCACGTCTGCGGTGCCGCTGCATGGGTTCACGGTAGGGCGGGCGCCGCCCGCGCCGACAGGGGTTTTCCCCGTCGTCGGCGGGCGGGCCCGCCCGGGCGCGGGGAAGACGTGACGGCGCGCCGCCGGTCGGCCGGCGGCGCGCGAAAGGGGGGCAGGCGGTGCGCGGAGCGGGGTCAGGGGGCGACCGTCTCCGTGGTGATCAGTTCGACGAGGCCGGGGAGGCCGCCCTCGGCCAGGGCGCGGCGCTGGCGGTCGGCCGAGGTGCCCTCCTGGAGCAGCCGGTGCAGCAGGGAGGTCACCTCACGGGTGTCGCCGGACTCGTCGAGGGCGGGCGTGATGTGTTCGAGCAGCGCGCACATCACGTCGCCCGCCCGGCGCGACCGTCCCTCCGGATCGACGAGGAGGCCGCTCAGACCGTGCCGGGCGGCGTGCCAGTTGGACGCCTGGAGGAGCTCGGGCGAGCAGTCGGGGAGCGGCATCCCGGCCTTCTCCTCGTTGATCGCGGTGGCGACAAGGGCTCGTACGATCCCGGCGAACATGACCGCCTCGTCGGCGCGGAGCTGGACGTCGGCGCAGCGCACCTCGACCGTGGGGTACCGGTCGGACAGGCGGGCCTGCCAGTACAGCTGGCCGGTGTCGGCGATGATGCCGGTGTCGAGCAGCGACTGCACGCGCTCCTCGTGGTCCGCGAGCGAGGTGAAGCGCGGCGGGGGACCGCTGACCGGCCACCGGCCGAAGATCACCGTGCGCCAGCTCGCGAACCCGGTGTCGCCGCCGTCCCACAGGGGCGAGTTCGCCGACATGGCCACCAGGACCGGCAGCCAGACCCGGATGCGGCTCAGGACGGCGACGCCCATCTCGCGGTCCGGCACGGCCGCGTGCACGTGCATCCCGTTGACCAGCTGTTCGGCCACGAGCTGCGGGGCCTGGGAGGACATCGCCAGGTAGCGGGCCTTCCGGGTGACCGGCACGGGCGCCGCCTCCCGGTAGGGGGCGGTCGCGCAGGCGGCCAGCAGACAGCCGTTCTTCTCCGCCGCCATCCCCAGCGCGTGCCGCAGGCGCAGCAGGTGGCCGCCGACCTCCTCCAGGTCCGTGCAGACCGGCGTGGCGACCTCCACCTGCGCCTGGAGCAGCTCCGACTGGACCTCGGAACCCTCGACGAGCGGCTGCAGTCCGGCGGACGCGCGCACCTGGTCACCGAGCGGCACCGGAAGGCATGTGTCCGGATCGAGCAGCAAGTACTCTTCCTCGACCCCAATAGTGATCATGCCCCCCGACTACCCCCGATCGGCGGGGTGAAATCGGTCCGGCGGTCATCGCTTTTCCGCAGGTCACGCGGAGGACACCACCCGGCTGCGGACGGTGAGGGGAAGCGCCCCCGCTCAGTGGCCCAGGTGCCGCTGCATCCAGTCGGCGGCGGTCCGGCGGAACAGCCGCCGGTTGTCCGCCCGCCGGAACTCGTGCCCCTCGTCACGCAGCGTGAGAACCTCGGCCGGCAGGCCCCGCTCCCGCGCGGCGCGCACCATCTGCTCGGACTCGCCCGGCGGGACGTTCGTGTCGTGCTCCCCGTGCACCGCGAGCAGCGGGACGCGCAGCTCGTCGACCCGGCTCATGGGGGACAGGGAGCGCAGCAGCTCCCGGTCGCGCACCGGATGCCCGTACTTGTGCGCCGCCGACTCGGCGATCCACGGCTCCGTCCCCGCGAAGAACGTCGCGAGGTCCGACATCCCGCACACCGCGACCCCGGTGCGGAACAGCTCCGGGTGCCACACGAGGGACGCCATCGTCAGATAGCCGCCGTACGAGCGCCCCATCACCGCGAGGCGCGTCGGATCGGCCAGGCCGTCCAGGATCACGTGCGCCGCGCAGTCGGCCACGTCGTCGATCGCCGCGAACCGCCCCGTACCGAGGTCGGCGTCCACGAAGGACCGCCCCCAGCCGGACGAGCCGCGCACGTCGGGCGCGAAGACGTCCAGGCCCCGGCCGAGCAGCTCGTGGTACAGCGGGTCGAACACCGGCCGCTCCTGCTCCTCCGGCCCGCCGTGCAGATGGATCACGCACGGGGCCGGGCGTCCGGCGTCGCGCCCGGGGGCCCGGTAGTACCAGCCGCCCAGGTGCAGCCCGTCGCGGGCCACCGGCCGCAGCGGTACGGGCCGTACGGGCGGCCGGCCCGGAGGCACGGCGTCCTCGTCCCGGGAGGACCAGGGCGTGCGCGCCGACGGCGCCCCCGGAGGGGCCCACCACACGCCCGGACGGCGCTGCGAACCCGACACGGCGAGGACCGTCCCGGCGGGCCCGGCCCGGGTGATCCGGGTGACCACCTCGTGCGGCAGCGGCACCTCCCGGGGCCTGGCCGCCGTGGACAGGCTCAGGGTCTCCAGCTCGGTGGCGCCCCGCACGTTCCACGCGAGCACGGCCGTGCGCCCGTCCTCGGCGAACGCGAGGAGCTCCAGGTCGCTGTCCCCGCGCTCGGCCACCACGGACAGGCCGAGGCGCCCGCCGTCCTCGTCGAGCGCCGCCGCGAGGAGCGCCGCGAACTGCCGCTCGTGGTCGCTCCGCAGCCACAGGGTGCGGCCGTCCGGGGAGAACCGCCCGATCCAGGGGTCCCCGTCGCCGACCCGCAGGACGGAACCGGTCGCGAGGTCGGCCGTGCGGACCACCACCGCCTCCCGCCGTCCGCGCGGGCCCCGGCGCACCAGGGCGAACCGCCCGTCCTGGCTGACGTCGCACACCCGCAGCGTCGCCGCCCCCGACTCGGCGGCGAGGAGCACGGGCGATCCGATCCCGGAGGGATCGACCAGATACGCGGTCAGCCGGTCCGGCACCCTGCCGTCGAGCCCGCTCACCCCGCCGTCCGGACCGTCCGTCGCGTGACCCGGGACGCCGCCCGCTCCGTGGTCCGGCCCGCCGCCGTCCCGGCGGCCCACCTCCCCGTGCCCGGCGCCGCCCAGGAGCGTGGCCGGGCCGTCCCGCTCCGCCCAGCCCGCGGCCAGGTCCCCGAACGCCGTCTCGTGGTCCGGGACGGCCGGCTCCCGGAGGGCCGCCGCACGGCCCGCCGGGGGCGGCGGCTCGGCCACCGTGACCGCCACGGCCGAGCCGTCGCGCGTCCAGCAGCCCAGATAGGCGGAGCTGCCCGCGTCCGCGCCCGCCACGATCCGGCGGCCGGTGCCGTCCGGCCGTACGCACAGGACACGGGTGTGCTCGCCGCCCCCGGGGGCGACCGTGTAGGCGATCCACCGCCCGTCGGGGGACCAGGACACCTCCGTGACCGGATCGGGGTCCGCGTCGAGGAGGTGGATCTCCGAGCCGTTCGTCAGCCCGGTCCACAGCTGGGGGACGCCCGTCCGGTCGCAGATGAACGCCACCCACTCGCCCGCGGGGTCCGCGGACGGGTACCAGCAGCCGTGCGAGACCAGCGGCCGGGGCGTGTCGCGGCTCCCGGCCGCGTCGGCCAGCGGCACCGGCACGGGCGCCGCCGACATCGCTCCGGCCGGCGGCACCGGCACGGGCGCCGACGGCATCGTCCCGATCAGTCGATCCCGTGCGTCTGCAGCCATATCTCCAGCAACGCTACGTGCCACAGGGCGTTCGCTCCTCGCTTCGTCCGGTGGTGGTCGGGGGCGGAGAGCAGCTCGGCGACGTACTCGTCCCGGAAGACGCCCCGCGCGCGTGCCTCCGGCGCGGACAGCGCCTGACGCACCCGTTCGAGGACGGGTCCCGCCATGTGGCGGATGGCCGGCACCGGGAAGTACCCCTTGGGCCGGTCCACGACCTCGCGCGGCAGCAGCTTGCGGCCCGCGTCCTTCAGGACGCCCTTGCCGCCCTGGGCCAGCTTCAGCTCCGGCGGGCAGGCCGCCGCCAGCTCGACCAGCTCGTGGTCCAGGAACGGCACCCGGGCCTCCAGGCCCCAGTCCATGGTCATGTTGTCCACGCGCTTGACCGGGTCGTCGACCAGCATCACGTGGGTGTCGAGCCGCAGCGCCGCGTCGAGCGCGGTCTCGGCCCCCGGCGCGGCCATGTGCTCGTGGACGAACCGGCCGGACTCGTCCCGCCCGGTCAGCAGGTGCGGCTGGAGGATCCGGGCGAAGTCGGAGTGCGGACGGTCGAAGTACACCTCCGCGTATCTCTCCGGCTCCCGCTCGCGCGCCACCGACGCCAGGTCCGGGTACCAGCGGTATCCGGCGAACACCTCGTCGGCGCCCTGGCCGCTCTGGACGACGCTCACCTCCTTGGAGACCAGCTCCGACAGGAGGTGGAACGCGACCACGTCATGGCTGATCATGGGCTCGCTCATGGCCAGGACCGCGCTCTCCAGGGCGGTCGAGACCCGGTCCGAGGGGACCATCAGCTGGTGGTGCTCGGTGTCGTAGCGCCGGGCGATCAGGTCGGAGTACGCGAACTCGTCGCCCTCCTCGCCGCCCTCCGACTCGAAACCGACGCTGAACGTCGCCAGGTCCCGCTGGCCCTCCTCGGCGAGCAGCGCCACGATCAGGGACGAGTCGAGCCCGCCGGAGAGCAGCACGCCGACCGGCACGTCGGCGACCATCCGGCGGCGCACCGCCGTCCGCAGCGCGTCCAGGACGGCGTCGCGCCAGTCGGCCGCGTCCATGCCCGCGTGCTCGTCGCGGCGGGTGTACGACGGCTGCCAGTAGACCCGGTCGCGGTACGTGCCGTCCGGCTCCACCACGCGCACCGTGGCGGGCGGCAGCTTGCGCACCCCGTTGAGGACGGTCCGCGGGGCCGCCACCGTGGCGTGCCAGCTCAGGTACTGGTGCAGGGCGACCGGGTCCAGGGTCGTGTCGACGTCGCCGCCCGCGAGCAGCGCGGGCAGGGTGGAGGCGAACCGTAGCCGGCCGGGGGTGTGGGACAGGTACAGCGGCTTGATGCCCAGCCGGTCGCGGGCCAGGACGAGCCTGCCGGTGTCGTTCTCCACTATGGCGAACGCGAACATGCCCTTGAAGCGGTCGACGCAGTCGACGCCCCACTGGTGGTACGCCTTGAGGACCACCTCGGTGTCCGAGGTGGAGAAGAACCGGTGCCCCAGGGTCTCCAGCTCCCGCCGGAGCTCTTGGTAGTTGTACACGCACCCGTTGAACACGCCCGTGAGCCGGGCCTCGGCGTCCGCCATCGGCTGGGCGCCGCGCTCGGACAGGTCGATGATCTTCAGCCGGCGGTGCCCCAGGGCCACCGGGCCCTGCGACCAGACGCCCCGGCCGTCCGGGCCGCGGGCCGCCAGCCGGTCGGTCATGCGCTCGACCGCGGCCACGTCGGGCCTGCGGTCGTCGAAACGTATCTCACCGCTCAGACCGCACATGTCACGTCCGTCCGTCGTGCCACCGCCGCCCCCAGCGCGTCCGGGGCCTCGCAGCCCTCCTCGACCTCATGTGCATCACTCACTGCAGACTCCTCGAAGACAGGGAGCAGGCGCCCGTGCGTCCCTCGGTACGGGGCGCGCGGCGACCCGCTCCGTAGGGCGAGTGCCCGTCCGGCCGGGGATCATGCCTTCCGGAGCGTCATGTCGCGTGTACCCTCCGTACCATCCACCTGGGGTTTTTGTCCTTTTAGGCGGGGCAGTCGAAGCTGCATGGACCACTCACAAGCACCCGTGCTCGACGCCCTGGTCGCGTACCACGCGGAGAACCAGACCCCCTTCACCCCGCCCGGCCACAAACAGGGCCGCGGCGCGGACGCCCGCGTGCGCGCGGTCCTCGGGGACGCCGTCTTCCGGTCCGACGTCCTGGCCACCAGCGGCCTCGACGACCGCACCTCGTCCAGGGGCGTCCTCGCCAGGGCGCAGGAGCTGATGGCCGACGCCGTCGGCGCGGAGCACACCTTCTTCTCGACCTGCGGCAGCTCGCTCTCGGTCAAGGCCGCCATGCTGTCCGTCGCGGGACCCCACGAGAAGCTGCTCGTGGGACGGGACGCCCACAAGTCCGTGGTCTCCGGCCTCGTGCTCGCCGGGATCGTGCCGGTCTGGGTCGACCCCGAGTGGGACGCCGAACTGCACCTCGCGCACCCGCCGTCCGCCGACTCCTTCCGCGCCGCCTTCGCCGAGCACCCCGACGCCCGGGGCGCGCTGGTCACGACACCGACCCCGTACGGCACCTGCTCCGACCTGGCCGCCATCGCCGACGTCTGCCACGAGCACGGCGTGCCGCTCGTCGTCGACGAGGCGTGGGGCGCCCACCTGCCGTTCCACCCGGACCTGCCGACCTGGGCCATGGACGCCGGCGCGGACGTGTGCGTGACCTCCGTGCACAAGATGGGTTCCGGCCTCGAACAGGGCTCGGTCTTCCACCTCCAGGGCGACCTGATCGACCCCGAGGTCCTCAAGAACCGCGAGGACCTGCTCGGCACCACCAGCCCCTCCGTCCTCGTGTACGCGGCCCTCGACGGCTGGCGCCGCCAGATGGTCCAGCACGGCCACGCCCTCTACGACGACGCGCTCTCCCTGGCCAAGACGGTGCGGACCCGGATCGACGGCATCGCCGGCCTGCGCGTCCACGGCCACGACGACTTCTGCGGCCCCGGCCGCGCGGCCGACCTCGACCCCCTCCAGGTCATCGTCGACATCACCGGACTCGACACCACCGGCTACCGCGTCGCCGACTGGATCCGCGAGCGCCACCACGTCAACCTGCACCTGTCCGACCACCGCCGCACCAGCGCCCAGCTCACCCACGCGGACGACATCCACAGCGCCCAGCTCCTGCTGGACGCCCTGCGCGACGCCGCCGCGCACGCCGACGAGCTGCGCCCGGCACCCCGGGTGGAGGTGCCCGACCCGGCCGACCTGCGCCTGGAACAAGCGATGCTCCCGCGCGACGCCTTCTTCGGACGGGTCGAACAGGTGCCCTTGGACGAGGCCGTCGGCCGGGTGGCCGCCGAGATGCTCACGCCCTACCCGCCCGGCATCCCCGCCGCCCTGCCCGGCGAGAGGCTCAACGCCGAGGTCCTGCGGTACCTGCGCAGCGGCGTCGAGGCCGGAATGGTCGTCCCGGACGCGGCCGACACGCAGGTCGGGACCGTACGCGTGACCGTCGAGGACTGACGGCCCGGTCCTCCCGGAGCCGGGGCGGCCGCTGTCCCTTCCTGCCCCCGGGGCCAAGAACTCCCGGGGGCAGGAAGAGACAGGTCCCGGTCACATCCCCGCCGCGGCCTTCTCCCGGAAGCGGTCCCAGGCCCGCTCCGGCACGTCCGCCCGCAGCAGGACGTCCACCGCCGTGCAGGCGAGCGCCTCGGCCGCCACGAGCATCGCCCGCCGCGCCCGCGGCCCGGCGGCCGCCTCCGCGAACTCCGGCGTGTGGTCCGAGCCGTCCGAGCCCATGATCGCGAGGAACGGATGGATCGCCGGTACGCGCGTGCTGACGTTCCCGATGTCCGACGAGCCCAGGTACACCCCCGCCTCGGGCTCCGACAGCCGGACGCCCGCCCGCTCCAGGTGCCCGGCGAAGAGACCGGACAGCACGTCGTTGTCGCGGAAGTGCTCGTACCGGCCGCCCACGTCGGTCACCTCCACCGTCGTACCGGTGGCCAGCGCCACGCCCCGGGCGCAGGTGCGCAGCTCCTCCACCAGCTCCTCCAGGGCGGTCGTGGTCCCGCCGCGCAGCCCGAAGAGGCCCTCCGCGTACTCGGGGACGATGTTCGTGGCCCGGCCCCCGTCCGTCACGATCCCCTGGACGTGCGACCCGGAGGGCAGGCGCTTGTGCAGGACGCCCAGCGCGTTGAACAGCTGGATCAGGGCCCCCAGCGCGTCGATCCCCTCCGTGAGGCTGCCCGTCGGATGCGCGGCCCGGCCGTGGAACCCCACCCTGATCTGCGCGCTGGCCGTCAGCGGGGCCCACCTCCAGTCGTACACGCCAGGATGGAACATCAGCGCCGCGTCCACCCCCTCGAACAGGCCCGCCTCCACCTCCGCGACCTTCCCGCCGCCGCGCTCCTCCGCCGGGGCCCCGACGGCGAGCAGCGTCCCGCCGATCCCGCCCCCGTCCCCATCGAGCGCCGCCCGCGCGGCGAGCGCCGCGCCGAGGCCGGCCGCCGCGATCAGGTTGTGCCCGCAGGCGTGACCGAGCAGCGGCAGCGCGTCGTACTCCATCAGCAGGGCGACGCACGGCCTCCCGTCCGCCGCGCCCCGCCCGCCCTCCGCTCCCGCCCGGGCGGTGAAGGCGGTCGGCAGCCCCGCCACGCCGCGCTCCACCCGGAAGCCCTCCCGTTCGAGCTCGTCCGCGAGGAGCCGGGACGCCCCGTGCTCCTCGTAGGCCGTCTCGGGCTCGCGGTGCAGCGCGAGGCCCACCTCCCAGAGGCGGTCCGCCCGGGCGGCCACCTCCTTCCCGACGCGGGCGTACACGGCTTCCGGGGTACGGGACTCCTCCGGGGCAAGGGATGCCGAGGTGCGGGTTTCCGGGGTGCGGGACACGGGGTCTCCTCCGGTGCGAACGGTCTCCGACACCTTCGCGTCTTCCACGTCCGGCGCGCACGATGCCCGGAACGGCCGCTTCTTCTCGGACCGTCCGGCGACCACCGGGTCCCCTCCGGACGCCGGAGACGCACAGGTACATCCCCGCGCGATGGGTAGGCGTGGCGGACACGAGGACCGACGGAGGACGGGAGAGGCGTGTCCGCAACGAAGATCCGGGCGGGTGACTGGTGCCGGAGCCGGTGGCACACCGCCCGCACGACCCTCGGGGACGCCGTACGGGGGCCCGGCGAGGCGCGCGACGGGCTGCTGCTCCAGGCCAAGGGCGCGGCCGCCGCGACCGTCGCCTGGAGCCTCTCCTCGTGGCTGCTGCCCGCGAACGTCACGGCGTTCGCCCCGTTCACGGCGCTCCTCGCCCTCCAGGCCACGGTCTACCGTTCGATGTGGGACTCGGCCCAGTACCTGGCGGCCATGGCGATCGGCACGGCGGTGGCGGCGGGCTTCGGCAGCACCGTCGGCGTCCACGCCTGGACCCTCTGCGTCCTGGTCTTCGTCGCCCTCGCGGTGGCCCGCCTCCAGCTCCTCGGAGGACAGGGCGCCCAGGTCCCCGTGGTGGCCCTCTTCGCGTTCGTGGGCGGCGGCGGGCGGATCGACTACATCGGCCCCCTGGTCGCGTCCGCCGCCATCGGGGTGTGCTGCGGCCTCGCCGCCCACTTCGCCTTCGCCCCCTCGCCGCACACGGACACGGCACGGCGCCGGGTCGAGGAGCTGGCCGCCCGCACGCAGACCCTCCTGCGCGACCTGGCCCGGACCGCCGCCGCCAAGGCCGACGGCGAGGAGGCACCGGAGGAGGACTGGCCGCGCCGCTGCGAGGAACTGGCCGACCGGGCGGCGCACGCGCGCGCGGTGCTCGAAAGGGAGCAGGAGAACACCAGGCTCAACCCCCGCCGCCCCTGGAACAGCGCCCAGGCGTCGCTCCGGCGCTGCCACGAGACGATCGGCATGGTCGAGCGCATCGGCACGCACGTCCGGTCCGTCGCCCGCGCCCTGACCTACGAGCCCCGGCACCCCTCCGAACCCCGGCGTTCCTTCGAGGCGTCCGTCTCGGCCGACTTCGCCGCCTCCTACGCCGAACTGCTGCACGCCACCGCCGAAGGACTCGAACGCCTCGCCCCGCCCCAGGGGCCGAACGACCCCGCCCGGCTCCAGCGCGGTCTGGAGGAGGCCGAGCGCCGTTACGAGGAGGTGGCGGCGGCCACGGCCCGGTCCGACCGCCCCGACCGGAAGGGGGAGTGGTCCGTGCACGGCACGGTCCTCGTGGAGGCGGCGCGCATCCTGGAGGAGATCAAGCACACGGCGGACCTCGCCGCCGACACGCGCGGCTGAAGGCCGCCGCGCGCTCCCGACCGCCTCGCGACGCCCCCGTCGCCCTCTCGTGACGCCGCCCTGTGACACGCCTGTTACCGGAGGGGTGGCTTCCGTCACAGTCGGAGCGGTCCGGGACTGATCGACTCTCCCCATGCGCCGCACCGCCCTCCCCGCTCTCGCCCTCCCCGCCGCCGGCTGTCTCCTGCTGCTCACGGCCTGCGGAACCGAACGACCGGGGGCCGCCGCGTCCCCGGCCTCCTCCGCCGCCCAGGACTGCGGAGCCGGAGCGGCCACCGGATCGGGACCGGCCACCGGAGACGCGTCGCCGGGCGGTGACGAGGTCGTCGTCATCGGTACGGGCACGGCCCCCGGCGCCGGCCGGACCCGCCCCTGTGCCACGTACTCCGTCACCAATCGCGGGACCGAGCCCTTCACCTACACCGTCACGTTCCGCTTCCTGTCGGTGCGGACGGGCACCGGGCTGGCGAACCCGGAGGAGACCGTCCGGGACGTCGCCCCCGGCCGGACCGTGCGCCGCACCGTCACCCTTGAGGGCATCTCCCCGGACGCGGCGGGGCAGGTGCGCGCCGACGTCCTCACGGTGAGGAGCGTCCCGGTGGCCGAGGAAGCCTCCGAAGGGGGCGCCTGCCCGCCCACGGGCGTGCGCGTGTACGCCGACGACGGCGACGCCGCGATGGGGCTGCGCGTCGTCGGCCTCCACCTGGAGAACTGCGGCACCCGGCCGTACCGGCTCAAGGGCTACCCCCGCGTCGAACCCCTCGACGAGGCACACGCCCGGCCCGAGGGCGTGTCGGTCCTGGAGGGCGGCGACGCGATCGCGAGCGCCACCGGGGCCGACGGCCCGCCCGAGCAGCTGGTCCTCGCGCCGGGCGAACGCGCCCAGGCCGGTCTGGTCTGGCGCAATACCGTCGACAGCGTGACCGACGGCCCCGTGAACGCCCCCTACGCGCGCGTGTGGGCGAAGCCCGGCGCCGCCCCGGTCATGGTGATCCCCGAATTCGACCTGGGCACGACGGGGAAGCTCGGCGTCGGCCCCTGGAAGAAGGAGAAGGGACGATGACCCCTCACGGGCGTTAGCGGAACGACAGCGGGACGTGAGCGGCGGACGGCAGGGTGGTGCGCGCCGGCGGGCCGGGACGGTGTGACCGACCGTTCCGGGCCCGCCCGGACACCTGGGGGACGGACTCCACCTCGACGTGTGGAGGACGCGCTCCGCCCGGACGCATGGGGGAGGGACTCCGACCGGGCCGGACCCGGGGCGAGCCGTGGGGGCTCGCCCCGGGCCCCGTCCGGCCGTGGCCGCGACGGAACCCCGGGCCGTGGACGGCCGGTCGCCCGGCCGGCGGGCACCCGGCCGCCGGACATCCGACCCGCGACGGACGCCCGACCGGCGACAGACGCCCGGCCGCCGGACATCCGACCCGCGCCCGACTCCCGGCCCGTGCCGTACATCCGGCCCCCGACGGGCGCTCAGCTCACGACCGTGACCACCGTGGCCGCCATGACCGCGACCATCGCCGCCTGCATGTCGTGGATCGCGCGGCGCACGTCCTCGGCCGCCCACTGGCCGGCCGCGATCTCCTCCAGGCGCGGGGCGATCTCCCTGCGGGGCACGTCGGGGAAGGCGACGCGGTGCAGCTTCGCGCCGTGCACCAGCGCGACGAGGCCCGCCGTGCGTGTGTCGGGCGCGGCGCCGTCGAGGACCACGGCCCGCAGCCTGTCCCGCAGCTCGCGTTCCACGGAGCCGTCCGCCTCCGGGTAGCGGGTGACGGGGAAGATCCCCAGGACCCTGCGCTGCTCGGCGCGGACGAGCCCCCGCCCGTGCAGGCTCTCGGTCGTGGCCTTCACGGCCTTGGGGTGGTCCTTCGTCAGCCACTCGGTGACCTTCGGGGCCCGGCTCCTCCGCCCCGCCCACTCGGTGATCTGCCGCAGCCGCTCGTCGAGGAGCGGGACGTCGGTGGGCATCTTGTCCGCCACCCGGAGGCGTCCCCCGTCGACCGCCACGCGCCCGGCCAGGACGAGGTCGAGCAGGATGCCGCCGGCGACGGCCCACGCGGCGGACTGCTTCTCCTTCGCGGCCCCCGACTCGTCGTCGAGGGACAGCAGCATGATCTCCTCCGCGAGCGTGATTGTCACTCGGTACCTCCTGCTGTCGTGCGTTCGCGGCGACCGTTCTTCCGGTCGACCGTCCTTTCGCCTGGGTGGACGACGGAACGTTTCCCCTGGTTCCCGCGGTGGAGGGCCGTCGTTGGTCTGGACCTCCCGGTCGCGGGGCGCCAAGCTCTCCGTATGGACTTGGAGCTGAGGCACCTCAAGACGATCCGGGCCATCGCGGACGCGGGGAGCCTCACCAGGGCCGCCACCGCGCTCGGCCTCGCGCAGCCCGCCCTCAGCGCCCAGCTCAAGCGGATCGAACGCGCCCTGGGCGGGGAGCTGTTCGAGCGGGGCCGGGAGGGCGTGCGGACCACGGCGCTCGGCGACCTCGTCCTGGAACGCGCCCGCGTGGTGCTGCCCGCCGTGTGCGAACTCCAGGAGGAGGCGGTGCGGTTCGCCCGGGACGGGGCGGAGGGCTACCGGCTCGGCGGCACGCACGGCCCGCTGCTGGGCGGCCTCGTCGACCGGATCGCCCGTACCGATCCCGGGGCGCCCGTCACCACGTACACCTCCTGGTCGGAGCGCGAGATCGCGGGCGGGGTGGTCGCGGGCCGGCTCGACTTCGCGCTCGTCGGGGTCTGCGGCGAGAGCGGCCCGCCCGAGGCGGGCCGGCTCGCCTGGACGGAGGTGGCCCGCGACCCGGTGTACGTGATGCTGGCCGCCGACCACCCGCTGGCGCCCCGCACCGAGATCGACCTGGCCGAACTGGCGGCCGAGGCCTGGACCGACGTGCCCGGCGACGGCTGTTTCGGCGACTGCTTCGCCGCCGCGTGCGTACGGGCCGGCTTCACCCCGGCCTGCGTGTACGAGACGGACACCGCCTCCTGCGTGCACCTGGTCCAGGTCGGCCGGGCCGTCGGCCTGTGCCGGGCCACCTTCCCGGTCACCCCCGGCCTCGTGACCAGACCCCTCGCGGGCGCGCCCCTGGTCTGGCGCCACCTGCTCGGCTGGCACCCGGAGGGCCGCGCCGCCGGCCGGGCCGCCGCCGTCCTGAACCACACCAGGGCCGCCCACGAGGAGGCGCTCGCCCGCAGCGCCGGCCGCACGACGGCCCCGGCCCCCCGCGAGGGCTCCCCGCGCTGACGCGCGCCCCCTTCCCATACCCCGACGCCCTCGTCCGCGAAGGCCCTCCGGCCCCGGCCATAACGCCGTGGCAGGGGCCGACTGGCAACTGCCTTCTCCCCGGCGGGATCCCTACGGTTTCAACAGATCCCCCACCGCCAACCGAGGAGACTCCCCATGCTCCGACGACACGCCCGCACGGCGTGTACCGTGCTGGCCGCCGCCGGTCTCGCACTGGCCGGCCTCCAGGCCGGTTCCGCCACCGCGGCGCCGTACGACGAGGACCGCGCCCCCACCGTCAGAACGGCCGCCGACGCCCTCGGCGCCGCCTCCGCGCAACCCGAACTCCTCCGCGCCATGCAGCGCGACCTGGGCCTCACCCGCGCCCAGGCCGAGAACCGGCTCGCCAACGAGGCCGAGGCCGGAGCCAGGGCCGCCGGAATCCGCCTGGACCTGGGCGGCGCCTTCGCCGGCGCCTGGGTGGACGGCGCCGAGTCCGGCACCCTGACCGTGGCCACCACCCGCGCCGCCGACGCCGCCGCGATCCGCGCCGCGGGCGCCCGCGCCGAGGTCGTGACGCACGGTCTGACCGCCCTGGAGCGGGCCAAGGAGGCCCTGGACCGGGCCGCCACCGCCGAGGCGCCCGTCCGGTACGTCGACGTCCGCGCCAACGTCCTCGTCGTCGAGGAGGCACGGGCCGGGGCCGGCGCGCGGCTCGTCGCGGCCACGGGCGTCCCCCGCGGCCTGGTGAAGGTGGTCCGCACCGCCGAGGCGCCCCGCCCGCTGTACGACCTCCGGGGCGGCGACGCGTACTACATGAACGGCAGCGGGCGCTGCTCCGTCGGCTTCCCGATCACCAAGGGCACCACGCAGGGCTTCGCGACGGCCGGCCACTGCGGCCGCGCCGGGACCTCCACCAGCGGCTTCAACCAGGTCGCCCAGGGCAGCTTCCAGGCCTCGGTCTTCCCCGGCAACGACATGGCCTGGGTCGCCACCAACACCAACTGGACCGCCACCCCGTACGTGAAGGGCGCGGGCGGCGCCAACGTCCAGGTGACCGGCTCGGTCCTCCAGCCCGTCGGCTCCTCCGTGTGCCGCTCCGGCTCGACCACCGGCTGGCACTGCGGCACCGTGCAGCAGCACAACACCAGCGTCACCTACCCCGAGGGCACCATCTCGGGCGTCACCCGCACGACGGTCTGCGCCGAGCCCGGCGACTCCGGCGGCTCGTACATCTCCGGCAGCCAGGCCCAGGGCGTGACCTCGGGCGGCTCCGGCAACTGCTCCAGCGGCGGCACGACCTTCTTCCAGCCGCTGAACCCGATCCTCCAGAACTACGGCCTGACCCTGAAGACCACCACCGACCCGGGCCCGGGCCCCGGTCCGGGCGAGCCCGAGCCGGGCGGCACCTGGGCGGCCGGCAAGGTCTACAAGGCCGGTGACACCGTCACTTACGGCGGCGCCACCTACCGCTGCCTCCAGGGCCACCAGGCCCAGACCGGCTGGGAGCCGTCCAACGTCCCGGCCCTGTGGCAGCGCGTGTGACGCGAGGTCCGTCCCCGCGGTGACCGGGGGTGCCGCGGCTCCGAGGGGGTGCCGCGGCACCCCCTCCTTGCCGTGTCCGGCCCCTCACTCCTCCGCGAGACCGCCCCGGGTGATCACCTCCGCGTACCAGCGGGCGCTGTCCTTCAGCGTGCGCCGCTGCGTCGCGAAGTCCACGTGGACGATGCCGAACCGCTTGCTGTAGCCGTACGCCCACTCGAAGTTGTCCAGGAGCGACCACAGGAAGTAGCCCCGCACGTCCGCCCCGTCCTCCAGGGCCCGGTGCACCGCCGCCAGGTGCGCGTGCAGATAGGCCACCCGCTCCGGGTCCTTCACGTTCCCCGACGGGTCGGCGTAGTCGTCGTACGCCGCGCCGTTCTCCGTGATCACCAGCGGTACGCCCGGCAGTTCGTCCCGCAGCCGGACGAGCACCTCGTGCAGTCCGTTCGCGTCCACCGGCCAGTCCATGGCCGTGCGCGGCCCCGGCGCCGGCACGAACCGCACGTGCCGCTCCGCGCCCGCCCACGGCGCCGGCGACTCCGAGGAGCCCGCCGCGACGACGGACGGAGAGTAGTAGTTGATGCCGAGGGAGTCGATCGGCGCGGCCGCCGCCGTCAGGTCCCCGTCCTGCACGAACGACCAGTCCGTGGCCGACGCGGTGTCGCGGACCAGGTCCTCCGGGAGCCGTCCGTGGAAGACCGGGTCCAGGAAGATCCGGTTGCCGACGGCGTCGATCCGGCGGGCCGCGTCCAGGTCCTCGGGGGACTGCGTGAGGGCCCGTACGGCGTGCAGGTTGAGGGTCAGGGACACCTCGGCGGACGCGGGCAGCGCGCCGCGCAGCGCCCGCGCCCCCAGGCCGTGCGCCAGGTTGAGGTGGTGGGCGGCGCGCAGCGCGGCCAGGTCGTCGGTGCGGCCCGGCGCGTGCACGCCGTTGCCGTAGCCGAGGAAGGCTGCGCACCACGGTTCGTTGAGCGTGGTCCAGGTCGCCACCCGGTCGCCGAGCGCGTCCGCCATGATCCCGGCGTACTCGGCGAAGCGGTACGCGGTCTCCCGGTGCGGCCAGCCGCCCGCGTCCTCCAGCTCCTGCGGCAGGTCCCAGTGGTAGAGCGTCGCCACGGGCCGGATCCCGGCCTCCAGGAGGGAGTCGGCGAGGCGCCGGTAGAAGTCCAGGCCCTTGCGCACGGCCGGTCCGCGCCCGGTGGGCTGGACCCGGGGCCAGGCGATCGAGAAGCGGTAGTCGGTCACGCCGAGCCGGCGCATCAGCGCGACGTCCTCGTCGAGCCGGTGGTAGTGGTCGGCGGCGATGTCGCCGGTGTCGCCGTTGCGGACCTTGCCCGGCGTACGGCTGAAGGTGTCCCAGATGGACGGCGTGCGGCCGTCCTCGGCCGCCGCCCCCTCGATCTGGTAGGCGGCGGTGGCGGTGCCCCAGCGGAAGCCCTCGGGGAAGCGGAGCGTGGTCGCCGGGTCGGTGCGGGCGTCGAGCGCGGTCATGGGGTGGGAACTCCCTGGGGTGAGACGTTCTGTGGGGAGGAGGAGAGGGGGCGGGGGGCGGTCAGCCC
The DNA here is from genome assembly GCF_040702165.1 of Streptomyces sp. NPDC086147. Classification (NCBI taxonomy): domain Bacteria; kingdom Bacillati; phylum Actinomycetota; class Actinomycetes; order Kitasatosporales; family Streptomycetaceae; genus Streptomyces; species Streptomyces sp. NPDC086147. Next base: position 40,953 of record NZ_JBFBJO010000027.1, on the reverse strand, counting down.
TTGACCGCGCCCTGCATGATGCCGCCGACGATCTGCCGGCCGAGCAGGCCGAAGACGAGCAGCACCGGCAGGGTGCCGAGCAGCGTGCCCGCCATGATCACGGACTGGTCGTGGACGTAGCCGCCGCCGAGCTGGCGCAGGGCGACCTGGACGGTGGGCTCGGAGGAGGACAGGGCGACGACGGGCCAGAAGAAGTCGTTCCACGAGGCCATGAAGGTCAGCAGGCCGAGCACGGCCATGCCGGGCCGGGCGATCGGCACGACGATCGACCAGAAGATCCTGGCGGTGGACGCGCCGTCGACCCGGGCCGCCTCGATCAGCTCGTCCGGCAGGGACTGCACCAGGTACTGGCGCATGAAGAACACCCCGAACGCGGAGACCAGGCCCGGCAGGATCACCGACTGGAGCTGGTTCACCCAGCCGAGCTCGGCGATCAGCATGAACAGCGGGATCACGCCGAGCTGCGGCGGGATCATCATGGTGCCGACGGTGACCGCGAGCAGCGCGCCCCGGCCCCTGAAGCGCAGCTTGGCGAAGGCGAAGCCGGCCAGGGTGCAGCACAGCACGGTGCCGAGGGTGACCGACCCGGAGACGACGAACGAGTTGAGCAGCGCCTTGCCGATGTCGGCCTCTTCGAGGACCGCCTCGAAGTTCTTGATCAGGTTCGGCCCCGGGAGGAACGTCGGCGGGACCTTCGCCAGATCGGCGTTGGAGCGGCTCGCGGCGACGATCGTCCAGTAGAACGGGAACGCCGAGAACAGCACGGCGACGATCAGGATGCCGTACGCGAGGGGGCCGGCGTGCAGGGTGCGGCCCGCCCGGGAGGCCCCCCGGCGCGGCGTCCGGCCCGGCTCCGGGGCGGGAGGAGCGGCCGGGGGAGCGGCGGGCGCCGCCGGGGCGATCGGCGCGGTCATCGGCCGGCCTCCTTGCGGGAACGGCGGCGCGCGATCAGGGCGTTGAGCCCGACCAGCACCACGATGAGCAGGAACATCACCCAGGCGATGGCCGCGGCCCGGCCCAGGTGGAAGAAGCCCCAGCCCTGCTCGTACATGTAGAGCCCGAGCGTCTGGTACTGGTGCGAGATGCCGCCCGAGATCGACCCTTCGAGCAGCAGCGGCTCGCCGAAGAGCTGGGTCGAGCCGATCGTGGAGACGATGACGGTGAAGAGGATGGTGGGCCGCAGTCCGGGCAGCGTGACGTGGAAGAACTGGCGCCACCGCGAGGCCCCGTCCATCGCGGCCGCCTCGTACAGCTCGTCCGGGATCGACTGCATGCCGGCCAGGTAGATCAGCGCGTTGTAGCCGGTCCAGCGCCAGACGACGACCGTCGACACGGCGATCTGCGAGGCCACCGTGCCGTTCTGCCAGTCGACGGGGTCGATGCCGACGAGCCCGAGCGCGTAGTTGATCAGGCCGAAGTCCCGCCCGAAGAGCTGGGCGAAGACGAGGGTGGCGGCGGCGACCGAGGTGGCGTACGGCAGCAGCACCGCCGTGCGCAGGAAGGTCCGGCCGCGCATCCGGTAGTTCAGCAGGTGCGCCAGGCCGAGCGCCATGACGAGCTGCGGCACGGTGGAGAGCACGCCGATGGTGAAGGTGTTGCGCAGCGCGGTCCAGAAGTACTCGTCACCGAAGAGCGCGGTGTAGTTGCCGAGCCCGCGCCACTCCATGTCGCCGGGCGTCTGGAGCTCCACCCGGTAGAGCGAGACGAAGGCCGTGTAGATCAGCGGGAAGAGGCCGAAGGCGGCGAACAGGGTGAAGAACGGGGTGATGTAGGCGTACGGGGAGACCTTCTGCCAGGTCCGCCGGGCGGGTCCGGGGCGCCGGGGCGGCGCGGCCGGCTTCGGCCGGGCCGGTGTCTCGGGTGCGGTGAGGGTCACGGTGCGGCCCTTCGGTGGGGTCGGAGCGGGGGAGGCGGGGCGGACGGACCCCCCGGTCCCCGGGGGCGTCCGTCCGGCGGCACGGGTCAGCCGATGATGTTCTCGACGCCCTTCTTGGCGTTCGACCAGGCCTTCTCGGGCGAGACGCCCTTGCGCTCGACCTCGCTCAGCGCGTTGGTGATCTGCTGGGCGATGTTCTGGTCGTGGACGCCGAGGACCTGGACCGGGGCCTCCTTCGCCGCCTCACCGAAGATCTTGCCGATGGGGGCGTCCGAGAAGAAGGCGTCCTTCGCGTCGGCGACCTTCTCGATGGCGCCGGTGGCGGAGGGGAAGTTGCCCTGCTTCTGGAAGAGCTTGGTCTGCTGCTCGGGGGCGGTGAGCCACTTGATCAGCTCGTACGCCTCCTTCTTGTGCTTCGCGGCCTTCGGCACCGCCAGGTAGGAGCCGCCCCAGTTGCCGGCGCCGCCGGGCAGCTTGGCGACGTCCCACTTGCCCTTGCCGGCCTCACCGGCCTGGCCCTTGATGTAGCCGAGCATCCAGGCGGGGCACGGCATGGTGGCGAAGGAGCCGGCGGAGAAGGCCTGGTTCCACTGCGGGGACCACTGGTCGAGCTTGGCGCTCAGACCGGCGTCCGCGGCCTGGACGGCGTGGTCCCAGGCGGAGCGCAGGGCGGGGTTCTGCTCCCAGATCAGCTTCCCGGAGGCGTCGTAGTAGCGCTCCTTCTCCTGGCCGATCATGATCGAGTAGAGGCTGCCGACGCTGTCGAGCCAGGCGCTCTTGGCGGGGGCCTTCGCCTTGTACTGCTTGCCGAGGTCCAGGTAGCCGTCCCAGGTGGACCACTTCTTGGCGAGCTCCTCGCGGTCGGTGGGCAGCCCGGCCTGCTCGAAGAGGTCGGTGCGGTAGCACATGGCCTCCGGGCCGACGTCCGTGCCGAGGCCGAGGACCTCGCCGCCCTTGCCGGTGGCGGCGGCCCACTTGGCCGGGGCGAACTGGTCCTTCAGGGAGTCCGCCCCGTACTTCTTCAGGTCCTCGAACCGCTCGGCCTGCTGCTGGGTGACGGAGGCGATGCGGCCCACCTCGATGCCCTGCACGTCGGCGAGGCCGGCGCCGCCCGCGAGGCGGGTCTGGAGGGATTTCCAGTAGTCGGCCTCGTCCTCGGTGTCCGTCTGCTTGATCGTGACGCCGGGGTGGAGCTTCTCGTACTCCGCGTAGAGCCCGGCCTCCTTGTATCCGAAGGAGCCGAAGAGGTCGACGGTGACCGTGACCTTCCCTCCCGCGCTGTCCGAGGACGAGTCGTCCGACGACCCGCCGCAGGCGGCGAGCAGGGCCCCGGCGAGCGTGACCGCGCCCAGGCGGACGACGGCTCTCTTGGCGGCTCGGGCGATGGGCATGGGAAGCCTCCCTTGGCTCCGGAACGAGCGAGAGCGGTTGAGAGCGCTCTCAAGCGTGCGTGGGGAGCGTGCCCGTGCCACGGTGCATCCGTCAAGGCTCGAAGGCGTAACGGACGAGTGGAGAGGTCAACTCCCGCGTGCGTTCAACCTCTTGACACGCTCGTTTCCGGGGTTTTACGTTTCCGTCACCTTGAGAGCGCTCTCAGCCATTTCCGAGCCCCGGCTTCCGGCCTCTCGAAGACAGCCCCCGCACCCCCACGCATCCCCGTACGGGTCCGTACGGGCCGCACCCGCATCGAGCTCCACCCTCCTGAGCTCCCATCCGTCGCGACGACATGAGGTGCCCCTTCATGCCATCCCCCCGCACCCGGCCCGCCGCAGCGCTGGTCCTGGTCTCCGCCCTCGCCGCCGTGGGACTGGGCCCGGCCGCCGCCCCGGCGGCCGCGGCCACCGTCCCGGCGGGCGCCGGAAGCTACTCCGACACCCGCCCCGCCGGCACCTCCGGCCCCACCACCAACACCGGCGCCCCCGTCACCCCCAAGGTCACCGCCGCCGCCCAGGGCAAGCCCGTCCCCACCAACGACTGGTGGTCCTCGCTCGCCTTCCAGCGCTACGGGGACAACCCGTACTCCACCCCCATGTACGGCCACCCGCTCACCTACCAGGCCGTCTCCGGCGGCCTGGAGGTCGGCTACCCCACCAGCCCGGCGATCGTCGGCGACGGGCGCCAGTACGAGTTCGCCCACAAGCGCGACCTCACCCTCGGCCTCACCGGCCTGAACTCGCCCGACACCAAGGCCGACGCCTGGTCCGACTGGACCGTCACCCCCTACTGGTCCGACGGCGCCCGCACCCTGCGCACCACCATCGGCCACGGCCTGCCCTTCGTGTACGCCCGGGGCACCGGCGGCGACGCCCGGATCACCACCGCCACCGCGCCGACCGTCTTCTCCGACCAGGGCAACGTCCTCGGCATCACCGTCGGCGGCCACCACTACGCCCTCTTCTCGCCGAGCGGCACCGACTGGAACGTCTCCGGCTCCACCATCACCGCGGGCCTCGGCGGCAAGGACTACTTCTCCGTCGCCGTCCTGCCCTCCACCGACGCGCTCGCCACGTACCGCAAGTACGCCTACAGCTTCGTCACCGGCTCCGCGGTGAACTGGAGCTACGACGCCGGCACCGTCCGCGCCACCTACAGCCTCACCACCGAGGCCAGGGAGGGCACCGAGCGCGGCACCCTCCAGGCGCTCTACCGCCACCAGTGGCTGCACACCACCGATCCGCTGACCCCGTACACCTACGTCTCGCCCCGGGGCACCATGAAGGTCCGCGAGGCGGCCTCCTTCACCACCGCCCAGAAGGCCGCCGCCACCCTCCCGGGCCTGCCCGGCGCCGGCGTCGACACGGCCCGGCTGCGCGGCTACCTGAACGAGGTCGCGAACTCCTCCGACCCGTTCTCCGGAGCCGTCGACACCTACTGGACCGGCAAGGCCCTCGGCAAGCTCGCCCAGCTCGTGCCGCTCGCCGACCAGATCGGCGAGGGCGCGGTCCGCGACAAGCTCCTCGGCCTGATCAAGGGCCGTCTCCAGGAGTGGTTCACGGCCGGCGGCGCCACCGAGTTCTCGTACGACAAGGCCTGGAAGACCCTCACCGGCTACCCGGCCTCCTACGGCAGCGACACCGAGCTCAACGACCACCACTTCCACTACGGCTACTACGTGTACGCCGCCGCGATCGTCGCCCAGTACGACCCGAACTGGGCCGCCGACTCCGCCTGGGGGACCATGGTCAAGACCCTGGTCCGCGACACCGCCAACCCCAGCCGCACCGACAGCGCCTTCCCCTTCCTGCGCGGCTTCGACGTCTACGCCGGACACAGCTGGGCCAGCGGCCACCAGGGCTTCGCCGCCGGCAACAACCAGGAGTCGTCCTCCGAGTCGACCAACCTCAGCGCCGCCCTGGTCCTGTGGGGCGCGGCCACCGGCGACACCTCCCTGCGCGACCTCGGCACGTACCTCCTGACCACCGAGGGCGAGGCCATCTCCCAGTACTGGTTCGACGCCGACCAGCAGGTCTTCCCCGGCTCCTTCCAGCACGACACCGTCGGCATGGTCTGGGGCAGCGGCGGCGCCTACTCCACCTGGTGGACCGCCAACCCGGAGGAGATCCACGGCATCAACGTCCTGCCCGTGACCAGTGGCGGCTCGCTCCAGCTCGGCGGCCGCAAGGACGCGATCCGGCGCAACATCGCCGAGATGGAGCGCGAGAACGGCGGCCCCGCCGTCGAGTGGCGCGACATCCTCTGGGAGTTCCAGTCCCTCGCCGACCCCGGCGCCGCCAAGGCCAAGTGGGACGCCGGGCACGCCGGATACACCCCGGAGGCCGGCGAGTCCAAGGCCCACACCTACCACTGGCTCACCGCGCTCGACACGCTCGGCGCCCCCGACACCACCGTCACCGGATCGATCCCCACCTCGGCCGTCTTCACCAAGGGCACCACGCGCACCTACGTGGCCCACAACCACGGCTCGACCGCCCGCACGGTCACCTTCTCCGACGGCAAGTCCCTCTCCGTCCCGGCCCGTTCCACCGCCTCCGGCAACGGCACGGCGGGCCCCGGACCCGACCCCGACCCGGAGCCGGGCACCGGCAACACCTTCCAGCTCCGCACCGGCGGCACGCTCACCACGGCCACCGGCGCCACGGCGGGCAGCGACACCCTCGCCTCGGCGCAGGGCGGCAACCACGACGGCACCCCGAACAAGCCGCTCGTCTACGTCGCCAAGAACGTCAACGGTACGCTCCGGGCGGGCGGTTCGACCGCCTTCCGGCTCCAGGTCGACGCCGGCACGTCGGTCGGCCTCGGCCAGCAGGCCCGGATCAGCTACGACCTCACCGGCGACGGCACCTTCGACCGCACGGAGACGTACCACTACTTCGCGACCGACCCGGTGACGGGCTGGGAGGAGTACGCCCAGTCCCGCGGCCTGAAGTCCGCCACCGGCACGCTCGGCAACCTGCGCGGCGGAACGGTCCGCCTGGAGGTCTGGAGCGCGATCGGCAACGGCGACGGGCGGCTCCAGACGGGCACGGACCGCTCCGTGGTGGTCATCCCGTACGACTGACCCCGTAGGGGAGCGGGGAACGGGGCGGCGGGCCCGGGTGACGCACCCGGGCCCGCCGCCCTTTCCCGTACGGGAGACCCCCGGCGCGCGGTCAGGCGGAGGCGCGGCGGACCAGCGAGGTCGGGGTGATCACGGAGCCCGGGATCTCGGGCCCGGTCCCGTCCAGCAGCCGCATCAGCAGCTTCACCATCAGCCGGCCCATGCCCTCGATGTCCTGGTGCACGGTGGTCAGGGCGGGCGAGGTCCGGCCGACCACCGAGGCCATGTCGTCGAAGCCGACGACCGCCACGTCCTCCGGCACCCGCACCCCGCGCTCCCGCAGGGTGCGCAGCGCGCCCGACGCCATCAGGTCGTTGGCGACGAACACCCCGTCCACGTCCGGCCGCCGGTCGAGCAGCTCCGCCATGGCCCGCGCGCCGCTCTCCTCGGTGAAGGAGCCCGCGCACAGCAGCTCCGGATCGGCGTCGTGGAGGACGTCCCGGTAGCCGTGCAGCCGGTCGACCGCCGAGGTCTGGTCGGCGGGGCCGGAGATGTGGGCGATGTTCCGGCGCCCGAGGCCCACCAGGTGCCGCACCGCCTCCCGGGCGCCGCCCCGGTTGTCGCAGTCGACGAAGGGCACGGCCGGATCGGTGCCGGGGGCGGGCCGCCCGCCGACGACCACCGGGATCCGCGCCCCCTCGATCACGGCCGGCAGGGCGTCGTCGCTGTGCAGCGAGAACGCCAGCGCGCCGTCGACGTGCCCCCCGCCGAGATAGCGGGCGATCCGCTCGTGGTCCCCGGGGCCCTCCACCCACAGCAGCACCAACTGGGAGTCGTGCGCCGTCAGTTCCCGGCTGATGCCGCGCACCTGCTGTTCGAAGAACGGGTCGGAGAAGATCCTGAACTCGGGCTCCGCGATGATCACGGCCACGGCGCCGTTGCGCCGGGTCACCAGGGTGCGGGCCGCGTGGTTGGGGACGTAACCGAGCTCCTCGACGGCCCTGCGCACCTTCTCGACCAGGGGAGCGCGCACGCCGGCGCCCCCGTTGACGACCCGGGAGGCCGTGGCGCGGGACACGCCGGCCCGCGCGGCGACGGCTTCCAGCGTGGGGCGGGACCCCGTGGTCTGCTCGGACAAGGCGGGCGCTCCTCGACTGCGTCGGCTGGGCGGTGTACCGGGTCGTACGGGGCGCGCACGGGTACGATGCGCGCTCTCGTCCGGTCCAGGATATCTGTAACCCCCACCTTCTGAGAGCGCTCCCAAGGGGAACGTCCCCTCTGCGGACACCGCCTCTCGGAAACCCCGTTGCCCCCTTTCCCGAGCCCCCGCTACCGTCGGGGTCCTGGGCCCGTCCGGCGGATCAGGGCCCACGACGTGTAGCTCAGCAGCAGAGCGCCGGGCTCGGGACCCGGAGGGCGCGGGGGCGGAACCCGCCACGTCGGCTCATGGACACCCACGCTGACAAGCAGCCGCCGACCCCTTCCGCCTCCTACGCCGAGGGCCGCCTGGCCCGTGCCTTCGTCACCGCGCTCACCCACGCGGACCCCGCCACGCGTGCGCGTGCCGAGGAACGGGTCCGCGGCTGGCGCCAGGTGCTCGCCGGAACGGCCACCGGCACGCTGCGGATCGGCTCGCGCACCCCCGTGCGCGGCCTGCCCGCCTGGGTGACCCCGGAAGTGCTGCACGGCGGCTTCGCCACGGGCGCCGCCCGGGCCGGCGGCCCCCTCCTGCCGTACGAGGCCGAGGCGGCGCGGAAGGCCGGAGTGCCGGAGGACCGGGCGGCCCTCTTCGCCCACCACCTCACCGAGGAGGGCCTCGCGGAGCTGTGGGCGCTGCTCGACGGCACCCGCTACGAGGTCACCGTCCCCGAGGAGGCCGCGCTGCTCACGTTGGCCTGGCTGGTGCGCGCCGGGGAGACCGACGCGGCCCTCGGACTCGTCCGGGAGATCAGCCCGTTCGCGGCCACGCTGCGGTTCACCCCGCGCCCGTCCGCGACCCCGGCGCCCGTCACCGACGCCGTACACCGCCGCACCGTCGCGCAGGCCGGGGCCGCCCTGGCCCGCCGGGGCCCGAACGACGCCGTCGAGACCCAGCGCGAGGCGCTCCGCGTCTGGCGGCCCTTCGCCGACGACCTGCTCCGGCACTGGCTGGAGACGGCGGGCCCCGACCACCGGGTCCTGGACCGGACGCCCGACGACGGGTGGCACGCGCGCGGCGCCGCCCTCCTCGACCGCTACCGGCTCCTGGCCGGCGAGCACACCCGCTGCGGCGGCCACCGCGACCCCAAGGGCAATCTCGGGATCCTGCGCGGGGCCCTGGAGGAGACCGTCGCCGGCCGTCCGCCCGACGCGCGGCGCCTCGGGCTCCTGCGGCACGCCACCGCCTCGATGGTCCGCAAGCGGGGCCTGCCCGGCTCGGAGCGGCACACGGCGGTACGGAGCGCCCAGGCGGCCCAGGCCGCGCTGCCCTCCCACCACGACCTCGCCCACCTCGTCGCCGACCGGATGTCCGCGCTCCCGCAGGACACCGGCGCCGCCGACCCGGCCGCGCTCCTCGTCCCGGTCACCGGGGCCGAGCAGCGGCGCTCCGGCCTGCCCGCCGGGACGGCCGTGCCGCCCGCGGTCCGCCGCGTGGTCGAAAGGGCGCGGAGCGCGCCCCTGCCCGTCCTGGTGGAGTCCGGCGTGATCCCCTCCGCCGAGGTGCTGGCCGAGCTGGTGCCCCAGCTCGTCGCCGCCGAGACGGCCGGGGCCTACCGGGACGCGCCGCTGCGCGCGCTCATGGCCGCGCACTACCGGGCGTTCCGCGACCGCCGCTCGCTGCTGCTGCTCGACCTGGAGCGGCAGGTCCGGCCCGAGGAACTGCCCTGGGTCCGCGCGGTGTCCGCGCGGCACCGCTCCGACGCGCGCGTCCGCGACTCCGCCCACGCGACGCTGCGGCACCTCGCCGAGGTCGCCGTGGACGGCTTCCCCGGCACCCTGCTGCCCAACCCGCTCGTCCGCGAACTCGCCGTGCTCGCGCGCCGGACCGACCTGGACGCGCCCCTGGTCGAGGAGCTGGCCGCCGACATCTTCATGGGCACCTTCAGCCCCAAGTTCGCGGCCGCGGCCGCCGTGGCGGGGGAACTGCTCGAAGGCTCGCTGTACGAGAGGTACTACGGCATCGACTACGCGGCCGTCTACGTCCTGACCGAACGGGGCTCCCGGCGACCGGCGTTCCGGGGGAGCGGCGCCCGGCACGCGCCGGACTTCGCCGCCCTCTGCCACGAGCGGGCCGGTCAGCGCCCCTCCGGCGGCTCGTGGAGCGTGGCGGGGAACGGCTCGGTGATCGAGCAGGCCCAGATCCTCACCACCCACAACCTCGCCACCCTGGTCCACCGCGTCGGCGTCGCGCCCGCCTCCGGCGGGGCGGAACTCGCCCGCCGCTGCTTCGCCGCGGTGTGCCGTCTGACGGACCGGGCCCGGCACGAGCGGCGCCCGCTCGGCACGGTGAAGGACGCGGCGTACGCCTGGCGGCAGATGCTGTTCCACCTGTCGCTGTGCGACGGGGCGACGGCGGCCGGGGTGCTGGCCCGGCTGCCGGAGGAGACCGCCCGTCACCCCGCCCCGGTGGCCGCCCGGCTGGCACCGGCCCTGGCCGGTCTCCGCATGGTCGCCGACGGGGGCTCCTTCTCCGCCGACGGCACGGCGGACGCCGGACGCGCCCGGCGGCTGACCGGATGGACCACGACGGGCGGGCACTGGCTGTGCGGGGACCGGGATGACCACCGGGCTTCTTAGGATGAGGACGTGACACCGGACGAAGCGGAATACCTCGATCAGCTGCATGCCGAGCGGCGTTGCTACGCCTGGGCCATGCACCGCCACGGCGGCATGACGCCGGAGGAGGCCGAGCGGGACGCCCTGGAGTTCTACCCGTACGAACCGGAGAGCGAGCCGTACCGTTGGCTCGTCTTCCACGACCACTCCTGGCACTGGGCGATGCGGGCGATCCACGGCGACCGGTACGCCACGGACCATCCGGAACTGGCCGAACCGTCACCGGAGTACCTGGCCCTGGGGTGAGGGCGCGCCGCCCCGTGACACGACACCGCCCCCGTGTGCTCCTGGCACGCGGGGGCGGCGTCGTACGCGTCGGCCGGTCAGCCCGCGGCCGGGACCTCGGTCCGGGCCGGGGTCTCCGCGTCGGACGTACGGGCGGCCAGCGCCTTCTGGGCGAGGAAGCCGAAGACCACGGCGAACACCACCCACAGCACGACCTGGACGCCGAGCGAGGCCAGGCGGAACTCCCACAGCAGCTTCGCCGGGAAGCCCGCCTTGACCGCGTCGTCGTTCGCCGGCAGGACCGCGAAGGCGAGGGCCGTCACGGCGACGAAGCCGAAGCCGGCCACCAGGCTCGCGTTCCAGTTGCCCAGGCGCGGCGCCAGACGGCGGCCGAGGATCACCGCGCCGACGCCGAGCAGCACGCTGAGCAGGATCATCAGGAAGAACAGGGTGGTGCGCTTCCCGATGGTGTCGGGGTTGCCGACGGCCGGCGGGGTCGCCGGGTACTTCAGGAACGGCACGAGGTAGACGGTGGTGAAGGCCGCCGCCGCGGTCAGCGCCGCGGTGGCCCGCGGGCTGAACCGGCCGATGCGGCCGAGCGCGAACGAGAAGGCGAGCGCGGCGACGCCGCCCAGCGCCACCCCGTAGACCAGGACGCCGGTGGCCAGGCCGAAGGTGGACTGCGCGGAGCGGCTGACCACCTCCTCCTCTTCGGCCTCCTCGCCGGCGCCGCCGCCGTGTCCGGCGTGGGCCGCCTCCTGGGCGGCCTGGGCCTCCTCCACGGCGATGGAGCCGTCCACGGAGGGCTCGCCGCCCACGTAGGCCACGGCGAAGGCGAACAGACCGGCGATCAGACCCGCGAGCATGCCGCGGATCAGCAGGGTTCTCACAGTCGAGGCGTGCATGTGTTCGTCGCCTCTCAGTGGCACGGGAAGCCGAGCAGGTGGCGCCCGTCGTGCACCCACTCGTGCACCTCGGAGCCCGCGAAGAGGGAGGTGGCACCCTGCTCCGCGCCCACGAAGTACAGCGCGATCAGCGCGAGAAGGCCGACGAAGAAGGCCCAGGGCAGTACGGCCCGCACCGGCAGCGGAGCCGGTACGGCCACGGACGGGGTGGAAACGGCAGCGGAGACGGCAGCCTCGGCCATGATGAAACCTCCTGCGGGAACGCGCGTCCCAAACGGTGGTGCAGGACGACGGTCCACGGGTCTGACTCGCCGCCGCACCCCTCGCCAGGGACGCCTCGGCACACAGTGGCGCGACCGTGCCGGGTTCCCACCGGACTTCCGTCTCGCCGTCGTCACGCTGTTCAAATGTCGCCTGACCGTACCGCGTGACGTGGACATTGTTAAGGGCGTGAGGCCCGGATCACGTTCCGTGCGCCCCGGCCGGAGCGCTCGCTTCCCCTGGCCCGTACCGTACGGGGGACCGCCCCGCCGCCCCGTACCGGCGCCGACCGCGAAGGACCCCGATGACAGTCCGGCTGGCGCTCGTCCCGCCCGCCACGAACGACGCGCTGCGCGAGGTCCGGTTCGACGACGACGGCCCCCTCGACCCGGCCGGACTCGCCCGCGCCGAGGCCCTCGCGACCGCCTTCGGCCCCGCCACGCGCGCGTACGCCTCGCCGTCCGTACGCTGCCTCGGCACCGCCCGGGCCCTCGGCCTGCGGGCCGAGCCGGCGGACGGCCTGGCCGGCTGCGCCATGGGGCGGTGGCGGGGGAGGACCCTGGAGGACGTCGCCGCCACCGAGGAGGCCGCGCTCGCCGCCTGGCTGTCCGACCCGGAGGCCGCGCCGCACGGCGGGGAGTCCCTCCGCGACCTGCGCGTCCGGGTCGGGGCCTGGCTCGACGCGCTCCAGGAGGGATCGGGGCGCGTCACGGCCGTCGTCGAACCGGACGTGGTCCGCGCCGCCGCGGTCCACGCCCTCGGGGTGCCGGACGGAACCGCCCGGCGCCTGGACGTCCGCCCTCTGACGGCCGTGCACCTCAGCGGGCGCGGCGGCCGCTGGAACCTGCGCGTCGGCGAACCGCTCACCGGGTGACGGAACGAGAAGGGGAGGGGCCACCGGTGGCCCCTCCCCTTCTCGTCGTACGCGCCTCAGACGGTCCGCTTCCACTCCCTCAGCAGCAGATAGCCCAGGTACGCCCCTCCGACGGCCATCGTGTAGAGGCCGACCGGCAGGTCGTCGAAGAGCGGCAGCTGCTGGGCCGCGAGGTCCGCGAGCACCAGGAGCAGGGCGCCCAGCACGGTCGACATCACGAGCTGCGGCCCGCCGCTGCGGGTGACCCGCTTGGCGATCTGCGGCGCCGTCAGGGAGATGAAGGCGATCGGGCCGGCCACGCTGACCGCGCCCGCGGACAGCACGATCGACAGGGCGACCGCCGCCGTCGCGGTCCGGTCCGGGCGGGCGCCCAGACCGGTGGAGAGGTCGTCGCCCATCTCGCCGATGTTCAGCGGCCGCGAGAGCAGCGCCGCGAGCGGCAGACAGACGAGCAGCACCGCCCAGATGACCGTCGCGTCGTCCCAGGAGCGGGCGGAGAGGCTGCCGTTGATGTACGCGGTCAGGGCGCTCGCCTTGTCGCGCTCGACGGCGTAGACCACGTACTGGGTCAGGGCCGTCGACATGGCGGCCACGCCGATGCCCGCCACGACCAGGCGTCCCGGGTTGCGGAACCCGGTCCCGGTGGAGACGTACACGAGTCCCATGGCGGCGACCGCGCCGACCAGGGAGCCGACGGAGACCGGGACGGTGTCGGGGAAGAAGAGCGCGGCGGCCGCGGCCCCCGCGCCGGAACCGGCGCTGAGCCCGATCACGTCGGGGCTGCCCAGCGGGTTGCGGGTGACCGACTGGAACAGGGCCCCGGACAGGCCGAGGGCCGCGCCGGTGGCGATGGCCACCACGAGCCGGGGGCCGCGCAGCCGGTTCAGGACGAAGGCGTTCTTGCCCGTCGCCTCGCCCATGAGCGCCGACGGCAGATCGGCGAGGTCGATGCCCAGCCTGCCCATCGAGAGCGTCGCCACGCCCGCCCCCAGCAGGAGCAGCACCGACAGCACGGCGGCGATAAGGGAGGAGCGGCGCACGGGGATCGCGACCCGGGGGCCGATCCGCACGAGGACGCGCCCCGCGGGACGCGACGGCCCCACGGCCGGGCCCCCGGTCCGGATCTCGGTCCGGTCGGCGGTCTTCATGCCGCTCCCCTCATACGACGGACGGCGAAGAGCAGCGCGGGCGCGCCCACGAACGCGGTGACGACGCCGACCATCAGCTCCTCGGGACGCAGCAGCACCCGGCCGACGACGTCCGCGAGGAGCAGCAGCGTGGGGCCCGCGAGCGCGGTGAACAGGATCTGCATCCGGAAGTCGGCGCCCACCAGGGCCCGGACCAGGTGCGGGACGGCGAGTCCGACGAAGGCGATGGGGCCCACCGCCGCCGTGGCCGCCGCACTGAGCAGCGTCGCGGCGAGCAGCCCGGCGCCCTTGACGCGGGCGGGGCTGATGCCGAGCGAGGCGGCCTTGTCGTCGCCCATCGCCATGGCGTTGAGCCCGGGGGCGAGGACGACGGCGAGGAGGAGACCGGCCGCGGCGAACGGCAGCACGTCCCACAGGACGTCGAAACCGCGCCCGCCGAGCGACCCCACCACCCAGTAGCGGTACGTGTCGAAGACCTTCGGCCGGGACAGCGCGACGGCCTGGATGAAGGCGGCGAGGATCGCGGAGAGCACCGCGCCGGCCAGTACGAGCCGCACCGGACTGCCGCCCCCGCCGGCCGTGCCGACGACATGGACGAGGACGCCGGTCGCCAGGGCGCCGGCGAGGGCCCACCAGATGGTCTCCCGCTGCCCGGACGCGCCGAGGAACGCGGTGGCGGCGACGATGCTCGCCGACGCGCCCGCGTTGATGCCGAGGAGCCCCGGCTCGGCGAGCGGGTTGCGGGTGATGCCCTGCATCAGCGTGCCGGCGATCCCGAGGCAGAGGCCCGCGAGCACCCCGAGCGCGGTGCGCGGGTAGCGGCTCTCGACGACGGTGCGGAGGTACTCGTCCCCGCCGCCGGTGACGACCCGCAGGACGTCGGAGAGGGACGTCGGCTTGCTGCCGAACATCACGCTGGCGAGCAGGGCAAGGGCGAGCAGGACCAGGCACAGGACGGCTGCTGCTAGGTACCGGGCAGGGCCCCGCCGTGCAACGGCGGGGCCCTGGGCGGTCCGGGAGAGTGTGGTCACGCCGGAATCCGTCGTTACTTCCCGGCCTTGGCGACGGCCTTGTCGATCATCGGCAGGTAGCGCTCGATGCTGTACGGCACCGTCAGCGGGTTGATCATCGAGGAGGCGGTGACGAACGGGGTGTCGTGGCTGTAGACGAGCGCGCCCTTCTTCACGGCGGGGATGGCCGCGTACAGCGGCTGGGCCTCGACCGTCTTGCGGGACTTCTCGTCCATGTAGAACGTGAAGGCGATGTCGCTCTTCGAGAGCTTGTTGGCGTTCTCCAGGCCGATCAGGGCGGAGTCGGTGCCCTCGGTCTCCTTGAAGGTGTTCACCACCGGGTCGACCTTGAGGCCCAGCTTGGAGACCATCGCGACGCGCTGCTCCTCGGGCTTGAAGACGCCGAGGGTGCCGGGGCCGGTGTTGTAGATGTACGAGAACGTGACGTTCTTGTAGTTGGGGCGGGAGGCGGCCGCGTCGGCGAGCTGCTTGTCGATCTTCGACTCCAGCTCCTTGGCCTTCTCCGGCTGACCGAGCGCCTTGGCGACGATCTCGATCTGCTGGTCCCAGTTCGTGCTCCACGCCTTCTCGGGGTAGGCGACGGTCGGCGCGATGTCCTTGAGGACGTCGTACTGCTTCTGGGTGAGGCCGGACCACGGGGCGAGGATGACGTCGGGCTCCAGCTCGGTGATGGCCTCGATGTCGAGCTCCTCGCCGCCCTTGAACTGCTTGGGGAGCGTGGCACCGGACTTCGTCACGGCCTCGTGGATCCAGGGGAGGTAGCCGGTCTTGTCGCTGCCCCAGGGGTACTCCTCGATGCCGACCGGGACGTTGCCGAGGGCGATCGCGGTCTCGGCGGAACCCTGGCCGAGGGTGACGACGCGCTTGGGCTTCTCCTTGATGACCGCCTCGCCGAGGGCGCTCTTGATGGTGACGGGGAACGCGCCCGCCGGAGCCTCGGACGCCGGGCCCGCCGCGTCGTCCTTTTTCTCGTCCGAGCCGCATCCGGTCACCATGAGGCCGAGCGCGACCGCGGCGGCCCCCGCCACGAGGGCGCGGCGGCGAAGAGGGGTGAACACAGAAGGCATGACGGTTCCTTGTCTCCGGGCAGAGGTGTGCGAGGTCGCGCCCACGCCTCTCCGGAGGTGATCACGTAGAGGCGGCGGCCGTCGCGAACGCTTGTTAGGTGAGCCTAACCTATTCGCTCTCGGGGTCGAACACCAGGGGTGTCGACCTTCGGAGGAACGCCGGGGGTGGAAGGTCCGAAGGTGCGACGGGCGGCGTTCGGGCCGCACGCGAACGGGGTAGCCGCCCGCGTGGCGCGGGCCCCCGCGGCAGGGTCCCCTGGAGGATGCAGGGGTTCATGTGCCGGGAGGACGAAAGGCTCACAGGATGATCGCACCGGATCGCCGGCGGACCGGCGGACGGCCGGACCTCCCACCGGCCCGGACAGGGGCGGACGGGCGATGAGCCCGGCGAGGGCCCTCGACCCGAAGCTGTTCGACGCGACCGTGGCGGCGGTCGCCCTCTTCGGAGGCCCCGACCACCTGCTGATCTACGTCAACGCGGCGTACAAGAGGATGCTCGGCGCCCGCCCCCTCCGCCGGCCCGCCCGGGAGGCCTATCCCGAACCGGCCGCCGAGCGGTTCCTGTCCGTCCTGGACGACGTCCTCACCACCGGACGGCCCCGCCAGCTCACCGAGTCCCTGCTGCCCGTACCCGGCGGCCCGGAGGAGGTCCGCCACTTCGTCTCCTCCTGCACCCCCGTCGCCACCCCGGTCGGCGACGGGGTCCTGGTCGTGACCCTGGAGACCACCGCCGAGACCCGCGCGCTCCAGCGCTTCGAGGCGCTGGTGACGGCCGTCTCCCAGATGGTGTGGGTGGTGCGCGCGAACGGGCACGTCGAGGAGATCGTCCCCGGCTGGGAGAAGCTGACCGGCGCCCCCCTGCCCGTCCGGGAGGGCGGGGACATGTACGCCCACGTCCACCCCCGGGACCGGAAGGCGCTCGTCGACGCCTGGCGGAGCGCGCTCGCCCGGCGGCCCCCCGAGATCTACCAGAACACCTTCCGGCTCCGGACGGCCGACGGCTCCTACCGCCACATGGCCACGCGCTGCGTCCCCATCGTGCGGGACGGTCGCGCCGACGAGTGGATCGCCGCCACCGTCGACATCGAGGACACCTGGGGCGCGGAGCTGCGCGAGCACCTCCTCGCCCGGGTGGCGCAGACGTCGGGCGGCGGGCTGGACGCCGCGTTCGCCGCGGTGGCGGACTCGGTCGTCCCCGACCTCACCGACGCCTGCGTGATCCTGCTCCTCTCCCACGAGGAGTGGCCGCTCCCGGAGCACGCGACGGTCACGGCCCGGCGGGTCGCCTCCGCCACCCGCCCCGGACTCCCGCCCGCGCCCGCGCCGATGGGGCAGAGCGTCACGGTCACCCCGGTCATGCGGGAGGTCCTGGAGAGCCGTGAGCCGAGGACGTTCCGGCTGCCGGCGGACGGCCGGATTCCGCCCGGCCTGGTGCCGGAGGTCACCGAGCGGTGGCTCGCCGCGTCCGGCGCCACGAGCATGACCCTCGTCCCCCTGGTCGTCGACGACATCGTCCTCGGGTACGCCACCGCCGCCACCAGCGGGGACACCCCCGTCCCCGAGCCCGCCGACGTCGAGCTGCTGCGCGAGGTCCTGCACCACGCGCAGCGGCCCATCCGCAAGGTCCTCGACCTCCAGCAGGCCCGCCGCACCGCGCTGCGCCTCCAGCGCGCCCAGCTCACCCGCCCGCCCGAGGTGCCCGGGGCGGTCCTGGCCGCCCGCTACCAGCCGGCCAGCCCGGCCAACGAGATCGGCGGCGACTGGTACGACGCCATCACGCTCCCCGACGGCACCCTCGTCCTCGACATCGGGGACGTCGCCGGCCACGACCTCACCGCGGCCGGCGTCATGGGCCAGATGCGCAGCATGCTCCGCGGCCTCGCCTGGAACAAGGGGCCCGAGTGCACGCCGGCGGCCGTCCTCGCCATGCTCGACGACGCCGCCGAAGGGCTCGACGTCGGCTCCTTCACCACCGTCGTCCACACCCATCTGCACCGGTGCCCCGACGGCACCTGGCGGATGACCTGGTCCAACGCCGGACACCCGCCGCCCCTGCTGATCCCCGCGCGGGGAGAGCCCCGCTTCCTCGAAGGCGGCGGCGAGGACCCGCCGCTCTGCGTCGCCCCCGAACTCCCCAGGACCACCCACACGCACGCCCTCGCCCCCGGTGACACGCTCCTGCAGTACACCGACGGACTGATCGAGACCCCCGGCACCTCCCTCGACACCGGGCAGCGCCGCCTCCTGCGGGCGGCCGCGCTCCACCGCGACGAGGCCCTGCCCGACCTGCTCCGTCTCCTCCAGGACCTCTCCGACCACCGCGACGACACCGCCATGATCGCCTTCCGTGCGGAACCGGTCGTCCGGGGCGGGTGAAAAAGCCTCCGATCTGCGAAGGACCGGTTCTTCCCGCCCGGCGGGTCACCCGAATGCCGCGTTCCCCTCCGAGGGAAGGTGTCGTTGAGGGGATGTGTCATCAGCAGTGCCCTTTTTATTCGAATGTGATGACCTTCGCCGCGTGCCACAGGAGGAACGTATGTATGAAGGAACCATTCCTCTCGAGGACTTCCTCGACACGATGAACCGTTTGCAGGCCGATTTCGAGCGGCGCCTCGGCGGCATCGAGCGCGACGTCCCGCCGAAGCCCCCGCACTCCGCACGCGCGCAGGAGACGACCGGCTTCCCGTCCTCCTGGCGGCCCGACGAGACGACCCGGCCCCTCGGCATCGAGGCCATCTGGACCGACGCCCGCCGGGGACGGGAAGGGCGGTCCGACCGCGCGGAGGAGCCCTTCCCCGCTCCGTACCCGGACCCCTTCCGCGACTAGCGGCGGTCGGCGACGGCCGATGGCGGCCCGAGAAGAAACGTTCACTCTGCCGCTGTGAGCCCTCCGGCGGTGGCGGCGGGCGCGAGCGGATCAGGCCGGTGCGCCCCAGGCCTTCGTCAGGCCGTCCAGCCACGCGGGCGGCAGCTCGGCGGCGTCCCACTCCTCGTACAGGGCGGAGGGCGCCGCCGCGAGCCGCTCCAGGACGGCGACGCTGGTGGGGGAGTGCACGAGGGTGTAGCGGCCGTGGATCGCGATGGCGCTGCCCGGCCCGTACTCCGCGTACAGGCGCTCCAGGTGCCCCCGGTGGGTCGTGGCGAACTCCGCCAACCGCCCGGCGTACCGGGAGCGCTGACGGGCGCTCATCGTGCGCAGGACGGCGCCGAGCACCTGCTCGGTGACCTCCGGATCGAGGTCGGAGACATCGGTGAACGAGAGGTAGATCGGGGTGACCGCCACCTTGGTCCGCTCCATCTCCGTGCGCCCGACGGGAGGGCGGTCGTCGGGGGAGTCGGCCGTGGGATCGGCGGCGAGGACCTGCCGCAGGGCCCGCTCGGCGACGCCGCCGAGCTCGTCGGCCACGGCCCGGGCACCGTCGAGCCAACCGGCGGCGTAGGCCTCGCCCTTCCCGTCCGGGGCGCTCCGCCCGGCCCCGCCGACCTCCTCGTACGCGAGGGCCAGGGCGCCCGCCTCGACGAACCCGATCAGCTCCTCCGCGTCCCCGGACCAGACGCCGGCCCGGGCGAGGAGCTGGAGCAGCGTCCTCTTCGCGTTGAGCACGCTGGCCGCGTCGAGCCGCTGCCGTCCCTCTTCGGCGGTGGTCATGGGGTCCTCCTCGTCGTACGGGCGGCACGGTGCGGGTGCGCGGAACGCTCTGTTCGAGCCTACGCAACACCCGTTGCCCCCACGACGCTTCCCCCGCCGTCGCGCGCGTCGACACTCCGCTTCCCGCCGTACGGAGGAGACGGGCAGAGGTACGCGTCCCCGGCCCGGGTCAGCCGCGGTACACGCGCAGCTCCGTCACCTCGTACGACATCTCCGCCGTGCCGGGCTCGGGCGCCGGGTGGTAGCGGCCCGCGCACACCGACAGGTTCACGATGAGGTAGGCGCGCCAGGAGCGGCCCACCCCGCGGCGGTCGTCGAAGGCCCGCGCGCCGTTCACCCACCACACCACCGAGCGCGCGCCGAACTCGATCCGGAAGTCGATCCACGCCCCCGGACGGACGGCCGGGTCCCGGAAGTAGTGGTGGCGGCCCCGGACCCGGTTCGACAGCTCCAGGAGGTCCGGGTTGTCGGGGTGGTACTCGAAGACGTCGATCTCCTGGCCGCCGTCGCGCCAGGTCCAGATCGCCGGCCAGGCGCCGATCTCCGAGGACAGCCGCACCCGGGCCTCCAGGACGTCGCCCGTGCGCACGAGGAACCCCTCGGCGCTGCCCTCGGTGGTGAGCAGCCCGGCGGTCCAGCGGCCGTCGGGCCGGGGGGTCGCCCGGAAGACCCCGCTCCTGCTGTACGCGGGATCGTCCGTGAGGTGGTCGAGCTTGTTGTCGCCGGGGTTCGTCGGACCGCCGTGGGGATAGGCCCAGGAGCGGCCGGCGACCCACTGCTCTGCGGAGGAGAAGTCGGCGTCGAGGACGAGGTTCCGGAGCGGTCGCGCCTGGCCGGGCACCCCCGGCGCCGTTCCCGGCGCGGCCCCGGACCCCACGGGGGGTCCCGTGCCGGAACCGGAACCGCGGCGGAGCAATCGGTCGAAGAAGTCGGAGAGCACGGCTCACTCCTCTCGCACGGGCACGCGTCGGCCCACGGACGATCTGCCCGGTTCCCCACGGAGTAA
Organism: Streptomyces sp. NPDC086147; assembly: GCF_040702165.1. Taxonomy (NCBI): domain Bacteria; kingdom Bacillati; phylum Actinomycetota; class Actinomycetes; order Kitasatosporales; family Streptomycetaceae; genus Streptomyces; species Streptomyces sp. NPDC086147. The sequence goes on along the minus strand of NZ_JBFBJO010000027.1, from coordinate 20,597 downwards.
CCACGGAGTGTCACCGATTGGCGACAACTCGTCACCAAATACTGTCACCGAACACCGTCGTCGGACGTCGCCACCGGCTCTCGGCATCGGCCCCCGCCCCGCCGCCGTCACCGTCACCGTCACCGTCACCGTTCCCGGTCTCACCGGGACGGCGGCACTCGAAAGCGCCTCCCCTGGGGTACGTATCAACGCCGTCGGCACCGGCCACCCCCCCGCCCCCTCCTCGCCGGATCCGGCCGGGAGGCGCACGAGGCCCCGTCGCCCGCCGAACCACCGGAAAGCGCGAGAAAGCGAAGGACACACCGTCATGAAGGCACTCCAGTACCGCGCGGTGGGCTCCCCGCCCGAGGTCGTCACCGTCCCCGACCCGGAGCCCGGCCCCGGACAGGTCCTCCTCAAGGTCACCGCCGCCGGCGTCTGCCACTCCGACATCGCCGTCATGAGCTGGTCCGCCGACCAGCTCCCCTTCCCGCTGCCCCTGACCCTCGGGCACGAGGGCGTCGGCACCGTCGAGGCGCTCGGCGCGGGCGTCGAGGGGTTCGCCGTCGGCGACCCGGTCGCCGTCTACGGCCCCTGGGGCTGCGGCACCTGCTTCATGTGCGCGCAGGGCAAGGAGAACTACTGCCTGCGGGCCGCGGAGCTGGGCATCAGGCCGCCCGGCCTCGGCGCCCCCGGCGCCATCGCCGAGTACATGGTCGTCGACAGCCCCCGCCACCTCGTCCCGCTCGGCGGCCTCGATCCCGTGCGGGCCGCGCCGCTCACGGACGCGGGTCTCACCCCGTACCACGCCGTCAAGCGCTCCCTCCCCAAGCTCGTCCCCGGGAGCACCGCCGTCGTCATCGGCACGGGCGGGCTCGGCCACGTCGCCATCCAGCTGCTGCGCGCCATGACCGCGGCCCGGGTCGTCGCCCTGGACGTCAACGAGGAGAAGCTCGCCCTCGCCCGCGCCGTCGGCGCCCACGAGGCCGTGCTCTCCGACGCGTCTGCCGCCGCCGAGGTCCGCGAACTGACCGGCGGACGCGGCGCCGAGGTCGTCCTCGACTTCGTGGGGGTCGCTCCCACGGTGACCTCGGCGGGCGCGATGGCCGCGGTCGAGGGCGACGTCACGATCGTCGGCCTCGGCGGCGGCGCCCTGCCCGTCGGCTTCGGCTCCCCGGCGTACGAGGTCTCCGTGGCCTCCCCGTACTGGGGCACCCGCGCCGAGCTGATCGAGGTGCTCGACCTGGCCCGCGCCGGCTCCGTCGACGTGCACGTGGAGACGTACACCCTGGACGAGGCGCCGAAGGCCTACGAGCGGCTGCACGAGGGGCGCGTCGCCGGACGCGCGGTCATTCTGCCGAACGGCTGACCGCCCCGCCCGCCGGTCCGGGGCGGGGCGGTGGAGGAGGCGCGCGTACCAACTCCCTTGAGTGTGCGCACCGATCCCCTCGAACGTCCTTGCGGCGGCCCGTGTCGATCACGTAACGTCCTGCGACGTGAACACCGGACCGGCTATACGCCACACACGGACGGGCGACCCGGTGGACGACTGACGGCTCGGCGGGTGCGCGGGACGCACCCCCGCCGTTCGACACGAGGACCCCCCAGTGCACGAGCACTGAGCGTCCCCTTCCCTGTCGAACAAGAGCGAGGTCATCCACATGGCAGTCACGTTCAACCACACCATCGTCGCGGCCAAGGACCGGCACGAGTCGGCGCGTTTCTTCCGGGAGCTGCTCGAACTCCCCGAAGCGCCCTCCTGGGGCCCGTTCGCCAACGTCCAGCTCCCCGACGGCGTACTGATCCAGTTCGCCGAGCCCCCGGTGGAGATCCAGATGCAGCACTACGCGTTCCTCGTCGACGACGAGCTGTTCGAGCGGGCCTACGGGCGCCTGCGCGAGCAAGGGATCGAGCACTGGGCCGACCCGCAGATGAAGCGGCCCGGCGAGACCAACACCGAACACGGCGGCCGCGGGGTCTACTTCAAGGACCCCGCGGGCCACGCGATGGAACTGATCACCCGCCCCTACCTGTAGGAACCGCGCGCCGCCGGGCTCAGTCGAGGAACTCCCCGTCCCGCGCCACGACCGCCCCGCCGTGGACGACGACGTCCCGGCGGGGCATGTCGACGACCACCTGCGGCAGGCACTCGCCCCGTACGAGCACGAAGTCGGCCGGGGCGCCCGGCTCCAGGTCGGCGTGGGCGAGGCCCATGACGTCCGCGCCGCCGTGGGTCGCGACCCGGTAGCACTCCGCCAGTTCGTCGTCGAGCCGCACATCCGTCACCCAGCCGAGGATGTGCGCGCGGTGCAGCATGTCGGCGTCGCCGAACGGGCTCCAGGAGTCGCGCACGCCGTCGGAGCCGAGGCCGACCCGCACCCCGTGCTCGCGCAGCCGGGCGATCGGCAGCACCAGGGAGTCCGACGGCGCGACCGTGGTGAGGGCGATGTCCTGCTCGCCCAGGTCGGACGCCACGGAGCCGAGTTCGCGGTCCGACAGGCCCGGCAGGCAGAAGACGTGGCTGACGGTCACCTTGCCGGCGAGGGAGAGGGCGCGGGTGCGTTCGATGATGCCCCGCATGGCCTTCAGACCCGTCTCGCCCCGGTCGTGCAGGTGGATGTCCACGCCCACGCCGTGCCGGTCCGCGATGCCGAAGACCAGGTCGAGCTGCTCGTCGAGGGCGCGGTCGAAACCGATCGGGTCGATGCCGCCGATCATGTCCACCAGGCCCTCGCGGGCCGCGCGCTCCAGGAGCGCCGCCGTGCCCGGCGTGCGGACGACGCCGTGCTGCGGGAAGGCCACGATCTGGACGTCGAGGGCGTGGCGCAGCCGCTCGCGGGCCTCCGCGACGCCCTCCGCGCCCTCCAGGCCGTAGGCCGGGGCCACGTCGGCGTGGGCGCGCATGGCCCGGGTGCCCCGGGCGGCGGCGTGGCTCATCAGACCGTACGCGCGCTCCGCGACGGAACGGCGCTGGGAACGGAACAGCTCCACGTCCTGGGCGACGTAGTCCGCGATGCCGCTCGCCGGCTTCCGTGACACCCAGGAGCCGCCCCAGGTCGTCTTGTCGGGGTGGATGTGCGCGTCGACGAGGGACGGGAGGGCGATGCGGCCGCCGCCGTCGACTACCTTCGCGCCGCGCGGCGCCGGACCGGCCGCGATGCGGCCGTCGACGACCACCAGGTCCGTGGCCCTCTTCGCGCCGAACGGGCGCACGTCGCGGAAGACCACGGCCTTGGCGCGGTGCCCCGCCGCGGAGGACGCCGAGGCGTGCGCCACCGGTGCTCCGACCGCCCCGGCCGCGCCCTCTGCGGCGGCCTGGGCCGGGACGGCCGTGGCGGCCGCCGTGGCCGTGGCCCCGGCCAGGGCGGCGGCCCCGGCCAGCATCGTGCGGCGGGAGAGCGCGCCGGGGGAAGAGGGGGACGGCTGCATGGGGGCTCCTTCGACGATGGACGTCAGCTCCCCGTTTTGTATACCAAGTGCAGGTCGGCGGCAAGGCTCGCGGGAGAAGGGTCACGAAAAGCCAGGTTTCTGAAGCCTTGGAAGAAGAGGCCGGGATAGGATCTGCCGTGTTGGTATACAAATACTTCAGGCGCCGAAGAGCGAGCGCAGCGCGACGGCCCTGCTGTCGCGCACGTGCAGCAGCGTGCTCGCCGCCGCCGCCTCCGGGTCGCCCGCGGCGATGCGCCGGTACATCTCGGCGTGCTGGGCCCGCATGTGCGCGGGCTCCTCGCGCAGCCCGAACAGCAGCCGCAGCTGCCGGTTCAGCTGCTCCATCGTGCGGACGAGCAGGGGATTGCCCGACAGCGCCACGACCTCCTCGTGGAACGCCGTGTGCGCCGCCACCTCGCGGGCCCCCTCGTCGGCCGCCGCGGCCGACTCGGCCCGGCGGAGGGCCGCCTCCAGGGCGGCGGGACTTCCGCCCGCGGCCACGGCCCGCGCCGCGAGCCGCGACGCCTGGACCGCGAGCGGCTCCCACACCTCGTACAGGTGCTCCACGTCGGCGCGTTCGAGCCGGCGCACGCGGACGCCGCTGTGGGGGAGCAGTTCCAGGAGCCCTTCGGCCACCAGGGCGCGCAGCGCCTCGCGCACCGGTACGCGGGACATGCCGAGCTCCTCGGCGACCTCCCGCTCCACCAGGCGGGCGCCCTGTTCGTACCGCCGGTCGACGATCCGCCGCAGGACGGCCTCCCGGGCCCGCGCGCTGAGGGGGCCCGAACCCGCCCCGCCCGAACCCGCCCCGCCCGGATCCGCCGCCTTGTCCGCCGTCACCCTGTCCGCCTCTTCTTCCCTCACCGCGGCCCCCCGTCGGGCGCGTCCGGGGCGAGGATACGCCGGGCCCCGGGGCGGCCCTGATATTCGCGTGCGCCCGCCCCGCCCCGGTGATGGGATCGGTCGATGCGACAGGAGACACCCATGACGTCCACGAAGCCGATGACCGTCGACCGGGGACGGTTCGAGGACGCGGTCACCCCCTGGGAGGACGAGGAGTGGCGCGCGGCCGCCTTCGCGTGGGCGGAGCGGGCGCTCGACCGGCACGACCTGCGCGAGACCGGGACCCGCGAGGTCAGGGTCCGCCCCTGGTCGGTCCTCGTGCGCTTCCGCACCGGGCCCGGGGAGCGCGACGCCGTCTGGTTCAAGGCGGGAGCGCCCGACAACGCCTTCGAGGCGCCCCTCGGCGACGCCCTCGCGCGGTGGGCACCCGGTCACGTCGTGACCCCGCTGGCGGTCGACGCCGAACGGGCCTGGTCCCTGCTCCCCGACGGCGGACCCCTCTTCCGGCACGTCCTGGACGCGGGCGACGCGGGACCGGACTCCTGGGCGCGGGCCCTCGCCCAGTACGCGCGCATGCAGCGGGCGCTGATCCCGTACGCGGACCGGATGACCGCCCTCGGCGTGCCCGACGCCCGCACCGCCCGGCTCCCCGCCCTCTTCGACGGCCTCGTCGCGGACAACCCCACCCTGGACCCGGCGGCCCGCCGCGGCCTCGTGGCCGGGCGGCCCCGCCTGCTCGACTGGTGCGCGGAGCTCGACGCGTACGGCGTCCCGGACTCGCTGGACCACTGCGACCTGCACGACGGGCAGGTGCTCGCCCCCGCCCCCGGCCGCTTCACCTTCTTCGACTGGGGCGACGCGGCCGTCGGCCACCCCTTCGGCAGCCTCCTCGTCCCCGCCCGCGCCGTCCTCGAACGGTACGGACCCGAGCACGCGGGGCGGCTGCGCGACGCCTATCTGGAGCCCTGGACCGATCTCGGCCCCTCCCTCCCGGAGCTGCGCCGCGCCGCGGCGCTCGCCACCCGCCTCGCCGCCCTCGGCCGGGCCGCCTCCTGGTTCCGCCTCTTCCCCGGCACCCCGACCACCGGCTGCGACGAGGCCAGTGCCCACTGGGTGAGGGAACTCTTCCGCGCGACCACGGTGTTCGAGGACGCGGCGGCCTGAGGGCGCCGGCCCGGGAAAGGAGGGGGCGCCGGGGCCTGTTGGTCCACCGGGACGGGCCGCGCCTGTGGTACTGCCTTACGGAAGCAATGTGACGTTTGCCCCGTAATGCCGCGCAATGCCGTGAAAGGTGCCGCCCGTGTCGCAGGAAGAAGAGAGGCCGGAAGGCCGCCGGAAGGGCGCCGAACGGGCGAGGAGCCGGGGGCTGCCGGTGCTGCCGACCCTCCTCACCCGCTCCGACCGGCGCCACCACGCCCGTACCGACCGGATCGTGTTCGGGGTCGCCGCCGTCCTCACCCTGGCCTTCGTCGTCTGGGGAGCCACGGCCACCGAGAGCCTCCAGGACGTCTCCAGCTCCCTCCTCGACGGGCTGATCCGCGACGGCGGCTGGGCGTTCATGCTCGCCGCCTCCGGGTTCGTCGTCTTCGCGCTGTGGCTCGCCGTCAGCCGCTACGGCCGGATCACCCTCGGCCGGGAGGAGGAGGGCCCCGAGTTCCGGACCGTGTCGTGGATCGCCATGATGTTCAGCGCCGGCATGGGCATCGGCCTGATGTTCTACGGCGTGAGCGAACCGCTCGCCCACTACGGCACCCCGCCGCCCGGCACCCACCCCGTCGACTCGGCCGAGCGGATGCAGACCGCCATGGCCACCACGCTCTTCCACTGGACGCTCCACCCGTGGGCGATCTACGCCGTCGTCGGCCTCGCCATCGCCTACTCCAGCTTCCGGCGCGGACGCCGCCAGACCATCAGCGCCGTCTTCGTCCCGCTGATGGGCGAGAAGCGGGCGTACGGCGGTCCCGGCCGGTTCATCGACATCCTGGCCATCTTCGCCACCCTCTTCGGCTCCGCCGCCTCCCTCGGCCTCGGCGCGCTCCAGATCGGCAGCGGCTTCGAGGAGCTGAACTGGATGGAGAAGACCGGCACGGGGCTGCTCGTCGCCATCATCGCGGTCCTCACCGTGGCCTTCGTCCTCTCCGCCGTCTCCGGCGTGGAGAGGGGCATCCAGTGGCTCTCCAACATCAACATGGTGCTCGCGGCGATCCTCGCCGTCTTCGTCTTCGTGGCGGGCCCCACCATCATCGTGCTCGACCTGCTGCCCACCTCGATCGCCGCCTACATCGGCGACCTGCCGCAGCTGGCCGGCCGCACCGAGGCGACCAGCGGGGACGACATCCACGACTGGCTGGGCAGCTGGACCGTCTTCTACTGGGCGTGGTGGATCTCCTGGACGCCCTTCGTCGGCATGTTCATCGCCCGCATCAGCCGGGGCCGGACCATCCGCCAGTTCGTCGGCGGGGTCATCCTGGTCCCCAGCACCGTCAGCCTGATCTGGTTCGCCATCTTCGGCGGCACGGCGATGAAGCTCAGGGAGCGGGGCGAACTGGCCGGGGAGAGCACCCCCGAGGGGCAGCTCTTCGCCGTCCTCCAGGAGTTCCCGATCGCGGGCGCCATGAGCCTGCTCGTGATGATCCTCGTCGGCATCTTCTTCGTGTCCGGCGCGGACGCCGCCTCCATCGTCATGGGGACGCTCTCGCAGCGCGGCTCCTTCGAGCCCACCCGGCCCGTGGTGGTCTTCTGGGGCGTGGTGACCGGCGCGGTCGCCGCGATCATGCTCCTCATCGGCGACGGCGAGGGCGACGCGCTCGCGGGCCTGCAGAACCTCACCATCCTGGTCGCGGCGCCGTTCGTGCTGGTCATGATCGGCATGTGCGTGGCGCTCATGCGGGACCTGCGCAAGGACCCGCTCATCGTGCGCGGCGAGATGGGGGAGGAGGCCGTCGAACTCGCCGTGATCGCCGGACACGAGAAGTACTCCGGGGACTTCGAGCTGCGGATCGGGCCCGGAGAGGGGGAACCGGGCCAGGACGGCCGCTGACGGAGCGCGGGAGGCGGGGCCGGCCTTCCCGCGGGCGGCCCCGTGGCGGCCGGGCCGTCCGCCGGCGCGGCCCGGCCGGTGGTCAGGCGGGCGAGCCGGCGGGGCCGGCGGTGAGGTCGGTGGAGCGCAGCAGCCGCAGGAACGCCTTCAGACCGGTGATGATCTCCTCGTTGTCGGTGAGCCGGTTCACCGTCGACTCGAACTCGCGGGCCAGGGCCGCGACGCTCCGGTCGGTCCGCTCGGCGCGCTCGTGCGCGGAGAGGCCGACCGCGTCCACCGTCCCGCGCAGCTCGGCCAGGGCCCGGTACTGCTCCTCCGCCTTGTCCTGGAGCACCGAGGCGCCCGCTTCGAGGGCGGCGACCCGCTCCCGCAGCGCCACCACGTCGTCCCGGGGGTACGTCACCTCCCGGAGCAGCGTGCCCAGCCGGCCGCGCAGCTGCCCGAAGTACGCCCCGGCCGGCCGGAACGCCGTGCTCAGCAGGAAGAACCCGGCGCACCAGTAGCCCGCCTCCCGGCCGGTCGCGACGGCGACGGCGAGTACGGCGGCGGCCGTCGCCACGTGCCCGGCGACGGCGACCCGCAGCATCACGCGCGCGATCCGCCCCGCCTCGGCGTCCCGCTCCCCGGAGACCTCGAGGCCCTTCTCGCGGCTGACCGCGATCTCGGCGAGGACCGCGTGCGCCCGGAAGTACAGGTTCCACGGCGCGGTCAGGAGCAGCAGGAGCCAGAGCAGCCCGAGGACGCCCGCCCCGACGGCGAGCACCGTCCCGGGCGGCGCCCCCACCGCGTACGCCAGGACCAGCGCCCCGACCGCGAGACCCGCCACCACGAACGAGCCCACGACCCTGCTCATGCCGTCCCCCTCCGGACCGGTGCGCGGGAACCCGCGCACGCCTGCGGTCATGGTTCCGCCGAAACCGGCCCCCGGCATGAGTACGGCTACTCAGAAACGGGCCCGGTCCTCGGCGCACACCGCCGGAGGACCGGGCCCGTGGTCCGGGGAGGCGCGCACGCGCCGGCCGTCAGGCCAGGACGACCGGGAGCTCGAAGAGGTCGTTCTGGGTGACGACCGGCTTGTTGCGCAGCTCCTCGCGCGGCACGGCCAGACGCAGCTCCGGGAAGCGCGCGTACAGCGCGGGCAGTGCCACCGACGCCTCCAGGCGGGACAGCGCCGCGCCCGGGCAGACGTGCGGGCCGTGACCGAAGGAGATGTGCCGGTTCGGCGTGCGGGTCACGTCGAAGTCGCCCGCCGTCGGACCGAACTGCGTCTCGTCCCGGCCGAGCGCGCCGAACGACACGATCAGGCCCTCGCCCTTGGGCAGGACCCGGTCGCCGACCTCGATGTCCTCGGCGGCGAACCGGATCAGGACGTGCGAGGTGGGCGTCGACCAGCGCAGGGTCTCCTCGATCACGTTCTCCCACGGCACCTCGCCCTTGAGCACCAGGTCGCGCTGGTCGGGGTGGGTGCTCAGGGCGACCACGGCGTTCACGATCAGGCTGATCGTCGTCTCGTGACCGGCGGCCACCATCAGCTGGAGGGTGTTGGTGATCTCCTCCGTGGTGAGCCGGTCGCCGTTCTCCGACGCCTCGATCAGCGCGCTGGTGAGGTCGTCGCCGGGCGCCTCCTTCTTGCCCGCCACGATCCCCCCGAACAGGGCGCCCAGGTCCGCCATCATCCGCGGCACCTCCTCGGGCGGGGTCTGCGTCGAGAAGAACTTGTCGAACAGCTCCTTCATGCGCGGCTGGTCGGCCTTGTCGACGCCCATCAGCTCGCAGACCACGTTCATCGGCAGCGGGTAGGCGAACTCCGCCTTCAGGTCCACCGTCCCGCCCGCCGGGCGCTCGGCGAGCCGGTCCAGCATCTCCGTGGTCAGGGCCTCGATGCCGGCGCGCAGCCGCTCCACCCGGCGCGCGGTCAGCGCCTGCGCGACCAGGGTGCGCAGCCGCCGGTGCTCCTCGCCGTCCACGGTCAGCATGGACTTGCCGGGGTTGGCCAGGCCGATCAGCGGCCAGTCCAGGGGTATCTCACCGCGCTGCCAGGCGCCCCAGACATCGATGTCCTTGACCAGACGCGGGTCCGTGAGCAGCTTCCGGGCCTCCGCGTGGTGGGTGACGGCGAAGCAGGGCACCCCGCCCGGCAGGACGACCCGGGCGAGCGGGCCGGCGGCGCGCAGCCGGGCGCTCTCGCCGTCGAGGTCGGTGACGAACGGGTCCAGGTCGATGACGCCGGTGCCGGACGCGGCGGTGTGGTCGTACGGGCAGCTCATCCGAGGGCTCCAAGGGCGGGGGTCGGGGTGTAGGTCACGGGAAGCGCGGTCAGCCCGCGCAGCCAGGGGGAGGGGCGGCGGGCGAGGTCCTGCGGGGCCACCGCGAGGTCCACGTCCGGCAGCCGGTCGAGCAGCACCTCGATGCCCGTCCGGGCGATGGTCTCGGCGACCTCCTGCGCGGGGAACGGGCAGCGGTGCTCGCCGTGTCCGAAGGACAGGTAGGCGTTGTTGCCGCCGGTGAGCGCGCCGGAGTCGGCCCGGACGTGCGGGTCGGAGTTGGCGGCGGCCAGGCCGAGCAGCAGCAGGTCCCCGCCGCCGATGCGGCGCCCGCCGAGGTGGGTGTCGCGCGAGGCCCACCGTCCGGCGACGTTCTGGGTGGGCGTGTCCTCCCAGAGGACCTCGTTCATCGCCTCGCCGACGCTGTGCCGGCCGCCGGACAGCGAGGCCGCGAACCGGTCGTCGGTGAGCATCAGGCGCAGCGAGTTGCCGATCCAGTCGGCGGTGGGCTGGTGGCCGGCGGCCAGCATCACCATGAGGTCCTGGGCGACCTCCTCGACCGTGAACCCGGCCGTGTTGCCGAGCATCCGCGAGGCGACGTCGTCGCCCGGGGCCGCCGCCTTGGCGGTGAGCAGCCCGAACATGGACTCGCCCAGGTGGCGCTGGCCCTCCAGGGCGCCCTCCTGGCCGTTGATCATGTCGTTCATGGCCTTGACGAGCCCGGGGCCCTGCTCGTCGGCGAAGCCGTAGACGCTGGCGAGGACCCGGACCGGCAGCAGCATCGCGTACTCGGCGATGATGTCGCAGGAGCCCTTGCCGCACAGCGTGTCGATCAGCTCGTCGGCGAACCGCTCGGCGCGCTGCCTCAGGACGAACGGGTCGATCGCCTCCAGGGCGCCCGAGACAACGTCCGCGCGCTCGCGGTGCCGCTCGCCGACGGTGTAGAGGATGGACGGCTGCTTGCGGCCGATCATGGGCAGCAGGGGCCAGTCCGCCGGGATGCGGTCCCACTGGTTCCACAGGTCGGAGTCGCGCGAGAAGAGCACCGGGTCGCTGGTGACCTGGTGCAGTTCGCGGTAGCCGAGGACCAGCCAGGCGGGCACGTCCCCGTCCAGGACGACCGGGGCGACCGCCCCGTGCTCGCGGCGCATCTGCCGGTAGAGCTCGGTGGGGTCGGTCTGGAACCGGGGCCCGCCCAGCGGGACGGGCCGGGGCGCGGAGTGGGGCACGGGGCAGGTCACGGGGCGGGCTCCGGAATGGGCTGCGGCGTCGGGTCCTGGGCGACGACGGACTGCAGGTGCTCGACGAGCGTGATCAGGACCTGCTTGCTGGACTCGCGCGACCGGGCGTCGCAGAAGACCAGCGGCACCTCGTCGGCGAGGTCGAGGGCCTCGCGGATCTGCCCGGCGGTGTGGGCGGGGCCGCCGAAGTCGTTGCAGGCGACGACGAACGGCGTGCCGTGGTGCTCCAGGCGGTCGATCGCGTACCAGGAGTCGGCGAGCCGGCGCGTGTCGACGAGCACGACCGCGCCGAGCGTCCCGGAGAACAGCCGGTCCCAGAAGAACCAGAACCGCTCCTGGCCGGGCGCCCCGAACAGATAGAGGATGTTGTGGGCGTCCAGCGAGATCCTGCCGAAGTCGAAGGCCACGGTGGTGGCCGTCTTCGCGGCGACGCCGACGGTGTCGTCGACGCCCTCGCCCGCCTGCGTCATGGTCTCCTCGGTGTTCAGCGGACGGATCTCGCTGACCGAGCGCACCAGGGTGGTCTTGCCGACGCCGAAACCGCCGACGACGACGATCTTCAGTCCGTTGTCGGCGGTGCTGTGCAGGGTCTGGCGCTGTTCAGAGGTTACGGAGTCCAACGAGCACCTGCTCCAGGATGTCGTGATCGGGAAGGCGGTACGACGCGCGGGGGTGCCGTGCGCTGATCCGGCCGGTGTCGTGGAGGTCGGCCAGCAGGATCCGGGTGATCGACACCGGCAGGCCGAGCCCGGCCGCCACCTCCACCACCGCCGTGGGGAAGCGGCACATGCGCAGGATCGCGGCGTGCTCGGACTGCATGCCGGGGGCCGGGTCGCTCTCGGCGACCACGAGGGTCACCAGGTCGAAGGCGTCCGACCCGGAACGGCTGCGGCCGCCGGTCAGGGTGTAGAGCCGGTCCGGGGACTCGTCCCTGCCCGGCCTGGGTCGGCTCATCCCCGGGGCCTCGCGACCAGGTACTCGCCGAGCTGTTCGACCAGCTCGGACATGTTGTGGCCGACGAGTCCGGCGTCGGCGTCCTCGTCGGCGACGAGCGCGAGGTGGGCGCCCTCGCCGGCCTCCACGATGAACAGGATGCCGCCGTAGAACTCGGCCATCGCGGAACGGACGCCGCCCGTGCCGTCGCCGAACTCCACGGAGGCACCGTGCGACAGGCTCTGGATGCCGGCGGCGATCGCGGCGAGCTGGTCCGCCTGGTCGACGGAGAGCTCGGGGGTACGGCAGAGCTTGAGGCCGTCACGGGAGAGCACCAGGGCGTGTCGGGTGCCCGGGGTGCGTTCCAGCAGGCCCTCCAGGAGCCAGCTGAGCTTCTCGTCGGTGGTGGTGCCGGTCATTTACGGGGTGCCTTCCGGGTGCGGGGAGTTCGAGGACGGCGACGTCCGGGGGGCGGACGTCCGGCCGGCCTGGTCGGACGGGACGGGCGGGACGGCCGGGGAGCCGTCCGCCGCCGGGGAGGTCTCGGTGCCGGCCTCGGGCCGGTCGGCGGCGTCGCGGACGGCCCGGCGGAAGGTGCCGAAGCGGGACGCCGCCCCGGCCGCCGCGCCGCTGCGCGGGCCGGCCGCGCGGGGCTTCGCCGCGGCCTCGGGCCCCTCGGGGTGGGCGGCGGCGAGCGCACGGCCGCGACGGCGGCGCGGCAGGCCGCTCTCGCCGAACTGCGGGTGCTCGCCGGTGCTCTCACCGGCGGTGTCCGTGGCCGTGTCGGGCTCGTGCACGGTCTCGGGCTCCCGGACCCGCGCGCCGGCGGGGGAGGGCGACGGGGCTCCGGCCGGTGCCCGGTCGGGAGCGGGCGCGGACAGGCCGCGGCCGGACACGGGGGGCAGCACGGCGCCGGGCGCGGCCGGCGTCTCGGCGGGCACGTGGCTGATCAGGTCCTGCGGCAGCATCAGCAGGGCGCCGGTGCCGCCGCGGGCCGAGGGGCGGAACGACACGGTCAGACCGTGCTTGCGCGCCAGCCGGCCGACGACGGCCAGGCCGAGCCGGGTGCCGGACAGACCGGCCAGGTCCTGGGTCTCCGCGCCCACGGCGGCCTCGGCGCGGCGGAGCTGGACGTCGCTCATCACCAGGCCGCTGTCCTCCACCGCGATGATGACGCCGGCGGGGACCTCCTCCACGTAGACGTGGACCTCGGCGGTGGGCGGCGAGAAGTTGGCCGCGTTGTCCATGAGTTCGGCCAGGGCGTGCATGACGCCCTCGGCGGCGTGGCCCGCCACGGCCGCGTCGCTGCTGGAGTGCAGCCGCACCCGCTGGTAGCCGCCGATCCGGCCCATGGCGCCGCGCAGGATCGACTCCATGACGATCGGGCGGGCCCAGCGGCGGCCGGAGCGCGCTCCGGTCAGCACGGCGATGGAGTCGGCGAGCCGGCCCGCCTGGGCGGTGCGGTGGTCGAGGTGGAGGAGGTCGGTCAGGACGTCCTCGTCGGCGTGCCGGTGCTCCATCTCCCGCAGGTCGGCCAGCATGCTCGTGGCGAGCGCCTGCATGCGGCCGGCCGCGTTGGCGGCGGCGGCCATGGCGGCGGACCGGCCCGACTCGGCGCGGCGCAGCCTCTCCTCCAGGCGCGCGACGTCGGCGGCCCGGGCCCGGGTCAGCTCCGCCGTCTCGGCCGCGTGGGCGCGGACCAGCTCCTCGGTCCGGGCGGCGCGGGCGGCCTCGGCGGCCGCGGTGTCCGCCGCGTACCGCTCCCTCAGGGCCGCGGTCTCCCGCTCGGCCGAGGCCGCGGCCGCCGTGGCGTACGCGTCACGGGAGGCGAGTTCGGCGGTGAGCGTCTCGACCCGGCGGCCGAGGGCGCGCGAGGAGCGCCCGTACCAGGTGACGGCGAAGGCCGAGGCGGCGAGGAGCAGGACGCAGCAGACGGCGAACCAGGCGAGCGCGGGACGGACCCCGGCCGGCGCCGCGGCGGTCGCCGCCGCGGCGAGCGCACCACCTGCGGCGGCTGTCAGCAACGAGGCGAGCAGGGCAGGGCGGAAGGGGGTGGACGGCGCCGACATCAACCAGACTCTCAGAAACGGGCACGCGGGGAAGGGAGTCGCAACGACGGCACTATAGAGGCGAGATTGATCAGTTAGGAACTCGCTTGATCGGATCGGTACCCAGGTAAAGGTTCAACTGTCCCATTTATGTGAACAAGAGCGATCGAATTTACTCAGGGTTCACCGAAGTGCCGGTCCGTGTCCGGCCCCTGGCGGGAGATCAGGCCGTCAGGCGTCGAGGTACTCGATGTGCAGGCTGCCGGGCACGTGCCGACGCGTCCGCCCCCGGCCCCACGGGCCCGGAGCGAACTCCACGCAGAAGTGCCCCGACTCCGGGTGGCGCCGCGCGTGGGAGGGAGCCTGCTCGACGAACCGGCGCAGCGCGGCGCCCTGTTCGCGGAACGCGGTGGAGCTGCCGACGACGAACAGCGTGTGCGCGGCGATGTCGAAGGCGAGGTGGTCGCGGTAGGTCCGGTGGCGCAGCCGCTCGTGGTCGACGGCGTCCTGGTCCGGAAGGTCGTCGTCCGGCAGGGACACGGTACCGGGCACGCCCGTGCCGAGCCGCGCCCTGACGCCCTTCCACGCCGAGGCCGGGAACTGGAGGCTGTGGTGGACCAGCACCAGGTCGAGCGCGACCGGCGCGGCCTCGCCGGCGTCGTCGTGGGGCGCCGGACCGCCCCGGAGCGGCAGGTACACCAGCGACCGGGCGGACCGGGCGGCCAGCGCCCACAGGGCGGCGAGCCGGTCGGCGCCGTCCCGGTCGGCGTACATCGACAGCCAGTGCCCGTCGTCGCGCAGCGCCGGCCCCGTCGCGTCCGGCCCGGGGACCGACCGCACCACCCGGAGCTCGCGCCCGTCCAGACCGACCCTGTGCACCCGCACCCGCTGTTCCACGTGTCCCCTTCGTCCCGCCGTCGCCGCACCTTAGACGGAACCGCCGGGTCGCGGCCCCCGGTTTACGACCGGCGCCCGCCCTACCGCTCGCGCTCGACGAACGCGGGGCGCACGGAGTCGTCGACCGGGTCGTAGTAGCGGTGGAACACCGGGGTGGCCGAGCCGGAGACGGGCGGGACGATCCAGCTCCAGTCGGCGGGGGTCGGCCTGCCGTGGCGGGTCTCCCGGTCGATGTGCCGGAGGAACCGCTCGGACTCCGTGTGGTGGTCCGCCATCGTCACCCCGGCCTCCCCGAAGGAGTGCAGCACCGCCACGTTCAGCTCGACCAGCGCCCGGTCCCGCCACAGCGTCCGCTCCGACGAGCGGTCCAGGCCCAGACGGTCGGCGACCACCGGCAGCAGGTTGTAGCGGTCGGTGTCGCCGAGGTTCCGCGCGCCGATCTCCACCCCCATGTACCAGCCGTTGAACGGCGCCGCCGCATAGCGCACCCCGCCGATCTCCAGCGGCATGCCGCTGATCGCAGGCACCGCGTACCAGCGGAGCCCGAGCTCCGCGAACCACGGGTGGTCCGGATGCCGCAGCGGCACCTCCAGGACGCAGCCGTCCGGCAGCTCGTACCACTCCGGCCGCGCGTCCGGACGCTCCCGCACCATCAACGGCAGTGTCTGGAAGGGGTCGTCGGACCGCTTCCACCCCAGCTCGCGGGCGAGCGCGGTCGGCTCCGCGCCGCGCGGGTCGCCGACCCAGCGCCCCTCCGGAGTGCGGTGCCCCGCGTAGCGCACCAGCTGGTCGTTGACGATCCGGGGACCGGGACGGCCGGGCCGGTCCGGCGCGAAGACCGAGATCACCGGACGGATCCGCCCGCCGTTGCCGGCCAGCCGCAGGTGCTCGAAGCAGGCCTCGGCGATCCCGTCGGCCGAGGAGACGTGCCGCAGGTCGCGCACCACGAGGCTGCGCCAGTAGAGCCTGCCGATGCAGCGGGCCGCGTTGCGCCACGCGACGCGGGCGCCGAACGCCAGCTCCTCCGGGGTGTGCGCGTACGTGCCGGTCCGGTCGATCTCGGCGAGCACCTCACGGACCCGGAGCTCCGCGTCACCCGCCCGCGGCTCCTCCCGGTGGAACTGCCGGACGAAGCGCTCCGCCTCCCGCCGGTCGGTGGCGTGCGGCTTCGCCTCGCGCGGTCGTGGGGGCCCCTGGGGGCCGGGGGTGACGTCGGACGTGAACGGACAGACGTCGACGGGGGCCGACTTCCGTCGGCGGCGCAGACTGAAGACCAAGGTGTTCCCTCCCGGCCTCCATGACTACCCCATGTGTTCGCGCGTGTGTGGAGAGTTTGCGTACTTCGTACGGGAACGGCACTGCGCTGGTACGGTGTCCGGTTCGCTACGACTCCTGGGCAGCCGGCATGTTCTGCTCCGCCCAGACCACCTTGCCGGTGACCGTGCGGCAGGAACCCCAGCGGCGACAGAGCATGTTGATGAGCTGGAGCCCCCGCCCGCCCTCGTCGCTGAGGTCCGCGTGCTGGATTTGCGGCAGGTCGGGACCCGTGTCCGAGACCTCCACGACCAGCCGCTCGCCGCGCCAGAGCCGCAGCTCGCCCGGCCCGTTGCCGTACCGCAGCGCGTTGCCCACGAGTTCGGAGACCACCAGCTCGCAGACGTCCGCGAGCTCGTCGAGCTCCCACTCGGAGAGCTGACCGGTCACCAGGTTCCGTGCGACCGAGGCCGCCCGCCCGTCCTTCGGCAGCTCCCACACCCGCAGGTCGCCGCGCGGGGACGGCGAGTCCGTCGCGACCAGGAGCACCGCCTCGTCGAACCGCTCGGCCCCGGCCGGAGCGCGCTCCACAAGGCCGCCCGCCTCCAGCGCCCCGGGGGTCAGGCCCAGCGCGGCCGACCGCAGCCGCTCCAACTGCTCGTCCAGGTCCTCGGTCCGGTTCTTGATGAGCCCGTCCGTGTACATCACCAGATGCCCGCCGTCGGGGACCTTCAGCCGGATCGGGTCGTACGGGATCACCCCCGCGCCCAGCGGTGCGCCGGCCGGCACGTCCGCGAAGTCCGCCGCGCCCCGCCCGTCGAGGAGCAGCGGCGGCAGGTGCCCGGCACTGGCCAGCGTGTAGCTGGAGTCCGCCGGGTCGTAGACCGCGCACAGACACGTGGCGACCTGCTCGTCCTCCAGGTCGCGGGTGGCCAGGTCGAGCCGCGCCAGGACCCGCTCCGGGGCCATGTCCAGGGTCATCAGCGTGCGGGCGACGGCCCGCAGCCGGCCCATCGTGGCGGCGGCGGGCAGCCCGTGCCCCATCACGTCCCCCACCACCAGGGCCGTCCGCCCGCCGGGCAGCGCCATCACGTCGTACCAGTCCCCGCCCACCCCGTGGCCGGCCGTCGAGGGCGCGTACTCCGAGTGCAGCCGCAGCCCCGGCGTCACCGGGGTCGCGCGCGGCAGCAGGCTGCGCTGCAACGAGACCACGTGCTCGCGCTCGCGCCCGTACAGGCGCGCGTTGTCGATGAAGACGGCGGCCTTCGAGGCGAGCTGTTCCGCCAGGGCCAGGTCGGTGGAGGAGAACGGCGGCGTCCCGCGCCCGCGCACGAAGTCGGCGCTCCCGAGCAGCAGTCCGCGGGCGATCAGCGGCACGGCCAGATAGCTGTGCACCCCGGCGGCGCGCATCTGCGCCGCCGCGCTCGCCGTCGGCGCGACGCGGGAGAAGTCGTCGCCCCGCATCCGGCTCAGCAGGACCGGCTTGCCCTGCCGGAGGCAGTACCGGTGCAGCAGCGTCTCGTGCTGCTCCTCGGTCTGGACGTAGGTCTCGCCCACCGGAGTCGGCTCCAGGGAGGAGAGCTCCTCGATCGCGCACAGCGCCGTGGCCCGCAGCAGCGGGATGCCCTCCCCGGTCCACCGGGCCCCCTCCTCGCCGCGCAGGACGCTCTCCAGGACGTCCACGGCGGCGCCGTCGGCGAACCGGGGCACGGTGAACTCGGCCAGTTCCTGCGCGGTGCGCTCCAGATCCAGGGTCGTACCGATCCTGGACGTGGCGGAATTCAGCCATGCGAGCTGACTGCGGGTGGTGAACCGGTCGGGCGGCAGCAGACCTCTGCTCCTGCGGAACCGCGCGCCCGCACCGGCCGGGTGGTGGGCCGACGGATTGCTCCCGGCCGAGGCGCGGCTGGTCAGGCGCCGCCTGTCGCTCCCGCCGTTCACTCTTTCGGCCTCCAGACAGGGTGTGACGCCATCTGTTGCACAGTCTGCACCGGAAGCGGCCCCAGTGCATCAGGCATGCGGAAGCAACCTGCGCAAGTACGCCCACGGCCACGCCGAGTCACTTCGACGTGACCGTCCGCGACGCCGGGCCGGGGGTGCGGGGCCTCCGGGCGGGCCGCCCCGTCCCGGAGGCCCCGCCCTCAGATCCCCACGACCTTGGCGGCCGCCGACACCTCGTACACCAGGGTGACCGTGCGGCGGCCGCCCGGCGGCAGGGAGACGTCCCAGCGGACGATGCCCTCGGCGTCGACCGAGGCGGGCGCGGGGGAGCAGGACTCCTTGCGCAGGCGCACCTCCACCGCCGAGACCTCGGAGACGGGGATCCGCTCCCGCAGGGCCACCACCCGCTCGCCGTCCTCGCCGGGCGCGGAGAACCGGGACAGGTGCAGCCGGACCGTGCGGATGGTCACGGCCCGCTGGGCGAGCCCGGCCGTGTCGTGGGACTCCTCGGCGTACCGGACGACCCGGATGTCGTCGCGGCTGCCGTAGGCCAGCTCCGCGGGGGCGCCGGGAGCGGTGAAGTCCAGCGTGCCGCGGCCGGCGAAGCCGCTGCCGCGCACCAGGTCCACCGGCCCCGCGAGCAGGGCGTGACCGGACCGGTTGTCGAACCGCACCACCTGGGTGACCAGCGGGGACAGCTCGGGGGAGCAGGCGTACTCGCCGCTCGCGTTCGTGGTGAAGACGGAGAGCGGCACCCGGTGCGCGCGGCCGTCGCCCGGCACGGAGACCGGCGCCGGGGCGTTCAGGACGCGCGCCTCGCCGCCGTCGTCGACCCCCGGCAGCCCGAGCACCGGCACCGGCCCGAGGTCACCGATCAGCTGCTCGCGCACCTCGACGTCGACCGTGCGGCGCTCGGCGGCGGAGCGGTCCCTGAGCGTCAGCCGGTCCTCGACCAGACGCGGCGGCTCGGTGGCGAGCGCCGAACGGGCCGTCGACAGCGTCAGCCGCACGTCCGACCAGTCCTCGCCGGTCCGCTGCCAGACCACGGCCTCGGTCTCCAGGGTCAGCGAGCCGCCGTCGAGGACGGCCCGGTAGGCGGGCCGCCACAGCGCGCACGGGGTGAGGTGGCCGAGCCGCAGCCGGGCCGGGCCCGCCTCCGCCGCCTCCACCGTCAGCTCCACGTGGGCGACGAGCTCGGGCGGCTCCTGCTCGGCCTCCTCCAGGGCCCGCAGGGTCGCGCCGTACTCGGCGTCGAGGTCGGTCAGCCGGACCTCCACCGCACGGAGCCGTTCGGCGTACGTGTCCCGCTCGGCGTCCACGCGGTCCAGTTCCCGGCCCCAGCGCTCCCCCTCGCTCTCCCCGGAGCCGACGCCCTCGCGGATCTCCCGCAGCAGGTCGGCGGCGAGCCGGCCCAGCAGGTCGAGCCGGACGCGCAGCCGGTCCTGCTCCCGCTCCGCGGTGTGCCGCTCCTCTTCGAGGGCGTGTGCGCGCAGCCGGAGGGCGGAGTCGTCGTCGGCGGAGGGGACCGGGCCGCGCGGCGTCCAGGTGCGGACGATCCGCGCGCCCAGCACGGTCGCCGGGCGGTCGGAGACCAGCTCGGCGTGGAGGGTGCGGTCGACGGCGAGCGCGCTGACCGGGCCGAGGCGCAGCCGCTGGACACCGGCCGCCAGATCGAGGTCGGCGGTCCGCTCGACGTGGGCGCGGTCCTCCAGACAGGTGATGGCGGTGACGGGAAGGGCGATCGGTCGGGTTTCCGTGGTCATGGTGGGGTCAGCTCCTGCGGTTGCCGTCGACCAGGGCCTTGCCGGCCGGGATGCGGATCTCGTAGCCGCCTTCGAGGACGGCGGTGCCTCCGGCGGGGAGTTCGACCCGCCGGACGCGGGTGCCCGCCGCGTGCTCCTCGGGCCCGTCCTCGGGCACCGCCCAGCCGGGCCGCTCCTCGATCCGCACGTCGGGCTCGGAGGTGACCGGCACCCGCTCGCGGACCTCCACGACGGCGGGCGCCGCGAGCCGGTTCACCAGCTCCACGCGCACCTGGTGGTCGAGCACGGTGACGTTGTTGCGCAGCCCCGCGGTCGACTCCCGCAGGTGCGTGCGGCGGGTCACGCGGATCGCCTCGGCGGGGCCCAGACCCAGCCGCCCGACGCCGCCGGGAGCGAGCGTGGGGAGCGCGGCCGTCAGCAGGAACTCGCCGTCGACGGTGACCTCCACCGGGCCGGCGAGCAGGGCCTGGCCGGTCGCGTTGGAGACCACGAGCGTCGCGTACACGGTCTCCTCCACGGACGGCACGCAGAGGTGCTCGGTGCGCAGACCGACCGGGATCTCGCCGACGGTGACGGTGTGCCAGGTGCCGTCCGACGGGACGTCGGCGCGGGCGTCCGCGTCGAAGCGGTGGTCGAACGAACCCGCCGACTCACGCGGGCGGACGGCGTACCGGGGCAGCGGCAGCGCCGCCACCCCTTCGGCACGGTGGCGGTACTCGGTCGCCACGGCGTCGAAGGAGGAGCCGGGGAACAGCCTTCCCCGGCGCGCCCCCTGGTCCTCGGGTCCGGACAGGACGAGGGAGGCGTAGTCCAGCTCGTCGCCGTCCGGCCGCGGCGGACCGGACGGCGCCGGGGGCGGCGGCGCGGCCGGGGCGGGGGGGGAAGGGGGCGGCGCCCGAAGCGAGACCGGACGACCCGCCGGGGCGCCCGCCGGGGCGGGGGGGCGCGCCCGGCCGCCCCCCCCC
>NZ_JBFBJO010000026.1:0-72065 GCF_040702165.1 Streptomyces sp. NPDC086147 | reverse complement strand
TGCCGCGGACGTGGATCCGCGGCACGACGACCGCCCACCCGCCCTCGCCGCCCACGCCGCCGGAGGCCCGCACGCGGGGGCCCCCGCGTGCGGGCCTCCGGAACCCGTATCCGTCACGCCCGGGGCGCGATCACCACCGCCGTGCCGTACGCGCAGACCTCCGTGCCGAGGTCGGCCGCCTCCGTGACGTCGAAGCGGAACGCGAGCACCGCGTTCGCGCCGCGCGCCCGCGCCTGCTCCACCAGGCGTTCCATCGCCTGGTTGCGGGTCTCCACCAGGGTCTTCGTCAGACCCTTCAGCTCCCCGCCGATCATCGACTTCAGCCCCGCGCCGATCTGGCTGCCCAGATGCCGGGAGCGCACGGTGAGCCCGAAGACCTCACCGATCACCTGCCGGACCTCGTGGCCCGGCACGTCGTTCGTCGTCACGACCAGCACTTCGGGATGCGGCCCCTGGCCGCCCCCGTACTCCTCGATGCCCATCGGCATACACCTCCTGATTCCTCACTTTCTGCCCCGCGGGACCCTTCCGCATCCCGTGGAGACCCGGGTGGAACCGGGGGCGCCCGCTCCACGTTGATAGCTTGGGGCAGCCCGTCCCCAAGCCCCCACCGACCGCAGGAGCCCGGAACCCGTGAACACGCTTGCCCTCGGACCGAGCTGGCTGGACCCGGACTATCTGATCCAGACCTTTGGTCTGATCGGTGTCCTGGTGATCGTCTTCGCCGAGTCCGGTCTCCTCATCGGGTTCTTCCTGCCCGGTGACTCGCTTCTCTTCACCACAGGTCTGCTCGTCACCACCGGGAAGCTCGACCAGCCGCTCTGGCTGGTCTGCACCCTGATCGTGGCCGCCGCGATCATCGGCGACCAGGTCGGCTACCTCTTCGGCCGCAAGGTCGGACCCGCCCTCTTCAAGCGCCCCGACTCCAAGCTGTTCAAGCAGGAGAACGTCGAGAAGGCGCACGAGTTCTTCGAGAAGCACGGCCCGAAGTCCCTCATCCTGGCCCGCTTCGTCCCGATCGTCCGGACGTTCACGCCGATCATCGCGGGCGTCAGCCGGATGAACTACCGCTCGTTCATCACGTTCAACATCATCGGCGGCGTGCTGTGGGGCGCCGGCGTGACCCTCCTCGGCGCCTCCCTCGGCAAGATCGACTTCGTGCACGAGCACATCGAGATGATCCTCATCGCGATCGTCCTGATCTCCGTGATCCCGATCGTCATCGAGTACCTCCGGGCCCGCTCGCAGTCCAAGAAGGCCCGCGCCGCCGAGGGCGACCACGGCGTCCCCGACCCCCAGCAGGGCTCCCGCGGCCGCCACGCCAAGCGGTAGGACCCCGGAGGAACGCCCCGGAGGAACCTCCGGAGAATAGAACGACGCTAGAAGCCCCTGGTGCGCTTCGCGGCCCGCCGCCCCGCCGCCGCACCGGGGGCCCGCATGAACAGGCGGGCCAGCTCGCTCCCCAGGTTCACGCCGATCGCGATCGCCAGGGCCAGCGCCGCCGCCTTCGCGAGCGAGGCGAACCCCTGGTCCAGATTGTGCTGGGCGATCGCGAGCACCCCGAAGTACGTCGCCGAACCGGGCAGCAGCGGCCCGATCGCCGCCGTCACGTACGGCAGCGACGACGTGTGGTGGTACCGGGCGACCAACTGCCCGAAGAGCCCCACGAGCCCCGCCGCCGCGGCCGTCGCCATCACCGCCGACCCGTCCGCGGTCACCGCGATCGACGCGTACACCACCCACGCCACCCCGCCGTTCAGCGTCGCGAACAGCACCGTCGCCCGCGACTGCTGCAACAGGATCGCGAAGGTCGCGGACAGCACCATCGACGCCAGGGTCTGCACCACCGGCCGCTCCACCGCCCGCAGCACCCCCTCCGGGTTCAGCTGCGCGTCGAACTGCACCGCCAGGTACAGCACCGACAGCACGCCCACCACGATCGCCACGAAGAAGTACGCGACCTCCAGGAGCCGCGCCGAGGCCGTGATGTAGAAGCCGGTCAGGCCGTCCTGCACGGCCGCCACGAGCGCCCGCCCCGGGATCAGCGCGAACAGGCCACCGGTGATCACCGCCGACGGGCGCAGGTCCGCGTGCAGCAGCGTCAGGAGCACCCCCATCGCCGCCGGGGGCATCGCCGCCACCAGGAACTGGTAGAACTCCGGCAGCCCCCGCCCCGCGCACAGCCACGCGAGCCGGTCCCCGAGCACCGCGCCCAGCGCCGCCACGAAGAACACCGTCGGACCGCCGCCCAGCAGCACCGACGCCGCCCCCGCGAGCACCCCCGCCGCCGTCGTCAGCGCCCAGCCCGGATACGGGTGCCGGTTCCGCCGGATCTCCGCGAGCCGCCGGTACGCCTCCTCCGGCGTCACCTCGTGCGCCTGCTCGTCGTGCGTCGGCGCGCTGATGTCCGCGATCAGCTGGTACACCGCCGCGAGCCGCGTGTAGTCCGTGCCCCGGCGGCGCACCGTCCGGTTCGCCGTCACCGGGTCGTCCACGAGCGACGGCTGGTACGTGACCGAGAGCAGCGTGAACGTCACCGTCGGCTCGCACCGGTCGAGCCCGTACGAACGGCAGATCGCGAACATCGCCGCCTCGACGTCCTCCGCGCCCTCCCCGCCCGCGAGCAGCAGCTCGCCGATGCGCAGCGTCAGGTCGAGGACGCGCGGCACCGACGGCCCCTGCTCGTCCTCCTTGCGCGGCGCCTCCGGCACCGGCCGCTCACCCACCGGAAGCCGCAGCATGGTCCGCATCCGGTCCTGCCACGGCGCGTCCCGCGCCAGGCGCACCAGCGGCACCCCGTACGCCGGGGTGAAGGCGGGCGGCGAACTCTTCGCCGAGTACGTGGCCGGGGGAGCGAACGCCGAACCCTCCGGCTCCGGCTCGGGCTCCGTCCGCAGCCCCGACGGCAGGACGAACTCGGAGGTCGGGTGCTCCTCCTCCGGTGGCTCGGGCGGCTCCACCCCGGCCGGCGGGACGAACGCGCTCCGTGCCTCGTCCGACTGCGGTTTCCGGTCCTCCGGAGCCTCCCCGGCCCCTTCGTACCGCACGTCCATCGAGCCGCCCGGCTCCGCCACCACTCTGCCGCCTCGCTCTCCCTGGGGGAATCGTCGCTTCCAGTATGGGCGTGCGCACTCCGCGGGTGCGACGGGCGTGTGAAGGGGTCGCGACGGACACGCGAAGGGCGGCGCACCCCGAGGGGTGCGCCGCCCTTCACGCGATCAGGACCGGCGGGGCCGGAACCGGCTCAGTGGCCGCCCTGCTCCTTGGCGCGCGCGTACGACTTCTCGATCTCTTCCTCGGCCTCGGCGCGGCCGACCCAGTCGGCGCCCTCGACCGACTTGCCCGGCTCCAGGTCCTTGTAGACCTCGAAGAAGTGCTGGATCTCCAGGCGGTCGAACTCCGCCACGTGGTGGATGTCCCGCAGGTGCTCCATGCGCGGGTCGGTGGCCGGGACGCACAGCAGCTTGTCGTCGCCGCCCGCCTCGTCCGTCATGCGGAACATGCCGATGGCGCGGCACTTGATCAGGCAGCCCGGGAAGGTGGGCTCGTCGAGGATGACGAGCGCGTCCAGCGGGTCGCCGTCCTCGCCGAGGGTGTTCTCCACGTAGCCGTAGTCGGTCGGGTAGGCCGTCGACGTGAAGAGGCGACGGTCCAGACGGATACGACCGGTCTCGTGGTCGACCTCGTACTTGTTACGCGATCCCTTGGGGATCTCGATGAGAACGTCGAACTCCACGGGTGGCTCCTCCTGAATCAACACAAGTGAATGCTCGCGACGAAGCGCGGTGGTTAAGTGTCCCTCACGCACGTGTGTGATCGCGAAAGGGGCTGGTCAGCAATGCCCGAGCCGAGGACCTGGCAGCTCACGGCGGGCTCCGCCGCCCTCGGTCTGGCCCTGGCCGTCGCGGCGGTGACCGCGGCCGGCCCGTGGGACTCGGGTCAGCGTACGGCCGAGCGGGCCCGCGCCGCCGCCCCCGCGGCGGGTGGCACGCGTCACGCCCCGCCCCCGGCCCCCGCCGCCCCCCACCGCCCCGCGCCCGCGCCCAGCGCCCCCGGCGTCCTCACCGCCCTGCGCCCCGCCGGACCCTCCACGGGCCCCTCCACCGGTCCCGCCGCCGGAAATCCGGACCAGCGGCCCGCCGGACGCCCCGCCGGCCTCGCCGCCGTCCTCGTTCCCCTCCTCGCCGACCCCGGCCTCGGCCCCCTCCGCACCGCCTCCGTCGTCGACACCGCCACCGGGAGGCAGCTCTACGGCGAGGGCACCACCACCCCCATGACCCCCGCCTCCACCGTCAAGATCGCCACCACTGCGGCCGCCCTCTCCGCCCTCGGCCCCGACCACCGCATCGCCACCACCACGACCGCCGCCCCCGACGGGAAGACCCTCACCCTCACCGGCGGCGGCGACCCCACCCTCGACGACAACCGCCTCGGGGCCCTCGCCGCCGACACCGCCCGCGCCCTCAAGGCCCGCGGCCGCACCTCCGTACGCCTCGCCTACGACACGGGCCTCTACACCGGCCCCGGCGTCCACCCCATCGGCCCCAACGAGAACATCGCCCCCGTCACCGCCCTCATGACCCGCGCCGGACGCCTCGGCACCGGCCACAGCGGCCCCGCGCCCCGCAGCGCCGACCCCGCCCGCGACACCGCCACCGCCTTCGCCGCCCTCCTCGCCCGCGCCGGCGTCACGGTCACCGGCGCCCCCGCCCCCGGCCGCACGCCCGAGGCCGCGCCCCTCGCCCGCACCCACTCCGCCCCCCTCTCCGACCTCGTCGAACGCACCCTCACCCACAGCGACAACGACCTCGCCGAAGCCCTCGCCCGGCAGACCGCCCTCGCCCGCAAGCTCCCCGCGAGCTTCGACGGCGCCGGAAAGGCCGTCCGCGCCGAACTCGCCGCCCTCGGCCTCCCCGTCGCCGGAACCCGCTTCGCCGACGGCAGCGGCCTCGACCGGAACGACCGCGTCTCCGCCGCCCTCCTCACCGGCCTCCTCACCCGGGCGGCCGACCCCGCCCGCCCCGCCCTGCGCCCCGTGCTCACCGGCCTCCCCGTCGGCGGCTTCACCGGCACCCTCGCCGACCGCTTCGACACCGCCCCCGCCGGAGCCGGACTCGTCCGCGCCAAGACCGGCACCCTCACCGGCGTCAACACCCTCGCCGGCACCGTCGTCACCCCCGACGGACGCCTCCTCGCCTTCGCCTTCCTCGCCGGCCGCACCCCCTCCCCGTACCGGGCCCAGCCCGCCCTCGACCGCCTCTCCGCCGCCCTGGCCGGACAGGACCGCCCCTAGGGCCTGTCCGGCGGATCATGGCCGGGGCCGCGACGCCCGGCACGGCACCTCGCCGCGTTGCCGAAACGCCCCGATAGCTCCGCTATCGAGCCGCTCCGGCGCCTTGCGAGCCACCGCACCGGACGCCGCGACCTCCCCGACCCTGATCCGCCGGACAGGCCCTAGACGGGTCCGTACCGAACACACACCGAACGGGCCCCGAGACCGTACGGTTGACACATGACGAGCATCGGTGGCGCAGGTACATCCGGGATGGTCGACTGGAACCTCGCGGTCGCGACCGCGACCCGCCTCGTGCGGCCCGGACCCGAAGTCGGCCGCGACGAGGCCCGCGCGGTCGTCGCCGAACTCCGCAGGCACGCCAAGGCCTCGGAGGAACACGTCCGCGCCTACACCCGGATGATCCCCGAGGGCCACGAACCCCCCGACACCCCCGTCCTGATCGTCGATCGCGCCGGCTGGATCAAGGCCAACGTCGCCGGCTTCCGCGAACTCCTCACGCCCCTCCTCGGCAAGATGCAGGAACGCCGCTCCGCCGTCCCCGGCAGCGCCGTCCTCGGCGCCGTCGGCGGCAAGGTCACCGGCGTCGAGCTCGGCATGCTCCTGTCCTTCCTCGCCTCCCGCATCCTCGGCCAGTACGAGACCTTCGCCCCCGCCGGCCGCGACCTCCCCGCCGGGACGAACGGCGGCGGACGCCTCCTCCTCGTCGCCCCCAACATCGTCCACGTCGAGCGCGAACTCGAAGTCTCCCCGCACGACTTCCGGCTCTGGGTCTGCCTCCACGAGGAGACCCACCGCACCCAGTTCACCGCCGTCCCCTGGCTCCGCGACCACCTCCAGGGCGAGATCCAGTCCTTCCTCGCCGCCACCGACGTCGACCCCGGCACCTTCGTCGAACGCCTCCGCGAAGCCGCCCAGACCCTCGTCGGCGGACGCCCCGAAGGAGAGGAGGGCGAACCCGCCCCCTCCCTCGTCGAACTCGTCCAGTCCCCCGAGCAGCGCGAGATCCTCGGCCGCCTCACCGCCGTCATGTCCCTCCTCGAAGGACACGCCGACTACGTCATGGACGGCGTCGGCCCCGAGGTCGTCCCCTCCGTCGCCGAGATCCGCGAGAAGTTCCAGGCCCGCCGCGCCCGCGGCGCCTCCCGCCTCGACCTCGCCCTCCGCAAGCTCCTCGGCCTCGACGCCAAGCTCCGCCAGTACCGCGACGGCGAACGCTTCGTCCGCGCCGTCGTCGACCAGGTCGGCATGGACGGCTTCAACCGCGTCTGGACCTCCCCCAACACGCTCCCCACCAAGAGCGAGATCGCCGCCCCCGCCGACTGGATCGCGAGGGTGCACCGTAGGGCAGACTCCTGAGACGGGTGGGGCGGACGGCGCGGGAACACCGGCGGACACCCCGCCAATCACCCGTCCGAGGGACCCTGAGCACGGGGTGAGGCGTGCAATGCTCGGGTAACGGCCGGGTTTCTGTCACCATCGACGCACTCTGAGTGACCGAACCCCCCGTTCCGACCGTTAAGACTCCGACCGAGGCACCCCACCCCATCACGAAGGGCACCGGACATGGGTCCCCATCCTGCGGTCGCGGCGATACGCCTGGCGGTCCGCCGCGTACTCCACGACGTCCTCACAGAACACCGGGCAGAGCACCGGAACACCCCTCCCCCCACCACGGCCGACGCGCACACCACCCCCCTCGTGCTCGTCGCCTGCTCCGGAGGCGCCGACTCCATGGCGCTCGCCTCCGCCCTCGCCTTCGAGGCCCGCAAACTCCCCGTGCGCGCCGGCGGCATCACCGTCGACCACGGCCTCCAGGACGGCTCCGACACCCGGGCCGCCGAGGTCGCCGAACGCATGACCGCGCTCGGCCTCACCCCCTCCGAGGCCGTCGCCGTCACCGTCGGCCGCGAAGGAGGCCCCGAGGCCGCCGCCCGCGACGCCCGGTACGCGGCCCTCGACGCCGCCGCCGAGCGCCACGGCGCCGCCGCGGTCCTCCTCGGCCACACCCGCGACGACCAGGCCGAGACCGTCCTCCTCGGCCTCGCCCGCGGCTCCGGCATCCGCTCCCTCTCCGGCATGGCCGCCGTCTCCGGAGCCACCCGCCGCTACCGGCGCCCCTTCCTCCAGCTCGACCGCCAGACCGTCCGCAAGGCCTGCGTCGCACAGGAACTCGCCGTCTGGGACGACCCCCACAACACCGACCCCGCCTACACCCGCTCCCGACTCCGCCACGAAGGCCTCCCCGCCCTGGAGAAGGCCCTCGGCAAAGGCGTCGTCGAAGCCCTCGCCCGCACGGCCCGGCTCTCCCGCGACGACGCCGACGCCCTCGACACCTGGGCCGCCGACGCCGAGACCGCCGTACGCGACGAGGCCGGCGCCCTGGAATGCGCCAAACTCTTCGGACTGCCCCCCGCCGTGCGCCGCCGCGTCCTGCGCCGCGCCGTCATCGCCGAGGGCGCACCCGCCGGATCCCTCTTCGCCCGCCACATCGAGGAAGTCGACCGCCTCGTCACCGGCTGGCGCGGCCAGGGAGCCATCAACCTGCCCGGCCGCGTCGAAGCCCGGCGCCAGGGTGGCAGACTGGTCATCCGGCAAGGCTGACGCACGCTGCAACGAAAGTGACCCGGGTGAACGAGAAGGACATGGGCACCGACCTCCAGTCGGTGCTCATCACCAAGGAAGAGATCGACGCCAAGCTGGCAGAGCTGGCCGCGAAGATCGACACGGAATACGCGGGCAAGGACCTGCTCATCGTCGGCGTCCTCAAGGGCGCGGTGATGGTGATGGCGGATCTGGCTCGCGCCCTGTCCACCCCCGTCACCATGGACTGGATGGCCGTCTCCTCCTACGGCGCCGGCACCCAGTCCTCCGGCGTCGTCCGCATCCTCAAGGACCTCGACACCGACATCAAGGGCAAGCACGTCCTGATCGTCGAGGACATCATCGACTCCGGTCTGACCCTGTCCTGGCTCCTGTCCAACCTCGGCTCGCGCGAGCCCGCCTCCCTGGAGGTGTGCACCCTCCTGCGCAAGCCCGAGGCCGCCAAGGTCGCCATCGACGTCAAGTGGATCGGCTTCGACATCCCCAACGAGTTCGTCGTCGGCTACGGCCTCGACTACGCGGAGAAGTACCGGAACCTCCCCTTCGTCGGCACGCTCGCCCCGCACGTCTACGGCGGCTGAAACCACGGCCGTACGGGGAACCCGCACCGCCTTCCCTCCGTTGAACCACGGGAAGGCGGTCGCGGGCGACGATGCTGAGGTACCGTCCGAAGAACAGCTTTTTCACACAGCAGTACTCACAGCAGCATTTTCCTACGGGCAGGAGGGACGGAGCGCAGTCGCTCCGTATGGATGGACGTGAAGCGATACTTCCGTGGGCCGGTCATGTGGATCGTGCTGGCCGTCCTCGCCGTGGTCGTGCTGATGCAGGTCGTCGGCTCGTCCGAGGGCTACAAGACGGTGGACACCGGCCAGGTCGTCCAGGCGATCGACAAGAACCAGGTCAAGCAGGCAAAGCTCACCACCGGCGACGAGCAGCTCATCAAGATCGACCTCGTCGACGGCCAGAAGATCAACAAGAGCGACAAGATCCAGGCCAGCTACATCGGCAGCCAGGGCGCCGCCCTCGCCGACAAGCTCCAGGACAAGTTCGAGGCCGGACAGATCGAGAAGGGCTACACCGTCTCCCCGACGAAGCAGTCGCCCTTCGTCTCGATCCTGCTCTCCCTCCTCCCCTTCGTCCTCATCGTGGTCGTCTTCCTCTTCCTGATGAACCAGATGCAGGGCGGCGGCTCCCGCGTCATGCAGTTCGGCAAGTCCAAGGCGAAGCTCATCACCAAGGACACGCCGAAGACCACCTTCGCCGACGTCGCCGGCTCGGACGAGGCCGTCGAGGAACTCCACGAGATCAAGGAATTCCTCCAGGAGCCCGCCAAGTTCCAGGCCGTCGGCGCCAAGATCCCCAAGGGCGTCCTGCTCTACGGCCCGCCCGGAACCGGCAAGACGCTCCTCGCGCGCGCTGTCGCCGGTGAGGCCGGGGTCCCGTTCTACTCGATCTCCGGCTCCGACTTCGTCGAGATGTTCGTCGGCGTCGGCGCCTCCCGGGTCCGCGACCTCTTCGAGCAGGCCAAGGCCAACGCACCGGCCATCGTCTTCGTCGACGAGATCGACGCCGTCGGACGCCACCGCGGCGCCGGACTCGGCGGCGGCCACGACGAGCGCGAGCAGACCCTCAACCAGCTCCTGGTCGAGATGGACGGCTTCGACGTCAAGGGCGGCGTCATCCTGATCGCCGCCACGAACCGTCCCGACATCCTCGACCCGGCGCTGCTGCGCCCCGGCCGCTTCGACCGGCAGATCGCCGTCGACCGTCCGGACATGCAGGGCCGTCTGGAGATCCTCAAGGTCCACCAGAAGGGCAAGCCGGTCGCCCCGGATGTCGACCTCGGCGCCGTCGCCCGGCGCACCCCCGGCTTCACCGGCGCGGACCTCTCCAACGTCCTCAACGAGGCGGCGCTCCTCACCGCCCGCAGCGACCAGAAGCTGATCGACAACAAGGCGCTCGACGAGGCGATCGACCGCGTGGTCGCGGGCCCGCAGAAGCGGACCCGGATCATGTCGGACAAGGAGAAGAAGATCACCGCGTACCACGAGGGCGGCCACGCCCTGGTCGCGGCGGCCTCGCCGAACTCCGACCCCGTCCACAAGATCACCATCCTGTCCCGCGGTCGCGCCCTGGGCTACACGATGGTCCTGCCGGAAGAGGACAAGTACTCGACCACCCGCAACGAGATGCTCGACCAGCTCGCCTACATGCTGGGCGGACGCGCCGCCGAGGAACTGGTCTTCCACGACCCGACCACCGGCGCCGCGAACGACATCGAGAAGGCCACCGCCACGGCCCGCGCGATGGTCACCCAGTACGGCATGACCGAGCGCCTCGGCGCGATCAAGTTCGGCGGCGACAACACCGAGCCCTTCCTCGGGCGCGAGATGGCGCACCAGCGCGACTACTCGGAAGAGGTCGCGGCGCTGGTCGACGAAGAGGTCAAGAAGCTCATCGAGACCGCCCACAACGAGGCCTGGGAGATCCTCGTCGAGAACCGCGACCTCCTCGACAACCTGGTCCTCGCCCTCCTGGAGAAGGAGACCCTCGGCAAGGAGGAGATCGCCGAGATCTTCGCGCCGATCGTGAAGCGCCCGGCCCGCCCGGCGTGGACCGGCTCCTCCCGCCGCACCCCCTCCACGCGCCCGCCGGTCCTCTCCCCCAAGGAGCTGGCCCTGACGAACAGCGCGAACGGCTCGTCCACCCCGGTGGACACCACCAAGGGCATCGAGATCGCCCCGGTGGACCCCCCGTCCCCGGAGGACTGACCCCGGCGGACCCGGAATGGATCCCGCGCCCCCACAGGTTTTAGCCTGTGGGGGCGCGGCCATTCGCGCACACAGGCATACGGAACGAGGCAAAGATGACCGACCCGGTGACCCTGGACGGCGAGGGCAGGATCGGCGACTTCGACGAGAAGCGCGCCGAGAACGCCGTACGAGAGCTCCTCATCGCGGTCGGCGAGGACCCGGACCGCGAGGGCCTGCGCGAGACGCCGGCGCGGGTGGCGCGGGCGTACAAGGAGATATTCGCGGGCCTGCGACAGGAGCCCCAGGACGTCCTGACGACCACGTTCGACCTCGGACACGACGAGATGGTGCTGGTCAAGGACATCGAGGTGTTCTCGACCTGCGAACACCACCTCGTCCCGTTCCGCGGGGTGGCCCACGTCGGATACATCCCGTCCACGTCGGGGAAGATCACCGGCCTGTCGAAGCTGGCCCGCCTGGTCGACGTCTACGCCCGCCGTCCGCAGGTGCAGGAACGGCTCACCACCCAGGTCGCCGACTCGCTGATGGAGATCCTGGAGCCGCGCGGAGTCATCGTGGTCTTCGAGTGCGAGCACATGTGCATGTCGATGCGCGGCATCCGCAAGCCCGGCGCGAAGACGATCACCTCGGCCGTCCGCGGCCAGCTGCGCGACCCCGCGACCCGCGCCGAGGCGATGAGCCTCATCATGGCGCGCTGAGCGCCACCGCGGAGGAGGACCTCAGGCCCGGGCGCTGCCCGGGCCTTCGTCGTCGTCCTCCGGCAGTCTGCAGACGCGTTCCAGGAAGAAGGCGGACGCGACGACGGCCAGGCCCGCCAGGACCGCGAGGGCCGCGTAGAGGGCCTGGTCGCGGCGGGCCGGGACGTCGAGGGAGCCGAGGAGGAAGACGCCCGTGCCGCCGTACATGCCGGCGACGAGGGCGGCGACCAGGGCGCTGGCCTGGCCGAAGACCACCGCGCGGGCCGCCATCAGGGGCTCGACGCCCTTGGCGCCGGGGCGGCGCTCCCGCTGGGCCCTGAGGCGGGCGCGGAGGGAGAGGGCGGTCGCGGTGAGGACGACGGCGATCACGGCGAGGACGATCGGCGCGGCGACCGGCACGCTCGGGAGGGTGCCGACGGAGTCCCAGAGCCGGGCGCCGCCCCAGGAGAGGATCCCGGCCGTCAGGAACAGTCCGGCGAGCACCTTCAGCCGCAGTTGTTTCACCGGGTGTCCTTCACGTGGTCGCGGGCGGTCTGCCACGAGCCTAACGACTACTCGGGCAGACGGAGTTCCAGGTCGGTACGGAGGGTGACTCCCTCGTCGCCGACGGCGGAGAGGAGGCCGGTGACCGGGCCGTGGCCGGGGAGCTGGGCCTCGGGGTCCACGTCGTACCAGGGGGCGAGGACGAAGGCGCGCTGGTGGGCACGGGGGTGGGGCAGGGTGAGGACGGGGTCGTCGGAGACGACGTCCGCGTACGCGACGATGTCGACGTCGATGGTGCGGGGGCCCCAGCGCTCCTCGCGGACGCGGTGGAAGGCCTCCTCGACGGCGTGGGCGCGCTCCAGGAGGGAGGAGGGCGGCAGGGTCGTCTTCACGAGGGCGACGGCGTTGAAGTACGAGGGCTGGCTGCCGGGGTCGACGCCCCAGGGCTCGGTCTCGTAGACGGGGGAGACGGCCTTGACCCGGAGGCCGGGGGTGTCGGCGAGGGCGTCGACGGCGCCCTGGAGGGTCTCCAGGCGGTTGCCGAGGTTGGCGCCGAGGGCGAGGACGGCCCAGCGGGGGTTGGAGAGGGTGGTGTCGGCGGCGTCGACGGTCTCGACGACGGAGGCGGGTACGGGCTGGACGGTGGGGTCGCTGTGCGTCGCTTTCATCGTCGGCTCCGGGTGATCGTGACGGTGACGTCGTCGAAGGGCACGGTGATGGGCGCGTCCGGCTTGTGGACGACGACCTCCACCTCCTGTACCCCGGCGTGGCTCAGACACTTCTGGGCGATGCGTTCGGCGAGGGTTTCGATGAGGTCGACGGGCTCGCCCTGGACGACGTCGACGACCTCCTCGGCGACGATCCCGTAGTGGACGGTCTTCGTGAGGTCGTCCCCGGCGGCGGCGGGGCGGGTGTCCAGGCCGAGGGTCAGGTCCACGATGAAGGTCTGGCCCTCCTCGCGCTCCTTGGGGAAGACGCCGTGATGGCCCCGGGCCTTGAGGCCGCGCAGCGCGACACGATCCACGCGAATCACTCCTGCTGTCGTAGTTCGGGTGGCCACGCAGCCGGGTGCGGACGGCCGGGTGTCCGTCGTCGAATCTACCCGCGAGGACCGACAGGGCGTGCCCGCGGGGGGCCGGAGGTGGGCGGAGCCGCAGGTCAGGCGGGTGCTTCGGGGTCGTCGGGGGCGTCGTCCAGGGTGGGTTCGGCGGGTTCGGTGCCGTCGGTCTCCGCGAGGACGGGGGAGGCGTGGTGGGACCAGATGCGCCAGCCGTCGGGGGTGCGGCGGAAGACGTTGGTGGCGACGACGAGCTGTCCGACGAGGGGTCCGAGTTCGGCGCCGTCCTCGGCGGGGCCGCCGCTGAGGATGTTCTCGGTGCAGGTGACGAGGGCGGTGTCGCCGGCCAGGGAGATCCTGAGGTCGGTGAGGAAGAACTGGATGTAGTCGGTGTTCGCCATGATCAGGGCGTACGAGCGGAGGACCTCGCCGCGGCCGGTGAGGGCGGGCCAGCCGGGGTGGACGCAGGTGACGGGGGCGGTGTCGTCGGCGAGCCAGAGGCCGGAGACGGTTTCGAAGTCGCCGGTCTCCATCGCCTCGTAGAAGGCGGTGTTGGCGGCTTCGACGGCGGCTTCGTCGGTGGCGGGGGTCACCTGGCTCCTTCGACCGCGCGGGCGACCCTGACGGCGTCGGCGGTGGCGCGGACCTCGTGGACGCGGACGGCCCACGCGCCCGCGTGGGCGGCGAGGGCGGAGACGGCGGCGGTGGCGGCGTCGCGCTCGCGGGCGGGGGGCGGGGCGGCGCCCTCGTGGGCGAGGACGTGGCCGAGGAAGCGTTTGCGGGAGGCGGCCACGAGGAGGGGGCGGCCGAGGGCGTGGAGCTCGGGGAGGTGGGCGACGAGGGCCAGGTCGTGGGGGGCGAGCTTGGCGAAGCCGAGGCCGGGGTCGATGACGACGCGGTCGGGGTCGACGCCGCCGTCGACGACGGCCTCCAGGCGGACGCGGAGTTCGGTGAGGACCTCGGCGACGACGTCGTCGTACACGGCGAGGCCGTTCATGTTGTCGCTGAAGCCGCGCCAGTGCATGACGACGAAGGGGACTTCGGCGGCGGCGACGGCGGGGACCATGCCGGGGTCGGCGAGGCCGCCGCTGACGTCGTTGACGAGGACGGCGCCGGCGTCGACGGCGCGGGCGGCGACGGTGGCGCGCATGGTGTCGACGGAGACGGTGACGCCTTCGGCGGCGAGGCCGCGGACGACGGGGACGACGCGGCGGAGTTCTTCCTCCTCGTCGACGCGGGTGGCGCCGGGGCGGGTGGACTCGCCGCCGACGTCGACGAGGTCGGCTCCTTCGGCGACGAGGTGGAGGCCGTGTTTGACGGCGGCCGTGGTGTCGAACCAGCGGCCGCCGTCGGAGAAGGAGTCGGGGGTCACGTTGACCACGCCCATGACCGCGCAGCGGTCCCACTCCGGCAGGCCCCGGGCCGTGCCCCGGTCGGTCGTCGTACTCATGGGACCAGCGTAGGGCCCGGGGGCCGGGTCAGGCCGCTCGGACCTCGCGCTCCGAGGGGGTGGGGACGATGTGGGCGCAGGGGCGGGGGGCGGGTGCGGGGCGGCGGCGGGTGAAGGGGCGGGGGAGGGAGAGGTCCACGAAGCCTTCGGCCTGCATGGCGGCGAAGCCGATGCGGGGGAGGTCGCGGCTGGTGCGGTAGACGACGAAGCGGGGTTCCCAGCGGGGCCGGAACTTGGCGTTGAACTTGTAGAGGGACTCGATCTGGAACCAGCGGGAGAGGAAGACGAGGAGTCCGCGCCAGAGGCGGAGGACGGGTCCGGCGCCGATCTTCTCGCCGCGGGCGAGGGCGGCGCGGAACATGGCGAAGTTGAGGGAGACGCGGGCGATGCCGAGGGTGGGGGAGGCCTGGAGGGCGGCGACGATGAGGAGCTCGTTCATGCCGGGGTCGGCGGAGCGGTCGCGGCGCATGAGTTCGAGGGACATGCCGTCGCGGCCCCAGGGGACGAAGTGGATGATCGCCTTGAGGTCGCCGTAGGGGGAGTCCGCGGTGCCGGTGTCGTCGGTCTTGTGGGCGGTCGCTATCACGGCGTCGCCGTCGCCGGGGGCGCCGATGCGGCCGAGGGCCATGGAGAAGCCGCGTTCGGTGTCGGTGCCGCGCCAGTCGGCGGCGGCGCGGCGGACGCGTTCGAGTTCGGCGTCGTCGAGGTCACGGACGCGGCGGACGCGGGTGGTGTAGCCGTTGCGCTCGATGCGCGTGACCATCTGGCGGACGTTGCGCATGGCTCGGCCCGAGAGGGAGAAATCCGCGACGTCGACGACCGCCTCGTCGCCGAGTTCGAGGGCGTCGAGGCCGGTCTCGCGGGTCCAGACCTGGCCGCCGGTCTCGGAGCAGCCCATGACGGCGGGGGTCCAGGAGTGGGCCTTGGCCTCGTCCATGAAGCGTTCGATGGCGCCGGGCCAGGCCTCGACGTCGCCGATGGGGTCGCCGCTGGCGAGCATGACGCCGGAGACGACGCGGTAGCAGACGGCGGCCTTGCCGCTGGGGGAGAAGACGACGCCCTTGTCGCGGCGGAGGGCGAAGTGGCCGAGGGAGTCGCGGCCGCCGTGCCGGTCGAGGAGGGCGCGCAGCCGGGTCTCGTCGTCGTCGGTGAGTCGGGCGGCGGGGTGTTCGGGGCGGAAGGCCAGGTAGACGGTGGTGAGGGCGGTGAGCATGCCGAGGGCGCCGAGTGAGTAGCCGACGGTCCAGTCGACGCCGTTGGTGTAGCCGACGGGGCCTTCGAAGCCGAGGAGTCCGTACAGGACGTGTTCGAGGCGGTCGGTGAGGCTGGGGCTGCCGATGACGCGGCGCGGGTGGGCGCTGACGATGACGAGGCCGAGGGCGATGGAGCCGGCGCCCATGACGACGAAGTTGGCGAGGGCGCGCCAGCGGCTGCGGGGGTCGGGGAGGGCGGCGAACTGGTCGCGGTGGCGGATCAGGAGGGCGAGGAGGGCGAGGGAGAGGAGGGCGCCGAGGACGGAGTGGCGCCAGACGAACTGGGCGGTGGCGCCGAGGGGGAGGAGGACGACGGCGGCGCGCCAGGCGCGGCGCTTGTGGCGCTTGAGGCCGTGGGCGAGGAGGAGCAGGAGGACGCCGGCGCTCAGGGAGAGGGCGGCGGAGAGGGGGCCGAGGGTGCCGGGGAGGACTTCGGCGACGGCGTGGACGCGGCTGGCGCGGAAGCGGGGGAAGACTCCGGCGGCGATGTCGAGGAGTCCGACGAGGGTGCAGGCGGTGCCGACGAGGGAGGGCACCTTCTCGGGCGCGGGGCCGCGGAGAATCCGGCGTACTCGAACCGGAACCAATCCCTTTTTGTCCCCATCTACCGTGACAGACATGGCTTCCCGTACTTCCCGTGGTCCTGCGCAGGGTCTTTGACTCCGGTCGGGCCCTGCGGCGCGTTCGGCGGGCCGTTCCGGCTGGTGCGCCTTCTAGGACGGCGTCGTACGGGGCCGGGTTCATCGGTTCACAGGAAATTCTCGGAAAGAAGGCTCGGTCGACTCATGGGTCTCACCGGTACCAAGGTCCTCGTGCTGGCGGTCGTGGCGGCCGTGGCGCTGTTCCTGGCCACGGTCCTGCTGTGGCCGCGGCTCGCGCGCGGCGGGTGGCGTTCGGTCGTGGGGCGGGTGGGTCTGCTGCTCGTGACGCAGGTGACGCTGTTCGCCGCGGTGGGCCTGGCGGCGAACCGGTCGTTCCTCTTCTACGGCTCGTGGGCGGACCTGTTCGGGCAGGAGCAGGACATGGGCGTGGTCGTCGACCACGGGTCGGGTTCGAAGGACCTGCGGGTGGTGGGGGAGCAGGCGGTGGACGTGCCGGGCGGCGGGCGTCCGGAGGTCGGCGGGCAGATCCAGAAGGTCGTGGTGGCGGGGGAGCGGTCGGGGATCGTCTCGCCGGCCTACGTGTACCTGCCGCCGGAGTACTTCCAGAAGGAGCACGCGGGGCGGACGTTCCCGGCGTCGGTGGTGCTCACGGGGTATCCGGGGACGGCGGAGAACCTGATCAAGGGCCTGAAGTACCCGAGGACGGCGTACGAGCAGGCGAAGCGGGGCCGGATGCAGCCGATGGTGCTGGTGATGCTGCGTCCGACGGTGGCGCCGCCCAGGGACACCGAGTGCGTGGACGTGCCGGGGGGCCCGCAGACGGAGACCTTCTTCGCGCGGGACCTGCCGAAGGCGGTCTCGGAGGCGTACCGGGTGGGGAAGGAGCCGCGGAACTGGGGCTTCATGGGGAACTCGACGGGGGCGTACTGCGCGCTGAAGATCGCGCTGCACCATCCGGACCGGTTCGCGGCGGGGGCGGGCTTCTCGGCGTACTACCGGGCGGCGGAGGACGTGACGACCGGTGACCTCTTCCGGGGCGACGACCGGCTGCGCAAGCGGGCGGACCTGCTGTGGAGCCTGGACCACCTGCCGCAGGGGAGGTCGTCGTTCCTGGTGACGACGTCGCTGAAGGGCGAGGACAACCTCAGGGGGACGCGGGAGTTCGTCCGGAAGGTGAAGAGCCCGGCGGAGGTCTCGTCGATCACGCTGGAGAGCGGCGGCCACAACTTCAACACGTGGAACCGGGAGATCCCGCCGGGGCTCGTGTGGATGGGCGGGAAGCTCAGCGCGGGGTGAGCCCGGGGCGCGCGGCCGTCACGCGGCCGTGGCCCGGCGCAGGGCGCGGTGGACGCCGGCCGGGGTGAGGACGCCGAGGGGTTCGCCGTCGGCGCCGGTGACGGTGAGGCGGCCGGTGTCGTGCTGGAGGAGCACGGCGAGCGCCTCCTTGAGGGAGGTGCCGAGGGGTACGGGGGCGCCGTCCGCGCTGCCGGGTCCGCCGGCCGGCACGGGGTCGAGGTCGGCCTCCGTGACGGGGGTGACGGCGAGCCGCTTGAGGCCGCGGTCGCTGCCGACGAAGTCGGCGACGTACGGGGTGGCGGGGGCGGCGAGGACGGTGGCGGGGGTGTCGAACTGCTCGATGCGGCCCTGTCCGTAGACGGCCATGCGGTCGCCCATGCGGACGGCCTCCTCGATGTCGTGGGTGACGAGGAGGACGGTCTTGCGGACGGTGGCCTGGAGGGCGAGGAACTCGTTCTGGAGGCGTTCGCGGACGACGGGGTCGACGGCGCCGAAGGGCTCGTCCATGAGGAGGACGGGCGGGTCGGCGGCGAGGGCGCGGGCGACGCCGACGCGCTGGCGCTGGCCGCCGGAGAGCTGGGCGGGGTAGCGGGGGCCGTAGGTGGCGGGGTCGAGGCCGACGAGGTCGAGGAGTTCGGCGGCACGCGCGCGTGCCGCCGCTTTCTTCCATCCCAGGAGGGACGGGACGGTCGCGGTGTTGTCGAGGACGGTGCGGTGGGGGAAGAGGCCGACCTGCTGGATGACGTAGCCGATCTTGCGGCGCAGGGCGACCGGGTCGACGTCCGCGACGTCCTTCCCGTCGACGAGGACGCGGCCCGAGGTCGGCTCGACGAGCCGGTTGACCATCATCATCGTGGTCGTCTTGCCGCAGCCGGACGGGCCGACCAGGGTGACGAGTTCGCCCTCGGCGACCTCGAAGGAGAGGTCGTCCACGGCGGTGGTGCCGTCGTCGTACCGCTTG
The DNA here is from genome assembly GCF_040702165.1 of Streptomyces sp. NPDC086147. Taxonomy (NCBI): domain Bacteria; kingdom Bacillati; phylum Actinomycetota; class Actinomycetes; order Kitasatosporales; family Streptomycetaceae; genus Streptomyces; species Streptomyces sp. NPDC086147. Next base: position 53,591 of record NZ_JBFBJO010000026.1, on the reverse strand, counting down.
GTCACGTGCTCGAACCGGATCATGGTTCCCCATTCTGGCCCCTGGGCGGCGGGGGTGTGTGAAGGGCGTGTTGCCGCATTGTGGCGACTCTCGGGGATTGTCGGTGGTGGGGGTTAGGGTCGTCCACACATGCGTTCGGGTGGGTGGAGAGTCCGGGGGGAGGGACGATGAGCGCGCCGAACTGTCTGGTCACGAACGACTGGATCTGCGGGGAGTACCTGCGCACGCGCAGCGGGGAGCTGACCGACGCGCTGCTCCAGCATGTGGGAATCACGGTGGCCTCGGTGCTGATCGCGCTCGTCGTCGCGGTGCCGCTGGCGCTGCTCGTGCGGGCCAGGCCCCGGTTCGCCGGGCCGGTGCTCGGACTGACCACCCTGCTCTACACGGTCCCGTCGCTGGCGATGTTCTCGCTGCTGCTGCCGTTCTTCGGGCTCTCGGCGGCGCTCGTGGTGACCGGCCTCGTGCTGTACGCCCTGACGATCCTCGTGCGGAACGCGCTGGCGGGCCTCGCCGCCGTGCCGGCCGAGACGCGGGAGGCGGCCCGGGGCATGGGGTACGGCTCGCTGCGGATGCTGTGGGCGGTCGAACTGCCGCTCGCGCTGCCGGTCCTGATGGCCGGCGTGCGGATGGCGACGGTGTCCACGATCGCGCTGACGACGATCGGTTCGGTCGTCGGGCGCGGCGGTCTGGGCAACCTCATCGAGGACGCGTTGCCGACCTTCTTCAAGGCGCAGGTGCTCGCCGCCTCGGTCCTTTGCGTGCTGCTCGCCGTCGTCGCCGACCTGCTGCTCCTGGGTCTCCAGCGGCTCCTCACGCCCTGGGCCCGCATACGGACCGCGCCGGGAGGTGGGTGAGGTGGGGGTCGTGACGGACGCCTGGGGCTGGCTCACCACCGGCGCGCACTGGACGGGCGACGGCGGCATCGGGCAGCGGCTCGCCGAGCACGTGTACGTGAGCGGGCTCGCGCTCCTGATCGCCTCGGCGCTCGCGCTGCCGCTCGGCCTGTGGCTGGGCCACCTGGGCCGGGGCGGCGCGCTCGCGGTGAACGTGTCGAACGTGGGGCGGGCGGTCCCCGTCTTCGCGGTCCTCGCCCTGTTCATGGTGTCGCCGCTGCGGAACGCCGGATACGTGCCGACCGTGGTGGCCCTGGTGCTGTTCGCGCTGCCCCCGCTCCTCACCAACGCCTACGTGGGGGTGCGGGAGGTGGACCGGGCCGCGGTGCGGGCCGCGCGGGGCATGGGGATGACGGGCGGGCAGGTCTTCCTCCGGGTGGAACTGCCGCTCGCCCGGCCGGTGGTGACGACCGGGATCCGCTCGGCCGCGGTGCAGGTGGTCGCCACGGCCACGGTCGCGGCGATGGTGGGCCAGGGCGGCCTCGGCCGGATCATCACGGCCGGGTTCGCCACGTACGACACGGGGCAGGTGGTCGCGGGTGCCGTGCTCGTGGCCCTGCTCGCCCTCCTGGTGGAGGGCGTGCTCGTCGGCGCGGACCGGTTCCTGTCGGGGCCGGGGCACGCGCGCGGGACGAACGACCGAACGACTCGACGAAGCTGACTTGGATGGGTGATCTCGTGAACAGGGTCTCGCGTATCGCGGGCGCGCTGCTGGGTGCGGCGGCGCTGACCGCCACCCTCGGGGCGTGTGGCGGTGACAGCCTGGAGGACGGCAAGAAGGGCTCCGGGAGCTCCGGCGGGTCGAAGGGCTCGCTGGTGGTCGGCGCGGCCGCCTTCACCGAGGCCAAGGTCCTCGCCGAGCTGTACGCGCAGTCGCTGGAGGACGCCGGATACTCCGTCTCCATCACGACGGTGAAGAACCGCGAGCTGTACGAGCCCTCCCTGGAGAGCGGCGAGATCGACGTCGTCCCGGAATACGCGGCGACGATCGCGGAATTCCTCAACGCGAAGGCGAACGGGCCGAAGGCGCCCGAGGAGAAGCCGGTCGCCTCCGGTGACGCGGCGGCCACGGTCGAGGCGCTGCGGAAGCTCGCCGAGCCGCGCGGTCTGAAGGTGCTCGCGGTCGGAGAGGCGGTCGACCAGAACGCCTTCGCGGTGTCGAAGGAATTCGCCGAGAAGAACAAGCTGAAGACGCTTTCCGATCTCGGCGCGTCCAAGATCAAGGTGAAGATCGCCGCCGGTGACGAATGCGCCGTGCGCCCCTTCTGCGCCCCCGGTCTGAAGAAGACGTACGGGATCGACGTGGCCGGGATCGACCCGAAGGGCGTCGGCACCCCGCAGGCCAAGCAGGCCGTCAAGGACGGGGTGGACCAGCTCGTCCTGACGACCACCACGGACGCCACGATCGAGAACTACGGCCTGGTCTTCCTCGCCGACGACAAGAAGCTGCAGAACGCCGACAACGTGCTGCCCGTGGTCAACGCCGAGGACGCCGGTTCTCCCGAGATAGCCGCCGCCCTCGACGGGATCACCAAGGTGCTGACCACAGCGGATCTCGCCGAACTCAACCGCAAGGTGGATGCCGAGCGGGCGAAGCCGGAGGACGTCGCCAAGGAGTATCTGACGACGAAGGGGCTGCTCAAGAAGTAGGCGCGGGAGGGAGGGAGTCGGCCCGAAACGGAACCGGAACGGTTGATAACCACTTCCGGTGGCGAGAAGTGGCCAAGAGATTGCCGGGCCGACCCCCCACATGGCGCCTACGCACGGTAAATTTCAGGCCATGCCACGTGGACGCCACCGCCATTCCCCGCCTCTGCACAAGCTGCTGCCGCCCTCCGCGGTCGCCGGCGCCGCGGTCGTGTGCGCCGCGGCCGCCTGGCTGCCCGGAGACCTGGTGGTCGTGCGGCTGCTGACCGCCGCCGCGGCGGCCGCGGCCGTCACCGGCGCCGTCCTCATGCGCAGTTGGGACCGGAGCGCCGGACTGCGGGTCGCCGAGACCGAACGGGCGCGCGCCGCCGACCAGTGGAAGTCCGAGGAGCGGGTCGCCGAACTGGAGTCCGACCTCGACGAGTCCCGCGCCCTGCGCGCCCGGCTCGACGCCAAGCTCCGCGCCAAGCGCGTGGAACTCGCCGGGCTGCGCGGCGAGCACGCCGACCTGCTCCGCCGCTACGCCACCGCCGAGACCGAGCGCGCCAGCGCCCTGGAGGGCCGCCGCGTCCTGGCCCTGGAGAACGCGGGCGGCGACGCCAAGGCCCTTCCGGCCGGCGGCTCCGCCCTCACCCCGGAGGCCTTCCGCCGCGCCGCCCTGGCCCTGCGCGACCTCCCGCGCAACGCCGCCGCCCAGCAGGCCCGCCGCACCGCCGAGGCCGCCCGCGCCCGCGACCTCGCCGAGCGCGCCCGGGAGACGGAGGAGCCGCAGGGGAAGCACGCGGCGGCCGCCGGGACCGAGCAGCACACCCGGCCGGCCGCCCTCGCGCTCCCGCCCGCCGCCGCCCCCGTGCCGGTGGCCGCCGCGATCGTTCCGTACGCCGCCCGCCGGCCCGTCCCGCGCCCCGAGGGCGGCTTCGACTTCTTCGGCGCGCAGAAGACGGCGGACGCCATCGAGGCCGTGCAGAACACCGACCTCGCCGACGTCGTGGGCGAGGAGGTCCTGGCCGCCGGGGCCGCGCTCGGCACCCCGGCCCCCACCCCGGCCGACGGCCCCGCCACCGGCATCGGCACCCCCGTGCCGCCGCGGGCGATCGGCCAGGTCATCGACCTGACCGCGCACGACGAGACGGAACAGCTCGACGTGGCGGAGCTGCGCGGGGCCGTGAACTCGTGACGCACCGCCTCGCCGCCCTCCCCGCCGGTGAGGCCGCCCGCCGCCGGGACGAACTGCTCGCCCTGTGCGCCCAGGCCTTCTGCGGCGCGCCCTGGCACGAACCGCCGCTCGGCGCCGTACGGACCGTGGAGCGGCTGCTCGGCTCGGCGGCCGGGCGGCCCGACTTCCGGGCCGTCGCCGCCCTCGGCCCCGACGACGAGCTCCTGGGCTTCACGGCCGGCTGGACCGACACCGTCCTGACCGGCCGGGAGCCCGCCTTCGAACTCGCCGAACTCGTCGTCGCCCCCGCCCACCAGGGCCTCGGCCTCGGCCGCGCCCTCCACGACGCGCTCCTCGCCGACCTGGCCCCGGGCTCACGCCTTCTGATGACCCTCGACGTAGCGGAGTTGACCAAGCGGTACGAGGGCTGGGGCTGGACCGTGTACGACCGGCGCACGCCCGGCACGTCGGGACGCGCGTACGCGGTGATGCGCCGCGAGGACGGATAGCGGCGGGTTCTCCTCGTTGAGTCGATACGGGCAGCGGCGGGTTCTACCGGTCGATACGGGCAGCGGCGGGCTCCACTCGCCGATACGGGCAGCGCCGGTTCCTACTTGTCGATGTCGCCCACGACGAAGAAGAGCGAGCCCAGGATCGCCACCATGTCGGCGACCAGCGTCCCCGGCAGCAGCTCGGCGAGGGCCTGGATGTTGTTGAAGGAGGCCGAGCGCAGCTTCAGCCGGTATGGGGTCTTCTCGCCCTTCGACACCAGGTAGTAGCCGTTCACGCCGAGCGGGTTCTCGGTCCACGCGTACGTGTGGCCCTCCGGCGCCTTCAGGACCTTCGGCAGCCGCTGGTTGACCGGCCCCGGCGGCAGCTCCTCCATCCGGTCCAGACAGGCGTCCGCCAGGTCCAGGGAGTTGTGCGTCTGGTCGAGCAGGCACTCGAACCGGGCGAGGCAGTCGCCCTCCTCCCGCACCGCCACCCGCAGGACGTCCGCCAGCTCCCCGTAAGCGAGGTACGGCTCGTCGCGGCGCAGGTCGAAGTCGACGCCCGAGGCGCGGGCGATCGGCCCCGACACCCCGTACCCGTGGACCGCCTCCCGCGACAGGACCCCGATCCCGCGCGTACGGCCCCGGAAGATCTCGTTGCCGAGGACGAGCCGGTCGTACACGTCCATCCGCGAGCGCACGTCCGCGACGGCCTGCCGCACCCGGCCCGTCCACCCGGCGGGCAGGTCCTCCTTGAGGCCGCCGACGCGGTTGAACATGTAGTGCATCCGGCCGCCGGACGCCTCCTCCATCACCGCCTGGAGCTCCTCGCGCTCCCGGAAGGCGTGGAAGACCGGGGTGATCCCGCCGAGTTCGAGCGGGTACGAGCCGAGGAACATGAGGTGGTTGAGGACCCGGTTCAGCTCGGCGAGGAGCGTACGGGCCCACACCGCGCGCTCCGGGACCTCCATGCCCAGCATCCGCTCGACGGCCATCACCACGCCCAGCTCGCTGGAGAAGGCGGACAGCCAGTCGTGGCGGTTGGCCAGCATGACGATCTGCCGGTAGTCCCGCGCCTCGAAGAGCTTCTCGGCCCCCCGGTGCATGTAGCCGACCACCGGCTCGGCCGACCGGATCACCTCACCGTCCAGGACGAGCCGCAGCCGGAGCACGCCGTGGGTCGAGGGGTGCTGCGGCCCGATGTTCAGCACCATGTCGGTGCTCTCCGCCGCGCCGCCGATGCCGACCGTCGTCTCCGTCATGCGGCCAGTATCTCCCGTACGGGACACACTCCTGAGGCCCCCCGCACCCTTGGAGCCCCCGCACCCCTACGGCCCGTCCGCCGGCGACACCCGCCGGGTCAGCCAGAGGAAGTCGCCGAGGCCGCCGCGGGCGGTCAGCTCGGCCGCCTCGCCGGCCGAGGACAGGGCCCTGACGTACCCGGCGGGGTCGGTCGAGGCGAGCGCGAGGGGCGGCCGGCCCCCGGTCACCCCGAGCCGCCCCAGCGCCTCCCGCTGCGTGACCAGCTCGGTGTCCGCCCCTCCGGAGGACGCCCCTCCGCAGGCCGCCGCGCACGCGTCGAGCGCCACGTGGGACGTCAGGTCGCGGGAGCCGTCCGGCACCGGCGGGACCTCGCGGCCCGCGCGGAAGCCGGTCAGCGAGCCGAAGGGCGGCCGGGAGCCCCGTACGTGCGCGTAGTCCACGGCCACCGCCCGGCCCGCCGCCAGGCAGGACACCGCCGCCGCCCAGGCCTCGTCGCGGGGCCGCCCGATCTCGGCCCGCGCGCCGGGCTCCCGCAGCGGCCACCAGCGCTCCAGCCACTCCGCGTCCGCGCCGGAGACGGGCGCGCCGAGCCGCTCGGCGCCCTCCGGGGACACCTCCACGTACCGGGCCGTGCCCGTCGCGTCCGCCTCGGCCACGTCCACCGGCACGTTGTCCAGCCACTCGTTCGCGAAGAGCAGCCCCCGCGCCCCGCGCGGCGGCCGGTCCGTCCATTCCACCCGGGGATCGAGCCCGTCCGGACGCGCGGCGCGCTCGACCGCGTACGCCCGCACCGCGAGACCGCTCCCGGCGGTCGCCGCGAGCACCCCCGCCAGCAGCTCCCCGCGCCCCGCGCCCACGTCCACGAGGTCGACCCCGTCCGTGCCCAGCTCCTCCGCGACCTCGCCCAGGAGCCGGGCCACGGCCCCCGCGAAGAGCGGGGAGGCGTGCACCGAGGTGCGGAAGTGCCCCGCGGGGCCCTCGGGCCGCAGATAGAAGCCCCCGGGGCCGTACAGCGCCCGCTCCGTGGCCTCCCGCCACCCCCGCCACCGCCGCGTCTCATCCGTCACAGGCCATAGTGTCCACCTCGGGGAGTACGGTCCCCGGGCCGAGGATCGACCCCACGGTTGATCCCTGAACCTTTCCCCTTCCCTACGCTGGGTGACGTGCAGCGCCTCTACGACTTCCTCCGCAGACACCCGACGGGCGTCGACGGCTTCTGGGCCCTCGTCCTCCTCGGGTTCTCCCTGCTGTGGGTGGGCTCGGCCTACCCCGGAGTCGACCACCCCGTCGTGTACGGAGTCGTCGCCGCGCTCTTCTCCCTGGTCCTGGCGCTGCGCCGGCGGGTCCCCGAGAAGATGCTGCTGCTCACCGTCGCCCTCGGCGTGGCCCAGCTCGCCCTCGACCTGGAACCGTTCCTCGCCGACTTCGCGATGTTCGTGATCGTCTACACGGTCGCGGCGCACGACGGGCCGCGCTGGGCGTCCCGGCTCGCCCTCGCCGGCGGACTGAGCGCCGCCACGCTCTCCCAGCTCAGATGGCCGCTGGACGACCCCTCCACCTCCGGCCCCGCCCGGATCTTCTTCACGATCATCATGACCGTGCCGTTCGCCCTCGCCTGGGTCCTCGGCGACTCCCTCCGCACCCGCCGCGCCTACTTCGCGCAGCTGGAGGAGCGCGCCTCCCGCCTGGAGCGGGAGCGCGAGGCCCAGGCCAAGGTCGCGGTCGCCGCCGAACGGGCCAGGATCGCCCGCGAGCTGCACGACGTCGTCGCGCACAACGTGTCGGTGATGGTGGTCCAGGCCGACGGCGCCGCCTACGTCATGGACTCCTCCCCGGAGACCGCGAAACAGGCCCTGGAGACCATCTCCGGCACCGGCCGGCAGGCGCTCGCCGAGATGCGCAGGCTCCTCGGCATCCTGCGCACCGGCGAGCACCAGGAGGCCGGGGAATACGTGCCGCAGCCCGACGTGGGCCAGATCGAGGACCTCGTCGAGCAGGTCAGGGGCGCCGGCCTCACCGTCGACTTCGCGATCGAGGGGAGCCCCCGTCCGCTGCCCAGCGGCGTCGAGCTCACCGCGTACCGGATCGTGCAGGAGGCCCTCACCAACACCCGCAAGCACGGCGGGCCCGACGCGGGCGCCAGCGTCCGCCTGGTCTACTTCGACGACGGCCTCGGGCTGCTCGTCGAGGACGACGGCCGGGGAGCGCCGCAGGAGATGTACGAGGACGGGGGCGCCGACGGGCGGGGCCACGGTCTGATCGGCATGCGGGAGCGGGTCGGCATGGTCGGCGGCACCCTGGACGCGGGCCCGCGTCCGGGCGGAGGCTTCCGGATCAGCGCCCTGCTCCCCCTCAAGCCCGCCCACTGACGACCCCTAAGGAACAAGCCCCATGGCCATTCGCGTGATGCTCGTCGACGACCAGGTGCTGCTGCGCACCGGTTTCCGCATGGTGCTGGCCGCCCAGCCGGACATGGAGGTCGTGGCGGAGGCGGGCGACGGCGCCGAGGCCCTGGAGGTGCTGCGGTCCACGGCGGTCGACGTCGTCCTGATGGACGTGCGCATGCCGCGCCTCGACGGGGTGGAGGCGACCCGGCGGATCTGCGCGCAGCCGGACCCGCCGAAGGTGCTGATCCTGACCACCTTCGACCTCGACGAGTACGCGTTCTCCGGCCTCAAGGCGGGGGCCAGCGGCTTCATGCTGAAGGACGTGCCGCCGGCGGAGCTGCTGGGCGCGATCCGCTCGGTGCACAGCGGGGACGCGGTGGTGGCGCCCTCGACCACCCGCCGCCTCCTCGACCGCTTCTCGCCGATGCTGCCGTCCACGGGCAAGGAGCCCGAGCGCAAGGAGCTGGGGCGCCTGACGGACCGGGAGCGGGAGGTGATGATGCTGGTCGCGCAGGGCCTGTCGAACGGCGAGATCGCCGCCCGGCTCGTCCTCTCCGAGGCGACGGTGAAGACCCACGTGGGCCGCATCCTGACCAAGCTGGGCCTGCGCGACCGGGTCCAGGTCGTGGTCCTCGCGTACGAGTCGGGCCTGGTGCGGGCGGGGGGCGGCGGGGCGGCGTAGGGCCTGTCCGCCACGTCCCTCAGCCTTCCACCCGTGACAGGAAGTCCCGCACCGCCTCCTTCACGTCCTCCGCCGTCCACTCCAGGCCCGGTCCCGCCACCGTCAGCTCCGTCAGGGCGACCCCCGGCGGGCCGCCCGCGCCCGGGGCGGACCAGCGGCGGAAGAGGACGGTGCCGGTGGCCTCCGTCTGGGCGAGGGCCGCGGCGGTCAGGGTCTCGGGGGAGTACGGCAGCCAGACCCGGAACTGGTGGGTGTGCGGCACCTCGGGGTGCACCCGGAACCAGCCCGTGCCCGCCTCCGCGAGCGCCTCCCGGACCGCGGCGGCCACCACGCGCGCGTGCGCCACGTACGAGGGCAGCCGGGGCAGCTCGACGTCCAGGCCCCGGAGCGCGGAGAGCGCCGCCGGGTACTGCTGGAAGACCTGCCCTCCGTACCGGTGCCGCCAGACCCGGGCCTCCTCCACGACGTCCTCGGGCCCGGCGAGCGCGGCTCCCGACTGGCCGCCGAGGGACTTGTAGAAGGACACGTACACGCTGTCGGCGAGCCCCGCGATCTCCGCGAGCCCCCGGCCGAGGCGCGGCGGGCACTCCCACAGGCGCGCCCCGTCGAAGTGGACGACCGCGTCCCGCTCCCGGGCCGCCTCCACGACCTCGGTCAGCTCCTCCCAGGAGGGCAGCACGAAGCCGGCGTCCCGCAGCGGCAGTTCCAGCATCAGCGTCCCGAACGGCTCCGGGTGGTCCCGCACCTCCTCGGCCGTGGGCAGCCGGGGCGCGTCGGTGGGGTGCGTGGTGCGGAGCCCGGAGACGGCCCCGAGCGCCCCGCCCTCGTGCACCTCCGGGTGGGCGAGCGGGTGGAGGGCGACGACGGGGCTGCCGGTGCGCCCGGCCCAGCAGCGCAGCGCCACCTGCTGGGCCATGGTGCCGGTCGGGAAGAAGACGGCGGCGGGCAGGCCCAGCTCCTCGGCGACCCGCCGCTCCAGGACCTCCACCGGGCCGTCGCCGTACGCGTCGGGCGCGGCCCCGCCGTACCCGGCGTCCTCCGCCCATCCGGCCAGCTCGCGCAGCCGCTCCCCGACCGTGCCGTCCGCGGGGGAGCGCCACAGCTTCCGCGCGGCCCCGCCCCAGACCTCCGCCCGGTGGAGCCGGGCGGCCTCCTCGTCCGCGATGCCCCCGGGACGCGTCGTGTCAGCGGTTTCCACAGGTTCCATGGGTCGATCATCACACCACCGCCCACACCCTGTGGACAGCCGCGGACGGGCCCCGACGCTGGCGTAGCATGACCAGAAATCGTCCGGTACCCGCCGAGGACTGGAACGGAAGGCCGTCCCCACCGTGAACGCACCAGCAGCGCCAGAGCCCCGAGCCGAGGACCGACCCGCCCGGCTCACCGTCGGAGTCGTCGGCGCCGGCCGGGTGGGCCCCGCCCTCGCCGCCTCCCTCCGGCTCGCGGGACACCGCCCCGTCGCCGTCTCCGCGGTCTCCGACGCCTCGCGCCGCCGCGCCGCCGAACTCCTGCCGGACGTGCCGGTCGTGGAGCCCGCGCGCGTCCTCGCCCTCGCCGACCTGGTCCTGCTCACCGTCCCCGACGACGCCCTGCCCGGCCTGGTCGAGGGCCTCGCGGACACCGGGGCCGTACGGCCGGGTCAGCTGATCGTGCACACCTCCGGGCGGTACGGGGCGGGGGTGCTCGACCCCGCCCGCCGGGCCGGCGCCCTGCCGCTCGCCCTGCACCCCGCCATGACCTTCACCGGCACCGCCGTGGACGTGCAGCGGCTCGCCGGGTGCTCCTTCGGGGTGACGGCGCCCGAGGAGCTGCGGCTCGCCGCCGAGGCCCTGGTGATCGAGATGGGCGGCGAGCCCGAGTGGATCGCCGAGGAGGCCCGCCCGCTCTACCACGCGGCCCTCGCCCTCGGGGCGAACCACCTGGTCACCCTGGTGGCCCAGTCGATGGAGCTGCTCCACAAGGCCGGGGTCGCCGCCCCCGACCGGATGCTCGGGCCCCTCCTGGGCGCCGCCCTCGACAACGCCCTGCGGTCCGGCGACGCGGCCCTGACCGGCCCCGTCGCGCGCGGTGACGCCGGCACGGTCGCCGCCCACGTCGCCGAGCTGCGCAAGCACGCGCCCGATACCGTCACCGGGTACCTGGCGATGGCCCGTACGACCGCCGACCGGGCGCTCGCGCACGGCCTGCTCAAGCCCGAGCTGGCCGAGGACCTGCTGGGGGTGCTCGCCGAGACCCCGGCGGGCGCGACCGGCCCGAACGGCACCACCGGGTCCGCCGACGGGCCGCGAGGAGACGACCGATGAGCAGCCCGTCCGCCCGCGAGCACGACCCTGCCCCGGACCGGGCCCCGGCCGACCGTACGCAGGCCTCCGCCTCCGGCCAGGCCCCTGCCCGTACGCGGGCCTCGGCTCCCGGCCAGGCCCCTGCCCGTACGCGGGCCTCCGCCCCGGACCAGGCCCCTGCCCGTACGCGGGCCTCGGCTCCTGACAGGGCCCCCGGCCGTACCGACGCGAACCGGCCCGCCCCCCGCCGGCAGGCCGAGCCGGTCCCCACCGCCCAAGAGCTCCGCGCCGCCGCGGCACGGCACGGCGCCCCCGGCCGCAACGCCGTGGTCATGACGATGGGCGCCCTCCACCAGGGCCACGCCACCCTGATCCGCGCCGCACGCGCGCGCGTGGGGGCGGACGGCTTCGTCGTCGTCACCGTCTTCGTCAACCCGCTCCAGTTCGGCGCGGGCGAGGACCTCGACCGCTACCCGCGCACCCTGGACGCCGACCTGGAGCTGGCCCTCGACGCGGGCGCGAGCGTCGTCTTCGCGCCCTCCGTGGACGAGGTCTACCCGGGCGGCGAGCCGCAGGTCCGGATCGCCGCCGGCCCCATGGGGGAGCGGCTCGAAGGCGCCTCCCGGCCCGGCCACTTCGACGGCATGCTGACCGTCGTCGCCAAGCTGCTCCACCTCACCGCCCCCGACCTGGCCTTCTTCGGCCAGAAGGACGCCCAGCAGCTCGCCCTGATCCGGCGCATGGTCCGCGACCTGAACTTCCCCGTCGAGGTCGTCGGCGTGGAGACCGTCCGCGAGGACGACGGCCTGGCCCTCTCCAGCCGCAACCGCTACCTGTCGGCCGAGGAGCGCCGCACCGCCCTCGCGCTGTCCCGCGCGCTGTTCGCCGGCCGGGAGCGGCTCGCCGCCCAGGAGGCGCTGCGCGCGCGGGCCGACGCCCTGCCGAACGGGCGGGACCGGGCCGAGAACCGGGCCGAGGCCCTCTCCCGGCTCGGCGAGGCGCGGGCCGCCGCCGACGCCCACGCGGTCGCGCAGGCCGCCGAGACCGGCTGCGCCGCCGCCGTGCGCGCCGCCGCCCGCACGGTCCTGGAGGAGGCGGCCAGGGCGGAGCCGCCGCTCACCCTCGACTACCTGGCCCTGGTGGACCCGGCGGACTTCACCGAGGTCGCCGACGACCACGACGGGGAGGCGGTCCTCGCCGTCGCCGCGCGCGTGGGGACCACGCGCCTCATCGACAACATCCCCCTGAGCTTCGGGTCCCCGAGCCCCGAAACCCCGACCCTCGGAGCCACCAAGTGACCGGAATACGGCTGCACGCCCCCGAGCCGGGCTGGGCCATCGACGCCGACGTCGTGGTGGTCGGCTCCGGTGTCGCCGGCCTCACCGCCGCCCTGCGCTGCACCGCCGCCGGGCTCCGTGCGGTCGTGGTCACCAAGGCCCGGCTCGACGACGGCTCCACCCGCTGGGCGCAGGGCGGCATCGCCGCCGCGCTCGGCGAGGGCGACACCCCCGAGCAGCACCTCGACGACACCCTCGTCGCGGGCGCCGGGCTCTGCGACGAGCGGGCCGTGCGGACCCTCGTGACCGAGGGCCCCGACGCCGTCCGCCGCCTGATCGAGACCGGCGCCGACTTCGACAAGACCTCCGAGGGCGAGATCGCGCTGACCCGCGAGGGCGGCCACCACCGGCGCCGGATCGCCCACGCGGGCGGCGACGCGACCGGAGCCGAGATCTCCCGCGCCCTGGTCGAGGCGATACGCGACCGGGGCGTGCGCACGATCGAGCACGCCCTCGTCCTGGACCTCCTCACGGACGCCGAGGGGCGCACGGCGGGCGTGACCCTGCACGTCATGGGCGAGGGCCGGCACGACGGCGTCGGCGCGGTCCACGCGCCCGCGGTGGTCCTCGCCACCGGCGGCATGGGACAGGTCTTCTCGGCCACCACCAACCCGGCGGTCTCGACCGGCGACGGCGTGGCCCTCGCGCTGCGGGCCGGGGCCGAGGTCTCCGACCTGGAGTTCGTCCAGTTCCACCCGACCGTGCTCTTCCTGGGCGCGGGCGCCGAGGGCCAGCAGCCGCTGGTCTCCGAGGCGGTGCGGGGCGAGGGCGCGCACCTGGTCGACGCGGACGGGGTCCGCTTCATGCTGGGGCAGCACGAACTGGCCGAGCTGGCGCCCCGGGACATCGTCGCCAAGGCGATCACGCGCCGGATGCTGGAGCACGGCACCGAGCACATGTACCTCGACGCCCGGCACTTCGGGGCGGAGATGTGGGAGCGGCGCTTCCCGACGATCCTGGCCGCCTGCCGCGCCCACGGCATCGACCCGGTGACCGAGCCGATCCCGGTGGCCCCGGCCGCCCACTACGCCTCCGGCGGCGTCCGCACGGACCTGCGGGGCCGGACCACCGTCCCCGGCCTGTACGCGTGCGGGGAGGTGGCCTGCACGGGCGTCCACGGCGCCAACCGGCTCGCCTCGAACTCGCTCCTGGAGGGCCTGGTCTTCGCCGAGCGGATCGTGGAGGACATCGTGGCGGCGGCCCCGCGCGCGGCGGGCGCCCCGGTGCCGCACCCGGTCCCGGTGGTCCTGCCGCTGCCCGCGACGGACGCCCGGACCCGCATCCAGCGGATCATGACGGGCGGCGCCGGGGTGCTGCGCTCGGAGGCCAGCCTGCGGGAGGCCGCCGACGCGCTCGACGCGCTGCACGAGGAGGCCGTGGCGGGCGGCACCGACGACAGCAAGGCAGCCGAGCCCGGCGTGGACTCCTGGGAGACCACCAACCTGCTGTGCGTCGCCCGGGTCCTGGTCGCCGCCGCCCGCCGCCGCGAGGAGACCCGCGGCTGCCACTGGCGCGAGGACCGCCCGGAGCGCGACGACGCGCACTGGCGCCGGCACCTCGTCGTACGCCTGACGCCGGAGCGGGAGCTCGACGTCCGCACGACCGCCGCGCACGACCTGCCGCCCACCGTCTGACCCCCGCCGTCACCGCCCGACCCTCCTTCCCCCCACCGTCGATGCCCCCAGGGAGCCGAAAGTGAGCACGCCCGAGGAATCCCGTCCCGAGCCCGTGGACGTCCCCCTCATCCAGATCAGCGCCTTCGAGTCGGCCCCCGGGGACGCCGAGGAGGCCGGCGGCTGCGGCGACGGCTGCGGTTGCGGCGGCGGCGAGGAGTTCGAGTGCGGGCTCGACCCGGCGCTCGCCGAGCTGCTGGCCGACGCCGGTCTCGACCCGGTCCAGGTGGAGGACGTCGCGCACCTGGCGATCGCGGAGGACCTCGACGGCGGGGTCGACGTGACGACCGTGGCGACCGTCCCCGAGGAGGCCGTGGCGACCGCCGACTTCACCGCCCGCGAGGCCGGCGTGGTGGCCGGCCTGCGGGTCGCGGAGGCGGTCCTGTCGATCGTCTGCACCGACGAGTTCGAGGTCGAGCGGCACGTCGAGGACGGCGAGCGCGTCGAGGCCGGGCAGAAGCTCCTGAGCGTCACCGCCCGCACCCGCGACCTGCTCACCGGCGAGCGCAGCGCGCTCAACATCCTGTGCCGCCTCTCCGGCATCGCCACCGCCACGCGCGCGTGGGCGGACGCCCTGGAGGGCACGGGGGCCAAGGTCCGCGACACCCGCAAGACGACGCCGGGCCTGCGCGCCCTGGAGAAGTACGCGGTGCGCTGCGGCGGCGGCGTCAACCACCGCATGTCGCTGTCCGACGCGGCCCTGGTGAAGGACAACCACGTGGTGGCGGCCGGCGGCGTGGCCGAGGCCTTCAAGGCCGTGCGCGAGCTGTTCCCGGACGTGCCGATCGAGGTCGAGGTCGACACGATGCACCAGGTCCGCGAGGTCCTGGACGCGGGCGCCGACCTGATCCTGCTCGACAACTTCACCCCGGGCGAGACCGAGGAGGCCGTGGCGCTGGTCGCGGGCCGCGCCGTCCTGGAGTCCTCGGGCCGCCTCACCCTGGAGAACGCGGCGGCGTACGCGGCGACCGGCGTCGACTACCTGGCGGTGGGCGGCCTCACCCACTCCTCCCCGATCCTCGACATCGGCCTCGACCTGCGCGAGGTGCGGGCCTGATGCTGCTCACCATCGACGTCGGCAACACGCACACGGTCCTCGGCCTCTTCGACGGGGACGAGATCGTCGAGCACTGGCGGATCTCCACGGATCCGCGCCGGACCGCCGACGAGATGGCGGTCCTGCTCCAGGGCCTGATGGGCATGCACCCGCTGCTCGGCGTCGAGCTGAGCGACGGCATCGAGGGCATCGCGATCTGCGCGACGGTCCCCTCGGTCCTGCACGAACTGCGCGAGGTCACCCGCCGGTACTACGGGGACGTGCCGGCGGTCCTGGTGGAGCCGGGCGTCAAGACGGGCGTCCCGGTCATCACCGACAACCCGAAGGAGGTCGGCGCGGACCGCGTCATCAACGCGGCCGCGGCGGTCGAGCTGTACGGCGGTCCGGCGATCGTCGTGGACTTCGGGACGGCGACGACGTACGACGCGGTCACCGCGCGCGGCGAGTACGCGGGCGGGGCGATCGCGCCGGGCATCGAGATCTCGGTGGAGGCGCTCGGCGTGCGCGGGGCGATGCTCCGCAAGATCGAGCTGGCCCGCCCGCGGAACGTGATCGGCAAGAACACGGTCGAGGCGATGCAGTCCGGCATCATCTACGGCTACGCGGGCCAGGTCGACGGCGTGGTGGCCCGGATGAAGCGCGAGCTGGTCGGCCCGAAGGGCGACCCGGACGACGTCACCGTGATCGCGACGGGCGGCCTGGCCCCGATGGTCCTCGGCGAGTCGAAGGAGATCGACGAGCACGAGCCCTGGCTGACCCTGATCGGCCTGCGCCTGGTGTACGAGCGGAACGTCTCGCGCATGTAGGACCCGTACGGCCGCCCCTCCCGGAGAGGGGCGGCCGACACGGACGGAGGGCCCCGCGCCGCCGAACGGCTGCCCCCCGGCGCGCCGTAATGATCCCTAAGCGAAAATTGTCCGATTAGCGCGTACCGTCGGCCCATGCCCACGCCATACGGATCCCGTGGCGGCATGGCGTTCGGCGCGGACGAGCTGCGTGTGCTCCGTCGCGCCCTCGCCATCGCCCTCCACCCCGCCCCCCTTCAGGACGAGGACGTCCAGGACTGCCTGCGCCTGGCCGAATCCGTGGACGAGGCGGTCCGCGAGGCCGGTCGGCTGCGCGCCTTCCTCCTCGCCGACCTGGCCCGCTACCGCGAGGCCCTGCCGGGCTCCCTCGGCGGCTACCTGGAGCTCCTCCGGGACGCGCTGGCCGCCGGGTACGACCCCGGGGCCGACGACCTCGCCGCCCTGCGGGCACTGCGCCGCAACCCCGCCGCCGCCGAGCTGCTCGCCCGCTGCCAGGGCCTCGCCGAGCGCTCCGTACGCGCGCGCCTGGCCCGGGTCGTCCAGGCCACCGCCCCCGCGGCCGACCGCGCCCCCCGGGCCCGGCTGCTCGCCCTGCCCGGCGGACGTGCGGCGGCCGACGAGCCCAAGCCGAACCCGCCCGCCCCCGCGGAGCGTCCGGTGCCCAAGCCCTCCGAGGTCTTCCCGCCGCGCCGGCGGCCCGTTCCGCCGCCCCCGCCCGAGGAGCGGGTCGCCGGATAGCTACCCTGGTCGCCATGGAATACGTATCCGCGCTCCTGCCGCCCGTCGTGATGGCCGCGTTCTTCATCGCCCTCGTCGTCACGATCGTCAAGAGCCAGGGCGGCCCGAACAAGGCCAAGGAGGACGCGGCCGTCGACGCCGCCCTCGCCCGCGCCGAGGCGGCCCGCCAGCCGGACGGTTCCGCCGCCTCCTGACCCCACCGGGGTTCCGCACCACCGGGGGACGCACGGCCCCACGGGGCCGTGCGTCCTTTTCGGTTCGACTCCGCCCGCCCGCGCTCGGACCGCGTTCGATTCTCCTCGGGTTTCCGGCGTCGGATGACGTCAATAGACCCTTATCGACGTTTTGCGCACTATGGTGGCGCTGTGCCCCGTCCTTTGGGAGAGCTCGAAGACGCCGTCATGACGCGCGTGTGGCAATGGAACCGTCCGGTGACCGTCCGGGAAGTCCTGGAAGACCTCCAGCAGGAACGGTCCATCGCCTACACCACCGTCATGACCGTCATGGACAATCTCCACCAGAAGGGCTGGGTCCGCAGGGAAGTCGAAGGCCGCGCCTATCGCTATACGGCGGTCTCCACCCGCGCCGCCTACGCGGCCGCGCTCATGAACGAGGCCTGGAGCCGGAGCGACAATCCCGCCGCCGCCCTCGTCGCCTTCTTCGGCATGATGTCGTCGGACCAGCGGGAAGCCCTCGACGACGCCATTCGGATCGTCCAGCGGGACACCCCGCTCCCCGCGCCCCTGCCCGCCCCGCCCGAGGAGGGCGCCGGGGAAACCGGGCCCCGGGAGCGATAGCGTCCCCCCATGCCGCCGTCTGACTCCCCGGCCGTCCACCCGGCCCCCGCCAGAGCCGTCACCGTGCGCAGGGCCCGCACGGGTGACGTCGCCGCCGTCCGCCGTCTCGTCGATCCTTTCGTCCGGCGCGGCATCCTGCTCGACAAGGCGACCGTGACGCTTTACGAGTCCATCCAGGAGTTCTGGGTGGCGGAACGCGACGAGGACGGCGCCGTCGTCGGCTGCGGCGCGCTCCACGTGATGTGGGAAGACCTCGCCGAAGTGCGCACTCTCGCCGTCGATCCCGAGTTCAGGGGAGCCGGCGTCGGACATCAGGTGCTCGACAAGTTGTTGCACACCGCCCGATGGCTCGGGGTGCGGCGGGTATTCTGCCTGACCTTCGAAGTCGACTTCTTCACGAAGCACGGCTTCGTCGAGATCGGCGAGACCCCGGTCGGCGGAGATGTCTACAGCGAGCTCCTGCGTTCCTATGACGAGGGAGTCGCGGAGTTCCTCGGTCTCGAACGAGTGAAGCCGAACACCTTGGGCAACAGCCGGATGCTTCTGCACCTCTGACCCGGAACCGGTGCGAAGCGATCCCGAACCAGTCCCGGAACGACGCCCCGAACCCGTACGGAAGCCCGAAGGGAACCCTGCCCGGAACCCTATGTCCGAATCGCGCACGTTTCCCGTGCCGTCGGGGTTCTGAACCTCTCCCAGGGGTTTGTGTTTTCCCGGGAAAAGCGGTTTCCTTTCCGCGTACTGCATTTTCGATGAAAGGAAATCCGGTGGCACAGAAGGTTCAGGTCCTTCTTGTCGACGACCTCGACGGCGTCGAGGCGGACGAGACCGTGACGTTCGCGCTGGACGGCAAGACCTACGAGATCGACCTCACCACCGCGAACGCGGAAAAGCTCCGCGGTCTGCTCGATCCGTACACCAAGAGCGGCCGGCGCACCGGTGGCCGCACCACCGGTGGCCGCGGCAAGGGCCGCGCCGTGGCGGCGGGCAGCCCCGACACCGCGAAGATCCGCGCGTGGGCCAAGGAGAACGGCTACGACGTCAACGACCGCGGCCGCGTGCCCGCCACGGTGAAGGCGGCCTACGAGGACGCGAACCGCTGAGGCGACCGCCGCTGAGCCGCCGGCCCGCGGGCCCGGGCGCTCAGCAGCCGCACCCGATGGCACTCGGCGGCGGCGGCGGACACGAGCCGCACCAGGCAGGGGGCACCCCCTCCGCCCCACGGCGCGGCCCGCAGGGCCGGGAGCGAGGACTCGACCTCGCGGCCCGGCACGGGCGCGCGCAGCCACACCGCGGCGTCCGGCGCGCCGGAGCCGCCCCGCCCCGGGATGAGGGGCGCGGTCATCCGGCCGTCGGCGCCGAGCACCGCGAGGTCCAGGGCGATCCCGCCCCATTCCAGCCAGTCGAGCAGTCCCGGCAGCTCCTCCGCGCTCCCCGCGGCCACGAGCAGCCGCATCCGGGGCCCCGCCAGGGCCACGGGGCCGGTCGCCGCACCGACCCGGCGCAGGACGCCCCGGCCGGCCTCGGCGGGCAGCTCCAGGACGTCGAAGCGCAGCCCCGTGAGCAGCGCCAACGGCGGGCCCGCCACCGTCGCCCAGCCGAGCTCGTCCTCGTACCACCGCGCCGGACCGTCGTCGAGCGGCGCGCGGGGGGACGGCAGGAAGGGGGCCATGCCCGGGGAACTCCCGCGGGGGCCTCTTGGTTACGCCCCCGGAGCGGTCCCGCACCCGCCGCGCGGTGACGCTCGGTCCCCCACCGGACGCGTGAAGTGTCCGGGATGAGGTGTACGGGTGCATTCGAGCGCGCAAGGGTGTTCGCTGGTAGCGGAGGGAACCGGGGTGCGCGGCATGGAGTGTCGGTGCCCACGGGTAAGACATTCCTAGTGGAGAGGGGTGACCCCGCGGGCTTCGGCGTCTCACGTTCGCCATCGGCGTACTGAAGGCGTGGCCAACTACTTGGCCTGCGGGAACATCGTCTCGCACCATCGGGTTGGAGCATTTGTCGGCTGTTCGGCAGCAGGTCTCCCCACGGACAAGGGGGTGATCCGGACGGATGTCGGCAGTTGGAATGAGCGGTCCCCGCTTGCGGGACTAAGCTGCGGAAGGACAGGGAGGGGATCGACCCCTAACTGACTGACCGCTCTGAGGAGCGATTAACGATGTTCGAGAGGTTCACCGACCGCGCGCGGCGGGTTGTCGTCCTGGCTCAGGAAGAAGCCCGGATGCTCAACCACAACTACATCGGCACCGAGCACATCCTTCTGGGCCTTATCCACGAGGGTGAGGGTGTCGCCGCTAAGGCCCTGGAGAGCCTCGGGATTTCGCTCGAGGCGGTCCGCCAGCAGGTGGAGGAGATCATCGGCCAGGGCCAGCAGGCCCCGTCCGGGCACATCCCCTTCACCCCTCGTGCCAAGAAGGTCCTGGAGCTGTCGCTCCGGGAGGCCCTCCAGCTCGGCCACAACTACATCGGCACCGAGCACATCCTGCTCGGCCTGATCCGCGAGGGCGAGGGCGTCGCCGCCCAGGTCCTCGTGAAGCTGGGCGCCGATCTCAACCGGGTCCGGCAGCAGGTCATCCAGCTGCTCTCCGGCTACCAGGGCAAGGAAGCCGCCACGGCCGGCGGTCCTGCCGAGGGCACCCCCTCGACGTCCCTGGTCCTTGACCAGTTCGGCCGCAACCTCACCCAGGCGGCCCGCGAATCCAAGCTCGACCCGGTCATCGGGCGCGAGAAGGAGATCGAGCGGGTCATGCAGGTGCTGTCCCGCCGCACCAAGAACAACCCGGTGCTCATCGGCGAGCCCGGCGTCGGCAAGACCGCCGTCGTCGAGGGCCTGGCCCAGGCCATCGTCAAGGGCGAGGTGCCCGAGACCCTCAAGGACAAGCACCTCTACACCCTGGACCTCGGCGCGCTGGTCGCCGGCTCCCGCTACCGCGGTGACTTCGAGGAGCGCCTGAAGAAGGTCCTCAAGGAGATCCGCACCCGCGGCGACATCATCCTGTTCATCGACGAGCTCCACACCCTCGTGGGTGCGGGCGCCGCCGAGGGCGCGATCGACGCCGCCAGCATCCTCAAGCCGATGCTGGCCCGCGGTGAGCTCCAGACCATCGGCGCCACCACGCTCGACGAGTACCGGAAGTACCTGGAGAAGGACGCGGCCCTGGAGCGCCGCTTCCAGCCCATCCAGGTCGCCGAGCCGTCGCTGCCGCACACCATCGAGATCCTCAAGGGTCTGCGCGACCGGTACGAGGCCCACCACCGGGTCTCCATCACCGACGAGGCCCTCGTCCAGGCCGCGACCCTGGCCGACCGGTACATCTCGGACCGCTTCCTCCCGGACAAGGCGATCGACCTGATCGACGAGGCCGGCTCCCGGATGCGCATCCGCCGGATGACCGCGCCGCCGGACCTCCGCGAGTTCGACGAGAAGATCGCCGGCGTCCGCCGCGACAAGGAGTCCGCGATCGACTCGCAGGACTTCGAGAAGGCCGCGTCCCTGCGCGACAAGGAGAAGCAGCTCCTCGCCGCGAAGGCCAAGCGCGAGAAGGAGTGGAAGGCCGGCGACATGGACGTCGTCGCCGAGGTCGACGGCGAGCTGATCGCCGAGGTCCTCGCGACCGCCACCGGCATTCCGGTCTTCAAGCTGACCGAGGAGGAGTCCTCGCGTCTGCTGCGCATGGAGGACGAGCTCCACAAGCGCGTCATCGGCCAGAAGGACGCCGTCATCGGTCTTTCGCGGGCGATCCGCCGTACGCGGGCCGGTCTGAAGGACCCGAAGCGCCCCGGTGGCTCGTTCATCTTCGCCGGCCCGTCCGGTGTCGGTAAGACCGAGCTGTCGAAGGCCCTCGCCGAATTCCTCTTCGGCGACGAGGACGCGATGATCTCCCTCGACATGTCGGAGTTCAGCGAGAAGCACACGGTTTCCCGTCTCTTCGGTTCGCCGCCCGGCTACGTCGGCTACGAAGAGGGCGGCCAGCTCACCGAGAAGGTGCGCCGCAAGCCGTTCTCCGTCGTCCTCTTCGACGAGGTCGAGAAGGCCCACCCCGATATCTTCAATTCCCTTCTCCAGATCCTGGAGGACGGTCGCCTGACCGACTCCCAGGGCCGGGTCGTGGACTTCAAGAACACGGTCATCATCATGACGACCAACCTCGGGACCAGGGACATCTCGAAGGGCTTCAACCTGGGCTTCGCGGCCCAGGGCGACACGAAGTCCAACTACGAGCGGATGAAGGCGAAGGTCAGCGACGAGCTGAAGCAGCACTTCCGCCCGGAGTTCCTCAACCGTGTGGACGACATCATCGTCTTCCCGCAGCTCACCCAGGACGACATCCTCCAGATCGTCGACCTGATGGTCGGCCGCGTGGACGAGCGCCTGAAGGACCGGGACATGGGCATCGAGCTCTCCCAGTCCGCGAAGGAGCTGCTCGCCAAGAAGGGTTACGACCCGGTGATGGGCGCCCGGCCGCTGCGCCGGACGATCCAGCGCGAGATCGAGGACACGCTCTCGGAGAAGATCCTCTTCGGCGAGCTGCGCCCCGGTCACATCGTGGTCGTGGACACGGAGGGCGAGGGCGAGGAGCGCAAGTTCACCTTCCGCGGCGAGGAGAAGTCGGCCCTGCCGGACGCCCCGCCGATCGAGGCGGCGGGCGGCCCGGGCCCGAACCTCTCGAAGGACGCGTGACGCTGCGCTGAGCCTGTAGCGCGTAGTGAGGGGCGGCCCCGGAACCTGAACGGTTCCGGGGCCGCCCCTTTTGCCGTCAGAGGCTTTGGAAGCGGATACGGGGTGGAAGGTGTTCGGTGCCGATCACAGGTCCGTAGGCCTCCACCGAGTGCAGGTGGGGCGAGGCGGCGAGCGGCGCCAGGTCCACGGGGGTCTCGGAGCCGTGCCAATCCAGTTCGAGTTCCTCCAGCCGGGCAGGCAGCGGTACGGGCAGCCCGTCCTGCTCGTCGGAACGTTCCAGACGCAGGTATACCGGGTCGCACAGAGACAGGAGTGCTGCCACCCGGTCAGCGGAGACCCGCCCGCCAATGTCCAGCAACGGGTGGCTGAGGCCGAGACGGATCAGTTCATCGGCTTGGGGGTCCAAGTGAACGGTGAAAATAAGGTCGCTTCGGTCGATGCGCGCCACGATCTCATCGGCGTAGGAGCGCGGATCGAAGCGGAACCACGACCAGATGAGCTGTGAACGGACTGCCAACGACGGGTGCTGTATGAAACGGGCCAGATAGAGGAGGGCCGCGTCGGTCCCGACGTGGGTCGCTGCGACCACCGAGGTGAACGCTTCCTCGTCGGTCAGCTCCTCCGGCCCGCCCAGCAGCTCCAGTACCAACGGGCCGACCTCCGCCAGTTGCCGGGCCTCCTCGGGGTCGCGGGGCGGAATCACCTCCCCCGTCCGCCGCAGCACCTCCCCCCGGACCTCCGGCGACAGCTCCGTCGCATGGTCCAGCGCCGTCGCCGCCAGCAGCGTCAGGCGCAGTCGGGTTCGGCGGTCCTCGGTCGCGTCCGCCGCCGACAGCAGCTCCCGCAGGATCTGCGCGCACTCGCGCGGCCTCGCGTGGCCCACCGCCATGCGGATCACGTCCTCCCACTGGTCGTCGGCCGCGTGGCGGACGAGGACGCCGATGTCCCAGTGGTCCACGAGGGCCTTCGCGGCCAGGTGGTCCTGGAAGGTGCGGTGGACGAACTCGACCGTGTCGGCCGTGGGCTCGCGCAGGAGGCCGCTGCGGTGGAGGAGGTGGGTGAAGACCCGGTCCGGGGGGTACGCCGAGGCGTCCGGGACCGCCGGGACGGCCTCGGTGACGATCGACGCGGCGTGCGCGCGGTCCAGCTGCGTGCGCCCGTTCAGCGTCAGCCAGTACGCCAGGCGCTGGATCAGCTGGATCTGCGGGGCCTCGTCGAGGACGAGGCCGGTCGGGGCGCCCATGTCCCGCTCCCGGTCCCGCCGGGACAGGAGCATGGACAGGGCCGCCTCGTAGAGCGCCTTGCGGCCCCGGGGCAGGAAGCCGCGCCGGTCGCGGTGGAGAGCGCAGATCAGACCGCACATCAGGGGGTTGGTGGCGAGCTGGGCCACGTGCTCGGCGGTCCGCAGCGCGTCCAGGAGCGGCTGCTCGTAGACCGCCGCGTCCGGCCCTGCGGCCTTGTGCCAGCGGCGGACGAAGGTGGTGACTTCCGTGCGGGCCATGGGCGCGAGGGCCAGTTCGGCGAAGCCTTCCGGGGCCAGCCAGTCGTCCCGTACGGCGGTGGGGCGCGAGGTGACGAGCCAGCGGTTGCCCTCGTACGCGCCGAGGAGGTCGCGCAGCCAGTCCCGGGCCCGGCCGCGCTCGGCCTCGGGGATCTCGTCGATGCCGTCGACCAGGACCAGGCCCCGGCCGGCCGCGAGGACCCGGTCGGTCCAGCCGTCGGGCGGGGTGAGCGGGCAGCCGGCGGCGGACAGGAAGCGGTCGGGGGAGGGGAGCCGCTCGCCGTGGCGGGTGAGGGCGCGCAGGGGCAGGACGAAGGGGACGCGGCCCCGGAGGTACGCCATGCCCTCGGGCCGGTCCTCGGTCGCCGCCGCCGAGACCGTGAGCCACTGGACGAGCGTGGTCTTGCCGGAGCCCGCCAGGCCGCGAAGGAGGACCCTCTCGTGGCGGGCGAGGGCGAGGTCGGCACGGACGGAGGCCTGTTCCCGCTGCCGGCCGGGCGCCTCGGGCGCGCCCTCCCCGCCCGTCGCCTCCAGGGACAGGTACGCCATGTCCAGCGGCCACTCGTCCGGCGAGTGGTGCAGGTCGACGCCGTAGATCGTCAGGCGGCCGTGCTTCTTCGCGAGGTGGGCCAGGTAGCGGCGTTCGAAGGCGGCGTCCCGGCTCTCGGCCGCCGGGAGGCGGGTCAGGACGGCGTCGACCCCGGCGAGGAGCTCGGCCTGGGCGCGGGTCTGCTCGACGAGGCTGCGGGCGATGAAGGTGGAGCGCCGGGTGAAGAACTCCAGGATGTGGAGGCAGGCCCACTCGGTCATGGTCTCCAGGTAGAGGACCGAGTCGGTGGAGAGGCCGTCGGGGGCCGGGGCGGCGGCCCGCAGCCGGCGGGCGAGGTCGCGGTGGCCGAGGCGCACGGCCTGGACGTCGTCCATGTCGAGGTCGCCGAGGGCCAGCAGGTTCGCGGCGAGGGCGTCGGTGACGGCCTCGGTCTCGTCGGCGGGGAACGGCGGCTCCCCGGCCCCCTGCCGGGAGCGTTCGACCAGGGTGGCGGCGAGCTTGCGGACGTCCTTCTCGGTGAGGGTGCGTTTCTCGCCCCGGAAGGAGACGAGGCCGGAGAGCCGGACCTCGGCGTCCTTGCGGACGAGGCCCGCCCCGGGGCCCTCGCTCGCCAGCAGCTTCTTCAGGAGCGGGCCGATCGCGGCCGAGGCGAGGCGCGTGCCGATGAGTGCCGGTTCCATGGTGACCCCCTGTGTCTCCCCGAAGCGGTCAGCGTAGTGGGGGAGGGGACGGGGCGGGGTCCTGCGGTGTGACCCGGGCCGCTTTCCGGGGCCTTTTCACGCACTCGGAACCCCTTTCAGTGGCCCCCGTCACGTGACCCAGGTCCCATGCGGAATGCCTTTTCGCGTGACCCAGATCCCATCCGAACGGGCCCCCTGGTGACAAGGCGCACAGGGGTTTCGAGGGGTACTAACCGGAATAGTGGTGAACATTGGCGTTTATTTCGGACGTACGGGTACGAAGCGGCGGGTCGGAGGGCCCGTCGGGTCCCGGACCGGGCCAGGACCGGCCTCCTGGGCGGTCCGGGACCCCGAGACATGCGGTTAAACCGGTTTTCTTGGGCCGATATGTCCGATTTCGAAGCCCCCGTTCCCGGTCGTCAAGACCTGAACTTCCTCCGTGATCGCTACGACGCTATGTCGTA
The DNA here is from genome assembly GCF_040702165.1 of Streptomyces sp. NPDC086147. Classification (NCBI taxonomy): domain Bacteria; kingdom Bacillati; phylum Actinomycetota; class Actinomycetes; order Kitasatosporales; family Streptomycetaceae; genus Streptomyces; species Streptomyces sp. NPDC086147. The sequence goes on along the minus strand of NZ_JBFBJO010000026.1, from coordinate 28,503 downwards.
GATGGGGTGTTTTGGGTTGGCCGGGGGGTCGGGTTACCAAGGATGAGCAAGCCCGACGCCGCAGCGAAAGCGCGTCGGGTCCCGTACTCCCCGGAGGTTTTCCCCCGTATGTCGAAGCGCGTTATGAACCCCGCCACCCGTGTTGCCGCCGTCGCTCTCGCCACCGCCGGCCTGGGGGCGTCGCTGGTGGCCGGAGCAGGGTCCGCCTTCGCCGCCGAGGGCAAGGCCGTCGTCCCGACCGCCGCGACCGCGTCCGCCGCCGTCGCCGCCCAGGCCGAGACCCAGGCGCACCTCGCCGCCCAGGTGAAGGCCGCCGCCGCGAAGACCGTCACCGTCAAGGCGACCGCCGTGAAGGCGACCGCCACCAAGAAGGCCGCCGCCGCCAAGAAGGCTCCGGCCTGGGTGAAGCCGGTCGGCTCCTACACCCTCAGCGCCAGCTTCAACCAGGGCGGCGCCATGTGGGCCCACAAGCACTCCGGCCAGGACTTCGCCGTTCCGGTCGGCACCCCGGTCAAGGCCGCCGCCGCCGGCACCGTCGTGAAGGCCGGCCCGTACGGCGGCGGCGACGGCCCCGCGTACGGCAACGCCATCGTGGTCAAGCACGCCAACGGCAAGTACTCGCAGTACGCCCACCTGTCGAAGATCCAGGTCAAGATCGGCCAGAAGGTCGGCGCCGGTCAGCGCATCGCCCTCTCGGGCAACACCGGCAACTCCTCCGGCCCCCACCTGCACTTCGAGATCCGCACCACCCCGAACTACGGCTCCGCCGTGAACCCGGCCGCCTTCCTGCGCGCCCACGGCGTCGGCATCTGATCCGCCGAACCCGCTGTGAACCTATGAGGCCCGGTGGGCCTCGTCGATGAGATCGAGGGCGACCTCGAGGACGGCTTCGTGCTTGTCCTCGGGGTCGCCCTCGACGTTCTGCATGAAGAACGTGCCCGCGTGGAGCGTGAAGACCGCGCTGATGCAGCGCACCTTCTCCTTGACGGGGAAGTCGTCGTCGTACAGCAGGCCGGTCAGCGTGATCATGCGCTCCTTGAAGGTGAGCCCGACGCTCAGCTCGCGCACGGTGGCCTGGTTCTCCTGCATGAAGCGGTAGAGCGGCGCCGCCGCGCGCAGCGCCACCTGGTAGCGGCGCACGACCTCCCGCTTGGTCTCGACCGTGCGGGGCTGCTCCCCGGCCCAGGCGATCAGTTCGTCCATGGGCCTGGTCAGGTCCTCGAAGATCCCGACCAGGATGTCCTCCTTGGTCTTGAAGTGGTAGTAGAGCGCCGCCTTGGTCACGTCGAGGCGTTCCGCGATCTCGCGCAGGGAGGTCTTCTCGTAGCCCTGCTCCGCGAAGAGTTCGAGGGCCACGTCCTGGATGCGCTGACGGGTGTTGCCTCGGGCCATGGGATGCCCTCCACTTTCCAAAGAACTTACTTGACGACCGGCTAGTTACGGGCCTACCGTCCCTCAGTGTAGTAACTAGCCGGGCGGCAAGTAAGGGAATGGCATGGCGACGCAACAGAACGTTCGAACGGCAGAGGGAGAGGCACCGCCGGCGCGCAGCGTCCGGGTCGTCCTGCTCGCCCTCATGATCGCGATGCTCCTCGCGATGCTGGACAACATGATCATCGGCACCGCGATGCCGACGATCGTCGGCGAGCTCGGCGGCCTGGAGCACCTCTCCTGGGTCGTCACCGCCTACACCCTGGCCACCGCCGCCTCCACCCCGCTCTGGGGCAAGCTCGGCGACATGTTCGGCCGCAAGGGCGTCTTCCTCACCTCGATCGTGATCTTCCTGATCGGCTCGGCGCTCAGCGGCATGGCCCAGGACATGGGCCAGCTCATCGGCTTCCGCGCGGTCCAGGGCCTCGGCGCCGGCGGCCTCATGGTCGGCGTGATGGCGATCATCGGCGACCTCATCCCGCCCCGCGAGCGCGGCCGGTACCAGGGCATGATGGCCGGCGTGATGGCCCTCGCCATGATCGGCGGCCCCCTCGTCGGCGGCACCATCACCGACCACTGGGGCTGGCGCTGGTCCTTCTACATCAACCTGCCGCTCGGCGCCGTCGCCCTCGCCATGGTCACCACCGTCCTGCACCTGCCGAAGAAACCGCGGAGCACGGACACCCGGATCGACTTCGCCGGAGCCGCGCTGCTGACCGCCGGCATCACCGCGATCGTCCTGGTCACCACCTGGGGCGGCACCGAGTACGCCTGGGGCTCGGCCACCATCGTCGGCCTCGCGGTCGGCGGCGTCGTCGCCCTCCTCGCCTTCCTGTGGGTGGAGACCCGGGCGAGCGACCCGATCGTTCCGCTGCACATCTTCCGCAGCCGCAACTTCACCCTGATGTCCCTGATCGGCTTCATCGCCGGCTTCGTGATGTTCGGCGCGGTCCTCTACCTGCCGCTCTTCCAGCAGTCCGTCCAGGGCGCCTCCGCCACCAACTCCGGACTGCTGCTCCTGCCCATGCTGCTCTCGATGATGGTCGTCTCGCTGGTCGCGGGCCGGGTCACCACCAGCACCGGCAGGTACAAGGCCTTCCCCATCGCGGGCGGGGCCCTCATGACGGCCGGCCTCTTCCTGCTCTCCACCATGGACACCGGCACCTCGCGGCTCGTCTCCGGGGTCTGGATGGCCGTCCTCGGCGCCGGCATGGGCTTCCTCATGCAGATCACCATGCTGGTCGCCCAGAACAGCGTGGAGATGAAGGACATGGGCGTCGCCTCCTCCTCCACCACCCTCTTCCGGACGCTCGGCTCCTCCTTCGGCGTCGCGATCATGGGCGCGCTCTTCACCACCCGCGTCCAGGACGAGATGGCGGCCCGGGGCGGCTCGGAGCTGACGGCGCGGACCGCCCAGCTCGACGCGGCCAGCCTCGCCAAGCTCCCGGCCCAGCTCCGCGAGGCCTACCAGCACGCGGTCGCCGCCGGCACCCACAGCGCCTTCCTGCTCGCCGCGGCCGTCGCCGTCCTCTCCTTCGTCCTCGCCTTCTTCGTCAGGGAGGTGGCGCTCCGCGGCGCGGGCCCGGACCCCGCGGAGGAGCCCGCCGACGGCGGCGCGGCGAAGGTGTCCGAGAAGGTCTGAGACACGCGCGTACGACGATGGGGCCGGCCCTCGGAAGAGGATCCGGCCCCATCGCCGTGACGAACGGCCCTCGTAAGAGGATCCGGCCCCACCGCCGTACCGGCCGCCCCTACTGCCCCGGCAGCCGCAGCATCGGGAAGCTGCCCGTGGTCGTCGGCGCGTGGTCCGGGAGCCACAGGACCGCGATGGCCCCGCCCACCCCGTTCGGCGCCGCCTCGGAGGCCACGTTCCGGAAGGTCAGCCGGGCGCCGAGGACCCGGGCCTGGCCCGACGCGATCGTCAGGCCCAGGCCGTGGCCCTGGCCCGCGCGGTCGCTCGACCCCGTGCGGAACCGGCTCGGGCCCTCCCTGAGGAGGGACTCCGGGAAGCCCGGACCGTGGTCGCGGACGCGCACCACCCGGCCCTCGACCGTCACCTCCACCGGCGGCCTGCCGTGCTTGGCCGCGTTGGCGAGGAGGTTGCCCAGGACCCGTTCGAGCCGGCGCGGATCGGTGTTCACCCAGGAGTCGTGCACGACCCGGACGACGACCTCCGGGTCCAGGGCCCGCACCCGCCGCTCCACGAACTCCCCGAGCGCGATCTCCTGGAGCTCGGCCCGCTCCGACGCGCTGTCCAGCCGGGCCACCTCCAGGACGTCCTCGACCAGCGTCCGCATCGCCTGCGCCCGGTCCCGCACCAGCTCCGTCGGACGCCCCGGCGGCAGCAGCTCGGCCGCCGTGAGCAGCCCCGTGACAGGGGTCCGCAGCTCGTGCGCGATGTCCGCGGTGACCCGCCGCTCGGCCTCGATCCGCTCGTTCAGGGCGTCGGTCAGGGCGTCGACCGCCCACGCCAGATCGTCGGTCTCGTCCCGTACGACCCCGCCGACGGCCTCCCGCACCCGTACGTCCGTGTTGCCCTGGGCGACCCGGCCGGCCGCGACGGCCGCCTTCCGCAGCCGCCGCGAGAGCCGGCCGCCGATGAGCACGCCGAGCGCGCAGCCGCCGAAGACCACCGAGACCGAGCCGATGACGAGCGCCCGGTCCAGATCGCTCATGATCTTCGCGCTGCGGTCGGCGAAGGGGATGTGCAGCGAGAGGACGTCGCCGTTGGCGAGCGGCACGGCCGCCCACACGTCGGGCGGACCGCCGTGCCGGTGCTCCTGCACGTACGTGCCGCGCCGGTTGTCCCCCATCAGCCGGTCGAGCTGGTGCGGCAGCGCCGGGTCGTTGATCTTGGTGCCGAAGCGGGGCTCCTTCGGCTTCGACGTCTCGTACAGCCGCTGCGCGAAGAGCAGCCGCTCCATCTGCACCTCGCGCGCGTTGTCGAGCATCGAGATGCGGGCGGCGTTGTGCACGACCACGCTCAGGGTGACCGCGATGAGGGCGCCGACCGCCGCGATGGCGACGGCGATCTTCCAGCGGACCCCGGTGCGCAGGGGGAACGGCCTCACCCGCCCTGGCCCCGGAGCTTGTAGCCGAAGCCGCGGACGGTCTCGATCCTGTCCTGGCCGATCTTGGCCCGCAGCCGCTGCACGTGGACGTCCACGACCCGGGTGTCGCCGCCCCAGCCGTAGTCCCAGACCCGCTCCAGGAGCTTGTCCCGGGACAGCACGGTGCCGGGCGCGGACGAGAACTCCAGGAGCAGCCGCATCTCGGTCGGGGTCAGCGCCACCGGCACCCCGCCCCTCCTGACCTCCATGCCCTCGGTGTCGACCTCCAGGTCCCCGAAGACGAGCAGCCCGCCGTCCCCCGGCCCGCCCCCGGCCTCGCCGCCGCCGGCGTGCCCGAAGCGGCGCAGCACGGCCCGGATGCGGGCCATCAGGACCGAGCCGTCGAAGGGCTTGGTGACGTAGTCGTCCGCCCCGGCCTCCAGGCCGAGGACGACGTCGATGGAGTCGGCGCGCGCCGACAGCATGATCACCGGGACCGTCGACTCGTCGCGGATGCGGCGGCAGAGGCTGACGCCGTCCATGCCCGGCAGCATCACGTCGAGCAGGGCGATGTCCGGCCGCCGCGCCCGGAAGGAGTCCAGGCCGGAGAGGCCGTCGGGCACGGCCGTGACCCGGAAGCCGTCCCGCTCCAGGGCGAGCTGGGTGGCCTCACGGATGACGTCGTCGTCCTCGACGAACAGGACATGGGTTTCGGCCATCGTGAGCGTTCCTTCGGGGGTCGGTGCCTTCTCCGCGCGTCTTCCGCGCGTGCGGTTCGGTTCGTGCGGTTCGGTTCGTGTACGGCTCGGTTCGCGTGGGGTTCAGTCCGCGTGGGGCTCGCTCGGCGCGGGCTCCAGGCCCTGGCCCTCGCCGACCGACCGGCTGTAGTCGTTGTGGACCCAGTCGTGCTGGGTGAACCCGCCGCCCGTCCAGCGGTACGTGATCACGTCCTCGCCCGAGGGGTACGCGACCGGGTCGCCCTTCGCGTACACCTGCTTGGTGACGACCAGGTCGCCCCGGTCGATCGTGGCGTACACCGCCCCGTCCTCGGCCGCGAAGACGTTCTCGTACCCGTCGCTCAGGTTCCGGTACACGTACGTGCCGATGCCGATGCCGTCCCCGCAGGTCATCACGTTGACGACGACGTCGGGCGCGGGGGCGTTCGTGAGGTTGCCGTAGGAGGCGTCCACCGGGTACGAGTCCGCGGCGCACGGCTTCAGGTCGGCCTTGACCCGCTCGCTGAGCTTCGGATCGGCCTTGAGCAGCTCGATCGGGTCCACCCGCTTCGCCGACTGGGGGCCCGCGGTGGCCGACGGGGAGGGGGTGGGGGAGGCGGCCGAGGCGACCTCGTCGGTCCGGGCCGCGCCCTCGTCGCGGGAGCCCGTGCCGCCGGTGGAACAGGCCGCCAGGGAGAGTCCGACGGCGACGAGCCCGGCCGTCGCCGTGGCGCCCGCCGCCCGGACGGTACGCCGAGAGCGGCGGCGCCCGGCCGTGAGCCGTTCGCCGCCGCCGGGGCCGCCACCACGTCTTTCGCCGTCGGCCTCGCCGTCGGGCCCGCCGTCTATGCCGCGCACCGCTCGCGCTCCCCTTCGTCGCCTCGCACGGTCGTCCGCTCCCCGGTCCGCCCCAGGGCGCGGGCGTCGAGGTCGCGGCTCTCCAGCTCCTGCCGGAGCCGGGCGAGCGCGCGGTGGAGCGTGGACTTCACCGTACCGGTCGACATGCCGAGCGCCGCCGCCGTCTCCTCCGTGCTCATCTGTTCCCAGTGGCGCAGGACGACGACGCTGCGCTGCTTCGGCGCGAGCACCTTCAGGACGTCCATCAGGAGGGCCCGGTCGGCGTGCTGCTCGGTCGCGTCGGCCACGCTCGCGTCCGGGAGCTGCTCGGTCGGCACCTCTTCGAGCTTGCGGGAGCGCCACCACTCGGTCCGGGTGTTGATCATGACTCGGCGCAGGTAGGCGTCGGCGAGGGACTTGTCGGCGATGCCGTCCCAGCGCCCGTACGTACGGGCCAGGGCCGTCTGGAGGAGGTCCTGGGCGTCGACGGGGTCGGCCACGAGACGGCGCGCGCTGCGCAGCAGGGCGTCCTGCCGCGTGCGTACGTACTCCTCGAAGTCGAGCACCTCACCGTGCCTCATCCGAACCGCCTCCATCCCCGTGACCTGCTTGTTCCCTCGTGTCGTGGACGACGCTACGGAGCGGTTGTCACGGGGCTGTGCGGGGCAGCCGTCGGTGGACGCACGGCTACCCATCGGTTGTGTAACAGCGGGGGAGGAAGGGGTTTCGGAGGCGGGACCCCGGAGGGCGGCGGGGCCCGGAGGAGCAGCGGGCGCGGGGGCCTCAGGCCAGCGGCAGGCGGTAGAAGCCGTCGTCCAGCGGCTCGACGAGGCCGTCGGCGACCAGGCCGTCGAGCGCCCTGGCCCGCTGCACCGGCTCGTCCCAGACCGCGTCCAGGGCCTCGCGCGCCACCGGGTCCGTCGAGTCCCGCAGGACGGCGAGGAGCCGCCCCCGGACCTGCCGGTCGGTCCCGGCGTACGTCTGGCCGCGCCGCGGCGGGCCGTCGTGCGCCGGCTTGCCCGCGAGCCGCCAGGCGCACTGCCCGGAGATCGGGCAGCGCCCGCAGTCCTCGTTCTTCGCCGTGCACACGAGCGCGCCCAGCTCCATGGAGGCGGCGGCCCAGCGGGCGGCCGTCGTCTCGTCCTCCGGCAGCAGGGCGCGGGCGAGCCGCCGCTCGGCGGCCGTGGTCGCGTTCGGCGGGTACTGGACGCCGGTCGCCGCCCGCGCGAAGACCCGGCGCACGTTGGTGTCCAGGACGGCGTGCCGCTGCCCGTGGGCGAAGGAGGCCACCGCGGCGGCCGTGTACTCCCCGACGCCGGGCAGCGCGAGGAGCTGCCCGTGGTCGCTGGGCACCTCCCCGCCGTGCCGCTCCGTCATGGCTACGGCGGCCCCGTGCAGCCGCAGCGCCCGGCGCGGGTAGCCGAGCCGGCCCCAGGCGCGGACCGCCTCGCCGGGGGCGTCGGCGGCCAGGTCGGCCGGGCGGGGCCAGCGCGCGAGCCACTGCTCGTACACGGGCAGGACGCGGACGACCGGGGTCTGCTGGAGCATGAACTCGCTCACCATGACCCCCCAGGCGCCGGCCTCGGGGCGGCGCCAGGGCAGGTCGCGGGCGTGCCGGTCGAACCAGGCGAGGACGGGCCGGTGCAGTTCGGCGGGGTCGGCGGGGACCCCGGGGATCCCGGAGGCGGAGGGCGTGTCGATGGAAGTCATGGCACCTCCGATCCTGACACGACTCCGGGGCGTTTCAGTGCGTGTCGTACGGAGTGCGCCCGCCCTGCCCGGAGGGCGGGGCGCCGGGGTCGGTGGAGTACGGGGGAGCGGGGGCCTCGTACGGGGCGGCGGGGTTCTCGTACGAGGGGGCCGGGTCCCCGTAGGGGGAGGCGGGGTTCCCGTACGGGGAGGCCGGGCCGTACGGGTAAGCGGAACCCTGCGGGGCGGCGGAGCCGTACGGGCCGGAGGGGTCGTGGGCGGGCGCGGAGCCGTACGGAGCGGCAGGGTCGTACGAGGGAGCGGAGCCGTACGGGGTGGGGGCGCCGTACGCGGGGGCGGGGTTCTCGTACGAGGGGCTCTCGTACGAGGGAGCCGGGGCGCCGTACGAAGGGGCGGGGGCGCCGTACGCCGGGGCGGAGCCCTGCGCGGGGGCGGGCTCGAACAGCGAGGAGGAGGGGGCGGCGGCGGGAGCGGCCGTACGGGGCCCCTGGCCCGCGCACCACACGACCAGCGTGTTCCGGCTCGACCGGGCCGTCTCCACCAGGGACCGCACCGGCGGCTCCGCGAACCGCAGCACCAGGAAGGCGACCAGGCCGCCGAGGAGCAGGCCGGCGGTCACGTCGTGCGGGTAGTGGACACCGACGAAGACCCGGGAGAAGGCCATGAGCAGCGCCATCGGCACGGTGAACCGGCCCGTCCCGCGCCAGGACAGGGCGAGGGCGATCGCGGCGGCGCCCGCGATGGCCGAGTGGTTGCTGGGGAAGGACCAGTCGCCGTAGGGCGGGCAGGTGACCAGCGAGGCGGGCGCTCCGGCGACCGCGCGGCACGGACGTTCCTCGTCGATCAGCGACTTCAGCGACTCGCTCACCACGTAGCCGAAGGCGGTGGCGAGCGGGGCGAGCAGCGCGAGCGACATCGCCCGGCTCGAACCGTCGCGGGTGCGCCACCAGCCGGCCAGGAAGAGCACGCCGAAGAGCAGCAGTCCGGCCTCGGTCCAGACCTCGGCGAGCAGCTGGAACCAGTGCGGCGTGGCGTGGGCGAGGTCGGCGACGTCGAGATACAGACGGTCGGAGAGGTCGAGGAGGGTGTCCATGGGGAATGACGCTAACCGGAATCCCGGGCGTCCCGCCCCGGCCCATCGGCCAGAACGACCCCCGACGAAAGTGGGGGGCGCCGATTCGCTCCGGTTGGACCCGTTTTCACTCGCGGGCCCGAAAAAAGTTCCCTGAAAGAAGGATGTGATCATCGGCAAAACTTGAGGTCTCGGGCGGCGGGTGGGGCGGGAGTTGGGCGCGATCTCTCGTAAGGTTCGGCTCGTGGGATCTTTGCGCAATCCGGTCGGGCCGCTTCCCTCCACCATCTACTGGCGACGGAGGGCGGTTGCGCTGTGCCTGATCGCACTCCTCGCCCTGCTCGCCGTGTGGGCCGTGACGTCCGGCGGCGGGGGCGGGAAGAAGCCGGACGACTCCGCCAACGGCTCGTCGCCCACCCCGCCCTCGATCACGCCCGGACCCTCCGGCTCGGGCCCCGCGATCAGCCAACAGCCGGGCGGGCGCGACGAGTCGGACGAGGGCGACGAGACCTCGGGCGGCAACGGAGGCGACGGCGGCGCGGGATCGGCCGGTACGGGCTCCGGGGGTACGGGCGCGGGCTCCGGCGGCGCGGACACGGCCGGCCCCGGCGGCGGCAAGAACGGTGACGGCACCGGCGCCGGGGGCGACGGAGGCGCGGGCACCGGCGCGGGCCGGCAGCTCCCGGCCGACTCACCGATCCCCAACTGCCCCGCCGGATCGCTCCAGTTGACGCTCAAGTCCGTCAAGGTCACCTACGAGACGGGGGAGAGGCCCCGCTTCCAGCTCGTCGCGAAGAACACCTCGTCCGTCGACTGCAAGGCCGACTTCGGGCCCCGCAACGCGGTCCTGACGATCACCGGCGCCAAGGACGACGAGGTCTGGTCGTCCGACCACTGCCCGCGTCCCGGCACCCCGCTCCTGCTGAGCCTCCCGGCGGGGGCGACCGTCGTCCACACCGTGGAGTGGGACCGCGGGCGCAGCGCCCCGCAGTGCGCCACCGCCCCGGCGGGCAAGGCCGGCCCCGGCACCTATCTGGTGGAGGCCGCGATGCCGGGCGCGAAGGTCCTCCCGGCCCCGTTCACGCTCGCCAAGGACTGAGCGGGGCCCGGCGAACCCGCCGGAGCGGTACGGCTCCTAGACGTACCGCTCCAGGATCGAGGACTCCGCGAGCCGGGACAGGCCCTCGCGGACGCTGCGGGCGCGGGCCTCGCCGACGCCGTCGACGGCCTGGAGGTCGTCGACGCTGGCCGCGAGGAGCTTCTGCAGCCCGCCGAAGTGCTCCACGAGCCGCTCGATGATCGCGCCGGGCAGCCGCGGCACCTTCGCGAGGAGCCGGTAGCCGCGCGGCGAGACGGCCGAGTCGAGGGTCTCGGGCGAACCGCTGTAGCCCAGCGCCCTCGCCACGACCGGGAGTTCGAGCAGCTCGGTGTGGGTGAGCGCGTCCAGCTCGGTGAGCGCCTCCGCGACCGTCCGCGAGCGCTTCGCCGTCGGCTCCGGCACGTAGTCCCGGATCACCAGCTCGCGCTCCGGCTCCACGCCCGCGATCAACTCGTCGAGCTGGAGCGAGAGGAGGCGCCCGTCGGTGCCGAGCTCGACCACGTACTCCGCGATCTCGGTGGCGATCCGGCGGACCATCTCCAGGCGCTGCGCGACGGCGGTGACGTCCCGGACCGTGACCAGGTCCTCGATCTCCAGGGCGGAGAGCGTGCCCGCCACCTCGTCGAGCCGGAGCTTGTACCGCTCCAGGGTCGCGAGCGCCTGGTTGGCGCGGGACAGGATCGCGGCCGACTCCTCCAGGACCCGGCGCTCGCCGTGCACGTACAGCGCGATCAGACGCATCGACTGGGAGACGGAGACGACCGGGAAGTTGCACTGCTTGGAGACCCGGTCCGCGGTGCGGTGGCGGGTGCCGGTCTCCTCGGTGGGGATGGAGGCGTCCGGGACGAGCTGCACGCCCGCCCGGTGGATCTTGGTGATGTCCTTGTCGAGGACGATCGCGCCGTCGAGCTTGCACAGCTCGCGCAGGCGGGTGGCGGTGAACTCGACGTCCAGCACGAAGCCGCCGGTGCACATCGAATCGACCGCTTTGTCCAGGCCGAGCACGATGAGCCCGCCCGTGTTGCCCCGGAGGATCCGCTCCAGGCCGTCGCGCAGGGCGGTGCCCGGCGCGACCGCGCTCAGGGCCGCGCGCATCAGCGCTTCACTGCCGGAGCCCGCGCCGGACTTCCCAGGAGCCGATGCCCCGTCCTTGGCTGCCACTGCACTCCTCCGGCTCGTACGGATGGGCGAGACCAGGGCAAAGTCTAGCGACACCACCCCGCCGCCTTCCGCCCCCGACCGAACGCGGGTGGTGCGAAAGGGGTCCCCACCTGGGTGCGGAGCCAACCCTTCCTCTTGCCGGAAGCCTTGTCGGACGCCGTGCTCGGCCCTTGCCGGAAGCTTTGCCGAGCCCTTACCGGACCCTCTTCGAAAGCCGCCCACCGCCTCCGGGACCCACCCACCGCCCCCGGGACCCGGAGCCCGCCCCCGGGCGCGGGGCCCGGTCCGGGCGGGCGCTCCCTCCGCGCTTCCCCTTTCGCCCCCGGGTGCGGCCCCGTGTTCCCCTTCGCCCCCGGGCGCGGGCTCCCACTTACCCCTCCGCGCCCTCCGGCGCCTTCGCGCGTCGTCCGCGCGGCAGCACCCGCAGCGCGTCGCCCATGTCCGCGACCTCCGTCACCCGCATGCCCGGCGGGACCCTCCCCGGGTCCGTCGGGACCAGCGCGTGCGTGAAGCCGAGGCGGTGCGCCTCCGCGAGGCGGCGCTGCACGCCCGTCACCCGCCTGACCTCGCCCGCGAGCCCGACCTCGCCGATCGCCACCAGGTTCTTCGGCAGCGGGGTGTCGCTCGCCGCGGAGGCCAGCGCGAGCGCGATCGCCAGGTCGGCGGCCGGCTCGGAGAGCTTCACGCCGCCCACGGTCGCGCTGTAGATGTCCCGCTTGCCGAGCGCGCTGATCCGGCCGCGCTGCTCCAGGACTGCCAGCATCATCGACACCCGGGAGGTCTCCAGACCGGAGACGGTCCGGCGCGGGGAGGGGATCTGGGAGTCCACCGTCAGCGACTGGACCTCGGCCACGAGCGGCCGGCGGCCCTCCAGGGTGACCGTCAGACACGTGCCGGGCACGGCCACGTCGCGCCGGGTCAGGAAGAGCCCGGACGGGTCGGCGAGACCCGTGATCCCCTCGTCGTGCAGCTCGAAGCAGCCGACCTCGTCGGTCGCCCCGTACCGGTTCTTCACGCCCCGGACGAGCCGCAGGCGCGCGTGCCGGTCGCCCTCGAAGCTCAGCACCACGTCGACCAGGTGCTCCAGGAGCCGGGGGCCCGCGATGGCCCCGTCCTTGGTGACGTGGCCGACCAGGAGCGTGGACATCCCGCGCTCCTTGGAGGCCCGGATCAGCGCGCCCGCGACCTCGCGGACCTGCGCCATGCCGCCGGGCGCGCCGTCGATCTCGGGCGAGGCGATCGTCTGCACCGAGTCCAGGATCAGCAGCGAGGGCTTCACCGCGTCGAGGTGCCCGAGGACCGCCGACAGATCGGTCTCCGCAGCCAGGTACAGGTGGTCGTCGATCGCGCCGATCCGGTCGGCGCGCAGCCGGACCTGGCTCGCGGACTCCTCGCCCGTGACGTACAGCGTGCGGTGCTCGTCGCTCGCCGCCTTCGCCGCCACGTCGAGCAGCAGCGTCGACTTGCCGACGCCCGGCTCGCCCGCGAGCAGCACCACGGCACCGGGCACGAGCCCCCCGCCGAGCACCCGGTCCAGCTCGTCGACGCCGGTCGAGCGGGCGGTCGCCTGCCGGCCGTCGACCTGGCCGATGGGCAGGGCGGCGGTGGAGACCCGGCCCGCGGCGGTCGTCCGGACGGCGGGCGCGCCGTACTCCTCCACCGTCCCCCAGGCCTGGCACTCGGGACAGCGGCCGAGCCACTTGGCCGTCTGCCAGCCGCACTCGGTGCAGCGGTAGGACGGTCGATCCTTGGCGGATTTCGTACGGGCAGCCATGCGCCCCACCGTAGCCGCCGCCACCGACAACGGGCCCCGGCCCCGCGACCGGGACCCCCGGACCCCGCACGGCGCGTCCACCGGGCGCCGGGTTCCCGTCCTCTTTCGAGCGATAGCTTCACCCTTAGGGATGACAACCGGGCGACCGGTACGAAGAATGCCCCCGCTCCTGCCTACGGTCGCCCAGTGACGAGCAGCAGGCTGGAAACCCCCGCACGCACCACCGGCGCACACCGGGCGCACCGCGCCACGGACCAGGGACCGCGCACGCTCGGCCGCCGGCCCCCCGCCCGCTACGAGGCCGCCCTCGACGGCCTCTTCACGTACTGCCTCTCCGTGCTCTGCGACCACGACACGGCCACCGCCGTCCTCGGCGACGTCCTCGCCGCGGCCGAGCGCCACCGGGGGCGCTGCCCCTCCGACGAGGATGGGCGCACGGCCTGGCTGTACGCCCTCGCCCGCTGGGCCTGTCTGCGCAGCCTCGGCGAGCAGCGCCGCAAGCGCCGGGGCGCCCACACCGGCCGCCCCGCCGTCACCCCGCCCGAGCCGCCCCGGGTCTCCGCCGGGACCGCCGAGCGGCACCGCGCCGAACTCGCCCTCCTCGCCTGGCCCGAGGCGGCCGGCACCACGCCCGAGCAGCGCGAGGCCCTGGAGCTCGCCGTCCGGCACGGCCTCAACCACCGCCAGGTCGCCGCCGTCCTCTCCCTCGACCCGCTCGCCGCCCGCGAACTCCTCGCCACCGCCGGCTGCGAGGTCGAGCGCACCCGCGCCGCCCTCGCCGTCGTCGAGACCGGGAGCTGCCCCACCGTCGCCCGGCTCGCCGGCGATCACCGGGTGCTCCTCTCGACGGCCCTGCGCGCCGAACTCGTCCGGCACGTCGACGACTGCCCCCGCTGCCGCCGCGCCGCCGAGCGCGTGGGCGCCGGCGGCCCCTGGCCCGGCGCCGGAACCCTCCCCCCGGACCGGCTGCCGCTCGTCGAGGCGCCCCGGGCCGCCGCGTACATGGCGATGCTGCACGTGCCCCGCGCGCGTGCCGGGGCCCCGCGCTTCGCGCCCACCGGCTTCCCCGTGGACCCGAAGGACCACACGGCCCGCCGCGACCGGATGCGGGCCCGCGCGGTGACCACCACCGTCGTCGCGGCCGTCGTCGCCGCCCCCGTCCTCGCCCTGTGGACCTCCTACCGGGGCACCACCGACACGACCGCCCACGACGGGGGCCGGGTCAGCGCGCGCGAGACGGACGACGGGGCGGACGCGGACGGGCGCCCCTACGACCGGTACGAGAACGCGGGCAGCGCCCGCGCCACCCCCGAGCCCCGCTCCCCCCGGAGCGACCGCGCGCCCGACGTCTCCGTCGAGGTGGTCAGCCCCGGCGGCCCCGTCGGCTCCGGGGCGCCCCCGAAGCCCGGCGAGCCCGCCCCCGGCTGGATCACTGTCACCGCGCGCGGCCAGGGCGAGCTGACCCTCCTGACCCTCACCGCCGCCGGCGGCTCGCCCGTCGAGTGGGCGCTGTGGACGGACGCGCCCTGGATCTACGTGAGCCGGGCCTCCGGCACGCTCCGCCCCGGCGAGCAGGTCACGATCGCCGTCCACGTCGACCACGGGCGCGAACCCGCGGGCGTGTGGAGCGCCCGGGTCGGGGTCGACCCCTCCGGGGCGGTGGTGCGCATCGCCGGGATCAACCGGACCGGACCGGGGGGCGTCTTCCACCCGGACCCGGACGTCCCCCGGCCGCCGAAGCCGGTGCCGCCCCCGCCGGCCACGACGGACCCGACCACCCCGCCCACGGCCCCGCCGCCGACGACCGAGCCGCCGACCACTCCGCCGCCGCCCACGGAGGAGCCGCCCACGGAGGAGCCGCCCGCGACCCCGCCGCCCACGACGGAACCGCCGACCACTCCGCCGCCGACGACGGAGGAGCCCCCGCCGCCGACCACGGAACCGGGCACGACCCCGCCGGCGACGGAGGAACCGCCCCCGTCCTCCTGAGCTACCGGACCGGCGGGTCCGCCGGGTGCGGGGCCACCAGCGGCAGCTGCGAGGCGAGCCGCGCCTCGCACAGCCCGGCCAGCACCCCGTACGCCTCCTCGCCCATCATCTCGGTGAGCTCGGGCCGGTACGTGACGTAGACCGGCTCCCCGGCGCCGTGCGCCGAGGTGGCCGAGGTGCACCACCAGTGCAGGTCGTGCCCGCCCGGGCCCCAGCCCCGGCGGTCGTACTCCCCGATCGACACCTGGAGGACCCGGGTGTCGTCGGGCCGTTCGATCCAGTCGTACGTCCGGCGCACCGGCAGCTGCCAGCACACGTCCGGCTTGGTCTCCAGCGGCTCCCGGCCCTCCTTCAGGGCCAGGATGTGCAGCGAGCAGCCCATGCCGCCCGCGAACCCGGGACGGTTCTGGAAGATGCAGGAGCCCTCCCAGCGGCGGGTCTGCCGGTCGCCGTCCTCGTCGAGCTGCGTCCAGCCCGTCTCCGTACCGACGTCGTGGAACTGCCACAGCTCCGGTGTGAGCCGGGCCACGTGCTCCGCGACCCGCTTCTCGTCGTCCTCGTCGGAGAAGTGCGCGCCCAGCGTGCAGCAGCCGTCGTCGGCCCGGCCCGCCTGGATGCCCTGGCAGCCGCTGCCGAAGACGCACGTCCAGCGCGAGGTCAGCCAGGTCAGGTCGCAGCGGAAGACCTGCTCCTCGTCGGCCGGATCGGGAAACTCGACCCACGCGCGCGCGAAGTCCAGGCCCTTCTCGTCCGGCACCACCTCCTTGCCCCGCTTCCCGGCGCCCTTGACCGCCTTGGCGTCCCTCACGTCCGCGGCAGGGGCGCTGTCTTTGTCCTGCTTCGCCTTTTTCGTCTTTGGCACGCTGTCAAGCGTATGCGGCGCGCGCAGTAGCGTTCCGCCCATGAGACTCGGAGTCCTCGACGTCGGTTCGAACACGGTGCACCTCCTGGTGGTGGACGCGCACCCCGGCGCCCGCCCCCAGCCCGCCCACTCCCACAAGGCGGAGCTGCGCCTCGCCGAACTCCTCGACGCGCGGGGCGCGATCGCCCCCGACGGCGTCGAGCGGCTCGTCGCGACCGTCCGGGACGCGCTCCACGCCGCCGAGGACAAGGGCTGCGAGGAGGTGCTGCCCTTCGCGACCTCCGCCGTGCGCGAGGCCGTCAACGCCGACGCCGTCCTGGCCCGGGTCAAGGACGAGACCGGCGTCGACCTCCAGGTCCTCACCGGAGAGGAGGAGGCCCGCCTCACCTTCCTCGCCGCCCGCCGCTGGTTCGGCTGGTCCGCCGGCAAGCTGCTCCTCCTCGACATCGGCGGCGGCTCCCTCGAAGTCGCGTACGGCATCGACGAGGACCCCGACACGGCCGTCTCCCTGCCACTCGGCGCGGGCCGGCTGACCGCCGGCTGGCTGCCGGGCGACCCGGCCGACGGCGCCGACGTGAAGGCCCTGCGCCGCCACGTGCGCGCGCAGATCGCCCGTACGGTCGGCGAGTTCAGCCGCTCCGGCCGCCCCGACCACGTCGTCGCCACCTCCAAGACCTTCAAGCAGCTGGCCAGGATCGCGGGGGCGCCCGGTTCGAGCGAGGGCCTCCACGTCCAGCGGATCCTGACCCGCAGGTCCCTGGAGGAGTGGGTGCCGCGCCTCGCCGGGATGACCGTCGTCGAGCGCGCGGCCCTGCCGGGCGTCTCGGAGGGCCGCGCCGCCCAGCTCCTCGCGGGCGCGCTCGTCGCGGAGGGCGCGATGGACCTCCTCGGCGTCGAGGAGCTGGAGATCTGCCCCTGGGCCCTGCGCGAGGGCGTCATCCTGCGCCGTCTGGACCATCTGCCGGAGGAGTAGGCGGGGGGATCGGGCCGGGGGAGCCGAGGGGCCCGTGCAGGGAGAGGTACGGGGGCCGAGGGGCCCGTACAAGGGGCGGTCCGGGGCCTCTCCACGGCTCCGGCGCGGCCCCCGCGTCCCGGCACCGGAACGGGCGTGACCGGAACCACCCTCCGGCCCCCCGGCCCGCCCCGTACCCTGTTCTGCGTGGCAGAAGTGGTGCGCGTCCCGGATGCGAAGGTCGCCCTGTCGACGGCCTCGGTCTATCCGGAGTCGACGGCGACGGCCTTCGAGATCGCCGCGCGCCTCGGCTACGACGGCGTCGAGGTCATGGTGTGGACCGACCCCGTCAGCCAGGACGTCGAGGCCCTGCGCCGGCTCTCCGACCACCACCGGGTGCCGATCCTGGCCGTCCACGCCCCCTGTCTCCTCATCACCCAGCGCGTCTGGTCCACCGACCCGTGGACCAAGCTCCGGCGGGCCCGGGCGGCGGCCGAGAAGCTCGGCGCGTCCACGGTCGTCGTGCACCCGCCGTTCCGCTGGCAGCGCCAGTACGCCAGGGACTTCGTGAGCGGCATCTGGCGGATGGCCGACGAGACCGACGTGCGGTTCGCCGTCGAGAACATGTACCCCTGGCGGTACAAGGACCGCGAGATGCTCGCGTACGCCCCCGAGTGGGACGTCACCAAGGACGACTACCGGCACTTCACCGTCGACCTCTCGCACACCGCGACCGCCCGCACCGACGCCCTCGCCATGATCGACCGCATGGGCGACCGGCTCGGCCACGTGCACCTCGCCGACGGCCGGGGGTCCGCCAAGGACGAGCACCTGGTCCCGGGGCGCGGCACCCAGCCCTGCGCCGAGCTCCTGGAGCGGCTGGCGGTCACCGGCTTCGACGGGCACGTCGTCATCGAGGTCAACACCCGCCGCGCGATGTCGGCCGCCGAACGCGAGGCCGACCTCGCGGAGGCCCTCGCCTTCACCCGGCTCCACCTCGCCTCTGCCGCCGGCCGCCCCTCCCGGACCCCGCGCCCGTGACGGAACCGGAGCACCCGTGACCGAGCCCGGGCAGGACCCCGTGACGGAGCCGGACCCGGCCGCCGAACCGGCCCCCGCCGCCGAACCTGCCCCCGCCGCCGGACGGGACTCCGCGACCGGACCGGCCGCCCCGCCCTCCGGGCCCGCCCCCCGCCGCCGCGGCCGCCCCTCCCGCGCCGCCGAGGAGAACGGGCCGGGCGCGCGCGCCCGCATCCTGGAGGCGGCCCGCGATCAGTTCGCCGAGCGCGGCTACGACAAGGCCTCGGTGCGCGGCATCGCCCGCGCGGCCGGCGTGGACCCGGCCCTCGTGCACCACTACTTCGGGTCGAAGGACGAGGTCTTCGCCGCCGCCGTCGAGGTCTCCTTCGAGCCCGCGACCGTCGTCCCGGCGATCGTCTCCGGCCCCCGCGACGCCATCGGCGAGCGCCTCGCCCGCTTCTTCATCGGCGTCTGGGAGAACCCGGCCAGCCGCGCCCCGCTCCTCGCGATCGT
The DNA here is from genome assembly GCF_040702165.1 of Streptomyces sp. NPDC086147. Taxonomy (NCBI): domain Bacteria; kingdom Bacillati; phylum Actinomycetota; class Actinomycetes; order Kitasatosporales; family Streptomycetaceae; genus Streptomyces; species Streptomyces sp. NPDC086147. Next base: position 10,317 of record NZ_JBFBJO010000026.1, on the reverse strand, counting down.
GCGCTCCGCCCTGACCCACGAGGCGGCGGCCGCGGTCCTCCGCACCTTCGTGCTGCGGCGGCTCCTGGAGCGGATCGCCGCCGAGCTCGACGTGCCGGACCCGAAGTTCCGCGCCGAGCTGGCCGCCTCGCACATGATCGGGATCGCGATCCTGCGGTACGTGATCCGGGTCGAGCCGCTGGCCTCCGCCGATCCGGAGGAGATCGTCGCCCAGGTGGCCCCGTCCCTCCAGCGCTACCTGACCGAGAGCTGACCGGGCCCGGCCCCCCGAGGGCAGCGGCCGGACACCTGACCGAAAGCTGAACAGCCCGTCCGGCATGCGGACGCGCTGTCCAGATCTTGGTCCGGCGGCGTACGCTCGAAAGCAAGCACACCCGTCACGAGGAGCGAGCGACGATGCCCGAGCTGAGGTCCCGCACTGTCACCCACGGCCGCAACATGGCGGGCGCACGCGCCCTTATGCGCGCCTCCGGTGTACCCGGCGCGGACATCGGCCGGAAGCCGATCATCGCGGTTGCCAACTCCTTCACGGAGTTCGTCCCCGGCCACACCCACCTCCAGCCGGTCGGCCGGATCGTCTCCGAGGCCATCACGGCCGCCGGGGCCATCCCCCGCGAGTTCAACACCATCGCCGTCGACGACGGCATCGCGATGGGCCACGGCGGCATGCTCTACAGCCTGCCCTCCCGCGACCTGATCGCGGACAGCGTGGAGTACATGGTCGAGGCGCACTGCGCCGACGCCCTGATCTGCATCTCCAACTGCGACAAGATCACCCCCGGCATGCTGATGGCCGCCCTGCGCCTGAACATCCCGACGGTCTTCGTCTCCGGCGGCCCCATGGAGTCCGGCCGCGCCACCCTCGTCGACGGCACGGTCCGCACGCTCGACCTGGTCGACGCGATCTCCGACGCCGTGAACCCCAAGATCTCGGACGAGGACATCCTCCGCATCGAGGAGAACGCCTGCCCGACCTGCGGGTCCTGTTCCGGCATGTTCACCGCCAACTCGATGAACTGCCTGACCGAGGCCATCGGCCTCTCCCTCCCCGGCAACGGCTCGGTCCTCGCCACCCACACCGCCCGCAGGGCGCTGTACGAGAACGCCGCCCGCACCGTCGTCGACATCACCCGCCGGTACTACGACGAGGACGACGCCTCCGTCCTGCCCCGCGCGATCGCGACCCGCGCCGCCTTCGAGAACGCCATGGCCCTCGACATCGCCATGGGCGGCTCCACCAACACGATCCTGCACCTGCTCGCCGCCGCCCAGGAGGCCGAGCTCGACTACGGCCTGACCGACATGGACGAGGTCTCCCGCCGCGTCCCCTGCCTGGCCAAGGTCGCCCCGAACGTCGCCAAGGACCGCACGTACTACATGGAGGACGTGCACCGCGCCGGCGGCATCCCCGCCATCCTCGGCGAGCTCTACCGCGCCGGCCTGCTCAACGAGGACGTCCACTCCGTCCACTCCCGCTCCATCAAGGAGTGGCTGGACACCTGGGACGTGCGCGGCGGCTCCCCGTCCGAGGAGTCCGTCGAGCTGTGGCACGCGGCCCCCGGCTGCGTCCGCTCCGCGACCGCCTTCTCCCAGTCCGAGCGCTGGGAGGCCCTCGACACGGACGCGGCGAACGGCTGCATCCGCGACGCGGCCCACGCGTACTCCAAGGACGGCGGCCTCGCGGTCCTGCACGGCAACCTCGCCGCCGACGGCTGCGTCGTGAAGACGGCCGGCGTCGACGAGTCCATCTGGACCTTCGAGGGCCCGGCGGTCGTCTGCGAGTCGCAGGACGAGGCCGTCGAGAAGATCCTCAACAAGCAGGTCACGGACGGCGACGTGGTCGTCATCCGCTACGAGGGCCCCAAGGGCGGCCCCGGCATGCAGGAGATGCTCTACCCGACCTCCTTCCTCAAGGGCCGGGGCTTGGGCAAAACCTGCGCCCTGGTCACCGACGGGCGCTTCTCCGGCGGCACCTCGGGCCTCTCCATCGGCCACGCCTCCCCGGAGGCGGCCTCGGGCGGCGTCATCGCCCTCGTCGAGGACGGCGACCGCATCCGCATCGACATCCCGAACCGCTCGATCGACCTCCTCGTCGGCGAGGACGTCCTCGCCGCCCGCCGCGAGGCCCTCGGCGGGGTGTACGCGCCGAAGAACCGCGAGCGCAAGGTCTCGGCGGCGCTGCGGGCGTACGCGGCGATGGCGACGAGCGCCGACAAGGGCGCGGTCCGGGACGTGACGAAGCTGGGCTGAGCCCGGAGACGTACGTGAGGGGGCCCGGGGCTTTCGAAGCCCCGGGCCCCCTCACGCGTGCGCGTACGAGGGCCTACCGGGCGCTCACCAGGACGCCGGGTCGCGCGCGTCCACCGCGAAGACCGAACCGTCCGGAGCCGTCCCGAACACCCGGTCCCCGGCGGCCACCGGCGCGGGCACCAGGGACACGTACCCGCTGAGCCGTCCGTTCGCCAGGCGCGGCCGGGTCTGTCCCGCGAGCGCCCCGCGCGCGGTGTCGACGGCGAGCAGCCGCCCGTCCTGGACGGAGAAGTAGAGCCGGCCGCCGGGGCCGAGGACCGGCTCGGAGACGTTCTTCGCGGCCGTCTCCAGGTCCCACAGCACCCGCCCCTTCTCCGCGGCGGTGTCGAAGGCGGTCACGTGTCCGTCCACGTCGAGCAGGTACACGACGGTGCCGCGCACGACGGCGCCCCGGAGGTCGAACCGGTGCGGCAGGGCCAGCTCGCGCACGGGACCGGCCTTCCCGCCGCCGGGGCCGAGCAGGACGAGCGAGTCCGTCAGGGCGCCCTCGTACCGGGAGGCGAGGACCAGCGACCCGTCCCCGGCGTGCCCCAGCGGTTCGAGGTCGCCCGTCAGGTTCCGCTGCCGGACCACCCGGCCGGTCCGGGGCTCGACCGCGCCCACGCGCGTGTGCGTCCCGTCGGCCGAGATCTCGGAGACCACGAGCAGACCGGAGGAGGCGTCGTACGGTCCCGTGCGCGGCGCCTCGAAGCCGGACAGGCCGCGCCGCCACAGCTCCTTCCCGCCGAGCGCGTCGACCGCCCGGACCCCGCCGACCCCGTCCGTCAGGACGACGGCGGAACCGGCCGGCCGGTAGACCTCGGGGAGGCCCGAGCGGGCGGTCCAGAGCGGCGCGCCGTCCCCGCCCGCGTACGCCCCCAGCGGACCGGTCGGCGCGGCGGCCCCGACCGGTGCGCCGGCAGCACCGCTTCCACCGTTCCCGCCGTCTCCAAGGAGCACGGGCGCGCGTGGCGCCTCCTCCTCGACGGTCCCGGCCCGCGACCACAGGACCTTCCCTGTCACGGGATCGAGCCGGGCCAGACCGACGCCGCGGGCCGCGCAGTACAGCGCGTCCCCGCCGGCGGTGCAGGCGGGGGCCGCCTCCGGGCCCCGCTTCTGGAGCTCGGTGCGCCAGCCCGCGAAGGCGGTGGCCACCTTGTCCGGACGCGGCGGCACGGTCTCGGGACCGCCGCCCGGCGCGGAGCCGAGGGCCGCGTACAGACCGGCCCCGGCGAGCGCGAGCGCGGCGACGACGGCGATCGTCGGACGCGGCCGGATCCGCCCGCCGATCCGGCCACCGGCCCGGGGACGCCGGCGGGCCGGGGCCGGAGCGGGAGCCCGTACCGGCGTGTCCGCGTCCCACGCGGGCGCGTGGCCCGGCTCGTCACCGCCGTACCCGCCACCGGCACCGCCCGCACCGCCCGAGCCGTCGTCCCCGCCGCCCGGCAGCGCGGGCCGCCGCCGCTGGGCCGGTATGAACGCCTCCGCCGCGTACGAGGGCGGCTGCAGCGCCCGCATGATCTGGCCCGGGGTCGGCCGCTCCCCGGGCTCCTTGGCGAGGCAGCGCGCCACGAGCGGCGCCAGCTCGTCGGGGACGCCCGTCAGATCGGGCTCGTCGTGGACGACCTGGTACGCCACGACGTACGGGCTGTCGGAGTCGAACGGGCCGTGCCCGGTCGCCGCGTGCACCAGGACCGAGCCGAGCGCGAAGACGTCCGCCGCGGGCCCGACCTCGCGCGGCCGCTGGAACTGCTCGGGCGCCATGAACGGCGGCGAGCCGATGAGCTTGCCCGTCTCGGTGCGCAGGTCGCTGTCGACGGGCCGGGAGATGCCGAAGTCGATGACCTTGGGCCCGGTGTCGGTCAGCAGGACGTTGCTGGGCTTGAGGTCCCGGTGCACGACCCCGGCGCGGTGGATGTCCCGCAGCGCCTCCGCGAGCCCGGCGGTGAGCCGGCGCAGCTCGGCGGGGGACAGCGGGCCGTTCCGCTTCACCTGGTCGGCGAGGGTGGGACCGGGGACGTAGAGGGTCGCCATCCACGGGCGCACGGCGTCGGGGTCGGCGTCGACGACCGGGGCGGTGAAGGCCCCGCTGACCCGGCGGGCGGCCGCGACCTCCTGGCGGAAACGCGCCCTGAACTCGGGATCCTCCGCGTACCGCGCGTGCACGACCTTGACCGCGAGCCGCAGCCCGGAGGCCGAGGAGGCGAGGTGCACGACGCCCATCCCGCCCGCGCCCAGACATGCCTGGAGGCGGTAGTCGCCCGCGTACTCGGGCCCCTCCGCCTCCCGGTCGGCACCGGTACCGCGCAACGGTGGCATCGCCCACCCCCGTGTGATTCCCCGTCACCTCGCGCTCGCGTGCGCGACCCGACGGAGCCTAGTCGATGGCACCTCCGATGTCGGTGGGGCTTGCTAGCCTGCGCGTCGCGGAGAGTGAATCTCGGCGGAGCGCTTGTGCGCCAAGGGGGGAAACACGATGGACACCATGAACACGACGGAGACGCCGGACGCGAACGGCACCGCGGCGGAGGGCCGGGCGGCGGTGGCGGTGACGGCGGCGAACGCCACCCGCTACCCGGTCGCCCCGGGCCACCGCCTCAACGTGCGCTCGGGCCCGAGCACCCAGTACCCGATCGTCCGCTCCCTGCCCCTGGGCGCCACGGTGGCGATCTCCTGCCAGAAGTACGGCGAGTCGGTCACCGGCCCGTACGGCACCACCCGGGTCTGGGACAGCATCGGACCGGGGGAGTACGTCTCCGACTCCTACGTGCGCACGGGCAGCGACGGCTTCGTGGCACCGCGCTGCGCCTGACCCGCTCCGTCGTCGCCCGGGGATAATCGACCTCGTGAGCGACGACGAGCAGACCCCGCGTACGGCAGGCGGCACGGCGGACGGCAGGACCGCGGGCAGGGCCGACGGCACCGTCGGCGGCCCCCGCCCCGAGGAGATCCGTTTCTTCGGCACGACCTGGGTCGACCACACCGGCCACTACGCGCTGCGCCGCGCCGGCCTGGCCGTCGGCTCGCTCGCCGCCGCCGTCGCGGCCTGCTTCGTGCTGCGCTTCGCCTTCCAGGGCCTCCAGATCGCGGAGACCGGCGGCCTGGTCAACGGCCTGGTGATCGTCATGTTCGCGGTCTGCAGCGCCATCGCCTGCCGCAAGACCTGGGAGGGCTTCCAGCGCCGCCCGGACGACCCGGGCCGCGAGGACTCCCTGCGCAGCCTCAAGGCGATCGGCTTCATCGGCTCGCTCCTCGCGTACGCCGCCCGCTGCCTGACCGAGGCGCCCGGCGAGAAGCTGCGCCGCGCCGAGTACGAGACGGCCCTCGCCCGCTACGAGAAGCGCCGAGGCTCCCGTACGGGCAACCCGGCCGCCCGCAAGAAGCCCAAGCGCGGCAAGTAACAAGCAGCCCGAGCAAGGCGAGCAGCCCGGGCGCGGCGAGCACCCCCACACCTTCCGGAGGCTTGACGGTCGGCACCCCCAGGCGCACTATTCATCACATGATGAATTACTCGGCGGACGGGAACGGGGACCGAGGCGGCACCGCCGCCCCCGCGGCGATCACCGCCCGCGCCCTCACCGCCGTCCGCGGCGACCGCACCGTCCTGCGCGGCCTCGACTTCGCCCTCCCGGCCGGCCGCATCACCGGACTCCTCGGCCCCTCCGGCTGCGGCAAGACCACCCTCATGCGCGCGATCGTCGGCACCCAGGCCAAGGTCGGCGGCACCCTCACCGTCCTCGGCCGCCCCGCCGGCGACCCCGCCCTCCGCTCCCGCATCGGCTACGTCACCCAGGCCCCCTCCGTCTACGACGACCTCACCGTCCGCCAGAACCTCGACCACTTCGCCGCCGTCCTCCTCCCCGGCCGCGCCCGCCGCCACGAGCGCCGCGCCGCCGTCGACCGGGCCGTCGCCGACGTCGACCTCACCTCCCGCGCCGACGCCCTCGCCGGCCGGCTCTCCGGCGGCCAGCGCAGCCGGGTCTCCCTCGCCGTCGCCCTCCTCGGCACCCCCGAACTCCTCGTCCTCGACGAACCCACCGTCGGCCTCGACCCCGTCCTCCGCCGCGACCTGTGGGACCTCTTCCACCGCATCGCCGCCGACCGCGGCACCACGCTCCTCGTCTCCTCCCACGTCATGGACGAGGCCGAGCGCTGCCACCGGCTCCTCCTGATGCGCGAGGGCGAGATCCTCGCCGAGGACACCCCCGAGGCCCTCCGCCGCCGCAACGACACCCCCACCGTCGAAGAGGCCTTCCTCCACCTCGTCGACGCGGCCGCGGCCCGCGACGAGCACCACCCCGGAAACGCCCACCGGAAACAGGACCAGGAGCAGCAGGAGCAGCAGGAGCAGAACGAGAACCAGAACCAGGAGCCCCGGCCATGAGCAGCGCCCGCACCCTCGCCACCGCCGCCCGCGTCCTGCGCCAGCTGCGCCACGACCCGCGCTCGATCGCGCTCATGCTCCTCGTGCCGTGCGCGATGCTCTTCCTGCTCCGGTACGTCTTCGACGGCAGCCCCGGCACCTTCGACACCATCGGCGCCTCGCTGCTCGGCATCTTCCCGCTCATCACGATGTTCCTGGTGACCTCCATCGCCACCCTGCGCGAACGCACCTCCGGCACCCTGGAACGCCTGCTCGCCCTGCCCCTCGGCAAGGCCGACCTCATCGCCGGCTACGCCCTCGCCTTCGGACTCCTCGCCGTCGTCCAGTCCGCCCTGGCCACCGGCCTCGCACTCCGGTTCCTCGGCCTCGACGTCGTCGGCTCCCCCTGGCTCCTGCTCCTGGTGGCCCTCCTCGACGCCCTCCTCGGCACCGCCCTCGGCCTCTTCGTCTCCGCCTTCGCCGCGTCCGAGTTCCAGGCCGTCCAGTTCATGCCGGCCGTGATCTTCCCGCAGCTCCTCCTCTGCGGCCTGTTCACCCCGCGCGACCGCATGGCCCCCGCCCTCGAAGCCGTCTCGAACGTCCTGCCCATGTCGTACGCCGTCGACGGCATGAACGAGGTCCTCCGCCACCCTGAGGTCACCGGCGACTTCGTCCGCGACGTGCTCGTCGTCGCCGGCAGCGCCCTCCTCGTCCTCGCCCTCGGCGCCGCCACCCTCCGCCGCCGCACGGCCTGACCGCCCCTCGGACACCCGCCGCACCACCGCGCCCCCGGTGCGAGGATGACCGCACGACGTACCCCCCTCCGGCGAGGTGAACAGAGCCATGACCCAGACCGTCGCAGTCCTCGGCACCGGCAAGATCGGTGAAGCGCTCCTCAGCGGCATGATCCGCGCCGGCTGGCGCCCCGCGGACCTCCTGGTCACCGCCCGCCGCGCCGAGCGCGCCGAGGAGCTCCGCACCCGCTACGGGGTCGAGACCGTCACCAACGCCGAGGCCGCCAAGCGCGCCGACACCCTCATCCTGGCCGTCAAGCCCCAGGACATGGGCCGCCTCCTCGACGAGCTCGCCCCGCACGTCGCCGCCGACCGCCTCGTCATCAGCGCGGCGGCCGGCATCCCCACCTCCTTCATCGAGGAGCGCCTCACCACCGGCACCCCCGTCGTCCGCGTCATGCCGAACACCCCCGTCCTCGTGGACGAGGGCATGTCCGTCATCTCGGCCGGCAGCCACGCCACCCCCGACCACCTCGCCCACACCGAGGGGATCTTCGGCGGCGTCGGCAAGACCCTCCGCGTCCCCGAGTCGCAGCAGGACGCCGCCACCGCCCTCTCCGGCTCCGGCCCCGCGTACTTCTACTTCCTCGTCGAGGCCATGACCGACGCTGGCATCCTCCTCGGCCTGCCCCGCGCCCAGGCCCACGACCTCATCGTCCAGGCCGCCATCGGCGCCGCCGTGATGCTCCGCGACAGCGGCGAGCACCCGGTCAAGCTCCGCGAGGCCGTCACCTCCCCGGCCGGCACCACCATCAGCGCCATCCGCGAGCTGGAGAACCACGGCGTACGGGCCGCCCTCATCGCCGCCCTCGAAGCGGCCCGCGACCGCAGCCGCGAACTGGCCTCCGGCAACGGCTGACGGCCCGCGCCGCCGGGGTCACCGAGCCCCGGCGGAGGCCCCGCGCACCACGTCCTCCGTGGCCACCACCTCCGCGAACCCGCCCCCGTGCAGGGAGACGGCCGTCGCCCGCGTCAACTCATCGGCGCTCGCCGTCCAGCCGTACGGCCCCTCCAGGTCGAAGGTGTGCATCGCGTCCAGCGGGAACACCACGTCGTACCCGAGGTTCCCGCCCATCCGGGCCGTCGTCTCGTTGCACATGTTCGTCTGGATCCCGACGACCACGATCTGCCCGACGCCCCGCCCCCGCAGCCACGCGTCCAGGGACGGCTCCCCGTAGAACGCCGAGTTCACGGACTTCACCACGAGCAGCTCGGGCCCGGAGCCCTTCCCCCGCCGCTCCTCCACGAAGTCCTTGAAGTCGTTCCCCACGTGCCCCGCCCGCAGCGGCGACCGCGACCCCTCCACCGAGTCGTGCCGCACGAAGACGACCGGCCGCCCGGTCTCCTGCCACAGATCGACCAGCACGGCGATGTTCCGCTCCGCATCCGGATTGTTCCGCTTCCCCCAGTACTCCTCCTCGAAGCCCTTCTGTACGTCGACGACGACGAGCGCTGCGTTCTCCGCGATCTCCATGGTCACGATCCTTCCGCTGCGGACCCCCCGGTCCCAGAGGGCCGCATGCCACCGACCGATGGTTTACTGCCAACCATGGTGCCGCCCCCGGAAACCCGCCCCCAGCGCATCGCGCTCCTCGTCTTCCCGGGGGTCCGCGCCTTCGACGTCTCCGTCATCACCGAGGTCTGGGACAGCGACCGCACCCTCCGGGGCGTCCCCCGGTTCGCACTCCACCGGGCGGCCGCCGACCCGCACGCCCCCGTCCCCCTCCGAGGCGGCCTCACCCTCACCCCGGACCGCCCCCTGACCTGGCTGGACGACCTCACGCCCACGGACCTCGTCATCGTCCCCGGCATCGAGGACCCGGACGCCGACGTACCGTCCCCGGTCCTCGACGCCCTGCGCCGCGCCCACTCCGCCGGCGTCCCGGTCGCCTCCCTCTGCGCGGGCGCCTTCGTCCTGGCCCGCGCCGGACTCCTCGACGGCCGCCGGGCCGTCACCCACTGGCACCTGGCCCGGACCCTCGCCACCCGCCACCCGGCGGTACGGGTCGAACCCGACGCCCTCTTCGTCGAGGACTCCGGCATCTGGACCTCGGCCGGCACCGCGGCGGGCATCGACCTCTGCCTCCACCTCGTCCGTACGGCCCACGGTGCCGAAGCGGCGGCGACCGTGGCCCGCTCCATGGTCACGGCCCCCTTCCGCATGGGCACCCAGGCCCAGTTCATCGAGCACCCGACGCCCCGCGCCGACCGCGACGCCGACGCCCTCGCCGCCGTACGCGCCCACGCCCTGGCCCACCTCTCCGAACCCCACACGGTCGCGAGCCTGGCCGCCGTCGCCGGCATGTCCCCCCGCTCCTTCGCCCGTCACTTCCAGGCCACCACCGGCACCACCCCCCTGCACTGGCTCATCACCCAGCGCGTCGCCGCGGCCCAGAAGCTCCTGGAGCTCACCGACCACCCCCTCCCCGAGGTGGCCCGCCGCGCCGGCTTCGGCAGCGAGGTCACCATGCGCCAGCACTTCGCCTCCCACCTCTCCACCAGCCCCCGCGCCTACCGGAACGCCTTCCGCCACCGGGCCCCGGACCGGGGTTGACACGCCCTGACCGGATCCGTAGTGTTCTCCGAGTTGTCCGACGTGAGCACCGACCCCGGTCGGCCCCGGACAGCCATTCCGCAAGAACCTCAGAAGCCGACAGCGCTTTGCCGTGCCGTCGTGCTTTCCGCGCGTTTTTGCGAAATGAGGAATCCGCGTTCGAAGGTTTGAGCGCAGGCCCCCGATTAGCGTCGGAGGCGGGGAATCCGCTAAAGTCTCACTCGTCGGAACGGCCCAACAGCCGGAAAGACAACTCCCGCTGACCGGGAATCAGACGCCGAAAGGATCTGATAGAGTCGGAACCGCCGGAAGGGCCC
>NZ_JBFBJO010000025.1:0-75687 GCF_040702165.1 Streptomyces sp. NPDC086147 | reverse complement strand
ATCAACAACAACCCTCAACTGCCCTGGTCCTTCCTCACCCACACCGGCCTCAACATCCACCCATCAACCCCACGCAACTAAAGAAAAGATCAGTAATCTTCTCGTTAGTTCCGTGGGTGTGACGGACTCATTGGTGGGATCCTGATGCGGTGCCTTTCAAGCCTTCGCCTGTTGTTCCTCCTTTGACGCGACCGCAGCTGGCCGAGGCTCGGCGGGTGCGGGCAGCCGAGTTGTTCGAGCAGGGACGTTCGGGTGCCGAGATCGCGCGGATGCTGGGCGTCAGTGAGGAAAGTGTCCGACGGTGGAGACGCGTCTGGGAGGAGGGCGGTACTGACGGGTTGCGCCGGCGTCCGGCCACCGGTCGCCCGCCCAAACTGGACGATGCCCAGGTCGAGCAGGTGCGGACCGCCCTGGAACAAGGCGCCCAGACGCACGGGTTCGAGGCTGATCTGTGGACACTGGAGCGGGTCGGTCTGGTGGTCGAGCGGGTGACCGGCGTGGTTCTGTCGCGGGCGTCGGTGTGGCGGTTGCTGACCGGCCGGCTCGGCTGGAGTCTGCAACGTCCCGAACGGCGGGCGGTGGAGAGGAACGAATCCGAGATCGCCCGCTGGATCGCGCACGAGTGGCCGCGGATCAAAAAGGGGCCGTGAACACACGTGCCTGGATCGTCTTCCTCGACGAATCAGGCGTGTCGCTGCTGCCGCAGGTCCGCCGCACCTACGCGCCCCGCGGCCACACCCCGCTCCTGCGGCACCGGCTGAACTGGAAACGCGCCTCCATGGCCGGCGCCCTCGGCTACCACGGCACCGACCCCGAACGCGGTCCTCGGCTGTGCTTCCACCTCAAGCCCGGCAGCTACGACACCGCCGCACTCATCGAGGTCCTGGAGCAGATGAAGACGTTCTACAACGGCGAACGGGTGGTGCTGGTCTGGGACGGACTGTCGGCTCACTGGAGCCGGGCCATGCGAGCCTGGGTCGCCGAACAGGACTGGCTCACACTCGAGCGATTACCGGCTTACGCACCCGAGCTGAACCCGGTGGAACTGCTGTGGTCCTCGCTGAAGAAACGCGAGCTCGCCAACCTCGCCGGCGACCATCTCACCGATGTCGCCGACGCCACCGAACAGGGGATCTACCGCATCAACACCAACCCGCAACTGCCCTGGTCCTTCCTCGCCCACACCGGCCTCACCCTCCACCCACCAGACCCACAGAACTAATGAAAAGATCAGTAGAGCTCGGCTCACCCGGACCGGACCCAGGCTCGATCCCTCCATCTCTCCCAGCACGTCCGCCAGGGCTGTGGGGCGATCGACGGCTCGAAGGCGTTACAGCGGGTGTTCCTGCTTAAATCCGGGTCCCTCGCGGATCGTGCCCTGTCACGTGAAGAACGACGACGGCTTCTACGCCGGTCTTCTCCGCCCGATCGAGCACCTCCAGGGCCGCCATCGGAGTGACCGGCGAGCGGCCCGGGGCGCGCACCCCGCGGACCGGGCCGCAGCGGCTGTCGCCAACCCGAAGCGCTGCGGGCGCCCCCGGGTCCATCGCGGAAAGCGGCACTCGAAAAGACGAGCGACTTGACGCGCGGCTTGCCCCGGGCGGAGCCGGAGCCCAGCATGGAGGAGCCCCTCGCGGCCCCTAACCACGGAGGATTCGCATGGTCTCGTATTTCGAGAACAGCGCCGACACCCTCGTGTCAGACGCGCTCGCGGGCTTCGCACGTTCCCACGCGGACCTGCTCACTCTCGATCCCGACCACGGATTCCTCCTGGCCCGCGCTACGTCCCCGCGCCGGCGTGTCGCCCTGCTGTCCGGCGGCGGCGCGGGACACGAGCCGATGCACGCCGGGTACGTCGGACGGGGCATGCTCGACGCCGCCTGCCCCGGACGCGTCTTTGCCTCACCGCACAACCGTCAGGTCTATGAAGGTTCGCTCGCTGCCGCCCGCGAGGAAGGCGTCCTGCACATCGTCAAGAACTACACCGGTGACCGCATCAACTTCGGCATCGCCGCCGAGCGCCTGGCCCACCGGGGGGTGCCGTGCGCGCGCGTCCTCGTCGACGACGACCTCGCCTCCGACTCCGAGGAGATCGTCTCCGGCCGCCGGGGAACCGGCGGTACCGTTCTTCTGGAGAAGATCCTCGGTGGCGCCGCCGACACCGGCCTCGGTCTCGCCGAACTCCAGGAGCTCGGCACGCGTCTCGCCTCCCGTTGCCGTACGCTCGCCGTCGCCTCGGCCGCCCATACCGCCCCTGTCCTGGGCGGCCCCGCCTTCGAGCTCGCCGCCGGCGAACTGGAGTATGGCGTCGGCATCCATGGGGAGCGGGCCAGGTCGACCGTCCGTCATGGCACGCTCACCTCACTGGTCGAGCGGATGACAGGTGAACTCCTCGATGCCCTCGCCCCGGGGCCGGGCACCGCCGTCATCACCATGGTCAACGGTCTCGGTGCGGTGACTCCCCTGGAGCTGTACGCCGCTCACGGTGAGTTGGCCCGGATCCTCGACTCCCGGGGAGTCGCCCTTGCCCGCAGCCTGGTCGGCGACTACGTCACGGCCCTCGACATGCGCGGTTTCTCCCTCACCCTCCTCCTCGCCGAACCGGCCGACCTCGCCTTCTACGACGCGCCCGTGCACACCGCCACTCTGCGCTGGTGAGCAGACCCGGTCCGGCGACCCGCCGATCCGTCCGATCACGAGAACGGGAGCAGCACCTTGGCCACCGCTGACGAGGCACTCTCCGCCGATGCCTGGATACGCCGCTTCGCCGGTACCGTACGTAGTACCGAAGCCCAGCTCACCGCCCTCGACCAGCAGGTCGGCGACGGCGACTTCGGCACCAATCTGTCCGCGGGCACCACCGCCGCCCTGACGCGTCTCGACGCCCTCGGTGCTCCTGGGGACGCCGAGGCCCTGGAAGCCGCTGCCACCGCCTTCCTCAACGAGGTGGGCGGCACCAGCGGCCCCCTTTTCGGCCTGCTGCTCCAGTCACTCGCCGCTTCCGTCGCAGCCCTGAGTCTCACCACCCCCGCCCTCGCCAAGGGGGTCGCGGGGGGACTGGCCTCCATCAGTCGCGTCGGTGGGGCCGCGCCCGGTGACAAGACCCTGGTCGACGCCCTCGCCCCCGCGGCCGGGGTATTGGAGGCCCTCCCCGACCGGACCCCTCCCACAGCCGCTTTGAACGCCGCCGCAGAAGCCGCCTGGCAGGGCGTGCGCGACACTACCCGGCTCCGCGCCCGCATGGGCCGCTCCAGCTACGTTGGCGAACGCGCGGCGGGCGTCCCCGACCCGGGAGCCGTGGGAGTTGCTCTCCTCTTCGCCTCGGCCGCCGGGGTCGTCGGGGACCTCGCCCCATACGTACACGCCTCGTAGGCTTCCGCAGGCCGGTCGTCGCAGCTCCCGGTCCCGTCTTCGGTCCACCGCCCCTAAAAGGCATCCCCGGCCCGGAATTGCGGTCCGGTTCACCCCTTCGGAGTATCCGTCCGGCGCGGCACCTGCCTCCGCACCCAGTCCAGGAGCACCGGCGAGTGCAGCGCGGTCACCCACAGATCGGCGCGAGAGGCGTCCTCGTCAGGCCGCGGTCCCACTCCGAGGACCTTCAGTCCGGCCCGGCGAGCCGACTCGATCCCGGTCGCCGAGTCCTCCACCGCCAGTGCGCGCTCCGGCTCGGTACCGCAGAGCCGGGCGGCCATCATGTAGACGTCAGGCCAGGGCTTGGGCCGCACGCCCTCCGGAGCGGTGGTGGACGAACCGGAGGGCTCCGTGGGAACAACCACGTGGGCGAAGTAGCGCAGCAGGCCGGCGCGGCCAAGGCTTTCTTCCACGACCTGCGACGGGCAGTTGCTGGCCACTGCCAGCGGTAGCCGTCCTGCGAGGAGCCGGACGAAGTCGACCGCTCCGGGCATGGTCACGGGGTCGTCGGCGACCAAGGAGAGGAAGTGCTCCAACAGCGACCGGGCCAAGTCGTCGGCGAGGTCGGGCTTGTGCGTCTCCTCGGCCATCAAGCGCCCGCAGTCGACGTAGTGCACGCCCTTCGCGCGGTCGGCGAATCCCGGCGGAGCCGTCAGCCCGAACTCGCGAAAGGTACGGGTTCGGGCGTCCTGCCAGTGCCGTTCGCTGTCCATCAGGGTGCCGTCGCAATCGAGGACGACGGCTTCGGGGGACCAACCGAGAAGGGGATGCGCCTGGGTGGTCATGCGGCCTCCGGGAAAGAAGCGGTCACGCTTGTGACGTGACCGGTTCGGGCAGATTGGGGTCTCCCGGCCAACGGGCGGAGCACCGAACTTGGGCACCACCTGACGAAGTAAGGACATCACGTCCATACCGCAGCAAACGGGAAACATCGTGGCCGCTACGTTATTTTTGCGATCAGAGTGACGCAATCACCGCTTCGAGTGCTGGACGCGATGACTGAAGTGGGGTAAAGAACGCACTCCCACTGGGTTTGATGTATCGGCTCGAGATCCGGTTAACCCGCTGGCGCGAAGCGCAGTTGGCGCATATGCGCGAGGCAACGGGCGCGGGCTGAACGGGAGGCGACGCCTTCACCCGGACGGCCGGTCCACGCGCCAGAGAACAGACAATGACCACTCCAGGGAATGAGCGCCCGCACAAAAGAACCATGCTTGCGGACGGGGTGACGAATTACCACCGGCGTACGCGGGCGCACTACCTTCTCGGTCGTCACGAAAAAACCGAGTGGAAGTGAGCGGCGCATTGCAGCAACGAGCAAGGGCGACCCGCAGAGCACTGCTGGAGGAGGCCGCCCGCCTCTTCGCCGAACGGGGATACGCCGGTACCAGCGTCAACGACATAAGCACCAGATCCGGCCGGACCAGCGGGTCCGTCTACTTCCACTACGCCAGCAAGGAGGGAATCGCCCTCGCAGTGGTGAAGGACGCATTCGCCACGTGGCCCCATCTGGGCGCACGCTACGCCGACCGTTCCGTACCGCCGCTCGACCGGCTGGTATCCCTCAGCTTCGAGATCGCGCACGCGCTCATAGAGGACACTGTCGTGCGCGCCGGCGCACGTCTCTGGGCGGAGCGCGACACCATCGACGCTCCCCTGCCCGATCCCTTCACCCTCTGGACCGCCGCCACCACCCGTCTCCTCGCCCAGGCGCGCGCCACCGGCCATCTCGCGCACAGGGTCCGCCCCGCCATTGTCGCCCCCGCTCTGGTCCGCGCCTTCTTCGGGCTCTGCACCCTCACCGAGGCGCTGGAGGACCGCCGCCTGGTCGCCGCGCGTCTCGCCGACTGGTGGCACATCACCCTGCCCTTCCTGCAAGGCGATACCGATTCAACGGGCGTGCTGAGCCGGGCGCGGGCGCAACAAATGGTGCCGACGATGCGGAGGATCCCAGCGGCAGCCCCGGTGCAGCACTCGACCGCGATCCCGTAGCGACCGGCGAAGGTCGTAACGCGCGGGGTGCCGCTCGATCCCGGCATCCCGGCTGTCACCCGGTCCACGTCCGTGCGCCCGCCGCTCCCGGTAGCCCAGGATGCAGAGAGGGGGCGACAGACACCACGGAGACGGGCGATGGACCGTGCAGAACCGACCTTCCGGCTCTGCGTATCGCGCGCGGCGACCCGTGCCGTTTGGGCCAGGGCAAAAGCCACAGGCCGACG
Organism: Streptomyces sp. NPDC086147; assembly: GCF_040702165.1. Taxonomy (NCBI): domain Bacteria; kingdom Bacillati; phylum Actinomycetota; class Actinomycetes; order Kitasatosporales; family Streptomycetaceae; genus Streptomyces; species Streptomyces sp. NPDC086147. The sequence continues at coordinate 70,057 of NZ_JBFBJO010000025.1, read as the reverse complement.
TCGTTCGTCCTCGCCCTCTGGGTCGCCGATGTCCCCGTGCGAAAAGCCCTATGGGTCGCCGGCGGCGTCCAGGACGTCCCAGGCGGTCTGCTCGGCGTGCTCGGGCAGGGCGGCGAGTGCCTTCGCCGCAGCCGCGGACAGGCGGACCGCGTAGGGCTGGTCGCTCACCGGCGCCTGCCGCGGATCTCCGCCGGGTCCACGAAGCCGGAGTCGTCCTTGCCGGAGGCGAGGAACGCCTCGACCGCAGGGGCGGAGGCGAGGCGGGCCTGCCAGATCTGGACGACCTCGTACAGGGGGGCGAGGGAGAAGGTGCCGCGGGACTCCTCCAGCGCGGCCGCCCACTCCCCCTCGAAGGCCGGCACCCACCGCTGCGCACGCTCACTGCCGCGCAACCGGGCGAGGAGCTCGGCCGGAGCGCCGGGCGCGGGCGCGTACGGCGGGGCGGGAGCGTGGTGGCCGGGCTGCGCGCTCATGGAGTCCTTCCGGCGGGTCATCACCCCTCGCGGTACGCGTGCCGCCGCGGCCTCGTCCCGCTCATCCCGGCCCCCGGCCGCAGGGGCGCGCGCCACCGGTACGCACTACGTCTGCCTGTGGAATATGACGCGATCCGGCTGCGGGAAATGGTGGTTGCTGCCCATCGTGGTCCGCAGAAGTCCCGGGCACGGTGCCCGGGGCGCCGGTGTCGAGGTGGAAGGGGTGTTGTGGTGTACGGAGTACGGGAGGGGTGGCGGCGGGAGGGGTTCGAGTCGCACGAGGGCGCGGTCGGGGCGCTGCTGGCCGACGGCAGCGAGCCGGGCCCGGTCTTCTTCGACCTGGGCAGCGGCAGCACTTTCCACGAATCGACCTCGTGGTGGCACTACGACGGCACCTTCCGCCGGCCCACCGCGACGTCGATGCGGGGCCGGTGCGCGTGCGGCTGGCGTGGGACATCGAGGTACCCGATCGACTGGGAGAAGGTCCGCGAGGACGACGATCCCGACGCCTATGACACCACCGGCCCGTACACGGAGTGGGAAGCCCACCTCGGCGACGTCGCCGGGCGCGCGGTCGCCCTGCCCGAGGACCTCGCAGGGCTGCTCGGGCAAGTGCGGGAACGGATCGACCGGCTATGGCTGGAGGACGATACGGCGCGCGGTTACGCGACGATGCTGAAGGCCTGCGAGGAGCTGGAGGCGATCGTCGCCGAGACCGGCCCCGAGGCCGCCCGGGCCCTGGCTCGTGAGCACGACGAGGCGATGGACGTAATCGCCGAAGCCCTCGGCATGACCGAGAAGGCCGCCCGCGCCCGTCTCCTGCACTACGAACACCTCACCTGGCGCTGAGTCCTCCAGATGAGGGGTGGCCTCGTACGGTCGCCTCCTTGCAGGTGAACCCGAGCACGTTCAGGCGGAGCGTTTCTCCGCCGGACTCCGGCGCTCCGCGTGGTCGATGAGCGCCCAGGGCCCGGCGTGTTCGCGCGTCTGGGTCCGCTATGCCTACGGGCGTGATCACCAACCTGCTGCGCGGAACTGCCGCGTTCTGCCTCGCCCTGACCCCGCTCACCCTCCCCTCCCCCACCGCCGCCGCCGCCACAATCGCGACCACGGCGGTGGTGCCTGTTCCGGAGGTGCTGCCGCTGGAGGACGCCGTCGGCCGGCTTCCCCTCGCCGACGAGGACCGCACCGGCTACACCCGCACCTCCTTCCGCCACTGGAACACCGGCCTGGACCCCGCCGACGGCTGCAACACCCGTAACGAGGTCCTCCTCGCCGAAGCCGTCCAGGAACCGGCCGTCGCGGCCGGCTGCAAGCTGACCGGCGGGACATGGGTCTCCTACTACGACAACGTCGAGGTGCTTGAGGCGGGCAAGCTCGACATCGACCACATGGTCCCCCTCGCCGAAGCCTGGGACTCCGGCGCCAGCACCTGGGACGCCAAGCGGCGCGAGGCCTACGCCAACGACCAGGGCGCCACCGCCTCCCTCGTCGCCGTCACCGCGCGCACCAACCGCTCCAAGGCCGACCAGGACCCCGCCACCTGGATGCCACCTCTGCCCGACGCCCACTGCCGCTACATCGGCGAGTGGACCGCCACCAAGCTCCGCTGGGGCCTCACGGTCGACCAGACGGAAGCTGAGGCGCTAAAGGTGTACGCCGAGGCCTGCGAGACCACCATCGTCCACTACAACCCCGCACGGTAGACCGGAGGCGGGAGCACGTCGTGCCCTGTACCGGGATGACCCCGGTACAGGGCACATGTGAGTCGCGCAGGGTAGGACGTGTCAAGCCGGGGCACGGGCTCCTGTCTTCACGCGCGGGCGCGGACCGTCTTCGCCGACAGGCCGACCTCGGCGCCGATCGCCTCCCAGGACAGGCCGCGGGCGCGCAGCGCACGGATGGTGTCCGCGTCGACGTCGGGGGCCGGCCGGTTCAGCCGCTGCGCCTGGAGGTGGCCGCGGCGTTCGGCTTCGGGGATGCGGCGCAGGATCGTGCGGCAGTCCACACCCGCCGCACGTCCGATCGCGGTCGCGGACTGCCCTGCCCGGTAACGGGTCAGGATCTCCTCGTCCGACAGCGCCAGCACCATCCGGACGCCTCCCGGCCGCGGCTTGGCAGGACGAGGCGGTGGGACGGAGGTTTTCCCGGTAGGGCGGCCGCGCCGTTCGGCGTCGGAAATCCTCGCCTGGATCGTGTGGGTGGAGACGCCGAACTCGCGGGCGAGCGCGTAGGCACTCTCCCCCGCCGCATACCGGCGGCGGACCTCCTCGTCGACCAGCGCCCGCCGGGACCGGGGCTGGGACTTCGGGGTGCGGCCGCGGGAGCGGATCAGGTCGTCGGGGATCCTGCGCCGGATCGTGGTGGGATGCACCCCGTAGAGCCGGCCGAGCTCGGCCATGGTGGCACCTTGCACATAGCGGGCGATGATCTCGTCCCGCGGCAGGAACTCGCCCTGCTGTTCAACGGCGAGCCAGGCTGCTTCCTGCCGGGAACGACGCCGGGACGGCTCCAGCCGGGCCACCACCGCCTCGACCGAGATCCCCAGCGTGGCCGCCACCCGCTGCTGCGGCATCCCCGAACCGTACAAACGCCGCACCTGCGCACGCAGCGCCCGCTCGTACGGCGTCTCCGCCCGGTTACGGTGGCGCTGCCGCGCCGCGGCCGCCGCACCCCGCCGCTCCCCCGCCGGCACATGACGCCGCACAGTGGACTTCGACACCCCCAGCTCCCGCGCGACCACCGCGATACTCGCGCCCTCGCGATACCGGCGCCGGATCAACGCCGACAGCACCTTCACGTCTCGGACCACTTCGCCTCCTTCCTCCCCCCGGGCCAACGAGGCGCTTATGCGAAGGATGCGTGAGCATGGCGACGACTACGGAGCCCACTCAGCGGCTCGCCCCTCCGTGTCCGGTGCCGGGCTGTCCGGGATGCTGTCTGTGCTCCTGGTCCTCGAGGACCGGCCGGGGAGCGGGAGCTTCGGGGCGGGTTTCGTAGCGCTCCCGGAGTGCCTCGCCGCGCTTCTTCATCTCCTCGATGCGGGTCTGGATGCTGCTGATCTGCTCGGCGGTCAGGTCCTGTCCGCCCGTCTCGGCGCGCGTCTTCTGCAGCGCTCGCAGCCTCTCCATGTAGTCCGTCGGCTCGCCCCCCCGCCTCTGGCTCCTCGACGTCGGTGTCAGAGAAGAGGAGGAGCTGTTCGGGCATCGCGGCCTGCTGGTGCGCGACAACGCCCTCGTAGTACCGGGTGCGTCCCGCGCCGCGCGCGGCGCGCAGTTGGCGGGTGAGAGCGGTGCAGGCGATGACCGCGCGGTCGTAGCGCAGCGGGACGCGGGGGATGTCCCACTCCCCCGGCTCCACCGGCAGGGCCAGCGGGGCCTTGCCCCCTTGGCAGCAACGGCTCCAGCGTTGCCCACTGCTCGTCTGTGAGATCTCCCCAACCCATGAACCGTGATCATGCACAGCCCAAGATCCACTTTCGATACACGGCCTACTTATCTTTTCATTAGTTCTGTGGGTCTGGTGGGTGGAGGGTGAGGCCGGTGTGGGCGAGGAAGGACCAGGGAAGTTGGGGGTTGGTGTTGATGCGGTGGATCCCCTGTTCGGTGGCGTCGGCGACATCGGCGAGATGGTCGCCGGCGAGGTTGGCGAGCTCGCGTTTCTTCAGCGAGGACCACAGCAGTTCCACCGGGTTGAGCTCGGGTGCGTAAGCCGGTAATCGCTCGAGGGTGAGCCAGTCCTGCTCGGCGACCCAGGCCTGCATCGCCCGGCTCCAGTGAGCCGACAGCCCGTCCCAGACCAGCACCACCCGTTCGCCGTTGTAGAACGTCTTCATCTGCTCCAGGACCTCGATGAGTGCGGCGGTGTCGTAGCTGCCGGGCTTGAGGTGGAAGCACAACCGAGGACCTCGGTCCGGGTCGGCAGCGTGGTAGCCGAGGGCGCCGACCATCGAAGCCCGCTTCCAGTTCAGCCGGTGCCGCAGGAGCGGGGTTCGGCCGCGGGGCGCGTAGGTGCGGCGGACCTGCGGCAGCAGCGACACCCCCGACTCGTCGAGGAACACGATCCAGGCACGTGTGTTCACCGCCCCTTTTTGATCCGCGGCCACTCGTGCGCGACCCAGCGGGCGATCTCAGACTCGTCGCGCTCGACCGCCCGACGCTCGGGCCGCTGCAGACTCCACCCCAGCCGGCCGGTCAGCAGCCGCCACACCGAGGCCCGCGACAAGACCACTCCGGTCACCCGCTCAACCACCAGGCCGACCCGTTCCAGGGTCCACAGATCGGCCTCGAAACCATGGGCCTGGGCGCCTTGTTCCAGCGCGTCCCGCACCCGCTCGACCTGGGCGTCGTCCAGCTTGGGCGGACGCCCGGTGGCCGGGCGCCGGCGCAGAGCATCGGCGCCATTCTCCTCCCAGACCCGTTTCCACCGCCGCACGCTCTCGTCACTGACCCCGAGCATCCGGGCGATCTCGGCGTTCGAGTGTCCCTGGCCGAACAACTCGGCCGCCCGCACACGCCGGGCCTCGGACAGCTGCGGCCGTGTCAAAGGAGGAACAACAGACGAAGGCTTGAAAGACACCGCATCAGGATCCCACCAACGAAACCGTCGAGCCCACAGAACTAACGAAAAGATCAGTAATCGCCACCCCGCACCTGCGCACCCGGCTCACCGCGAAGGAGACGCACATCGAGGACTTGCGGATCGCCCTAGCACCGGCACCCGAGTGGATCGCTGCGACCTCTCGGGTTCATGTCAGTACGCCACCTGTACCTCAGATGCCGGGTCCCGGGCTCTGGCCGCCCGCGGCATCGGTGCCGGTCTGGGTCGGCGGCGCTTCGATGGGGAAGAGGATCGGGCTGATCAGGTACTGCGTGCGGTCGGGTGACGGCTCGTTGCCCAGGTGGGGGGCGATGGCTTCTCGCATCCCGTCGATCATCTTGTGCAGTTCCCCAGGGCTGAGCCAGACGGCATGCTGCCGGTAGCCGACCTGGTCGGCTACCGGGTCGGCCGTGTCGCGGTGGAGATACGCGGTGAATTCAGCAGTCAGGACCGCTAGAGCAGCGGCGAATGCACTGCGGTGATCGTCAAGGGAGAGCGAATCGGCCGTCGCTGTATCGATTCCTGCGTGGTCGCGGCGCAGTCGGTAGCGGCGCTCGACCGCGCCGCGCACGCGCCGCTCCAGGGCGACCTCCAGAACGCCGCCGGCTGCGAGTAGGTCTACGTGTCGGTAGACCGTGGCCTTCGAGACGTCCCGGATGCGGTCACACAGGTCGGCCGTGGTCAGTTCCCTGCCGCCACGCATCGCGTGAACCACTCGCAACCGCACCGGGTGGGCCAAGAGTTCAAAGGCATCCATCCCGAAATGATCTCATGCCATGCTAACGTTCGCACCTCTTGAGAAAGGTTGTGACGCGATGCCTGACGGCTCTGCGACAGAGTCCATGACCGGCTCAGAACTAGCTTGGGTACCACCGCCCTATGCCGAACCCGGCTGCTTCAGCGAGCACGAGGTCACCGTCGGCACCGGCCCGTTCACGGTGTCAGGCACGATGAGTGTTCACCGCGGACAGGCTCCCGGCCCCGGGGTTGTCCTGCTCGCCGGGGGCGGGCCATTCGACCGCGACGAGACCAGTGGGCCGAACAAACCTCTCAAAGACCTGGCCTGGGGACTCGCCAGCCGCGGGACGACCGTACTGCGGTTTGACAAGGCGACATACACCCACCGCGATGTGGCCGCGGCGCCCGACCTGACGATGTCACAGGAATACGTGCCCTATGCCGTCGACGCGGTCGGCCTGCTCCGCAGCCACCCTTCAGTGGACCCTGAGCGGGTCTTCGTCCTCGGACACAGTATGGGCGGCAAGGTTGCCCCCGCCGTCGCCGTCGCCGCACCCGCAGTGGCGGGCCTGGTGATCATGGCCGGTAACACGCAGCCGATGCACCACGCCGCTGTCCGCGTCGTCAGCTACCTCGCCACCATCCTCCCCGATCAGGTCCCACCCGCGGTCATCGAAACCTTCCGGCGACAGGCCACCCTGGTCGACAGTGCGGAACTCACGCCCTCGATTCCCGCAGCGGACCTGCCGTTCGGGCTGCCCGCGCCGTACTGGCTCGAACTGCGCGACTACGACCCGGTCGCCATCGCGGCCGGACTCGGCAAGCCGATACTCATCCTCCAAGGAGGACGCGACTACCAGGTCACCGTCGCCAACGACCTGACGCGATGGCAGACAGGCCTGGCCGACTGCCCGGAAACCGATATCCGCGTCTACGAAGCCGACAACCACCTGTTCTTCCCCGGCACGGGCCCATCCACCCCCGCCGAATACAGCATCCCGCAGCACATCGACCCCACCGTCATCGCCGACATCACCCATTGGCTCAACCACGAACGGAGATAAACGTTCCCACCGCCGGCGAGACTATGAGCTGATCGGGACCTGGCAATGGGACGTCATCAACCACGACGGCATCGTCCTCATGAAAAACTGCTGCTGACAACCTCATGATCACCCGAACACGTCCGCGGACAGGCAGAGATGCGTTCCGATCCGGCATGCCTTTCCACAGTCCGGTCCATAACTCGATGATGGCCGCCCTGGCACGCCACCGTGAGGCGCACCAGACGGCCCGCGGCCGTCTCGTCGGCCAGGGCGCGCAGATGCACAGTGGTGCGGAGGATCAGCTCCAGGGCGCCGGGGGTGGCCAGGACGTGGGCGTGGACGTCGTCGTCCAGGCCGGTGCGGTAGCGCATCGCGGAGTTAATCGGCGGTTCTAGGTACCCTGCTGGGCGTCATGGACACCCTGGACCTGACCGACGTGCCCTTCCATCTCGCCCCCGGAGACCTGCTCCTGCTCTACAGCGACGGCGCCACCGAAGTCCGCCTCCGCCCCCGAGGAGGCGCGGGCGATCTTCGAGGAGGCCGACCTCGCCGCCGCCCTGGCGGCCAACCACGGCATGGACGCCGCCGCCACCATTGCCCACCTCACAGGCATCCTTGACGCGCACTACGGCGGTTGGTCCAGTGACGACATCGCCCTGCTCGCCCTGCACGTCATCCCCCTCGCCCTGCCCCGCCCCCGCCTCGCAGCGCCGTCTGTGATGCTGGAGCGATGAACGGACAAACAGCGGACCGGAGCGTGAGCTGACCGTCGTGCACGCCCGCTTCCCCGGCGCCTACGTCCTGATACTGCGCGGCACCGCCGGCAGGTTCACCAGCGAAGACCTTGAGATAGATTTCACCGCCGCCACCCTGGCCGGCCTGCGCCTGGTCGTCGACCTCGACGCCCTGGAATACGGCGGCAAGCACCTCCTGTACCTTCTCATCGACGCCCGTCTCACCAGCGGTATCAAGCTTGTCGGCCCTCTCAGCCCCTCTCTTAAACGGCGCTTCGACACCGCCGGCGTCACCACCCGGTTCACCCTCACCTCCGCCCTCGCCGCCTGAACCGGGCAGGAGAACACCCAAGGAAGCCGGCCTGCGCACCCGCGCCGAACAGAGCTGGACGACCATTTTTTCTTGATTCAATACCCTGACGGCACGCCCCTGGTTGAATCACGGTGAGGCGACAGGGGAAGGGCACCATGAGGGACAAGCTGTGCTTCGAGCCGCCGGTCGGAGCCATCCCCGTGAGCCATCGCGGCAAGAGCCTGGCGCTGCTCAAAGGGCTCGGCGCGCACGCCCTGCGTCTGGAGCTGGAGGTGCGCCTCCCGGTGGTTGCCGAGGCCGGGCGGGTCCTGACGCTGGAAACCGACCTGCACGCCCCCACCGGCACCGGTTCACTGCTGTGGCTGGGCTCGGCGGCCGTGACCGTGCCCTTCGAACCGGGTGCCCTTGAGCGGCCGCGCCTGCAGTACGTCCTTCCCAACACCCTTGTACGGGCTCTGGAAGAACGCCGCCGCGGCAGTCTGTGCCTGGCGCTGGACATACGGGCCGTGCTGCCCCAGGCATCCGTCCACCCCGGCTGCCCCGACCTACAGCTGCGCCTGGAGGTTACCGAGAGCCACTGGCTCCGGCAGCTCGAAGGGCTGGGCCGCTCGCTCGGCGTGGAGATGCTCGTGCCCTTCCCCTCCCCAGGCCGGCCCGGACACACAGCGGCCGATCACCTGCTGGAAGCACAGCGCAGACTGCGGGAGAACGACATCGACGGCGCCCTGGCAAGCGCCCGCCACGCCCTGGAACACATCGAACGCAGCAGTGGCTGGGCGAAGCCCGGGAAGAAACAGAAACGCGAACGCGACGTGAGCGAACGCTGGGCCGTCATCCGCAAAGCGATCGAGGAACAGACCACCGTCATCGGCCCGCGCCCCAGCGGCACGGACACCCCGCTCGCCCACACCCGCGCGGACGCCGAAACGATCATCGCGCTGACCGCCGCCCTGACCCACCTGCTCGACTGACCCCACCCCCGGCACACCGGGTGGCATACACAGCCTCAGTGGAGGCGTACCAAGCCCCTGCTTGTGCACCCGGGACGGAAGGAACGTCGGCCTCTATACCGGGCTGGGGGTGTCGGTCAGGGCGAGGCGGGCGGTGATGCGCTTGCCGACCGGCTCCTGTTCGATGAACAGCTCCTCGGTGACGGCCTTGACGATCTCCATGCCGTGCTGCCCGATCCGGCCGGGATCGGGCGCCCTGGACGTGGGGAGGGTGGGGTCGCTGTCCCAGACCACGACGTCCACGGTCTCGGCGGTGGCGCGCAGTTCCATCAGGACCGGTCCGGGTGCGTATTTGAGGACGTTGGTGACCAGTTCGCTGACGACGAGCGCGGTCAGGTCCTTGGCGCGGTCCGAGACGGTCAGGCGGTACTCGGTGCGGGCCGTCTCGAGGAAGGCGGTGGCGTGGTGGCGGGCGTCGGCGATGCAGCTGCTGTCGCCGTCGAAGGCGTAGCCGGCCCGCATCACATATCCGTCCGGAAGAGGCTGGGCGGTACCGTCACCGCCATCATCGACATCAGGTGGTTGCACTGGTCCTGGCCTCGCCTTCGTTGCCACCCACCCGGCGTGATTACCCGCCCGTCTGATCCCTACGCGATACGGGCTGACTGGGGTGGCCGTGCGGGTGTGGGCGGCATGTGTGGTGGGGCAGAATCGTCCGCGCACACTCCCGCCCCCGGGGGGGCAAGCGTAAGGGCTGGTTGAGGAGACGATGAGCGGCCACGAACAAGCGGACCTGCCGGGCCGGCTGTCCGCGGCGCACCGCACGATCGACGGCGTCCGCGTCGTCACCTTGCACGGCGAGATCGACCACACTGGCAAGGACATCTTGCGCGACGCCCTGCTCTCCGGCGAGGGAACAGCCCGGCGGGTCGTGGCGGACCTGGGCGGAGTGAGCTTCATGGACTCCAGCGGCATCAACGTCTTCGTCTCCGCCCACCAGCACCTGAACGACCTGCAAGGCCGGCTGAGCATCGCCGCCCCCCAGGAAGCCGTCCTGCGTGTGCTGGTCCTGATCGGCGTCGACACCGTCATTCCCTGCCACCTCAACCGGGAAGACGCCCTGAACGCCTGACACGAACCCCGGCGCGATCACGACGGAGCGGCTGTCTTGGAAAGATCCGGGCAGCCGCTCTCTTGTTATGCCGGGCGGTTCAGGCGGGGTGAGGACAGGGCACAGGCGGTACCGACAGGGCCCGGCTTCGGTTCGGCCTCGTCCTGTATCAGTCTGGTCAAAGCCGGCGGGCCGGGCCGGTACCTTCGGCTGTCTTGCCCTTGGCGGTTCCGGTTTTCTTTGTGATCAGTGAGGGGTCAGAGAGCGAATGCCTCTTCGACGGTTGCCCGGAGGGTGAACAACTCATCGAGGCCGGTAACGCGGAAGATCCGCAGCAGCTCTTTCTCCAGGCCCGCGAGGACCAGTGGTACTCCGGCCGCCTCGGTGCGCTGATAGAGGCCGATGAGCACGGTCAGGCCGGTGGAGTCGCAGTACATCAGCCCGCTCAGGTCGACCACCAGCGTGGTGCCGGGTGTCAGGTGAACGCCCTCAAGCACTTCGGTGAGGTGAGGCGAGGTGTGCTGATCGAGTTCACCCCCTACCTTCACCACGTCGGCGCCGGAGGGGTGAGCGTGGCGGGCCACGGTCAAAAGGGAAGCGGTCACCTGTTCCTCCAGGGCGAGCAGTACGGGCGGTACAAGCCTCTCGGCGCGTTGGACGCTGAACCGCTCCGGGATCGGTGGAGGCTCTATGCGTTGACTCCAGCCGCCGGTTGGGGCTGGTGTTGAGCGTAGTGGTTGGTCTCGTGCTCGTGGGGCGGGATGTCGCCGATCGCTGTGTGCAGGCGCTGGTTGTTGAACCAGTCGACCCATTCCGCAGTGGCGAGTTCAACGTCGGCCAGGCCGTGCCAGGGCCTGCGCGGCTTGATCAACTCCGTCTTGTAGAGGCCGATCTGGGATTCCATGAGCGCGTTGTCCAAGGCGTCGCCGACGGTGCCGATCGAGGCGTCGATGCCGGCCTCGATTAGGTGCGCGGTGAACGCGAAAGACGTGTACTGACTGCCCGCGTCCGAATGATGAACCAGCCCCGGGCCGACGGGAGTTCCGGCGCGATCGCGACGCCACAAGGCCATGTCGAGCGCGTCGAGGACGAGCTTGGCCCGCTTGCTGGTGGCGGCGGACCAGCCCACGATCGCCCGGGAGAACACGTCCACGACGAACGCGACGTAGACGATCCCCGACCAGGTGGCGACATAGGTGAAGTCAGCCACCCACCGCTCGTTCGGCCTGGACGCGGTGAAGTCGCGTTGCAGCAGGTCAGCGGACCGCTCATGGCCATCGTCCCGGACGGTGGTGCGGATCTTCTTCCCGCGCCGGGCGCCTTCGAGGCCGAGGTCGCGCATCAGCCGGGCGACGGTGCAGCGGGCCACCGGTATGCCCTCGCGGTGCAGCTGACGCCAGACCTTCCGGACCCCGTAGACGCCGAAATTGTCGGCGTGGACGCGGATGATCTGCGTCTTCAGCTCCCTGTCGCGGATCGACCGGTCGCTGGGGGTGCGGTTCCTGGCGGCGTAGTAGGTGCTCGTCGCGATCTTCAGTCCGTGGCTGGTCAGGACTCGGCAGATCGGCTCGACCCCGAACACCTGGCGGTGTGCGTCGATGAACGCTACGAGCGCTTCGACGGCCGGTCGAGCTCGGCCGCGAAGAAAGCCGAGGCCGCCTTGAGGATCTCGTTCGCCCGTCGCAGTTCGGCGTTCTCGGCCCGCAGCCGCTTGATCTCCGCAGCCTCTTCCGACGTGACTCCGGGCCGCTGGCCTGCGTCGACCTCAGTCTTGCGGACCCAGGTCCTCACCGTCTCGGCGGCACCGATCCCCAGCTTGGCCGCGACCGCCTTCATCGCGGCCCACTCGGTGGGGTAGTTCGGGCGGATCTCCGCAACCATGCGCACCGCGCGCTCGCGAAGCTCGGGAGGGTAAGGGGACGGACGTGCCATGACTCGATCCTCTCAGGGAATCGAGCCTCCATCAGACCCGAAGCGGTTCACGGCCACACTCCTGTGCTGGCCTCCCTGGCACGCCACCGTGAGGCGAACCAGACGGCCCACAGGGACTTCGTCGGCCAGGGCGCGGAGCTGGACGGCGGTGAGGGTGATGGTGTTCCACGCGCCGGGGGTGGCCAGGACATGGGCGTGGGCGTCGGCGTCCAGGCCGGTGCGGTAGCGCATCGAGGGATCGTCGGCGGGGTTGGTTGGCCCGGTCGAGCAGTGCCTACAGCGTTGTGATCTCCACGGCGACGGTGCTGTAGAGGCTGGGGACGGTGCCCAGGCCGGCCGTGCAGGTCAGGATGCTGGCCGCGGGGGCGGTTTGGTCGATGAGCACGGTGTGGCCTTGGAACAGACCGGAGGTCACGGTGCCGGTGAGCAGTGTTTGAAGGACGGCGCCCACCACGGTGGCGGAGACGTTCAGTGACATGGTGCTGGTCTGGCCGGTGTTCCAGGTGACGGTCAGCGTGCGGGTGGCGCTGCCCAGTAGGTCGAAGCAGCTGCGTGCTCGGGGGGCGTTGTTGAGGGTTGCGGTGCCGGAGGTGACTGCGGTGGTGGCGGAGACGCAGGGGCCGAACTGGTAGGAGACGGTGGAGGCGACCTGTTGTGGGGTGTTGGTGAGTGCCGGGCTGTAGGTGGTGACCGCGCTGCTGGGCGGTGTGCAGGTGAGGGCGAGGATGCCGCTGGGGGTTGCCTGGGCCGCCGGAGCTGCAGCGAGTGAGCCTGCCAGCAGGCAGGCACCCATGAGCAGGGCGGCCAGTCGGGACCGGGCTCGTTTGGTGGTGAGCGTGAACGGGGGCATCGGATCGTCTCCCATCGAAGGGGGATGCTGCGCAGGATGGTTCCGGGTGCCACGGCGACGCGAAGCCGTACGGGTCTGCCGCAGCGGGGGAGTTCAGGGTCCAGGGCACTGTTCGCCGTTGAGAAGGGCGTGGGCGAGACCAGGGGAAGCGTATGGGGGCGCATGGCCCAGCGCGCGGTCTGGTGGAGCTGTGCACGTATCTCCGTGGTGGTCTTTGCCGTTACGCCTGATGGCCCCACGATTCATGCGAAGACGTGTCCTGTGTGCGGTGCGGTTCGTTGCCTGTGTATGAATCCTCGATCTGTGCGTGCTCTGGCTCTTACTACGACCGCCTTCGGTGTGGTTCTTGGCGGTGCCGGGAGTGCGGCTGCCGGTGGTATCGGTGACCTCCTTTCGCCGGCGTTCGGCACAGCCTGCGCCAATCATGGTGTCGGTGGTCAGGCTGCGGGGGAAGCCCGGGGTGGTTCAGGACACGTCGACGGAAATACGGTGGGTGTCCCCCTGGCCAATGCGCTCAATCAGTGCGGTGGAGCAGATCTGCCGGGACAGGATGCCGTCATCAATCTCGCGAGGCCCGATTCCGCACAGAATCTGGCCATGGGTACGCTCACTCCAAAGCCCGCCTCGGATTCATATGTGGACTTCGTTATCGGGCAGGCCTCCGTAGAGCTGACCAACCTCTTCAATGGGGACCAGGCGCTGGGGCAGGCGCTGGGAGGGTTTCTGGGCTCGTCTGGAGGCCTCCGGTAGCCTGTCGGCACCCCAGACACCGGCTGCCGGTGGCCCTTGGGACAGCCGGCGCATCCTTCAGCCGGTTTGAAGAGCAGCCACCTTCGCACCGAAGCCGCTCTGTTCAACAACCCTGAGGCAGGGTTGTTGAACAGAGCGGCTTCGGTGCGGGACGTTTGCGCACAATTTGGCACGCAGTAATTCTTTAACTCGCTTACCGAAATAGCGATCGAACTCGAAGACCTTCCGGTTCGCCTTCAAAAACCGGGCAACTCCGCACGGAAAATGTTCACACCAAAGCAAGACCGGCCGCTTAATGGATCCCTGCCCGCCCAAGGGACTCACATTACCGGGCCTCTTTCACTGCTGGATTCCAGGAGTGAGGATCCAGAATATTATTGCAGGCCAGAGGCACTCAAGGTGGGCATCTGAGTTGCGGACTGGGGAAGCTGGGTGAGCGGCGCATTCTGCCCAAGCTGACCGAGCATGTCCTGGGCACCAGGCAGGTCTGCGCCGCCGCACTGGTTGAGAGCCCCGGTGAGGGGAAGGCCGGCAAGGTTCCCGCCCGCGGACCCCGTGCTGTGTGTAGTGGCTCCGTCCGCCTTCGCGCCCACCTGGTGGTTGGCGCAGGAGGTGCCGAAAGCCGGGCTGAGGAAGTCACCGATACCGCCGGCGGACGCGGGAGCGGCGACCACGACGCCGCCCGCCACGGCAGTGGCGGTGAGAGCAAGCGCGGTGAATGCCTGAGAGCGTTGTGTCATGACCGGTGAACGAACGCTGCGACAGCCGGTCACGTACCGACTCACCCGTCCGGTGACATGCCCCGGCCCGGTCGGCGGCCGCGACCAGGGGCCGGGTGGATCAGGCCGGGGTCGAAGAGGAGGACAGGACGGGGTGGCCGATGTGGTGGTGCTCGATCTCGACGCCGTACGCCCCGCTCCACGCCTCCCAGACCAGGAGCCCGACGGCTTCCGCTACCGCGACGCTGCGGTGCCGGCCTCCCTGGCATGCCACCGTGAGCCGCACCAGGCGGCCCATGGGGACTTCGTCGACCAGGGCGCGGAGCTGGACGGCGGTGCGCAGGATCACCTCCAGGGCGGCGGGGGTCACCAGGACGTGGGCGTGCACGTCGGCGTCCAGGCCGGTGCGGTAGCGCATCGCGGGGTCGTCGGCGGGGTTGCGTAGTGCGCGGCTCAGGTCGAGGTACAGGCCGTCGGTGACGAGGCCCGGGGCGCCGTCGTGACGGACGCCGATGGAGGAGACTACGGCGGCGACCGGGCCGCGGCCGGGGAGGTGTGTGATCTGCATGCCCCCCACGCTCCCGCCCCCACAACTCCCCTGCCAATAGTTGCCCGTTGCCTCTGCGGGTAGGCAACGGGCAACGCACCGGGGGCCGTTGGTGCGGGCGAGGGGTCGGGGCCGCAGGGCGGGGCCTCGCTCCCCCGGGCGGGCGCGAGGCCGCTGGAGGGCTACGGTGGGCCGATGGACGCACGCGAGGTCATGGTGGAGCTCCACGGCGGGCAGCTAGACGGGCAGCGGGTCCCGTTCGACCCGGAGGATCCCGATCCGTGGATCGCGGTCATCAGCGACCACGGCCGCTACCCCGGAGGCCGCTCCCTGTACCGGCCCGACGCGGACGGCGTCTGGCGATGGGAATGCGACCTGCGCCCCGAGGAACTGCGACCCGGCCCCCGCCCTCGGGCGGGGGCCTGGAACCGGTCTACCGCTCGCCGAGCTTGACCTCGTAGGACTCCACTTCAGCGCCCTCGCCCAGGGCCTCGCGCTTGAGCCGCATGTAGCGCTCAAGGGCCGATTCGCTGTACGAGACCGCCGACACCCCGGCCTTGTCGCCCAGCCGCCAACGGATCTTGAAGCTCTTGCCCGCCTGCTTCGCCACGGTCTCCTCCTCCTGTGCTCCGGTACGGCTCCAGCCTCGCACCCGTCACTGACAGCGCAGGTCAGATACTGCGTAGGCTCAGCGCATGAGCTACCACGCGGTACTCCAGTTCCGGCCGCCGGACGGACCTAGGGTCATCTGCACGTGGGAGCGGGAGGAGATCGCGGACGGCAGGTTCGAGGAGTGGGTCTACACCTACTCCGAGCATCCCACCGCCCGCATCACACTGGTCGAGGAGAATGCCGGCGCCCGCCGGGTCCTGTCGGAGTGGACCCGGGCCACCGGCACCATCCGGCACACCTGAGGCTCGCCCGCCCCCTGTCTCAGGCCGGCTGCTCCGCAGGGGCGGGGCGGGTCAGGTGCGCGCAGCGGATCCCGCCCGCCGGGTGCCACTCCATCACCGGCTCGGCGGTGCGGCTGTGCTCAGCGCAGTACGAGATGGGGATCAGGCCGCCGCAGGCCTGCCGCACGCACACGCACTGCGCGCCCGGGGCGGTGTGGGGGACGGCGTGGTCGACCGTGCCGCCCCGGGGGCGGCGGTCGGCGGTGCCGCGCAGGCCGGCGGGCCACACGAGGGTGATCCGCAGCCCGCCCAACCTCGACCGGTACTGCTCGCTCACCCGCACTCCGCCCGGGACCGCGAGCGGGGGCGTGGCGGGCGCGGTGAGGCGGCGCAGGGACGCTCCGGTGTAGGTGGCGGTGAGGGCGGCCAGGGCGTCGGCGTCGGTGTCGGTGTCGGTGGTCCAGCCGGACAGGCGGTCCTCGCCGGCGGCGTCGTCGGCCAGCTCCAGGACCGGGTCATCGAGCCGGAACCGGCGCTCCCCCGCCGCGCCGGACCGCGCGGTGAGGGTGGCCGACGGCATGCCCGCAGGTACGGCGATCTTGTCGTGCGCCAGGAGCCAGGCGACCACCGCGGATCGCTCGAACCGGGGGTGGACGTCGGTCCCGGCGACCGGGGCGGGGAAGTCGTCGTGACGGCGGCGCCAGTTCACCACCGCCGCCCGGCCGACCCCGGCCATCCGCGCGACCGCCGCCAGGAACACCGTGTCCCCTTCCGCCGGGTCGGCGGGGTCGAGGGAGGCGAGCGGGGAGCGGCGGCCCGGGGCGAGGGCGCGCAGGGCCCGCCAGTCCACCGACGGGCGGGAGACGGGCAACAGGGCGATGTCCTGGCCGGAGTACAGCGGGACTGTGACCGGGCCGCCCCGGCTCCGCTTGAACGCGACGTCGACTGTGCGCACGGGGGCGATCCACCCGAGACGGACCACGTGATCCCACTCGGTGCGGCGCACGCCGAGACGGACGGCGGCCTGGTCCGGGCCGAGGAGGACATGGCGGTCCAGGAGCGCGGGCAGGTCCCTGCGGCGGGCGAGGGTGGCGACCTGGTCCGGGTGGACGTCGGGGGTAGCCGGGTCGCCGCCGAGGTAAGCGAGCAGACCGGCGCGGACCAGGTGCCCGATCGCGGAGGCCGTCACCGGCGGACGGCCGAACGGCAGCGGCTCCCCCAATGCTTCGGTCAGCCGCTCCGCCGCCCGCCACGCATCGGCCGGCCCCCGCAGCGCCGCCCGGATCCCCTCCGCGTCGGCGGCCTCCACCACCGCACGCGACCACTCCGTCCCGGCGTCCGGCGCCGGAACCAGCCCTGAGGCGACCGCCCACCGCCAGGCCGACACCGACACCCTCAGGCGGCCCGCCGCCGCGTACTCGTCGTACGTCTCACGCATCACTCGCTCCTCATCTCGCACCGTGGCGCGGCCCGACGACCGGACCGCGCCCGAAACATGCCGAACAATCCTTTTTTGTCAATAGCCGGATTTTCAGGGGGAGTTGGACCGCCACCGCAGAAATCGCGTACGCGTAGGCGAGGGCAGAAGTCACCCGTGCGGGGGATGCGCCCGACAGGTTCTGCCGGGCGGAGCCGACACGTCTGCGTCCCCTTGACCGAGGGTGGTCAAGGGGACGCGGCCTTGGAGTGCAAGGCAGTCAAGGGGGTGCGCGCCTTCGATCCGAGCGGGCCGGCCCCCGCCGGGCGGGGCAGTCACATAAGACGCAGTAACACACGGCGCCAGACGGGGGTTTCGGGGGATCGGTCGAGGTCAGCCCGTGTGAATAACAAGTCGTGTGAACGCGTGTGTTACTGGCGGCGGGGCTGGTTCGGCGGGTCACCGGAGCGCCACGACCAGGGCGACGAGAGCGACGAGGGTGGGGGCCCAGGTGCCGCAGACGGTCAGCGGCTGGGCGAAGCGCGGGTGGCGCAGGACGACGTAGCCGAGGGCGCCGAGGTAGAGCGGGAGGACGAGGGCCAGGAGCAGGAGACGAGCAGGGTGAGCGTGGACACGGCAGGGCCCCCTACAAGGCATGGGCGGGCACGCCGGTTCGGCGTGCGGGTGAAGTGGATGGCGCGGTGGTGCTCCGTACGGCGGTAAAGGCCGGAGGGGGCGCCTTTCGCCGTTCGGGTCAGGCGGCGTCGGGTTCCCGAGCCGCGGACAGCGCTTCGATCGCGTTGACTATGAGGGCGCGGGCGGCGGCCCCGTATACGGCCATGCTGCGCAGCTCCTCGAACGCCGTCTCGTACAGAGTGACTTCACTGGGTTGGGTGATGTTCACCTCGGCGGAGAGCAGCTCGATGGAGGCGAGGGTGTCGTCGTACAGGTGGAACACCTCCTGCGGCCACAGTGTCCGGCTGGGGGTGCTCATGGGGATGATGCCGAGGGAGACGGCCGGGAGGGCGCCGGCGGTGAGGAGGTGGCCGAGCTGGGCTGCCATGTCGTCGCTGTTGCCGAGCTGATACCGGAGGACGCTCTCCTCGATGACGACGACGAAGCGGCGGCCGGCCTGGTGGATGATCCGGGACCGTTCGACCCGGGCGGCGGCGGCCTCGGCGGAGTCGTCCGGGACGCCGAGCAGGCGCGAATTGCTGGAGAGCAGGGCTCGGATGTAGCTCTCGGTCTGGAGGATGCCAGGGACGAGGGTGGGCGAGTAGATCCGGAAGAGCCGGGTGGCCTGATAGAGGCTCGTGTAGCTGGTCTGGAGCTGGCGGAGGCCGTTGCGGGCCCGCGTGCGCCACTCCTGGTACATGGTCTCGGCGTCGCGGGAGAGCGCGACGAGGTCGGCGGCCTGGCCGTCGGCGCCGCAGGCCCGGCACCAGGCGACGATGTCGAGGGTGGATGGTGGCGTCTTGGCCGTCTGGATCCGGGAGACCTTTGAGTGGCTCCACCCACATTGGGTGGCGAGCTTGGTGATCGTCAGCCCCGCGTCCTCGCGCAGCTCACGCAGGTGGCGCGCGACGCCCTCACGAGCGGCCTGCGCCGAGGAGGACGGGGAGACGGACATGATGAGCTCCTGCTATCGAATCTTGTACTCGGCGTGCGGGACAGCACGCTCCCATACCGCCTCGATGGCGTTGGCGTACGCCCTCACGAGGTCGGGCTCCGTACGCAGCTCCATCGGCACGGCAGCCCACAGGCCTTCTCCGGTGAAGTGGTTGAGGAGCAACTGTTCCTCATCGAAGAGCCAGCCGTCCACTACCGGCAGGAGGAGCCCGACGGCCTGGTCCCGGGGGAGCCACCGCACCCCCTCGCCTGCGGCCACGTTTACCGCTGTGCCCGCGTGCTCGTACCGGATGTAGTCGCTCACCGGCTCCGACACGATCCGGACCCGCCGCATCACCACCCCGCGGGTAGTCGCGGCCCGCACCATCTCCACCCAGGGTGCCCAGTACGCGGAGGCTGGGTCGACGTCGCGTTCGCCGGTCTCGCGCCAGTGTCGGTAGTCGTCGGCCTCGTCCGGCACGGTGTAAACGTCGCGGAGCTCCAGGTGGATGGCCGACCACTGGGCGCCGGCGAGTAGCTCATCGAACCGCGGCGGCTCGTTCTGCGGCATCGCAGGCCTCCCTCAGGATCGGGACCATGTGGACGGGTACCCGGACGACCGTCTCCCCGGCCGGGATCGCCTTGACGTGGCCGGGCGCGTTCTTCTCCACGCACTCGGCGCGGGTCGCCTCGTTGGCGGTGTAGCTCTGGATCACGATGTCGCCGGCTTCCTCGTCGACCCAGGCCGTCGGGCTTCCGGTCTGCCCGGACTCGGGGTCTACGCCGATGAACTGTAGGGACATGTTCGGCCTCCCTCGTAAGGGTGTGCACTGATGTGCACCAACGTGCCGCCGCCAAGGCACTCGGTCAAGGGTGCGAACATGCCAGAGCGGCAGGTCGGCTGAATCTGTGCACAGCCGTGCACAACGCTGGTGTGCACGCACAGCCGCTCCCTACCGTCATAGCCACCGGCAGGCACGACAGAGGGCAGGAGCAGCCGATGCGCGAGCACACCGAGCACACGAGCCAGGCAGGTAACACCCCAAGCGCGACCGAGACGGACCTCGGCACGACCCTCCTCCGCCAGGCCGCCACGGCCCTCGAAGAGGAGCACGCCGAGACAGCAGCATTCAGCCTCGTCCGCCAGGCCCTCGCCATACGGCAGACCCCCGCCCCTCAGGAGCTCGCCGAGCTCACCGACTCGCTCCTGACGCACTGCGCGAGCCTCGCCGTCGGCGTGCAGACCATCCCCGCGCGGCAGCGCCCGGCGCGTGGCGCGGGTGCGCTCAGGGACTGGGCCCAGCTCCAGGCCGACGGCCCCGCCGACGGGCCCCTCGGCCCCTGGTCGTACGCCCGCCAGCTCGCGCTCGTCGCCCGCAACATGCTCCAGGCGATCTGCGACCACCGCGGCGCGGCCCTGGAGCGGGCCGCGTACGTCGGCCGGCCGAGCCTGCCGCCGCTGGCGCCGAGCTCGCGGTGAAGGAGTGGCAGCGGCAGACGCTCTACTGCCTGGCCGTCCTCGGGCTCCTCGCCGCCGTCGTCTACAGCACCACGCACTGCAAGGTCGTGGAGATCGACGTCGACGGCGAGAGGGAGCCGGTGCCCGTACGGCTGGGGGTGTGGGTCTCCAACAACAGGGCGAGGCGGGACAAGCTCACCTCGGAGAAGCTCGAGGCTCTACGAAAGTTGGGCATCGACTGGGCGTAGGAGATCCGTCTGTGGCTGCACCGTCTGGATGGACGGGCGCTGCGTCTGATTCTGGGACCAGGCCGTGGGTGTGGAGCGTACGTCGCCTCGCCCGTGCCCCGGAGTTTTTCCGGCTGGGTGTTCTGTCCTGGGAGGTTGTGGACGGGTGAGGCAGGTCTCGATCGGTCGGCGCATGTCCGCCGGAATCTTGACAAGGGTGTCCGAGGTATCTGGGCGGAGCGGGCTCGCTCGGCGCTCTGGGTGGGGAGTGTGAGAGCCTGCCCGAGGCGTCGAGGGGGGCAGGGGCGTCGCCGCGAGGGTATCGGGAAGGTCGTGGGTGGGGTGAGGGACGTGATGCTCCGGGTGGCTAGGGCACGGTGGGCCGCTCAGGGGATGGTTCGGGCGGTGGCGGTAGTGGTGGCGGCGCTGGTCGTGTCGCTGCTTGCGGTCGTACCGGTAGCAGGTGTGTCCGCGGCGGCGCGGGCCGCGGATACCGCATCGGCAACGCCGCCGGCTGCGCCACCGCCTGGGCCTGCGCCCGAGTCGTGGTGGCCGACGGCCATGTTCGTGCCGGTGGAAGGCACGCCGGCCGCCGAGCTGGGCGGGCAGCTCTTCCCCACACTGTCCCCCGCGCCCGGTGGTGGGCGGGTGACCGGGATCGTCGTCACCTACGACCTGTCCGAGGTCGCCCACGCGGTGCGGGTGGTACGGCCGGACGCCTCCTGCACGGCGGCCGGCGAGGTCATCACCTGCCGGGCCATCGACGACTACTCGCTGGCCCCCACCCCCTTCTCCCTGCTCGCCCCCGCCTCCGCACCCCTCGGCGACGCCGGCACCGTCATGGTCCGATTCTCCGGCCGTGCCAACCTCCCGCCCGAGTGGAAGGTGCGGGTGTCCGTCGGACCGCCGGAGTTCCACACGCGGCCGTTTCCCGAACGGTTGTTGCTGCCGGCCTCGTCCCGCGGCACGCCGCCCCCGCTGCGTCCCGCGTTCGTCAACACCGGCGGGCCGCTGCCCACGAGCGTCGTGCTGTTCATATCGGTCAATGACTCGATGCCCGGGCGGAATCGGGTCGAGGACCCGGCGAGGCGGAGCAGCCCGGTCTTGAACGAGACCCTGAAGCTGCCCCGCACCTTCCGTAACTGCCACTACAGCCCCCGCGGGGACGACGCCATCTGCGAAATCCGCGGCCGCCTGCGTCCGGGCCGGGGGTACGAGACGGACGCGGAGATCCGGGCCGAGAACAGCAGCTGCTGCCAGACCGAAGGCTCATACCAGTACCGCGTCTCCGCGTTCGAGGATCTCAAGCCCTTCGAGGTCGCCGAGTACCGGGCGCTGCCCGTGGGCTCCGGCCGGGCGCTGGGGCTCAGGTCGACCGACGCCTCCGGGCTGACCGGTACCGCCTCGGAATCGCTGTCGTTCCGGTCGGCGGACCTGTCCGTCGGAACGCGTTTCTACGCGAAATCGGTGGTGATCGCGGGGATGGTCGGCGCCTGGGCCTCGCTCGAACTCCCGCAGCCGACCGAGACGGACGGCTTCGGTGCCCCGGTCTCCGGCAGCCCGGTGACGGTCGCCCTCCCGCCCGGGGTGTCCTTCGCACCCGCTCCCGAGCCAGGCTCATACCCCTCGGAGCAGCAGTGGTGCGCGCCTGAAGACCTGTCCGCGCGGAGTCTGACCTGCGCGGCGGGTGCATTCCCGACCATGATCGCGGTGAGGATCGACCAGGCGGTTCCTGGCGCCCGGGGCAAGGTGTCGGTCGCCGTCCCTCCCGGTGACACCGACCCGTCCGACAACGAGCTGCCGATCGAGGTACTGGCCACCGGTACCGCGAAGCCGGAGCCACCCAGGGCCACGGCCTCGGCCAAAGCCTCGCCCGACAACGCAACCGGCAAGGGGCCAGGAGGATGGGCTGCCCCGGCCGTGCTGGCACTGGTGACCGCGGCTGGCACAGCAGCGCTCCTCACAGCCCGACGCCGCCGGCGCGCCACGGCCGACGCCCCGACCAACGGCCCCAAGGACACGGGGCGGGTACCCCACGACCTTTGACCGGAAGATCACACCCGCACGGTGCGATCTCTCGGTTTCATGGCAGTGCGCCACCTGCACAGCTACCGCCCCGTGACAGTGAGATCGCCACGATCTCTCACACCTATGACAGTACG
Organism: Streptomyces sp. NPDC086147; assembly: GCF_040702165.1. Lineage (NCBI taxonomy): Bacteria > Bacillati > Actinomycetota > Actinomycetes > Kitasatosporales > Streptomycetaceae > Streptomyces > Streptomyces sp. NPDC086147. The sequence goes on along the minus strand of NZ_JBFBJO010000025.1, from coordinate 47,529 downwards.
CTCCACTCAAGAAAACCAGGTCGACCTGCGGCAATAGGCCGCCCCACCGCTGTCTCTCACTGAGCCTCTTTCATCCTGAATAGCTGCAGGTCAGCAGGGTGTGGACGGCTTGGACGATGGTGCCGATGCGGCGGGTGGAGCATCGGGCTCGGCGGAGGATGCGCCAGGACTTCAGCTGCGCGAAGGAACGTTCGCCAGGAGCTCTCAGGCGGGCGTGGTCGCGGTTGAACTGCTGGTAGTGCTCCGGCTGTTCGCGGTGGTGGTAGTACGGGGTGCGGAAGGTGGCGCCAGCACCTTGGTAGGCGCGGTCGGCGAGAACGAGGATCTGTCGGCTCAGGCAAGCCTGGACGACGGCTGTGGGCCCGGGCCGCGGTCAGGTCGTGAGTGCGGCCCGGCGTTGCACGCGAGAACCACAAGGGTGTGCCGTCGGGACGGGCGATGACCTGCACGTTCATGCCATGCCGGCGGTGCTTCATGGAGTAGTACGGCTCGTCGGCCGCGATCCGGTCGATGGGAATCAGCGTGCCGTCAACGATGACGTGGTCGCCTTCACCGAGGCCGGTGAGGGCTTCGTGGAGGCCGGGAGCCCAGCCGGCCAGGACATCCAATGTCTCGTCGACGTAGCGCCAGGCGGTGGCCTGCGATATCCCAAAACCCGCCCCGAGCTGCGAGAACGTCTCGTTCTTCCGCATATGGACCAGCGTGAGAAGCGCCTGCTTGAAGCACCCGAGCCTGCGCCGGCGGGTATTACGGGCCTGGCGACGCTCATGGAGTAGCCAGGCAACGTGCTCAACCAGCTCGTGCGGGACGTCAAGCATGGCAGGATACGGAACCACCAGGGCCCCTCCGGTCGCCAACGTGTTGAGTGAGATCACCACGCCAACGACCAGGGGCCCTGCCTCGTCACCACACCCGCTGACCAGCCCATTTCACCCTCCAGCACAGGATGAAAGAGGCTCACTGAGCCGTTTCATCCTGTCTCTGTGGGGTGAAATGGCAGGTCAGCGGGGGTGGGTGACAAGGCGAGGCTCCTGGTCGTTGCGGTGGTGTTCTCTACGCACCACGCATCGTCCGAGGAGCCTCGCTCGGTCCCGCATCGTGTCACGATCGATGTCCCGCATGAGCTGGTCGAGCATGCTTCCCGGCTCATCTACGCACGAAGGTGTGAACGCGGTTCGCGGTGGCGGAAGCCGGGCTGCTTCCGGCAGGCCCTGCTCGTACTGGTCCATCTGCGGAAGAACGAGACGCTACCCGCTCTGGCGGCCGGCTTCGGCGTCTCGACCGCCACAGCCTGGCGCTACGTCGACGAGACTCTCGACGTCCTCGCGGCGTGGGCCCCGGGCCTGCACGAGGCCCTGACCGGCCTGGGCGAGGGCGACCACGTGATCGTCGACAGCCGCCCTGATCCCCATCGACCGCATCGCCGCCGACGAGCCGTACTACTCCATGAAACACCGCAAGCACGGGATGAACGTGCAGGTCATCGCCTATCCCGACGGCACACCACTGTGGTTCTCCCGCGCGACGCCCGGCCGCACCCACGACCTGACCGCGGCCCGCGCCCACAGCCGTCGTCCACGCCTGCCTGACCCGGCAGATCCTCGTTCTCGCCGACCGCGCCTACCAGGGCGCCGGCGCCACCGTCCGCACCCCGTACTACCACCACCGCGAACAGCCCGAGCACTACCAGCAGTTCAACCGAGACCACGCCCGCCTGAGAGCTCCCGGGGAACGGGCCTTCGCCCAGCTGAAGTCCTGGCGCATCCTCCGCCGGGCCCGATGCTCCACCCGCCGCATCAGCACGATCGTCCAAACCGTCCACACCCTGCTGACCTGCAGCTATTCAGGATGAAAGAGGCTCAGTAAGGATCTTCAGCGTCGCCTTTCGAGGGTGAGGACGGCCTTGGCAATTGACGTGAGCCGGTTGGGGCTGACCCGCGCTTTGCGGAAGATTCGCCAGGCCTTGAGCCGGGCGAAGGCCCGCTCGACGGGGAAGCGGAGTCGTGCGTGTGCTCGGTTGACGGCTGCTTGCCTGGTGGTGAGGGGTCTTCCGAGGTGGCGTTTGAACGGGACCTGGAACGTGCCGCCGGCCCCGGCGTAGGCCTTGTCGGCCAGCACGGGGATCCGCAGTCGCTCACAGATCGTGACGATGCGGTGGATGCGGGCGGCGGTGATGTCGACCGTGCGGCCCGGCAGTGCGGGTGAGTACCAGATCAGCTCGCCCGCGGGATCGGTGACGGCCTGGATGTTCACTCCGTGCCGTCGGGCCTTTCCGGAGTAGTCCCGTTCGTGATCGCCGACACGGTCGCACTCGGCGATGGTGCCGTCCACCAGGACGTACTCGGGACGGGCTCGGCGGAGCGCCTGTGTGAGGGATGGCGCCTTCGAGGCGAGGAGTTTGATCACGCTCTGTACATAGGCGTGGGCGGTGCCTTCGCTGATCCGGAAGCCCGCGGCGAGCTTCGCGTAGGTGGTGTGCTCGCGCAGGTAGACCAGGGTGATGATGGCGCGCTGCGAAGGTCGCAGTTTGCACCGGCGGTCACCCTCGCGGGTGACGATCAGCATCGTGACCCACTCCACGAGCGCATGCGGCAGGTCGAGTGCGGCAGGATAGACGACCAACGAGGCCTCCGGTCAAAGCGGTTGAGACGTCAAACATCTCGAACCACTGCCCGAAGGCCTCGTCTGCTATCCGCCCGCACTCGTCACCCGATCGGTGACCACTCTGAAGATCCTTAGTGTTCGTGTATTCCGGTCTACCATCAGCGCGTCGTCGCCCACTCATTGCAGTCGGGCTCCGGCAAGACGCGGGCGGGGATCTTTTTGTTGTAGGTGAACGTCTCCAGTTCTGGCCCGTCCGTAGATAGAATTTTACTCTCGTGCTCATGACATGTAGTCGCCGAAAGGAATCCAAGGTGGGGGAGTTACCGGGCGGAGCGGACATCCAGCCTTTGGAGGACGATGATCCGGCCCGGCTCGGCCGATTCCCATTGATCGGCCGCCTGGCAGCCGGTGGCATGGGGCGGGTCTATCTGGGCCGTTCACTCACCGACGGCATGCTGGTGGCCATCAAGTCCCCCCTGGCACAGGCTGAAGTCAGCGCTGTCGACCGCAGACGCTTCGCCCGTGAAGTAAAGGTGGCCCGGCGGGCGGAAGGCTTACACACCGCACGCGTACTGGGAGCGGACGCCGAAGCTGAACGGCCATGGCTGGCCACCGAATACATTCCGGCACCCTCGTTGGCGGAACTGGTCTCAGGAGCCGGAACACTGGCTGGCGCAGCTGCCCGGTGGGTGACACGCGGAGCTGTGGAAGCAATCGCGGAGCTCCATCGACACGGGATCGTGCACAGAGATGTGAAGCCGCATAACTTGCTGTTGCCTCTGAGCGGACCACGGCTGATCGACTTCGGCATCTCACACGCAGCTGACCTGACACGTACGCAGCTGACCTTGGGCACGGTGGCCTTCACCTCACCGGAGCAGGCACGCGGTGAGCCTTCAACAGCGGCGTCGGACATCTACTCCCTGGGTGCAACCCTCTTCTACCTCGTCGTCGGCCGCGCCCCGTACCCGGCCGGTACGGAGATGCTGGCACTGCTCACATACGTGGCGGAGGCGAACCTCGACCTGACGGGCCTACCCGACGAAATCGCTCCAGTGGTGCGCAAGTGCCTCGCCCTAAGACCCAAAGACCGGCCGGGAGTGGAAGACCTGCTGGACAGCCTCACCACCGAACTGGCCGAGATGCCCACACTGACTAGTCCGGAAGGCTGGCTACCCCACCCCTGGATCACGATCATCGAGGCCTATGCACGCCAGGGCCGCGAGCTCACAGTCGATCCCCGCGCAGCTGGCATTGCTCCCGCGCAGCCCGCGAAACCACAGGAAAGCACACTGCTCCTAGGCCGCCCAGCAGCCCACTCTGCACAAACAGCCGTCGAACGTACGGCACACCTGCCCACTACCCCCCAGGACGACACACCACAGCCCGGCGATCGCCCTGCACAATCGCGAAGCCGTCGTGAGAACGTCTTCGTGCGTACCGTACAAGTGCTTATGACGTCCGTACTCTTGATACTGGGCGGCGGACTGACCTACGGCTACTACCAGAACAGGCAAGCCGAACAAAACGACCCCATCGACCGGGCCTTCGCCGAGATCAGGACCGGCGACTGCGTCCAGACCGCCCTCGATCTCACGGGCCACTGGCTCGCCCCTTCACCCCAGACCACGGACTGCACTGCACCCGCCGCTCACTGGCGCGTTGTTTCCTCCACCAGCCGGGCAGTACCAGACCGCTGCGGAGCCCCCTACTCCGCAGTGGCCTGGACTCGGTCCAGCCGCGCAGCCACCATCAGTCTCTGCCTCGAACGGCTCTTCCACCCGGGCGAGTGCGTGATCGGCGCTCAGCCCGTCCCCGCAGTCCTCACCGAGGTCACGCCGCTCAGGACCGCGTCCGTCTTCGCCACGACCGTCCAGTGCTCCGATACAGCCCCGGACACCCTCGCAGTCCTGCGCGTACTGCAGTACGGAGCGTCCGACACGGCCTGCCCGCCACGGACACAAGTCCGCTACAGGTTTTCCGACCGGGGGCGGATACTGTGTTTGACGACGATCTGATCCTGCGTCCACTTCACCGGGCAGATCCCACCTCGCTGGGTCCGTACCAGCTCCTCGGACGCATCGGCGCTGGCGGTATGGGCCGTATCTACCTCGCGAACCGGGACGGGACCGAAGGCCTCTATGCCGTCAAAACCCTTCTGGTCGAAGGTCTGACAACCGATGCGGACCGAGACCGATTCGCCCGCGAGGTCAAGGTGGCCAGACGCGCAGCCGGACCCCAAACAGCTCGTGTATTCGACGCGGACCCGCACGCCTCGCTGCCCTGGCTCGCAACGGAGTACGTCGCGGCACCTTCCCTGGGTGATCTCGTGACACGCTGCGGAACTGCTCATCCCACTGCCGCCGCCCGCATCCTCGCTGACTGCGCCGTCGCCCTGGAAGCACTGCACTCCACTGGGGTCATCCATCGCGATCTGAAACCGCACAACATCCTGCTGACTTCCCAGGGAATACGACTCATCGACTTCGGCATCTCACATGCCTCCGACCTGACCCGCACCCGTGTCACACTCGGCACCGTCGCCTACATCGCTCCCGAACAAGCCCGCGGGGAACCCGCCACAGCTGCCTGCGACATCTGGGCCCTGGGCGCCACACTCAGCACCCTGGCAACCGGTCACCCCCCCTACCCCGACACTGGCGACCCGGTGCGCCTTCTGGCACTCGTATCTCGAGCAACGGTCGACCTCAGCGACCTTCCCGCCCCACTGCGTCCGCTCGCAGAAGCGTGCCTGACCCCCGACGCGGCCGACCGGCCCACCCTGACAGAACTGCGCGTATTGGCCGAGGATTGTAAAATCGCGCACCGGCCGTTCCGAACCGACGCAGTCGAACCGCCTGATAGCTGGATCGCCCTGATATCCGACTACGAGATTGAAGGGGAACAGCTCAAGGAGGAGTACGCCCCCGGCCCGCCGGCACATGGTCTCGAACGAACTCGGCGAATCGCGGGGCTGACGCCGAAGGGGTGGAAAGCCGCCGGGAGTTTGATCTTCAACTTCAGTGCACTGATCTTCCTCGGCACTGCAGGTCTGCTCGCCCTCATCATCGTCATCGCGGTCGTCGTGATCACCCTCTTACCTTATTGATCCGAAACGGTTCGGGTTCTGGGTCGTTGGTGGTGTGTGAGCGATCTAGTGGGGGACGCGCGGCATCTGTCGCCGTCGGCGCAGGAGGCCCTTCGGCTGCGGGCGGTGGCCGCGCTGGTGGCGGGGCGGGACCGTGAGGACGTGGCGGCGGTTTTCGGGGTGTCGCTGAAAGCGGTCGATATCTGGTGGGCGAAGTGGCAGGCCGGCGGGCGGGATGCGCTGGTCATGCGCCCGCGGGGCAAGCCGGTAGGGGTGCACCAGATGCTCGGGGAGGCCGAGCAGGCCGCCGTGCGTCAGGCGGTTCTCGACCATCGCCCGTGCGACGTGGGCCTGGGCGGGCAGCTGTGGACGCGGCGGCTGGTGGGCGAGCTGATCGCGAAGCTGTACCGGGTGAGGCTGACCGAGGTGGGGGTGGGCAAGTACCTGAAGCGGTGGGGGCTGTCCTTCCAGCGCCTCGACAAACGGGCTGTGGAACAGGACCCGGAGGCCGTGCGCCGCTGGCACGAGGAGACCTGGCCGGCGATCAGGGCGAAGGTGAGGAGGGACGGCGGCGAGATTCTGTTCGCCGACCAGGTCGGCATCCGATCGGACCAGGTCACCGGCCGCACCTGGGGCGAGAAGGGGAAAACGTCCGTCGTACGGCGGAGCGGGAACCGGTTCTCGGTGAACGCGATGTCGGCGATCAGCACCAGGGGCCGGCCGGATGCACTTCATGGTCTTCACCGAGAGTTTCACCGCCGAGGTGATGTGTCGCTTCCTGGACCGGCTGGCCGGCCACTTCGACCACAAGGTCCACCTCGTCGTCGACGGGCACTCCGCCCACCGGTCCAAGAAGGTCCGCGACTGGCTCGCCGCCCACCCCGACGACGTCGAGCCGCACTTCCTCCCCGCCTACTCACCCGAGCTGAACCCCGACGAGCTGGCGGGCGCCGACCTCAAGCACAGCCTGCCCAAGCAGCACCGAGCCCGCGATCAAGCCGAACTCGCCGCCGAAACCCGCCGCTTCTTCCGCCGGCGCCAACGCCAGCCGCACATAGTCCGCGGCTACTTCGGCGGCCCACACGTCCGCTACGTCCTGGACGAGGACCCCATGGGTTTCTGATCAATACGCTGTGGCCCACGACCACCGGCTGATCTTCGTTCGTCTATACAACTCACGATGATCAACGGTGGCCGTCCTCATCGGAGACCGACCTCACTCGGCACGATCAAGGCGGGCGTCAGACCGGCTGTCCGCTGTCAGAGGGTGGCGGCACGCAGCAGGATCAGGGCGACGGAGACGATGGTGAGGACCGCCGCCGGAGACGCGCCCCTGCGGTCGCCGACGCGCAGGTGGAAGGCGACCGCCCCGGCGAAGTAGAGCGTCAGGCCGATCGCGGCGGCGATTCCGACGGGTCCCCACCAGAGTCCGGCGATCACACCGGCCGCGCCCGCGACCTGAGCGCATATCAGGAGAGCCATCATGCCCTGCGGCACTCCGAGGGTGGACATCTGCTCGGTGATGTGCCGTGTGCGCAGGGACTTGGCCCCGGCCGATACCAGGAGGAGCGCCGACATGAGCACGGTGACGACGGCAAGGGAGACGGACATGGCTGGAACCTCAATCGTGCGAGATGCGGGTAAGGGGGCGTGCGCACCTCGACGACGATAGGCGGCCGAAAGGTACCTCCAGGTAACCTTCGGGGCATGAGCCTGCGACCCGGAATCGCGTTCCTCGCCGACTGTCCCGCTCTGCTGGCCCTGGAGATCATCGCCAGCAAGTGGTCCATGGTCACGCTCTTCGCGCTGACCGACGGCCCGTTGCGTCACGGCGAGCTGGTCGAGCTGAGCGGTGGCATTTCGCGCAAGGTGCTGACCCAGACGCTGCGCCGGCTCCAGGCCAACGGGCTCGTCGAGCGGCACGCGTACGCCGAGGCGCCGCCGCGCGTGGAGTACGCCCTGACCGATCTCGGGCGAACCCTGGAGGAGCCCATCAGGATGCTCACCGCATGGGCGCGGGAGAACGGCGAGGCGGTCGTCACCTTCCGGGAAACAGCCCAGGTGGCCAGGGCCATCGAGGCGGATCAGGCGACCTTGGTGAAGACTCCTCATGTTGATGAGAACCCGAGCCGTTTCTGATCAATACACGAACGACAGCCAACCTGCACTGGAAAACGACAGCGACCTTCACCAAGAAAACGACACCCCCACAAGCCCACCCACCCCAACCACCAGCAAAGACAGCTCACACACCCAGTGCAGACAACTGACGCCACACACTGAAAAACACACGACGCCCATCAAGTGCAAGGTGGTCAAGGGGGTGCTCGCCTTCGATCCGAGCGGGCCGGCCGCCGCCAGGCGGGGCGGTGTCGGCGTACTCGTGAAAATGCGCACCGGGGTACGGACGAAGGGACTCTGTCGCTGATCTTGTGATGCTGCTGGGTTCAGGTTCTGAGGAGAATCCGCGTTCGGAGGAGATCGAGTTTGGCTCGGCCGTAGCCGGCGCGCTTGATCAGCTTGACTCTGGTGACCTGGCCTTCGACTTGGCCTGAGCTCCAGGTTGAGGAGAGGCCGGCGACAACGGCGTCCTGGTCATGGAGGAGTCCGCGGGCGAACTGCTGCAGCGATGGCAGGTTGCTGCCGTGGACCTGCTCGATCCAGTCGAAGAGGTCTTGACCGCGTCGGTCGTGCATGAGGGTGGCGAAGGTCCGAATGTGTTCGACGGCTGCATCGAGTTCGGGGCAGGCCGATCGGATCGCTTTGAGGCCGAGGAGTTCGTGGGGCCGGAGCCGGTCGGGGTGCGTCATCACCCAGCGAAGTGCCCGCCGTGGCTTGGGCAGGGCAGGTGTGGGAGGGGCGGTCTGGATGCCCTGTTTCAGTTGGCGGATGTATCGGTTGACGCCAGTGCGTTCGCCACGAAATCCCTGGTCACGGACTTCTCGGAAGAGCTGACTGGCGTTGCGGCAGCCTTGGGTGAAGCGTTCGTAGAGGTAGGGCTTGTAGTCGTCCAGCAGGGTGCGTCGCTGGGTGACCTTGACTAGCAGCTCGTCGACGTCCGAGGTTTGGGCGTATCGGCGGACCGCGTAGTAGTCCAGGTCGAGGTCCCGGCTGATTCCGCGGAGGGAGCGGCCCTGGGCGAGGAGTTCGTGGATGCGGCGGTGTCGTTCGCGGATCCGTCCGACGATCCGGCGGGGCCGGCCGCGGACGTCGAGTGTTCCGTCCGGTGGTGCGACGGGGGCCTCCTCGTCAGACTGCCCGGCCGTTTCGTGGCCGGCGCGGATGCAGGCGTAGTGGCTGGTGAGGGTCCTTTCGACGGCTTTGGCCAGGTTGTTCCAGAGGTGCCATACGTCTGCGATCTGGACTGCTTGAGGAGTGGCTGCCCTGGCCGCCTCGGCATAGGCGGAGGCCCTGTCGCGGCAGATGATCTCGACTTCCGGATGGTGTTCGAGCCACCGGGCGACCGCCGCGGCCTCCCGCCCAGGCAGGACGTCGATGGGGCGGCGTGCTTCGAGGTCGACCAGCAGCGTCGCGTAATTGTGACCCTTGAGCAGGGCGAACTCGTCCACTCCCAGGACCCGCACCATGCCGGGTTCCTCGAGGTCGGAGGCTCGAAGAAGCCGTAGCAGGGTGTCCTTGGCCACCGGCATCCCCATCCGTCGGGCCAGCCGGGCTCCAGCTCGCCCGGCCAGGGCTTCTGCGACCCGCACCAGCAGCTTGCGAAGAACCGGGGTGTGTCGGGCATGAGGGCTGGTCAGACCCGGTATCTGTTCGACGAAGGTCACCGCCGGGCAGCCGGAGCTGAGGCACTTGAACCGGCGGACCAGCAGCCGGACCACCACCGGAGTAGTCCCCACCGCAGCGTCTGCCAGGCGCCGTTCGTACCGGCCGTGCACCCGCCACGACAGAGATCTGCACCGCGGGCATCTGACCGCGTCGGCCCGGGCCCTCGTGCGAAACGTGACCACACCAGCGTCCCGCGAGATCGACTCCACCACCACACCCGACAGATGTGGAAACAATCGCACCAAACCCCCAGAACTGCACACCCGGAGGCTGCCCAGCTCAGCCGCCAAGCATCACAAGATCAGCGACAGAGCCCATTCGTCCGTACGCAACTGGGGGAAAAGTCCGTACGCCGACACCTGGTCCAGGTCCTCCTCGACGACGGTTACCTCGGGCTGAGCGGAGACCATCGGGGCAGGGCTCTCACCCAGCCGCGCAAGCTACGGCAAGGCGCAACACTTCCCTTCCTCGAACATACCGAACGCCGGCGACACGAGCACTCCTCGCAACGGATCACCGTCGAACACTCCCTCGCCGATCACAAGCGCTGTAACCAGCTCCGGCGCTGAATCCACCGTCGCGACCGCCTCCCCGATGCCTACCGCGCTATCGCCGGCCTCGTCTCCGACCGCAACACCACCACCTGACGGACACCGTGAACAGGGCGAACACAGCTCGCCTGCTATCACTCACCAACTCATTACGTGTTTTATGGATCGTTTGTTCGAATAGAATGTCCCGTCGACTCCCCATTCCGCGGTACGATCCGGCCATGGTTGACCAGCTAGACGAGACCAAGATCCCGCGCGACCGGACAAGCGTGGAGCTGTTCGCGGGCGGAGGCGGCCTCGCCATGGGGGTCCATCGCGCGGGATTCCGCCCGCTCCTGTTCAACGAGTTCAACAAGCGCGCCTGCGAGACGCTGATGGCCAGCGCCGGGCGGACACTTGGCGATTCCGGGCTCGCCCTCACGCGGGACACGGCGCCGCTCCCACCGGGGCCCGGCGAGCCCGCGCCTCTGTACCCGGGCGACGTGCGCGAGCTCGACCTGAGGAAGTTCGAGGGTGAGGTCGATGTTCTCGCCGGCGGTCCGCCTTGCCAGCCGTTCAGCGCCGGCGGCGTCGCCAGGGGCGACGAGGACAAGAGGAACATGTTTCCCGCCGTATTCAATGCCGTGCGCGAGATGCGCCCCAAGGCGGTCATCTGCGAGAACGTCCGGGGCCTCCTGCGCCCCTCGTTCGCCGACTACTTCCAGTACATCAAGAACGAGCTGCGCCTGCCCTTCATGGAGCGCGACTCCAAGCCGACCTGGGAGTCGCACAACGCCGCGCTGATGGACGCGCTGGGCGATCCTGACCCGAGGCTTCACGCCCTGGATGTCGACGGCGGCCTGCCGGCCGGGGACCGCAGCCCTGATCGTTACAGGGTGATCGCCTTCCCCGTCAACGCCGCCGACTACGGTGTGCCGCAGGTGCGCAATCGTGTGGTCATCGTCGCCTTCCGCGCCGATCTCGGTGTCGAGATCGTCAGGGACTTCGCTCGGTATGTCAGGAACCACCGCTTCTCCCAGCCCGCCCTCCTGCGTTCGATGCGAGACGGGTCCTACTGGGAGCGCCACCCGGACGTCCGCCCTCACGTCAGGGACCGTGTCATAGCTCGCCTGCCGCGCGAGATCGAGGACGACGGCCGAAGGCCGTGGCTCACGCTCAGGGACGCCGTGAAGGGCTTTCGCCCCACTGATGGGCTGGAGCCGTCACTGCCTGCGCTGCCTGCCGTCGACCTCACCCGGCTCGACGAGAAGCACGACTTCGGCGGGGAGGGACTCGCTGGGCACATCGGCTGGCCCGGCGCCCGCATCTACAAGGGGCATACACCCAATGAGCTGGATCGTCCCGCCAAGACTGTGAAGGCCGGCGTCCACGGCGTGCCGGGAGGCGAGTCCGTCATGGAACTCGACGATCGTGTTGAGGACTTCGCCGCCCCGGATGGATGGCGCCGCCTCCACAGGTACATGACCGTCCGGGAGACGGCCCGTGTGATGACCTTCCCCGACGAGTGGATCGGTTGCGGTCCGCGCGGCGAGCAGATGCGGCAGCTCGGCAACGCCGTCCCGGTGGTCCTCGGCGAGTTCTTCGCCAGGGCGGTCTCAGACGCGTTGGGCGCGGCCGGACAGTGACGTCCCCGACCTCGCGGGCCGGGCGCGCCGGACGCTGGAAGGAGAGTCTTCCCCCCGAGCGCGCCTACAAGCGGCGAACCGGCGCGATCGCGCCAGCCCTGGAGCAGGATCGCGCCGCCGGGGGACGCGGCCGCCGCTCGGTGGATCTCGGTGACGGCCGCTATGCGCGCGCCTCCATCGCGTTGAAGCTCTACCGGCGTACCCGGCGAATCCGCGCCTATCTCCGCTGGTCATGCGACGGTGCCACACGGGAGCGTTACGTCTGTGAGGTTGACTACCCCACCCGCGGCGAGAACTTGGCCGAGGCTTGGAGCCAGGCCAGGCGGATGGGGCTGGTGACCGATCAGTCATTGCCCGAGGGCTCCACGGCGTCCTCCAGCGGTGTCCGGGCTGTCATGCGCGCCAACCGCGGGAAGGACACCAGGCCGGAGCTTGCCCTACGCAGACTTCTGTATGCGAGCGGTCTGCGTTACCGGGTGGACGCCCGTCCGGTACCCGAGGTAAGACGCAGGGCTGACCTGGTGTTCCCTGGCGCCAGGGTGGCCGTCTTCGTCGACGGCTGTTTCTGGCACGGTTGCCCGGAGCACTATCGGCCCGCGACCCGCAACGCCGAGTTCTGGCGGGAAAAGATCGAGGGCAACAAGGGCCGTGACAGCGAGACCAACGAGATCCTGCGATCGGCCGGCTGGAGCGTGATCCGCGTATGGGAGCACGAGGCCCCGGAGGCGGCCGCCGAGCTGGTTTCCGAGGAGGTGCGGACCCGGCGAACCACTATGAGACCCCGCGCGCCCTACCCACGCGGGACGATCATTGAGTGAGGGCGTCTGCCTCGCTCGTCAGCCACGACAACTGCCCCTCCCGCCCTAGTGCGCACCGCCGCAGTCTCCCTCCCAGGGTTCGGACTGGTCTGGATGGGAGGGGACGTGGTCGAGCGGGGGGCTGTCATCCTGCTGAGAGGCCACCACCGAGGAGTCCTGGGCACGTGGAGAGCGCGTTCCGCTGTCCTCAAACAGCCCATCCCCCGGTGGTGCCCCTTCGCGGCCAGGTCAACGAGTCGACGACCAGGATGAAACCGCCGTACCACCTCGCTCGATACGAGCTACTGCCCTGTCGCCTCAGGCTGGTGGTTCGGGTTCGTCTGGTAGTCGCCCGAGAGCCTGCCGCGAGCGTCTACTCACCAAGCCGCGATGATGGCCTCAGGGGTCACAGCCCCGTTCGGGTCATCGACCATGTTCCCGTCGATCTCGTATACCCAACCCCATGGATTCACCTTGGCCTCGGCAACCAGCTCGGGCAGGGGTATCCGCTGCCCACCGCGCTTCCTTCTGAACATCCCACGTCTCAACGCCTCCCCGGTCCTCAGGGGCGATGCTACGCAGCGCCGAAAGCTCCAAACGAAGTGCCCAGTCAGCTCGCTACCCGCGACCCACCCGAGTGGCCCGGCATTCCCCTTCCACGCATCCGTGCCGCACCCGAGCGGTCTCCTGGACGAGATCGAGGACCACCACGAGTACACAGCCCTCCACGACACCGAGCTCCACGGCGTCACGACGGAGACTGGAGACCTGCGCGAAGCCAGCGCCGCGTGTCACGGTGAGCGGCTCCTGCCCTCCGGCCGTGACAAACGAGCGACGCGCGGGTGCCCGCCGCAACCCCAATCTCCAGGTGAGCCACGCGTGCACACGGACACCACTGCCGCGAAGGAGGTCCGGGTCTACCGGGATCCGCGCACCTAGTACGTCACCACGGACGGCCATCGAGTCCGGCCTGGGCGGTTCGGGCTCCTCGATCGGCTGGGCGCCCCGCGCGATCAGGTCGATCAGTCCATCGGGCGTTCGCCCGATCTGATCGCTGAGGAGACACTGCTTGAGCCTCCAAAGACTCACCGGATACACCTGTGCGACCTGCGCGAAGAGGACACCCTGCGCGATCGGCCCGCACTTCGTGACCATCGCCACCAACGCCTCGACCGCGCTCCCGTAAGACGTGATGCGCAGATGGGACCACTCGGACAGCGCCCATGTGGAGTGCGGCCGTATCTGCGCGAAACGGTCGTCACGCCGGAGCGCCTCCCGGGCCGCCGCGACGGATGCCACCCCCATGGGCTCGACAAGCTCTTTCGCGGGGCGGGGGTGCCCCGTCTCCAGGAGATACAGGTAGGCGGAGTCACGTCCTCTCGCCTTGCGACGGACCCAGTGTCCGGCCCCGTCACGAACGAGCTTCGAGCGGGGATCGTCAAGGATCTCGGCGAGGCCGATGCCTAGGGGGATACCCACCGCGCGCGCCTCCTCCGCCAGGCTGTCCCCCCGCAAAGGGGCCCGGTCGACCAGTTCACGCAGTCTCTGGTCGAGCGCCTCGGGCTGGGTGGTCCACCAGCCTCGCAGAGGACCCGCCCATGTGCGAGGAGCGCGCAGCCCCGCCTCGGTCAGGAGCACGTCGAGGACGACGTGGTCAGGCGCGCCCAGGGCCAGCGCGAGGTCTTCCCTGCGGACGGCGGGTCCGTCCCCGGCCTCCCGCGCGACGGCGCGCCACCTCGGTGTGGCGACATCGGCCATGGCGGCGAGGTCTCGCCGGAGTTGGTCGATGATCTGGCGGGCTCTCTCCCGTGTCAGCCCGAACCTCGCGCCGGCTTCCCCCAGGGTGTGGCCCGCCGCGCGGAGCCCGACGATCCTGCGGGACCTGTCGTCGAACACCGATTGCCATGCCTTGGGCAGCCACTCCCCTAGTTCCACGGTTCTTACATCTCCTGGAAGTAGGTGACCCGCACGCCCAGGAACCTAGCCACGTGTTCGTGCGTGGCCCTCTCCTCCCGTGTCACTGGGGAGGAGAAGGCGTCGATGACGCAGATCGTCCAAGGGGCGGTCTGCCCGTTGGAGCGGTCGAGGATCGCGGGCCACAGCAGGTTCTTGAAGTTGGAGCTTGAGCCGACGACGAAGTGCAGTTCCTCGTCCTCCGAGCCGACCTTGCGGGCCTTCGCGCGCATGGGTTTTTGACGCTTGGAGCGCGGAACGACCTCCCACTCGCCTCCCAGAGTCTTCTCGATGATCTCCTCGATCGTGGCGGCGGGCTTGCTGACATACTTCGCGTACTTGGTCCCCCCTCGAAGGGCCCGCTGATACTCCTTCATCGGGCCGTCCTTGAGCCAGGGCCGGACGTTCGCGGCGCTGCCAAGGTGTCCGATGAGGCGGCCTCCGATCTCCGGGTCGTCCGTCCAGAGCTGGTACAGGTGAGTGCGCTCGTCGTCACTGAGCGCGAGCCAGTCGGCCTGCGCGGCCTTGGAGTAGACCAGCCGCAGAACGGCGTCCTCGACATCGGCCGGGATGTTGTACTTGCTCACTGGATTCCTTTCGGCATGGGGAATTGGAGACGGACCTCGTCGGCCGCGGTCTCGAGGTCGGCGGCGTCCTGGATCCACATGTCCATCAGGGAGCCGACCGTCTCGTCCTGGAACTCGATCCGCGAGGCGTGCGGGAGCTCCAGGTGTTCCGCCTCGGTCGCCTCCAGGGCCCGGCGCAGATTGAGGGCGGCCGCCGCGCGACGGATGTCCGTCACGAAGTCGAGGACCCTTAGTGCCTTCTTGTTGGGGCTCAGGCGCAGCCCGCGGCCGAGCTGTTGTACGAAGATCCTTCGGCTGTGTGTGACGCGCAGGAACGCGATGAGGTTCACGTCGGGAACGTCGACACCCTCGTTGAACACGTCCACGCAGGTGATGACGGGTACGCGCCCGAGACGGAACTCGTTCAACAGGACATTGCGATGCCTCTTGGGCAAACCACTGTGCAGATAGGAGGCGTTGGCCCACTGCGGGTCGGAGACCGAGAGAAGCCGCGCCATGTGTTCCGCGTGCTCGATCGTCTGGCAGAAGACGATCGCGCGGGGCTCGACGGTCTCCCGCCAGGCGGCCCGCAGGTGCTCCACGATCTCCTCGTCCCTCTGCGGGAGGAACAGGTGCCGGTTCAGGTCCTTGATCGAGTATCCGTGACGGCTGATCTCCTTGACGGTGTCCCAGTCGACGCCGTCGGCGTAGAGCCGGTAGTCGACGGCGGACAGGAAGCCTTTCGCCATACCCTCGGCGATGCCCATGCTGAAGCTGGGATAGCCGAAGCGCACGGTGATGTCGAACTTGTCGCCTCGCCACGGGGTGGCGGTCACTCCGAACTGCGCCGCAGCGGAACACAGATCGAGAAGTTCCGCAAACCTGCCGGTCTCCGCCACGTGATGGGTCTCGTCGATCATGATCAGGTCGGGCCGGTACCCGTTACGGGCGGCAGCGAGCGCGGACTCCACCGTCGCGACGACCACTCCCTCCAGGTTCCTAGGCTTGCTGTCACCCGTGAGGAGACGGGTGGGGACGGTCTTGGGGATGTGCCGCCACAACGCCTTCTCGAGCTGTTCGACAAGGTCCCGCATGTGCGCGACGACAAGCACCTTGGCCTGGGGTCGCGAGGCGAGGAGATTACCGATGACCTCTCCGCCCACGACGGTCTTGCCCAGCCCCGTCGCCAGGACCAGGAGGGCCGAGGCGTCGGCCGCCAGGTCACGCTCGATGGCCCGTACCGCGTCGATCTGGTAGGGCCTGAGCTCGTACCGGCTGGGTACACGCTCCGGCATACGGGCGCCGATGGTCTCGAGCGTGGCGCCGTGCCACAGGGCGATGTCCACGCCCACACCGGCCAAAGCGCGGCGGCGGGCCTCGGCCGTGGCGGTGATGTTGGTGTTTGTCGCCAGGACCGCCTTGTCCGCCCGGTAGTGGGTACGGGCGCGTTCGAGATCGTCGACGCCGGCGTGGTCCGCCGTGCCGTGCGCCTTCCACTTGCTCTGGAACACCCACTGCTCCCGGTTTCGCACGGCCAGGAGATCGGCGCCGTGGTCGTTGGCGCCGTCCACGACACGGACATCGTGGAACCCGAGGTGCCACAGCGTCCTCTCCAGGGCCTTGGTGAGGCCCGCCGGACCTCCGTCACGAAGCTCGGAGGGAGATAGGAACACCGCGCTCACTCGTCGCCGGCCAACTCGTCGGCGAGGAGGGTGACGCTGAGGCGGGCGCGCTGGAGCTGAAGGACGGTCGCCTCGCTGGCGAAGGTCCCGATCGTGGCCACGTCGGCGAGGTAGCCGGTTACCCGGGCGAGGCTCAGGGAACGGGCGGCCGGGGAGTGCACGGTGGTGTACGGGCCCCTGAAGACGCGGCCGTCGAGGAACGCCTCGGGCGTGGTGTCCACCATGCGGACAAGGGCCAGTGGCGGAAGGTAGGTGATGAACCCTGCGTCCTCTCCCAGGGCCCCGACCTCACCGACCCGCCCGGCGGCGATCATCGACTCCTCGGCGGCGTGCCGCTCCTCCTTGGTGAGACGGCCGAACATCTCCTGGTGCCCGCCGGCGCGGTTGAGCTCCGCCACCGCGCGGCTGCGGATCTCGTTCAACAGGTCGCGCGCCTCGGCGCCGACCGTGGTGCCGTCCAGCGCGCTGTCCTTGAGGGACTGGGCTCGGATGCCGGCGAGGAGCTGGGACGGGTTCCACTGGGAACGTGAACGGACCTTGAGGAGCGGCGCGAGCTCCACGAGAAGGAGGTCGGCGTAGTCCGCGCCGAACCGCTGGAAGACCTCGTGCTCGACATCGAGGAAGGCCATGAGCTCGTTGCCCGCGCGCTGGTCGAGCAGGACCGGGACGCCCTGGCCCGTGTCGTCGAGGAGAGGCCCGCTGTTCTTGAGCAGCCGTGTCTCGACGTTCAGGTAGCCGAGTTCCGGATGGCCGAACGGACGGCTGAGGTAGGAGTGGCGCGTCGAGGCGCGCTCGTAGCGGGCCAGGCGCTCGCTGCGGGTCTCGGTCCTCTGCTTCACCACGGTGGGCGCGCCACCGCCCGTCATCCCGACGGCCCCCTGGGTGGCCGTCGGGGTGACACCGGACGCGGGAGCGTCTGCGGGCACACCAAGGGCGTCCAGGACGGCTTGCTCGTCCGGCTGGCTCGGGACGCTGGCGGCGGTCTTGACCTGCTTGCCCTTGTTCTTGATCTCATCGTGCTGGAGGGCCGCCTGCCACCAGCGCTCGTCCGTCTGGTAGTCCGGGTTGCCTCGGTGGAATTCGTGACCCCAGCGGCGGGTGTCCTCGTGGACGGGCTTACGGCCGTCACCGGGCACCAGGCACCTGACGCCGGCGTCGTTACGGCGGTATCCCTTGAACAGCAGGGCGAGCGGCCTGGTGTTCTCGGGGTAGCCAAGGGATTCCGCTCGCTTGGGCTGGAGCGGGGCGACGCCTCGCAGCAGTTCCACGGCGCTGCGCCAGCTCCGGTCCGCGTACTCGAAGGCGTCCTTCTGGTACGTGACGGGGACGTGGTCGAGGTGGATCTCGCCGATGATGCGGCCACCCTGGTGGGCGAGGTCGATGGGGTACTCGGGGTCCTCGTTGCCGGGCACGCCGTCGGGGTTGTTCCAGGTGAACAACTGCTTGTCCCAGCGAAGGATCTTGCGGCCGTTGCGGAGGAAGTCGATGCCGTAGTCGGTCTTGTGGAGGTAGCGCTGGACGCCGAGCCAGCCCCAGACGCGGCGCTTTCGTACGGAGAGCCTGTCGCTGCCGCAGTCGGAGCAGACATCCCCCTGGGACAGTTGCCACTGACCACAGTCGGAACAGGCCAGGCCGTCCTGGAGGACCTCATCGATCTCGATGTAGGCGGGAACCCGCTCCTTGCCGTTGTACAGCACGGAGCGGTCGTCTCCCCAGCGGCAGTGTCGGACCGGCTTGACCTTCGTACCGCCCACATACAGCTCGAAGCCCCGCGCGTCCAGGATCCACGAGTAGACGGAGCCGAGCACGTTGCGGAGCACTGCCGCGTTCCGGCGCAGCCACTCCACGCGCTTTCCGTGCAGCCGGTCGATGATGATCTTCGTGCCATGCTGTGCGGGGTCGCTCTTCGGCTCGGTGATGTCCGTCGCCTCGAAGTCGTCCTTGATATGGTCCAGGTCGACCTCGACGCCGATCCACTCACTGTCACCGGATCGTGTCGTCAGGACGCGGGTGCGCTTGCCGAGGCGAGCGGTGGCCACGTTGAACCCCATGCCGAACAGGCCGAGCTTGTCGTGCATGTCGTTACCGGACCAGCCGGCCCGCACCGCCCGCTCGAGTCGCTCGTAGGTCATTCCCTGGCCGGTGTCGGTCACGACGAGTTCTCCGTTGGCCGAGGAGGGCAGGGAGACGCTGACCTTGAAACCGTCGGGCCACTCGACCCCGGAGCGAACGATCTCGCTGAAGTCGTCGAAGGAGTTGTCGACGAGCTCGGCCACACACTGCCACTCGTCGAACTGGATCTCTCCCAGCATGCGGAGCACACGGGCAGAGGGGGTGATCTTCACTCGAGCTGAAGCCTCTCCAAGAGAAACCGACACGCTCAGCGCCGCCTCGTCTCCCAGCACATGGCGAAGCTGCCCGGCTCAGAGGAGCCGTGCGTGAAGACCGAGCCTATAGGCGTGTCATGACAGCCCACAGGCCTACTGTTCATTTCGTACGGACTCGGCGGGGGGGCGTCGAGTCTGGTGGTGGCGGAGGTGTCGGGCGCGTTGGATGGTCTCGCGCCTGGTCTCCGCGGACGCGTTACCTCGCTGCCCCGGCCACCGCAGCGCCGGTGGTGTCCTGGGCGGCTTCCCATGGGTGCCCGCGGTCTCGCGGGCGTGAGTGGAGGGTCGGTGGTGTCGGCTCGCCATCGCGTATGGGCCGCTCGCCATGAGCCGCTGTATCAGATCCACTTCGTGGACCGTTAGGACGACGTCCAACCACTCTGTGGGTGGCCGGTGGGGAGGCTGGACGGGCTGGCCGCTACCTCGGAGTGGGTGTGTGGGTCTTCTCTTCCACCATGCCAAGCTCTTTGGGTCTCCATGAGCGCGCGGTACTCGAGCACGTCTTGGTGCTGGGGCTCGCCAGCGCGCCGTAGCCGCGGGGCTGCCTGGGCCATACCGGGGTGGTCGCCGCTTGGGGATCGGGCTCTGTGGGCGCCGGCCCACGGGTCCGGAGGAGCTTGTGTGTAGGCGGTCCTATAGACAGGACTCGCGTCCGTAGACGTGTGACGTCCATGATCGGTCCAGCGCCCGTGCAGGCGAGATTCTCGTATGGGCGGACCGCCCGAGCCGCTCTCGCGGCCGCCTGGTCACCGACAAGGTGCGTGCGTCACTTCCGGCTGGCCGTGGTCGACCGGTTTGGCTGGTCGGCTTCGCGGGACGTCGTCTGGCCCTCCTGTGAGCCCGTAGCGGGTGACATCACGGTGTGCGAGATCGTTTCGGGAGAGGGTTGTCGAGGCGTGGTCCTCGTTATTGTTGGGCAGGTCGGGGTCACGCGATAGGGCCGGTCCTCGTTTATGTAATGGAGCGTCGTGTGAGCTCGTCGGCTACTACTTGAAGCCAACGAGAGAGCGACCTGACTCGCGATCCTCGTAGGAGTACGCCCGCTTCGGCATGGGCGCCTGTTCCTCCTGGAGTGAGGTTCGCGGAGCCGATGTATCCAAGCTGATCGTCCGCGAGCACGATCTTGAAGTGAATCCCTAGTCCCGTCTCGTCCCAGGAACAAACTGTCAGCTTGTCACGGGCGATGCCAGCCGCCTCACGAAGTACCGCCACGGCTTTCACGTTGGCATTGGATCGGTTTGGCGCGGACCAGCCCAAAGCCCTAGTGATTATGGTAGCGGTCCCGCCCTGCCGCAGGAGCGTGGAGAGGGCTGGCGCGAGCGCAGTGGTGAAGGATGAGTGCAGGTATGGTGCGGCAATCAGTAGATTCGCTTGAGCGCTTTCCGCGACTTCGCGAATAGTGCGTCCCGTATCGAGTGGGAGTCCTGGCCCGCCATTGTCCCGGGACATCGTGCTCAGTGATTCCTTCAGGAAGGCGGGGACGGTAAGCACCAGTTCCCATCCCTCGTCTACTGACATCGCTACCATCGCGTGCGCTTGGGCGAGGAGGAGTGGCGCGCCTTCTGTGAGGTTTCCTTCGTTGTCGAGAATCTTCGCGTGTGACAGCGCGTAGGGGACGAGCCGTTGATCGACGACCGCGCCCATGATCACTGCGGAGACCTCAAGGGCGGTGCCCGCGGCGGCTGCGGTATCGGTCGCGGCCGCCGCCGTGGCAACGGGGTCTGAGGCTTGTAGCAGCAGGGAGACCAAGGGCCTCAGCGGCTCCAGTATCCGCGCCATCCTCGTCCGCTTTCTACTCCTGGCTGGGACATTCCTGCGGCAGGGTCGGAGACAAGCGGTGGGAGCGTGCCGAAGAGCAGATTGCGGTTTAGCACGGTGTTGAACCTCGCGCAGGCCACTTCGGAGAGGTGCAGGCACGCGGCGCACGCCCCGCCGAAGTCCCGCCGGCAAGGCGGGTCGAACACGCAGCGGGTCTCCGCGTCCAGTTCGGACAGCGCGTCCACCAAATCGTATCGGTATACGTGTTCCAGCCCGCCCAGAGTGAAATTACTGCGCGTGTTGGCGTAGACGAGGAAGGCGCAGTTGGCTGGGAATAGGTATTCCCCGAGAGAGTCGACGTTGAGTCCACACCTGGTGGCCAGGGCCTTCATCATGCGATGGGCCATGGAATGGACAAGGCCGAGTATCGCCTTGGAAATGGGGTTCTCGGGAGCGTTGAAGACGTCCAGTACCGGGTCGCCGAATTGGAAGATCCATCGCTGGGCGTCTTCTTGTGTGCTCAATCCGGGGTTCTCAACGACGCCGGAATCAGCAAGCCATTGCACCACGGCCAGCTTGTCCAGCTCGAATAGGAGACCCTCGGTCTCAGTGCGTACCCCATACATCGGGAACTTACTGTCTCGGCCAGCCGGAAAGAACCGGAATCGCTGCGTGGTCTGGGTGCCTCGACGCGTGGTGGCCACCGCGTTACTGCTGATCCTTGTGTAACCCGCCACGATGTAGGCGATGGGCAGTTCCCGAAGGAGAGTGACGTCGTTGAAACCGTACTGGGAGATCAGCTTAGGGTACTGTTGATAATAGGCCTCCAACTGCGTTCCGGCGTCACCGTCGAGCAGGTTCTGGATCGACAGGGGCTTGGCGTCCCATGCGAGGCCGAGCTGCCGGCACTCCTCACCGAATTCCTCGATCGTCCCGGCGTCACGTCCCAAGGCTTCGATTTGAGCGTCCCAGGCGGGCACGTCATCCTCACGCAGCTGTGCCTTGGCGATGAGCTGATCGTAGAGTTCCTCGCCCGGCCTCATTCCAAGGGCTTCCGCTGTCTGTCGCGCCTGCTCGATGGCGCCCCCGGCGGAACTCGCGCCGCCGGCTCGCCTGAGACCCTCGGAGCCCCTGGGCAGTGTGCCCAGGCTTTGCGCTACCGCGGCGGCGTATACGCCCTCGTAGGCGAGGGCGCCGTAGTCACCGCGTGTGGGTGGGTTGATCACGGTGACCTGTTGGGGATAGTAGGCCGCTGTCTGCGGCACGCGCATAACCTGGGGGCGTCCTTCACCGCAGGTCGAGCACCACCTGACGATTGGCTCGTCAGAGCGGCGCTGGCAGCCGGCGCAGGTCCAGTACCAACGCGAGGTGTTCAGATCACGGGTGTTGTTGAGATGCATCCAGGAGCGGCAACCCGAGGCGCACCGGGGCGCGGTGATCTGACTCAGATGACCGCACTCATGCACCTCACTCCAGGAGAACTGGTCCAACCGCCCATGCCCGGCGGTAAGACACACGGGCGAGGTGTCGGCGGGCCGGACCGTCCGGAAGGCTCCGCACGTCCTGCATAGGAAGGTGTTGGGGAAGCGAGCGGCGCGAAGATCCTCCGCTTTGACCAGACTGAACTGTCGCCGCTCGATCGCGATCAGCTCCGCTCGGGCTCGTGGATCGTTGCCCTTGGCGGTGGCGAAGGGGAGAAGTAGCCGGCGGAGTTGGGGTTCCACCCATCCTTCTGGGACATCGAGGGGGGTTACCTGGCGTGGCGGCTCGCCTAGCACTGAACCCTTGGACGACCAGTTGTATGGCTGTCCGGGCATGTACCGCCAGAGCGCCTGGATATTGCTGCGGGTGAGCTCTTCGAAGACCATGGGGGGCTCTCTCCGAGTGCGGGAAGGGAACGGCGGGGAGCGACGCGAAGCGGTGCGCGGCTACAACTCGCCGTAGATGGTCAAGGGCTCCTCGATGTCGCGCAGGGACCGAGGTACCGATGGATGCAGCAGATCGGGGAGCCTCTTGCCCGCCTCCGCGCGAAGCGGAAGTGTGGCTAGGTGGTCGTCGACCCAGGCATCGATGGCTTCGCGGTGCATGCGGTGATAAACGCTCGTGCTGTGGATGCCGAATCCGTGGCGCAGGAGGGAGACGAGTTGGGATCGGTTGACTGATCCGTCGTTAACGGCGTCTCGGAACGCCGTCGAGTCGGCCAGGGATCGTCGCCTGCGTCCTGCCGTGATCCAGTCCCGGTCAAGGACCTGCAGAAGCCAGGCCATCAGTCCGCCGGGCAGGACACGCTTTAGTACGGGTACCGACTCCCGGTTCACCGGCACTTTGTGCACCAGACGATCCAGGTAGCGGATCCACTCCGGGTAGTAACGAAAGACACTCGCGTCCCGGTCCCGACTGGGATTGATCACGTTGACAACCAGTCCCGGAAAGCGACGGCCCACACGCGCGGACGCCTGGATGATCTCGGATGCCTGAGTAGGCGTGCCCATGACCGCCATGACACCAAGCCTCGCGACATCAAAACCGTGTCCGATCGCCTTGGTCGCGGCGATGATCTTGACACGCTCGGAAGTGTTCGACGGAGGCCTCAGCAACCGGCCTACAGCCGAACGGATCACGTCAGGGCTGGTGTCACCATTGATGATGGCGAGGTTGTCCTCGCTTTCCAACAACTTACGGACCTCAGGATCCCTGACGAAACTAGTCAGATCCTCATTACGCAAGCAGTAGGCGACCAAGACCTCGAAGAGATCCTCACCCGCGCGCCGGGCCTCCTCGACGATCGAAGCGTTGTCCGCGTCCAACCCCGCCTCGGCGACAACACTCTTGGGATCATCACGCAGGTCGCGAACCCATCGATCGTGCACCATCGCGACCTCGCGAGTGGCGGTGACCATGGTGCTCGCCCGAGAGCGCACTCCCAGGAACCGACGTAGCGGGTCACCCTTACGGGTAGTGGACCAGAAGGTCTCCCCCGCCTCAGGGCCATTGACGGGAAAGCGCCGGGCCTCACGGTCATAGAGGTGGCGCACCTGGTTTCGGTAGCCCTCAATCGTCGCAGTGGCGCCGACGATCTGGAAGGGATCGTTCTTGAAGTGCTCGCTGATCCTCTGCAGCAACGACTCGTACATGCCGTCGAGCGCGCCCAGACTCTCGTCGAGGAGGTGGAGCTCATCGGCGATCTCCAGCCGAATGTGCCCAAAACCCTTCGGAACCGGACGCCGCTCTTCCTTGCATCCGAAGATGGGGCACCAGTTGGGGTTAGCGGAGTAACCGTGCCGTGGACAGAGGGAATGCGGACGGCCGAGCAGGATCTGGAAAGCCTGGTTCTGACCAAGCTGCGCGAGCTTGTCCACAGTGCCGACGAGCACGGAGGGCGCCCGGCGGTAGATGTCGTCATCGACTCCCCAGACGGGGAGGACGCCAGCCAGCTCACAGTCACGGTTCTCACAGACGTGACGCATGGTGTGGCTCGGATCGTCCCACCTGACAGTGAGGCTTCGACCGCAGATGGGGCAATCATCCAGGACTCTGCACGCCTCGGCGGTCTTCGGGTCGGTGGGGTCCAGGCTGTTGTTGTAGTTGCTGCCGTCGGGTTTGCGAAGCCGATTGGGTGTGTTGCCGCCTCCGACGAAGTAACCGATACCGAAGGCCCCGGTGTCACGGATGCGAGAGTCCCTTCGCCTTAGGACCTCCGCGTTCATCACCATCTTCGCGAAACGCTCGGTCTGCTGCAGGGCCAGCAGGCGAAGAGGGAAGCGGGCCCATACCTGGGTGCCGCGGGTGACCCCCGTGTACCTGCCGTAGAAGAGCGTGACGAGCATCAGTCCGAGGTACGCCTCGGACTTTCCACCGCCTGTCTGGAACCAGACGATGTTGACTTCTCGGTGCCGCTTGGGATCTACCAAGCCCGGCAGGCATCCGACGATCCAAGCCACCTGGAAGGACCGCCAACTGTCGTACTCGCCGTTCGCGGCGGCCTTGACCACTTTGTTCGCCGCCACGAACGCGTCTCGCACGCTCGGATCACTCCGCAGGATGTCCAATCCCGCGCGGACCCAGCCCGCTTCCGAGCGGGCGGCCTCGGCATCCGCCTCAGCCTCCGCGCGTGCCTCGTCGTTCCACCCTCGCGTCTTCTGCAGAACATCCAACGCGGCAGTGCCCCAGTGGTCATCCACCCAGACATCCAGGAGGTTGACCAGGGTCGAGACGGTGTCAAGCGGGTTCGCGATCAAGGAGTCGAAGGTGGTGTCGATGGGGACCTCGCGACCAGTCGCGTCGCTTGACCGCTCTCGGGGGTACGCGCGCCAGGTCGGTTCCGTGGCGGCGAACTCGGTGCGCAGTGTGGTGCGTCCGTCATGCTCTTGATGCGAGACAGGTGAGGCGTGGCCAAACGCCGGCACCGAACGCTCGTATCGATGTGACTGGGCGACCTGCTCCAGCTCATACGGCTCGATGCGTCCATCGAGCGTCGCTGTCAGGACAACCTGGTACAACCGGGTGTCCAGGTACGCCTCCTCGTAGGGGCGCGTTCCATCGATGAGCTGGTCCTTGGGAGCCGGGGTGGTGTTCACCACCGCGACGAAGACCTCGAAACCGTCATCGAGGGGAGCGATCTCGATCTCTACGGCCGCTTGGTGCCGGGGAGGCGCGACCTCCGTAACAGGGACAAGGTGGCGGGCGCTGTACGCGGCCCACGTTCGCTCGTCGACCAAGTCATGGTCATAGGGCAGGGATCCGTTTGCCGGGGCGCCCAGGCGCTGCCGGAAGAACTGGTGATCCTGGCTTAGGGCGGCTGCGCGCAGGGCCGCGGCGATCTGTTCCTCACCGACACGCATGGACAGCACCTTCGCGGAAGGCAAGGAGACGGGAATCCGCACAGGTTCCATCGCTACGTGTGTCCAGATGGCAGCGAGTGGGTACTTCGTGCCACGTCCGCCTCCCGGGACTTGGCCGACACGAGGGGGACGACCGTCGGCAGACACGGCGGTCACCTTTGTGTTCGCGCCGGCACCCGCCGTCGTACCACCCGTCCTGGACGCTGTGGTCGTGGAGGCACGCTGCTCGTCCACCGTAGGGTGCAAGGCCATGAACACCGATGCCGCGACCTCGATGGTGAGGGTCTCAGGCAGTGTCCGCACACGAAAGGAGAAGCCCTGGGCCGGAGGGGTGATCTGAAGCCCGCGGAAACCAGCGTTGGTTTCGGCGACGAGCTTCGCCTCGCTGGCGAGCATGCCCAGCCACAGTTGCTTCTGCGGCTGATCCAAGAGTCTCGCGCCAGTGGGGATGGACGTACCCGTGGCCTGGTCGACGATGCGCCGGGAGAGACAGCCGAGGAGAGCGTCGTATCGGTGGGCTGGAGTATCAGCCGGCACAGACACGCGGTTACGAGAGTACGCGGTCATGGTTGAGCTCCTGCTTTGAGGGACATAGGCGCGAAGCCAATGGGCACGTCCGGGATGTCCCTCGCGTGACCTGTGTAATGAGGTGTGAGGTGTGAGAGCTACGCGTACTGCGCTTCTGGTGCGGGACCATAGCAGCGCGTGACATCGCCCTACTTGCGTACCAGCCAGTAAGTATTGCTATAGAGACATAACTTGACTGGAAATCAGCTCTAGTTCACGCGCCACGAACAGACGTACGACTAGGTGGTGTTTTAGAACGCGGTGACCTGCCTGTTTGGCCGTCCGGGGAAGTCTCGGGCGGCCATCCAGATGGTGAGGTCACGGGCGATGTCGTTGATGCCGGTCGCCGTGGTGACCTCGTGCTCGTTGCGGGTGGTGTCACGGCGGACGATCTCGTAGCCGCCCCCGTCCAGGACGGCCACGGAAGCGAACCAGACGGGGTCGTCCTCGTCGGGCTGGACGACGACGAAGGTGTTGTCGGAGTTGTTGAGGTCGCTGATCAGCGTGAACAGCGCGTCCTCGGAGGGGTCGTCGATGCGGTCGCCGTTCTCGCTGTCGGCGCCGTAGTACTGAGCCCCCATCGTGGTCTCTCCCTCACCCTGCCGGCCCTGGTCGCGGTCAGCATGGCATGCGGAACCGACAGCTCGGGCCGGTCACAGCCATTCGCCGATGGCGGCGATCAGGACGGTGGCTTCGAAGCGGACCGCGAGTTTGTCGAACCGGGTGGCGACCGCCCGGTTGCGCTTGAGCCGGTTGATCCCGCACTCGACCGCGTGCCGGGCCTTGTAGTCCTCGCGGTCGAAGGCCGGAGGCCTCCCGCCGGCCTTCCCGCGTCGCTTGCGGTTGCCAGCCTGGTCGGCGGGCTCCGGGATCGTGCAGCGGATTCCGCGCTTTCGCAGGTAGGCCCGGTTGGCGCGGGAGGAATACGCCTTGTCGCCCCGCACCCGCAGCGGCCGGACACGGGGACGGCCGGGTCCGGTGCGGGGCACCCGAATGCCTTCCAGAACGGCGACGAACTGAGGGCTGTCGCCGCGCTGACCTGCGGTGACCAGCAGAGACAGCGGTCGCTGGCCCTGCTCGCAGGCCAAGTGGATCTTGGTGGTGAAGCCTCCCCGGGACCGGCCCAGTCCGTGGTCGTCGGGCTCGATTGAGGTTCCGCCCGGCGGTTCGTTCTGGGCCTGGCCGTCGCGGCGGGCACCCGCGGCGTGCTGATGAGCCCGGCAGATCGTGGAGTCGACGTTGACCTCCCACGTGATCAACCCAGCCGCATCCGCCCGAGTCTGCAGCCGAGTCAGTAGTCCGGGCCAGGTGCCGTCGCGCTGCCAGCGGCGGAAGAGTCCGTAGACGGTCTGCCACGGCCCGTACTCCAATGGCAGATCCCTCCACGGAGCACCGGTCCTCACCCGCCACCGGATCCCGTCGATCAGCTTCCGCCGGCCCAACGACGGCCGCCCCAGCACCGCGACCGGCAACAACGGCTCCAGCACAGCCCACTGTTCGTCAGAAAGATCCCCTCGCCCCACACCCAGATCATCGCGATGCGGGACGAGGCGCCGAGCCGATTTTCAAAACACGGCCTAGGCCCCGGGGACGGCCTGTTTGCCAGGACGCGACGTAAGCACGCCGCGTGCTCCATGGTCCGGCTCCCTTCCCAAAAGGAGGAAGCCGTGTCTTGCGCACACCGGGGCGCCGTCCGTCCCGAGCCACCCCGTGGCACCTCTCGCAGCCACTTCATGCCACTGCGCGCCGTCGCCGTGAAGGCGACCAGCCGTGCGGCGATCCACCGCGCCCTCATCACCCGTCAGCTCAGCTCGCACTCACCCGCAGGGGGACCCGTGACCGTCAACAACACCCAGCAGCCCGACCAGCCCGGCCGCCGGCGCTTCACCCACTACCTGCGCGCACTCGTCGCGCATCTCCGCACGCAGATCCAGAGCACAGACCCGTCCCTCAAGGCCGGCCTGCTCAGGCACCTGCACGGCGAGCTCCGCAACGGGATAGAGAAGGAGCTCCTGGAGCAGCTCACCGACGAGACCTCGGCGCTCGTGATGCTGCTCCAGTCCTTCATCCCGTGACGGGCACGGGCCGGTCTTTGACGAGGAGGCCGGCCCCGCTGGAGGGCTTCACCTCTCCAGGTTCCCGTGCCTTGGTCCCTGTCGACACCGCAGCTCGCGCCAGATGACAGCTCTTCCTCATACGACTGCCCCTTCGCCCCCGGCCACTGCGGCCGGGGGTTTCGTGCTTCCTGGAGGACCGCCGTGCGGACGTACGAGACGCTGCCCCGCTTCACCGTCGACCTTCACCGCCTCACCCCCGCACAGCGCCAGCGGTTCCACCGCGCCGTCCTCAAGGCCTTCGTCCCCGACCTGCGCACCGGACGCCACTTCCATCCGGGCCTGCGTATCAAGGGGGTGCGCTCCGCCCCTGTGGGATTTCAAATCCCGTGTCGGAATCTCACGGCCGATGTCGCATCGACATCGGATATGACATCGGCCGTGAGACCGCCCAGGTCAGAGGACTGGCTTACCGCGTGATGCCCCCGATTGTCTTCCTAGGGGTCCTAGGATAAAACTAGGGCCTCAAGGATTACGGGAGGGTGCATGGTGCGGGCCGGGCTGACAGCGGAGCGGGTGACGGTCGCGGGCGCAGAGCTGGCGGACGACGTCGGACTCGACCAGGTGACTATGTCGCAGGTGGCGCGGCGGCTGGGCGTGAAGGACGCGAGCCTCTACACGCACGTGCGCAGCCTGGAGGATCTGCGCGGTCGGATCGCGCTGCTGGGGGCGGACGAGAAGACCATCCGTATCGCGGAGGCGACCGCCGGGCGAGCGGGCAAGGATGCGCTTGTCGCCTTCGCGGATGCCTGGCGGGAGTACGCCCACCAGCATCCGGGCCGCTACATGGCAACGCAAAGCCCGATCCGGATCGACCCCGAGCTGGCCGCGAAGGCGCCCGGACCACGGCGGGCGGTCGAGCTGACCTACGGCATGCTGCGCGGCTACGGGCTGGCCGAGCCGGACCTGACCGACGCGGTCCGGTTGCTGCGCAGCACGTTCCACGGGTTCGTCGCCCTGGAGGCGGCGGGCGGCTTCGCGCACAAGCGTTCGCCGCAGCAGTCCTGGACCCGCGCGCTCGACGCCCTGCACGCCCTCCTGGAGCACTGGCCCCCGTCCCGAGAAGGAGACTCCTCATGACCGCCCCGACCATAGGCAGCCTGCGTGTGAATGGCGCGACCCTGCACTACGAAGTGCGAGGCCAGGGCCCGCTCCTGCTGCTGATTCCCGGAGGGACGGGCGGCGCGGCATCCTTCGACGGCATCGCCGACAACCTGGCCGCCGAATACACAGTCGCGACCTACGACCCGCGCGGCATGTCCCGCAGCACGCTGGACGACCCCGACGCCGAGCAGCAGGTGGCCGAGCACGCCGATGACGCGTTCCGGATACTGGAACTGCTGTCGCCCGGCGAGCCCGCCCGAGTATTCGGTGCCAGTTCGGGCGCGATCGCCGCCCTGCACCTGCTCACCGCCCACCCCGAACGCATCGCACGGGTTGTGGCGCACGAACCGCCAGTAGTGGAGGTCCTGCCGGACGCGGCTGAACACCGCGCACTCATCGCACACGTGCAGGACACGTTCCGCACCCAAGGGCTCATGCCGGCAATGGCCGTGTTCGCCGCGGGCCTGAAGAAGGACAGCGACACCACCGAGCCGAAGGGCGAGCTCAAACTTCCGCCCCAAGCAACGGCGCGGGCCGAGCAGACGATGGACAACCTGCCGTACTTCGTCGGGCAGATCGTGCCCAGCTTCATGTCCTACACGCCGGACATCCGCCGGCTGGAGGGGCTGTCGGACCGGCTCGTGATCGCCGGTGGGCAGGACTCACGCGGTGAGCTGCCCCACCGCTCGGCAGCTTTCCTGGCCGAGCGTCTCGGCACAGAGCTCCAGCACTTCCCCGGCGGGCACATCGGACTGACCACGCACCCCGCAGAGTTCGGCGAGCTCCTGCGGAAGGCCCTCAGAACCTCGATCTGAATCGCGCATGACCTGCTCGACTCCGTCGGAGGCGGTCGAAGGAAGCGACACGATCCTGAGACTCAACTCATCCGTCACTGTCTGAGACAGCCTGAAGAGCAGCAGGTCACGGCGATGCTCTATGACGTGGATCGCGAGATCCTATAGCCCCGGGGGTCTACGAGCTGACCTGGGCGCCGGACGGGCGGGCGACGTGATCGTACGGCCGGGCACGGATAACCGGGGACCGGCACATCATCTGGCGTCGGATCGGAACCCACGACGTCTTCGCCCGGCCCTGAACGGAGGCGCCTGGCAGGTGGTGTAACAGGCGAGGCTGGCCATCGCATGACCTGCGCACTTGTCCGCAGTCACACTGAACCCTTCTCATCCTGATCGCCAGGCGGTCTCGATGGTGTGAATGGCGGCGATGGTCCGGCTGATCCGGTTCGGGCTGCAGCGGGCCTTGCGGAAGATCCGCCATTGCTTGAGGCGGGCGAAGGCTCGCTCACCGGGCGCCCTCAGCCGGGCGTGGTCCCGGTTGAACCGCGCGTACCGTTCGGGCAGGTCGCGGCCGTAGTAGGCAGT
Source organism: Streptomyces sp. NPDC086147 (assembly GCF_040702165.1). Lineage (NCBI taxonomy): Bacteria > Bacillati > Actinomycetota > Actinomycetes > Kitasatosporales > Streptomycetaceae > Streptomyces > Streptomyces sp. NPDC086147. Next base: position 16,724 of record NZ_JBFBJO010000025.1, on the reverse strand, counting down.
GCGGACCGTGGCACCGGCTCCGCGGTATGCGCGATCGGCCAGGACGAGGATCTGCCTGGTCAGGCACGCTTGAATCACTCCGTGGGCGCGGGCGGCCGTGAGGTCGTGGGTGCGTCCGGACGGGCCAGGACCGCGACGTTCATCCCGTGGTGGCGGTGCTTTTGCGAGTAGTACGGCTCGTCGGCGGCCACCCGGTCGGTCCTGATCAGGGTGCCGTCAAGGATGAGAAACTCGTTCGGGTCATGGCCCTGCAACGCGTCCAGCAGGGTGGGTGCCTGGTCGGCCAGGATGTCGACGGCCTCGGTCACGTACCGGCCGGCCGTGGCGGTGGAAACACCGAACACGGCTCCCACCTGGTGCAGCGTCTCGTTCTTGCGCAGGTGTACCAGCACAAGGAGGGCCTGCTGGAAGCAGCTCAGCCGCCGCCAGCGCGAACACAGTTCACGCCTTCGGGCGTAGATGAGCCAGGAAACATGCTCAACCACCTCATGTGGGATGTCGAGCATGGCACGATACGGGACCAACAGGGCTCCTGTGTCGAGACGTTGATGAGTGAGATCACCAACCGAACGACCAGGAGCCCTGTCACGTCACGAACTCTCATCAGCCCCTCGTCATCAGCCTCAGAACCCAGGATGAGAAAGGTTCACTGACCCCGCGGCGGGATGACGGCAGAACCGCGTGACGGCCGAACGGCGGCTATGGGCGGCTTGATCACTCTTCGTTCACCTCGGGGCAAAACCCAGTCACTTTACGGCGCTAGAGTGCTCGTTCCCAGGTTCGAGGACTTCCGTCCGGTTCAGGTGCGGGACCGCCTGGCCAGCCGGGGTGCTCGCGCCGAGCCGGGCCCCGCGGCCCGGGCGGCAGGCCGGGGTCCCACCTGCCGTTCCGAGAGAGAGTGCCTCCTCCCATGTTCAACAGAGATCGCCGCAGCATGCGGCTGGTCTTCACAGCCGTGGCCGCGCTTACGGCCGCGCTCGTCGCCTCCGTCCTCCCAGGGGCGGCCGTCGCCGCGCCGGGACCGCCCAACCGGCTCGGGCCGGTCCAGATACAGAACGCCATGAACGGCCTCGCCGTGGACGCCGAGGCCGGAGACATGGAGGAGGGCCGCAAGATCCTCCAGTTCACGTACGGCGGCCGGCACGGGCAGCAGTGGTGGTTCGAGGCCGTGACCGGCGCCTCGTACTACCTGAAGAGCAACGTCAACGGTGCCTACTGCATCGGCCTCGACGGCACACTCGCGGTCCTGAAGCTGTGCGGCGGTGACGGTACGACCTGGGAGTTCGACCAGGTCCAGGCCGATACCTACCTGCTGAAGACGCCCGGCGGCGAGCAGTACCTCACGTCCCCCACCACGGCGGGCGGCAGGTCCAACAGCGGCGTCCAGCTCGCCCTCGGCAGCCGCGCCGAAGCCGACACCGGCCGCGGCCACTGGCACCTGACCGACCTGGTGCTGGAGGAGTACACCCCGCCGGCCGACCCCCGGCTCGACCAGGCGACGTTCCTCACCAGCCACAACGCCTTCAACTCCTACGGCGACGGCTACTCCTTCCCCAACCAGTCCCGCAGCATGGCCACCCAGCTGGACGAGGGCGTCCGCGGCATGATGCTGGACGTCTACGACGACGGAGCCACCGTCGAGGACCCGCTGCGCATGTGCCACGGCACGTGCTCGATCGGCGGCGACCGGCGCTTCGAGTACGGCCTCGGCGACATCGTGAAGTTCCTCCAGAAGGACAGCGACGCCGTCGTCACCGTCTTCCTGGAGGACTACGTCGCCGACCGGGCGAAGATGGCCCGCGAGATGAGCGCCGTACCCGGCCTGAAGGAACTGGTCTTCGACCCCGTGGCGCAGGGGGTGGGCACCCACGGCTGGCCGACCCTGTCCCAGATGCGCGGGCTGGGCAAGCGGCTGCTGATCTTCTCCGACAAGGGCGACGTCCCCGAGGTCGGCGTCCGCGCCCAGCGCGACTGGACGGTCGAGAACTACTGGAGCATGGGCGGCCTCGCGGGCAACAAGGACTGCTACACCCGCTGGGACGAGATCCCGCTCACGCGGCAGGAGCCCGGCTTCACCCCGCTGTTCGTGATGAACCAGTTCCGCGACGCTCCCACCGTTATCACCGCCGCCATCGACAACGGCGACTCCCTGGTCGACCGGGCGCTGAACATCTGCGGCCCGGCCGCCCGCAAGACGCCCAACTACGTCGCCGTCGACTTCTACGAGCTGCCCCTCGGCGGCTCCACCCACCGCGCCATCGAGACCATCGGCCGCCACCGGTACACCTCCGAGGCCGCCGCGAACCCGAACCCGCCCTCCCAGCTCCTGAGCGCCTACAACCGCAAGGCGCAGCTGCCCGGCATGCCGAACTGGTCGGCCGCCGGCTACCGCGGCGGCAGCCCGCTGCCCGGCGAGGCGCAGCACACCGGAGACGAGGCCTGCCGCATCACCCCGGAAGAGCTCGAGGGCACCTACGGCGTCAAGCCGGACGACGAGGCCGACGACTCCGCCGGCATCCAGCGGGCCATCGACGACATCCGCACCCGGTGCGGGGGCGTCGCGCAGTTCGAGCGGCTGTCGCTGATCACCCTGCCCGCCGGCAAGCTGAACGTCAGCCGCCAGATCTCCGTGGACGCCAGCTACCTGACCATCCGCGGCCAGGGCAGCGACCCGGCCCGGCCCGGGGGCACCCGGATCGTGTTCCGCCCCGACGACAGCACCAAGTACGACACCCTGACCTCGGACGGCAGCCGCTGGGACCAGGACGCCATGTCCTACGGGTCGGGCGCGGACACCGGCAAGGGCGGCTGGATGTGGCCCGGCCGCGGCCTGTTCCGCGTCTCGACCCGCGAGGTCGCCCCCCGGTACGCGGACGAGCTGGCCGCCGCCCCCGCCAACCGCAAGGACCTCTTCGAGGGCTCGGTCAACCAGCACTGGGCCTCGGGCGTGAAGCTGCGGACCTCCGCGGCCGCGCCGGGCTTCTCCGCGAAAGAGGGCGACCGGGTCGTCCACCTCGACGCCAAGGCCGACCCGGCCCGCTTCCCGGTCGGCGGGCACGTGTGGGTGGGCGCCGCTAACAGCCGGAAGTTCTACGCCCTCCAGAGCGCCACGGACGAGGGCCGGTACGAGAACCTGCACATGCGCCAGCAGGTCTTCCGCATCAGCTCCGTCGATGCGGCGAACCGTACGCTGACCCTGGATAAGCCGCTGGAGTTCGACCTCCCGGTGGACTCCACCTCGGACGGCTCCGCCGCGATCGACGACACCGTCTACCCCAGCAAGGTCACCCCGCTGAAGATGGTGGTCGGCGTCGGGTTCGAGAACTTCTCCTTCACCCAGGACATGCCCGGGATGACCCTCGAACAGGCCCGGCACAACTACGGCAACCTGGCCCCCGCATACGCCATGCACGGCCTGGTCTTCAAGTGGGCCGCCGACTCCTGGGCCCGCGGCGTCCGCGCGGAGATGACCGGATCGCACCCGATCGTCACCGAGGTCGCCAAGAACCTCCAGTTCGAGCGCAACCACCTCGACGGCGCCTGGAACAAGGGCAAGGGCGGCAACGGCTACTTCCGCGGCAGCCGCGTCTGGGACTCCCTCTACGCCCTCAACACCACCCGTAACCTGCGCCACTTCACCCTGCAGTGGTCGGCCTCGGGCAACGTGGTCTACGGCAACGACTTCGACTCCGACCTGAACCTCCACGGCGGCTGGGAGCGCCGCAACCTCTTCGAGAACAACACCGTCCGCGTGCCGTACGAGCACTACTCGGGCAACTGCACCGCCCGCTGCGGCGGCGAGGGCGGCGACGTCGAGGCCGGGACCTGGTACCCGATCTGGTGGGCCGCCGGGGCCAAGGCGCTCAAGTGGTCCGGCTCCTCCGGCCCGCAGAACGTCTTCCACAACAACACCCTCTCCAAGCAGCTCACCCCGGGCGGCCCGTACACGGACTACCTGCCGTACGGGAAGACGGGCGCGGGCGCCCAGCCCGTCTACCAGTTCGGCTCCGCGCCGGGCGACCCGTCCCGCTTCCAGCACCTGACCCAGGGCGGCAGCCCGATCGCCGACTGGAACGGCAGCGAGAAGGCCGACTTCACGGCGGGCGCAGGCGTGGACTCCACCCACACCGCACCGCTCACCTCCGTGTTCCTCAGGAACGCGGGGTAGCGACCACCCCGCTGAACACGCGGCCCGGGCAGTCCGTCTGCCCGGGCCGTCGCGTTCCATACGGGTGCGTCCCGCCGCGGGCGCCTCCTGACACGGGTGCGTCCGCACCCGGAGGCTGCTGCATCGAACCGCCGATGGTCCGGTGCAGGTCAGGACAGTCGGCGAGGAGCTGGGACTGGAGGTGGGGTTGCGCGGGAAGCTGGAGCCGCTACGGGCGAAGTTGACCAAGCTCGCCGACCGTGGATGGCTGCACAAGCGGCCCGACGGAAGGTTCGCCGCACGCCGCTATTGATCAGAAACTCATGGTGTTCACTCGTCAATGACGTAGCAGACGTGCCGGCCGCCGAAGTATCCGCGCACGATGCCAGGTTGGCGTTGTCTGCGGTGGAAGAACCGCCGGGTTTCGGCGGCGAGTTCGGTCTGGTTCCTGGCCCGGTGGGTGTGAGGCAGGCTGCGTTTGAGGTCGGCGTTGACCAGCTCGTCCGGGTTCAGCTCGGGTGAGTACGAGGGCAGGAAGTGCAGCTCGACCTGGTCCTCGTGGTCGGCGAGCCAGGCACGGACGGCCTTCGAGCGGTGGGCCGAGTGCCGGTCGACGACCAGGTGGACCTTACGGTCGAAGTTCCCGACAAGCCGGGCGAGGAAGCGGCACATGACCTTCGCGTCGAACGACTCGGTGAAGACTATGAAGTGCATCCGCCCCCTGGTGCTGATCGCGGACATCGCGTTCACCAAGAACCGGTTCCCGGTGCGGTGCACGACCGGCGTCTGACCCTTGGCTCCCCAGGTGCGGCCGGTGACCTGGTCCGATCGGATGCCGACCTCGTCGGCGAACAGCACCTCGGCGCTCTCCGCCTTCGCTCTGGCCCGGATCGCCGGCCAGGTCTCCTCGCGCCAGATCCGGACCGCCACCGGATCCTGCTCGACCGCCCGCTTGTCCGGCCGCTGGAACGTCGGTCCCCACCGCTTGAGGTACTTGCCCACTCCCGGCTCGGTGAAGCGGACCCGGTACAGCTTGAAGATCAGCTCGCCTGTCAGCCCCGCGTCCACAGCTGACCGGAAAGCCCCAGGCCGGATGAGGTGTGGTCGAGGACGGCCTGCCGCACGGCGGCCTGCTCGGCCTCCCCGAGCACTTGGTGCACACCAACCGGCTTGCCGCGAGGACGCATGACCAGGGCCTCCCGCCCGCCGGCCTGCCACTTCGCCCACCACTGGTCGACCACCTTCAGCGACACCCCAAAGACCGCGGCCACATCCTCGCGGTCCCGTCCCGCCACCAGCACGGCCACCGCACGCAGCCGCAGGGCTTCCTGCGCCGACGGCGACAGACGCCGCGCGTCCCCCACCAGATCGCTCACACCCACCCAACGACCCGAAACCCAAACCGTTTCGGATCAATAAAGGAACGTAGGGCATTAAACCATCAAAAGACACCAAAAGCGCATAGGAGACCGAAAACGGCGATGGCAGCGCCAATAACCCTGAAAGCCACGTTATTGGACTTCCCCATGCCTCCACCCTTCACCTGTCCCACTGAACCCTTCTCATCCTGATCGCCAGGCGGTCTCGATGGTGTGAATGGCGGCGATGGTCCGGCTGATCCGGTTCGGGCTGCAGCGGGCCTTGCGGAAGATCCGCCATTGCTTGAGGCGGGCGAAGGCTCGCTCACCGGGCGCCCTCAGCCGGGCGTGGTCCCGGTTGAACCGCGCGTACCGTTCGGGCAGGTCGCGGCCGTAGTAGGCAGTGCGGACCGTGGCACCGGCTCCGCGGTATGCGCGATCGGCCAGGACGAGGATCTGCCTGGTCAGGCACGCTTGAATCACTCCGTGGGCGCGGGCGGCCGTGAGGTCGTGGGTGCGTCCGGACGGGCCAGGACCGCGACGTTCATCCCGTGGTGGCGGTGCTTTTGCGAGTAGTACGGCTCGTCGGCGGCCACCCGGTCGGTCCTGATCAGGGTGCCGTCAAGGATGAGAAACTCGTTCGGGTCATGGCCCTGCAACGCGTCCAGCAGGGTGGGTGCCTGGTCGGCCAGGATGTCGACGGCCTCGGTCACGTACCGGCCGGCCGTGGCGGTGGAAACACCGAACACGGCTCCCACCTGGTGCAGCGTCTCGTTCTTGCGCAGGTGTACCAGCACAAGGAGGGCCTGCTGGAAGCAGCTCAGCCGCCGCCAGCGCGAACACAGTTCACGCCTTCGGGCGTAGATGAGCCAGGAAACATGCTCAACCACCTCATGTGGGATGTCGAGCATGGCACGATACAGGACCAACAGGGCTCCTGTGTCGAGACGTTGATGAGTGAGATCACCAACCGAACGACCAGGAGCCCTGTCACGTCACGAACTCTCATCAGCCCCTCGTCATCAGCCTCAGAACCCAGGATGAGAAAGGTTCACTGATCTCGATCTCTCCTCCGGGATGGGAGGAAAGCGACAGATAGGGAGTAACCTCTTGCAGTCGCTAGGGTTCATGCAGTCGACACTTCATCGCTTCCTATTTCTTTCAAATAGTTCTGCATTCCGCATGAAAAGTTTGTCGCGCAGGCACGGTTCTGCTTGATCGACAGTAGCGTATGTACCCGGTTTTCAATATCAGCAGGAAAAGCAGGTCGACTGTTCTACGCCAGTCCGCATCAGGAGCGCTTACGCTTGAATGAATCCCTGATGCCCCGAGTGCGCTCGCGAACCTCATCGACGGCTTCCTGAGATTTTGCTCGCGCCTGGTCAGTTTTCCCTTCGGCCTCCAGCCGTCGGTCACCGGTGACCTTCCCGGTGATTTCTTTGATTTTTCCCTTGAATTTATCTGTGGCGCTGCTCATCTTCGTCCTCCCTGTTTCAAAATGTTCAACTGCCTGGTTGGTGCCGGATTCATTGCGGACAAACAGGATAAAGGCTTCAGCCGCAGGAGTCCTCCGGGGAAATGAAGAAAAGACTGTAGGTGTCAGGGGAGAGATCGAGGGCGACGCGGACCGGGTGCGTGAGGGGACCGATGAGGATCAGGCGTCCGGGCCGGCGGTGCGCGGTGAGCAACTCCTGCACGAACGCTGTGTCCGCGAAGGTGACGTGCGTCAGATCGAGAAGGGTTCGTTCGGTCTGTGGGGTGTGTGTCGCGGTGAGGGCCTCATGCAGGCAGTCGGCACTGCTGGCGTCGAATTCACCCCCTGCGCTGAGCAGCGTCGTGGCGGGTGTGCCAGTCGGTTCGTAGCGGACGTAGGCTGTCTCATCGGCGCTGATCCAGACCGGGAAGCCCTCGACGCATACCAGGCGGGTCGGTGTGGTGTTCTTTCGCGCTCGATGATCATCCATGCCGTTTCACCTCGGCATCCGACCGTGGCAGGCACTGTGCCTGCCACGGGGTACGGCAGCACGGGAGGAGCTCTGAGTGGTCAGTGCAGGGCGGTGTCGTCGCGCCTGACCGTGCACAGGGCCCAGATGATGACCGCGGACATGGCGATCATCAGGATCGACCAGGCCGGGTAGTAGGGCAGCGACAGGAAGTTCGCGATGATGACGAGTGCTGCGATGCCCACGCCGGCGACGCGCGCCCATGTGGCCGCCGTGTAGAGGCCGAAGCTCACCACGACGGCGACGATGCCGAGAATCAGGTGGATCCAACCCCATGACGTCAAGTCGAACTCGAAGACGTAGTTCGGCGTCGTGAGGAAGACGTCGTCCTCGGCGATGGCCATGATTCCTCTGAAGATGCCGACGAGTCCGGTGATGCCGAGCATGACGGCACCGAAGACGGTGAGTCCTCCCGCCCACATCTGGCGTGCGGAGCCGGTGGAGTGTGTGGTGGTCATGGGAATGCCTCGCTTCGTGGTGGTGCTGGGCGCGGAAGCCTTGCCTTTCACGGAGGGTTCTTCCTGGAGTCGAGCTGCGCGGGAGACGGGCCTTGCGCCTGGTGTGCGGTTCCTCCCGTGGGGCCGCTCCTGACGGGGATCCGGTCCTTGGGGGTTCAGCGTCCCGCGGCGGGCGGTGAAGGTTGTGCGGCAGTGGCCTGGTCGTCGGTGAGGATCAGTGCCTTCGCCCGGCGGAACTCCTCATCCGTGATGTCGCCCCTCGAGCGCAGCTCGGAGAGTCTGGCCAGCTCGTCCACGCTGCTGGAAGGTCGTGAACCGGTGGCTGTCTTGCGGATGTAGGAGTCGAATTCCTGTTGCTGGGCGCGTGCTTGGGCGATCTCGCGGCGGCCCATGTCCTTGCCGCGGGCAATGACGTACACCAGGATTCCCAGGAACGGGAGCAGGACGACGAAGGCCAGCCAGCCGGCCTTGGCCCATCCGTTCATGTCGTGGTCGCGGAAGATGTCCGTGATGATCCTGAAGAGCAGGATGAACCACAGGATCCACAGGAAGAACCAGAGCATGCTCCAGAACACGCTGAGCAGCGGGAAGTCGTAGGCCAGGTACATGTTCCCTCTCCATTTCCACACCGCGGCGGTCGCCGCTGGGGGCCGAGATGTCTGACGCGGATTCCGGTCGTGTGCGGGATGCGGCCGTCAGATCGGATGGCCAAGGTCGTCCGCCTGGGCGGTATCGGCAGGCCGGTGCAGGCTCGAGCGCCACGCCAGGGCGAGTGCGGTCTCTGCCAGGCCGAGCAATACGAGCCAGAGGCCGGTAAGCCTGGTCAGGACCCGGGCCGACTCGGCTGGAAGCGCCAGGACCACGATGCCGGCGACGATGCCGAGAGAAGCGACCGCGGCGACCAGACCCCGGCTCGGCAACTCCTCCGCGGCCAGGGCGCCGTACAGAGCGATAACTCCGGAGAGCAACCAGACGGCGCCTACGACTAGGGAGAGCGCCGCAACCGTCTGGAACGGGTGGCGCAAGCACAGTACTCCGCCCAGGAGGAGCAGGAGGCTCACCAGTAGTCCCGGAAGCCGGTCGGCGGTATCCCGGCGGCCGAAGACCGTGACGAAGCGGAAGGCCCCGGTGACCAGCAGGTACAAGCCGATAAGCACGCCCAGGACGTGAATGGTCACATCCGGCCAGACCAATGCCAAGGTGCCCAGCACCAGTGTGGTGATCGATCCGGCGAGGAACCAGGCCCAAGAACCGGCCCTCTGGGACAAGCGGTCCGTCAAGACGGTTCCGTCCGCTGGGGAGCTCTGTCCGGCCCGGGACGCAGCCCCGGATGGAGAGGCCATGTCTCCTCCTTCACGCAATGGAGAAGCGCTTTGCGTGCCGATGCGCTTCCCGGCGACGCCGCAGCCTCACCGGGGGACGGAGCGAGGCGGCTTCACGCATATAAGACAGGCGGCCTGCGGGCGTGACCTGGGTCGTCCTCCGAATGACATCGCCTGCCCGGTTGGCGCTCTTTATAAAGGTTGGGAATGTAATGACCTTTATATCCCATATATACCTCTTGACCGTACCCCGCTCCGCGCATGTTGTCCTGCGGAAAGCCGGTCGCACAGTGAGTGACAAGTCGGACACAAGGCGCTCAAGAGAGAGCGGACTGCCCCTATGTACCGTATCGGCCTGTGGCACACGCCGGATCCTGAGACCGTGCCCGATGCCCGCCATAACCAGGCGCACGTCTGCGCATCTCAGGACGGCGTCTCAGGCAGTGCTTGTCCGCGCAGCTCAGGGCGGGTGAGACGGTTGCGTCGTTGCGGGCTGGGCGGTGGTGGTTGCGGTGGGTCCCCGGCGTCTTCGAAGCTGTGGGAGTCGCACCGGCCAGGGTGATTCGAAGGCCCCGGCAGCAGCTGACGACGGCTCCCCCATGTCTCTGCGTACCGGGCACCTATGTGCCCGACGTGCGGCGCTCTGCTCCCGGCGACCTCGTGCCCCCGCGTTCGGCGGGGGAGCCGGTGCCGGCTGGTGGCGACCGGGAGCGATCCCATGAGAACCACGATGAGAAGGAAGACACGACATGAGCAGCAATACCCACGCACGTCGTCGTCCCGGCCGCCGCGCGGCCATGGCTGCCGGGCTCGTCCTGGCCGTCGGGCTCGGCGCGTCGACGCAGGCGACGGCACAGGCCGCCGCCCCCGCCAAGACATCCGCGAAGGCGTCCACCGCGCTGCGGTCGGTCAGCGGCTTCAATGGTGAAGTGGTGACCCAGGTCGCCGATTTCTACGGCGCGTACATCGACGCGAAGGGCGACCCGAAGGGCCCTGACGCCGCGCTGGCCGGGGCGTTGCGTGCGCACTACCTCGCGCCCGCCTTCGCCGCGCGGCTGAAAACCTGGGAGAAGAAGAACAAGGTGGACGGTGTGCTGCGAGCCCAGAACGTCCCGGTGGACTGGACGGTGAGCGAGGGCGCCACCGGTCTCGAGGCCGTCGTCACCCTGGCATTCGGCGGCGGAGAGTCACCCACCACGACGACCAGGTTCGTCGTGGAGCAGGAGGCGACCGGCGACATCATCAACATCCGCACAACGAACAGCACCCCCGTGAAGGCGTCCGCCTCGGTGCGGTCGGTCAGCGGCAGGACCGGTGACCCGGTCACCCGGGTCGCCGATTTCTACGGCGCGTACGTCGACGCGAAGGGCGACCCGAAGGGCCCTGACGCCGCGCTGGCCGGGGCGTTGCGTGCGCACTACCTCGCGCCCGCCTTCGCCAAGCGGCTGAAGGCCTGGGAGAAGAAGAACAAGGTGGACGGTGTGCTGCGAGCCCAGAACGTCCCGGTGGACTGGACGGTGAGTGAGAGCCGCAATGGCCGTGACATCGTCGTCACCCACAACTTCGGCGGTGGGGAGGCGCCGACGGTGAGGACCGATCTCGTCGTGGAGCTGGAGCCAGTGTTCGGTGATGTCACTGACATCCGTGCTACGAGCGCCCGCTGACGCCACATCCGCTTCGCCTGCTCCGCTTCCGGCCCGCGCCGGAAGCGGGCCGGCAGCGCGCCGATGGCCAATATCGGCCGGCCTACTGCGCGGTGCACCGAGATGGCGGGGCGCGGCCCAGGGCATCAGGAAAAGGAACCCGAGACCCTGGCATCCACTCTGTGCCAGTGCCGTGAACCACGGCAGGCCCCCGTAGGCGCAGCGGTTGTCGCACACGCCATTTACTGCGTCAGCCGCCGGTGCTCGACAGGTTGGCTGCGGGGATCGGGACCCAGCGACCGGGTTGGTGATACACACGGTCGTACCGGTAGCCCGGCAGGCCTTTGGTGCTGGTGCTGCGGAAGGGGCGGCCGTTGTCGTCGATACGGACCGTGCCGGTACGGCCTTGTGACGACCAGTCGAGGTTGAGGTACCAGTCGCAGGTGCAGGACTCGTTGAGCGCGGAGACCATCAGCACTTCGGGCTCCTGCAAAGACACCCGGTAAGGGAAGTCGATTGCAGGAATCTTGGTGCCCGCATCGTCGCCGGGCATCGAACGGACCAGGGACTGGTGCGCGTCGAGGTCTACGGAGAAGAAGCGGGGTGTGATGCCGGCGCCGCAGCCGTCGTCTAGGACGTAGACACTGCCCCGGTCGGCAGCGGGGGCGGCACGGTTGACCACGCGTACGTGCAGAGCCTCCAGGACGACGGCGGCGGAGCCACGTCCCTGCACTGTGATCTGCACGCCGCTAGTGCCCCCGTGCACTGCTCGCTGGGAGCCAATCCACGCCGCGATGTCCTCCGGGTACGGCGGCGGCGGAACCTGCTGCGGCGGCCTGGCGACGACGTATTCTTCTCCGCAGCCGGTGAGTCCGCGTATGTGGGAGTTGGCGGTCCAGGTCAAAGGAGCCGCCTGTGGGGCCGCACCAGCGCTTGCCGAGTTCGACCCGGACTTGTCTGGGCGCGTGGCCGACGCCGGGAGGGGGCCGGCGGCAGATGCGGTGAACCCGAGGGCCGTGGCGAGGGCCAAGGCCGCCAGAACTCTCGATCGCACAGGCTGCCGTCGAAGGCGCCCGGGCGGCCGCAGCGGCCAGGGCGCTGAGGTGGGCTTGGGGCGCCGGTCTGCCGGTGTGACGGGACTGGGCGTCACCCCAAGCGAGTCGCAGCCGCTTGCGGAGACAGTCGCCGCGGCATTGCTCGCAAGGGTGACGGGGGCAGCTGCGCCCGTGGTGGTGTGGGCCGCAGAAGCCTGGCGGGTATCGGAGGGGCGTGAGCGTTGCCGTGTGGTGTGGGCCATGATCCACCTGCGGTGCAGCTCCATGCGTTCTTCATGAGAGGCGCCGCACAGTGCGGCGAACCGCTCGATCCCGGCGAAGTCCTGCGGCACCGCTTCCCCCGAGCAGTAGCGGTGCAAGGTGGAGGCATGCACGCCCATCCGGCGGGCCAGTGCCGCATAACTGCGGTCGGTACGCTCCTTCAGGCGCCTCAGCAACAACGCGAAGTCCGCTACATCATCATGCATCGAAGCCATGTGGTCCGTACTCGTATTCATCTGCCGGCCCATGAGGGCATCACCCGAGGAGGCACGACTCCCCGGCGCTCCCAGTATCTGCACGCTGATGAGCCCGAAACGGTTCCAAGAGCACGAAGCACAAGCACGCCAACACCCGCACCGCGGCCAGCGCCACCCGACACTACTGAACTTGAACCCGTGATGTCGGTGGTGTCGCAGAGACCGCTGAACTCTGGTCGTTGGAGATCAAGAGTGCGTCTGGAGCCAGCGCCGCGCAACAGCCAGGGTCACCTCGATGTCGTCGCTCCAGGAACAGACTTCCAGCCACGACAGGTAGCCGCCTTGCATGAAGACCAGGACCTCGCCGGGGCACTCGCCGGCCTCGGTGACGAGCTGCGCTTCGACCGCCACGGCAGTGCTGGGACCAGTGCGTGCGCGCTCCGCCTTGCTGGTTGCGAACAGGCGCGCCCATGGCAGCCGGCCACCCTCGCGATGGGCAGCCTACGGCAGCAGCTTGGTCACCTCATGACAGCCATGATCACCATCGCTGCACGGCATGAGCAGGCCTGGACCCGCTCGTCCTTGCTGACGCCCATCCAATGCCACTGCTGCCCCCATCCACAGCGTGCCCGCGAGCGAGGCGGACGACCTGGTGGCCGCGTTGGAGGCCGGGGCGGTCGCCGGGGCGCAGTGCGAGGTGGTGGAGCCGGGCGGGATGGCGCCGGCCTCTCGGGGCGAGGTGTTCGAGGACGGCTGGGACACGGGCGTGGCGGTCGTAAGCCGGGCAGGGTTGGCCAGCACCCGGATTCGAACCGGGGTTTCCGCATCGGGGCGAACCCGAGTGCGGTGTCCTGGGCCGCTGGACGACGCGTGGCCGGGCGCAGCGTATCCGTACTCCGGCCGGTGGCGCTCCTCCTTTTGCAGGTGGTAGTCCGTTCACCCCCACACCACGGCGCGGCGCCGGGTGCTGGAGGCCCTGGGCGAGGCTGGCGGCCCGTGCACGGCACGGACGCGGAACGCGGACGGGGACGTCGTGGTCTGCACACTCGATGCCGGGCACTACGACCCGGACGACAAGCCGCCCTCCAAGGACGGGAAGCGGGTGGCTGGCACAAGGCGGATGCGTCGATCTGGAACGACCTCGGTGCGGCCTGCACTCCGCACGCGGCCATCTGAAAAACCACGGGAATTCAGGCTCAGGGGAAGCATAGAAATTTCAGCGATTCAGCTCAAGGAACACCAGGTAGATCAGCGCTCCGCGTTTCGTAGGTGGGTGGGATTCCCTGCAAGATCATCTGCGCCCCCGCGGGGTGCCCGTGCCACGATCGTGTCAGCGACCGGCTCGGGCAAGACGATCACGGCGGCCGCGTGCGCGCTGGAGAGCTTCACGGACGGCCGGATCCTCGTCACGGTCCCGACCCTGGACCTGCTCGCCCAGACCGCCCAGGCGTGGCGCCTGGTGGGCCACCGGGCCCCGATGGTCGCGGTGTGCTCGCTGGAGAACGACCCCGTGCTGAACTCGCTGGGGGTGCGCACCACCACCAACCCCATCCAGCTCTCCCTGTGGGCCGGGCACGGGCCGGTCGTCGTGTTCGCCACCTACGCCTCTCTCGTGGACCGTGAGGACGTGGACGCTCCCGAGGGGCAGCGGAAGGTTCGCGGGCCACTGGAGGCAGCTCTGGCGGGCGGTGAGCGCCTGTACGGCCAGCGCATGGACGGGTTCGACCTCGCGATCGTGGATGAGGCGCATGGAACCGCCGGTGATCTTGGTCGTCCGTGGGCGGCGATCCACGACAACGCCCGAATCCCGGCGGACTTCCGGCTCTACCTCACCGCGACCCCGCGCATCCTCGCCGCACCCCGGCCGCAGAAAGGTGCGAACGGCCAGGAGGTGGAGCTCGCGACGATGTCGGACGACCCGGAGGGGACCTACGGCGCGTGGATCGCGGAGCTCGGCCTGTCGGAGGCGATCGAACGGGAGATCCTCGCCGGGTTCGAGATCGACGTCCTGGAGATCCGCGACCCCTCCCCCGCCCTCGGCGAGTCCGAGGAAGCGCGGCGCGGCCGGCGCCTGGCGCTGCTGCAGACCGCGCTCCTGGAGCACGCCGCCGCGTACAACCTCCGTACGGTCATGACGTTCCACCAGAAGGTGGAAGAAGCCGCCGCGTTCGCGGAGAAGCTGCCCGAGACGGCGGCCGAGCTGTACGTGACCGACGCCTCCGACGAGGACCTGGCCGCCGCTGGCAAGCTGCCGAAGTCGTCGATCGACGCGGAGTTCTACGAGCTGGAGGCCGGCCGTCACGTCCCACCGGAGCGGGTGTGGTCGGCGTGGCTGTGCGGCGACCATCTCGTCGCCGAGCGGCGCGAGGTGCTGCGGCAGTTCGCCAACGGCATCGACGCGAACAACCGGCGGGTCCACCGGGCGTTCCTCGCCAGCTGTCGCGTGCTCGGGGAAGGCGTGGACATCACCGGCGAGCGGGGCGTGGAAGCCGTGTGTTTCGCCGACACTCGCGGCTCCCAGGTCGAGATCGTCCAGAACATCGGCCGCGCGCTCCGCCTCAACCGCGATGGGTCCACCAAGGTCGCCAGGATCATCGTGCCCATCTTCCTGGAACCGAACGAGGACCCAACCGACATGGTCGCCTCCGCCAGCTACAAGCCGCTCGTGGCCGTGCTCCAGGGCCTGCGCAGCCACGATGAGCGCCTCGTCGAGCAGCTCGCTTCCCGGGCGCTCACGAGCGGGAAGCGCAAGGTCCACGTGCAGCGGAACGAGGACGGGCGGATCGTCGGCGCCGCCGGCGCGAGCGACGGCGAGGACCAGGAGCACGACGAGGACACCGACGCCGCTGCCGAGTCGGCCCTGCTGCACTTCTCCAGCCCGCGCGACGCTGCGACCATCGCGGCGTTCCTGCGGACCCGGGTCTACCGGCCGGAGTCACTGGTGTGGCTGGAGGGCTACCAGGCCCTGCTGCGATGGCGGAAGGAGAACGAGATCACCGGCCTCTACGCCGTTCCCTACGACGTCGAGGTCGAGGTCGGGGCCACGAAGTCATTTCCGCTGGGCCGGTGGGTGCACCAGCAACGCAAGGCCCTGCGCGCCGGCGAGCTCGAGGACCGTCGCAAGGTCCTCCTGGACGCGCCGGAGGCCGGGATGGTGTGGGAACCGGGCGAGGAGGCATGGGAGAACAAGCTCGCCGCGCTGCGGTCTTACCGGCGGGCGACCGGGCACCTCGCGCCGCGTCAGGACGCGGTGTGGGGCGAGGGCGAGGCGATGGTGCCCATCGGCCAGCAGATGGCGAATCTGCGCCGGAAGAGCGGTCTGGGGAAGGACGCAGAGCGGGCCGCCGTGCGCGCACAGCAGCTGGCCGCGGTCGACGAGGACTGGAACTGTCCCTGGCCACTGGACTGGCAGCGCCACTACCGCGTCCTCGCCGACCTGGTCGACGCCGACGGCGTCCTGCCGGCCATCGAACCCGGCGTGCTGTTCGAGGGCGACGACATCGGACGATGGCTGCAGCGGCAGAAGAACCCGGGCACCTGGACGCAGCTCCTCCCCGAGCAGCAGGAACGACTGTCGAAGCTGGGCGTACAACCCGACCAGGCCCCGTCTCCCGCCCCGGCAGCCGCCTGTACGACGAAGGGCCCGAGCAAGGCCCAGGCAGCGTTCCAGCGCGGCCTGACGGCCCTCACGCAGTGGGTCGAGCGCGAGGGCGACCGGCCGGTGCCGAGGGGGCACAGCGAACAGATCGAGATCGACGGCGAGACGGAGCCGGTGACCATCAAACTGGGCGTATGGGTCTCTAACACCAAGACCCGGCGCGACAAACTGGACCAGGAGCAACGCGACGCGCTACGGAAGCTGGGAGTCGAGTGGGTATGAGCGGGCGGAAGGTGCCGGGCGTCAGGTTCGGTATCTTCGCGGTGCGCATCGTGCTTGACGCCGGGCTGGCAAACTCGCTCGTTTGTATCGTGCTGGGCCTTCTACGCTCCCTTCATGGATGAAGAGGAAGAACGTCATCTGCGTGCGCTTCTTGTGTTGTTGGAGCGAGTAAAAGCGCTTTCCGAGCTCACCACGGGCGAGAGAACGCCAGCTCCCTGGGAGGTTCAGCCCGAGAGTGAGCTGGCTGTCGACGACGCTCAGACCCATCCATATCGTGTGTCTCATGCCGCCTGGATTGCGGCGACGGGACTGCTGCAGGGTTGGGTGACACCTGACCTGGCTTGCTGAGAGGCGGCCTGGAAGGATGTCGCAGTGCCCAAGCCGTATCCGAAGGAGTTCC
>NZ_JBFBJO010000024.1:0-86337 GCF_040702165.1 Streptomyces sp. NPDC086147 | reverse complement strand
CCCGCGGCCCGGCGGGCCGGTTCGGGGCGGGCCGCCCCGCGCGGGCGGCCCGGCCGGAACCGGCCCCTCCACCACGACGGGCCATCAGAGCCCTCACGAACGATCACGGACGGACCATGCACCCCGAGCCCGGCCATCGCGCCCTCCTGGACACCCGCACCTACCCCGAGTTCGCGGCCGACGGCGGCGACCCGCTCCGGGGCCTCCGCCGCGCGGCGGAGGCCGCGGGCGCCGCGCTCGCCCCGACCCGCCCCTGGGGCGACTGGGACGCCGCGCAGGACGTGCTCGCCGTCGCCATGGACAGCGACCGCGGAACCTGCGTCCTGTCCTTCGAACGCCACCGGCACGTCGTCGAGGTCCGCTTCACCCGGCCCTGGATCGGCAATGCCGCCCGCGGCGCGGTCGCCGGCCTGCCGGAAGCCGTCGAGATGCTCGGCGCCTGGCACGGGCGGCTGCCGCTGGCCGAGATGGGGCACCGCTGGCCCGCGCTCGACGTCCTCCCCTTCGCCGTGGCGCTGGAAGAGGGACGCGCCGTCCCCCACCGGTGGGAGGAGGTCCGCGCGCTGCCCGCGGACGCGATCGACGGGCGGCTGGTCGAAGCCGCCTACGCGGCCCCACGGCTGAGGGCGCTCTTCCCGATCGTCTCCCACGCCGCCCTGACCTTCAGCGACACCCCGCTCCCGCCGCACTCCGACGCCTTCCCGCAGGCCACCCCGCACGGGGAGCACGGATGGCTCGTCGGCAGCCTGCGGGAACCCGCCTCCGCGCACACGGCCGTCGCCGGCGCCGAAGAGGCCGTCGCGCACCTCGTACGGCTGCTGCCCGACGCCGGCTCCGGTCGGCCTCCCGCCCGCACGGACGGCTGACGGGCACGCCGCGCCTTCGACCTTGCCGGAGCGCTCGCCCCGGCCCTCACCCCCGTTCGCCGGCTCTCCCGGCGGGCGCTCGTACGGCGGTGATCGGCGGGCCGGGTCAGGGGCTGGAGCCGATGGTGAGGTGCGCGGTGGACGGCGCGAGCCGGACCCACCGGACGGACCGCCGGGACTTCGCCGTACTCGTCCGCGAGGAGAACGGCGCCGCGCTTCGTCTGCGCCGCGTGGGATGAGGGCGCGGGCGAGGGCGAAGGACCCACACGCCGGCGCACTCGGGGCTCAGGCTTCCCATCCGCGCCGGATCGTCGAGCAGGCGTAAGACGACGTCGGCGGGCGCGGTGACGACGAGGGACTCCTCCAGGTGCCTGATCCGCCCGGCCGGACCGGTCACCGGGCGGCCCGCGCGGTGACGGTGCGCCGGTGTCCGAGGATCACCGTGAGGACCACGGCGTAGGTGACCGGGACGAGCAGGGGCAGCAGTCCGACGGCGTCGGAGTCCGGTGGGTGCGCCGTGTGGTGGTGACCGGGGCCGTTCATGGCCTGCGCACGGAACCGCGGATCGGTGAGAAAGGCGTGCAGCAGCGCGCTGATGCCCCAGGCGAGGGCCAGGCTCACGGCCGTCGTGGTCAGCAGCGCCCGCGAGGAGACGCGTCGCAGGCCCTTCTCGACCACCAGATGGGTCAGGGCTCCGGGGGCGACGCCCCAGGTCATGATCAGCCAGAGCGTCATCAGGGCCGTTCCGGCGGCGCCCCGCGCGGCGGACAGCAGGGATCCGTGCCACAGGGCCAGGTTCAGGAGTGCCGCGGCGCCGCACAGTCCGCACGCGGTCACCGCCGACGGGAAGGACGGCCGCGGCAGCGCCCGTACGGCGGTCGCGCTGTTCATCGGAAGACCTTGAGCCGGCTCATCATCGCCGCCCCCGTGGCCGAGTTGAGGTGGAAACTGCCCAGCAGCGGTCGCCGACCATCCCCCGGTGGCCGACGAGCTCCACCGGATCACGGCCCCATGCTCGTCCTGGTCGGCGTCGAGGACGTCTCCACGCCCCCGGCCGACGCCGAGGCGATCGCCGCGCGCATCGGAGGAGCCCGTCTGACGCCCGTCGACGCGGCGGGCCACACCCCGACGCTCGAACAGCCCGGCGCGGTGAACGCGGCGCTGCGGGAGTTCCTCGCGGAGGCCGAGGAGCGCCCGCCGCCGTCCTGAGCCTTCCGGCCCCGCTATACGCTGGTCCGATGCGACGGACGTCCTTCGAGAACTGGCCCTGTTCGGTCGCCCGGGTGACCGACCTGCTGGGCGACTGGTGGACCCCTCTCGTGCTGCGCGAGGCGTTCTACGGCACCCGGCGTTTCGAGGACTTCCAGAGCGAACTCGGCATCGCCCGCGCGACGCTCGCCGAGCGGCTCCGCCGGCTCGTCGAGCTCGACATCATGGCCAGGCGGGCCTATCAGGAACAGCCCCTGCGGCACGAGTACGTCCTGACCGAGAAGGGTCAGGACTTCTTCGGCGTACTCATGGCCATGGCGGCCTGGGGCGACCGCTGGCTCGCCGACGCGTCGGGCCCTCCGGTCCTCTTCGAGCACCGGTCCTGCGGCCACCACGTCCACGCCGAGGTGGTCTGCGACTCCTGCGGCGAACCACTGCGCTCCTCCGACGTCCGCCCCCGCTTCGGACCGGGCTACCCGGAGGACCAGGCCGCCCTTCCTCGGGCACGGCGGCGCTACGCGGGCCCGTGACGGGCCGGTCGCCCGTCGGCACGCCGTCCGACGCGCCACCCCCCCTTAAGAAAATCTGGTCCAACCAGTTGACCAGTTCGGGAACGTGGCTCATTCTCATCGCCATGACGCAGCAGCCCCTCCGGCGCGAGGCGGTCTCCGACCAGCTTCACGCGGTGCTCCGGGACCGTATCCTCACCGGGACGCTCCCCGCCGGCACCCCCCTGACCTCCGAACGCGAGCTGTCCGCCGAGTTCGGCGTGAACCGGCACGCCGTCCGCGAGGCCGTCAAGCGCCTCCAGCAGGCCCGGCTCGTGGAGGTCAGCCACGGAGGGCGCACCCTCGTCCTCGACTGGAGGCGGACCGCCGGCCTCGAACTCGCCGTCGGCATCGCCCGGGCCGCCGCCGGCCCCGCCCTCCCGGAGCTGGCCCGCGACGCGCTGGAGATGCGCGCCTGCATCGGTGCCGACGCCGCACGGCTGTGCGCCGCCCGCTGCTCGCGGGAGACCGCGGCCGCGGTCGTCGAGGCCGCCGGCGCCTACGCCCAGGCCGGTCCCGACCTCGCCGCCCTGGGCGAGGCCGACGTCGCCTGGTGGCGCCTGATCGTGGAGGGCTCCGGCAACCTGGCCTATCTGCTCTCCTTCAACAGCCTGGTCGGCGGGACCCTCACGGTCGGTGACGTCCCCATGGACCTGCGCACCGCCGAACTCCTCGACGTCGACGCCCATGTGCGCCTGGCCGCCCACATCGCGGCCGGCGAGGCGGAGGCCGCCGAGCGGCTCGCCCGTGAGCTGCTCGGTCGCAGCGTCCCGGCCGTCCCCGTCCGGCACGGGGCGGGAGGGCCGCGATGATCCCCGCCGTGGTGTTCGCGATACCCGCCTTCGTGCTCCTCGTCGTCGTCGAGGCGCTCTCGTACCGCTTCCTCCCCGACGACGAGGAGCGGGGCTACGAGCTCCGCGACACCGCGACGAGCATGTCGATGGGCGCGGGCAGCCAGGTCGTCGGCCTGCCGTGGAAGGCGTTCACCCTCCTCGCCTACGCCGCCTGCTACGAGCTCGCCCCCTGGCACCTGTCGCCCGGCTCCGTGTGGACCTGGGTCCTGCTGTTCTTCGCCGACGACCTCGCGTACTACGTCTTCCACCGGGCCCACCACCGCGTGCGGCTGCTCTGGGCGAGCCACGTCGTGCACCACTCCAGCGTCCGCTTCAACCTGTCGACGGCCCTGCGGCAGAGCTGGACGCCGATGACCACGCTGCCCTTCTGGCTGCCGCTGGCCCTGCTCGGCGTCCCGCCGTGGATGATCCTCCTCCAGCAGTCCTTCAGCCTGATCTACCAGTTCTTCCTGCACACCGAGCGCGTGGACAGGCTGTGGCGTCCCGTCGAGTGGTTCTTCAACACGCCGTCCCACCACCGGGTCCACCACGGTTCCAACTCCGTCTACCTGGACCGCAACTACGGGGGGATCCTGATCGTCTGGGACCGTCTCTTCGGCTCCTTCGAGGCGGAGGGCGAGCGGGTCGTCTACGGACTGAGGAAGAACATCGCGACCCACAACCCGGTCCGCGTGGCCTTCCACGAGTACGCGGCCGCCTGGCGCGACGTGCGGGCGGCCCGGGGCTGGCGCGACCGCGCCGGTCACCTCTTCGGTCCGCCCGGCTGGACGCCGAAGGCGGAGGGCTGAAGTGCCGCCGCTGCTCGCGCTGTTCACCGCCCTGGCCGCCGTCGACATCACCGGCGTGGCCCTCGACGTCCCCGTCCTCGAATGGGCGACGAAGCCGCTGCTCGCACCCGTCCTCGCCCTGTACCTGTGGCGGGCCACCGGCACCCGTCACCGCGCCTTCCTGACGGGCCTCGGCTTCGCCGCCGCCGGCGACACGGCGCTCCTGTTCCCCGGACCGGTGGCGTTCGCCGTCGGGCTCGCCCTCTTCCTCGGCGCGCAGATCTGCTGGACGACGGCTTTCGTACGCGCCGGGGCCGTGGCCCACCTGCGGCGGCGCCGGCTGCTGTGCGGGGCGTACCTCGCCGTGTGGTGCGCCGCCGTCGCCGCCCTGGCGCCCGCCCTGGACCCGGCTCTCGCCGTCGCGCTCCCCCTCTACTGCCTCGCCCTCGTGGTGACGGCCTGCACCGCGCACGTCGAGGGGGCCCGTGCCGCCTGGGGCGGAGCGGTGTTCTTCGTCTCGGACCTGCTCATCGGCCTGGGCGCGGCCGGGATGGACTTCCCCGGCCGGTCCCTGTTCGTCATGCCGACGTACACGGTGGCCCTCGTCCTGCTGGTGACCGCCCTCACCGGCCGGCGGGAACGCGCCGGCCGGCGGCGGGCCGCCGTACCGGTGCGCGCTCCAGGACCGGACCCGTCCCGGACCGGCGTCACTCCCGCCGACGGGTAGCGGTCAGGACCAGGGCGGCCTGGTCGTCGTCGATGCCCTGGTCGCCGGTGAAGGCCCGTACGGCCCGGGTGAGGGTCTCGACGACGCGGTGGGAGCCGGCCCCGCCCGGGAGGCCGGCCAGGGCCTCGGTGAGGCGGTGCTCGCCGAACTGTTCGCCGTCGGCGTCCCGGGCCTCGGTGATGCCGTCGGTGTACAGCAGGAGGCTCTCGTCCGGCCGCAGACGGAGGCGGTGCGTGGTGAGGTGGGTCCCGGTCCCGATGCCGAGGAGGGCGCCGGGCACGTCGACGGTGTGGACGGTCCCCCGGGCGTCCAGGTGGAGGGGCATGGTGTGGCCGGCGCGGACGAGTTCGACGTCCAGGCCGTCCCCGGCGGGGGTGAGCACGCCGTAGACGAGGGTGACGAAGCCGGTGCCGTGCCCGGCGGGCCGGTTGGTCAGGGCCCGGTCGACCGCTGTGACGACGGCCTCGGGGCCGGGCAGGAGGGGGGCCACGGCGCGGGCGGTGTGGCGGACCAGGGCGGTGGTGGTGGCGGCGATGGCGCCGCGTCCGCAGACGTCGCCGAGCAGGAACGCCCACCGGTCCCCCTCCAGGGGGAAGACGTCGTAGAAGTCGCCGCCGATGTCGAGGCCCTCGCCGGCCGGATGGTAGTAGGTGGCCACCTCGGCCCCGGGGACCCGGGGCAGGTCGGGCAGGAGCAGCCCGGCCTGCAGATCGCGGGCGAGGGCGGCGCGGTGGGTGTACTGACGGGCGTTGCGCGCGGCCAGGGCGGCGCGCCGGGTGAGCTCTTCGGCCAGCGCGACGGTGTGCCCGTCGAAGGCGTGCTCGCCGGTGGACAGCAGGGTCACGGCGCCGAACGCCGTGCCCCGGTCGAGGAGCGGGAGGCACACGTAACCGGTGACTCCCAGCTCCTGCCAGGGGCCGGGCCCGGAGGGGACGCGGCGGGCCACTTCGGTCACGCCCGAGGCCAGGACCCGGGCGACGGCGTCGTCGTCGGCGTCGTAGACGGGGATGTGCGAGGCCAGCAGGTCCTGCTGGTGCCGGGTGGGGGCGGCGGTGGTGACGCGGCGGACCCGGCCGCCCTCGACGACGTCGACCGCGCCCAGCGGGGCCAGTCGCGGTACGCAGGCCGCGGCCAGCCGGTTCAGGGTCTGGAGGGCGTCCAGGTCGGAGGAGAGGACGGTGCTGGCGTTCAGGAGGAAGGCCAGGTCGCCACGGGCGGCCTCCTCGCGGGCCTCCGCCGCCCGGCGCGCCTGCTCGGCCCGGTGGCGTTCGATGGCCAGGGCGGCGGTGTCGGCGAAGACCCGGGCGAGCGCGAGGTCGGCCTCCCGCGGGGTCCGCGGAGTGCGGTGGTACATCGCGAAGGTGCCCAGGAGCGAGCCGTCGCGCGCCAGGATCGGGGTGGACCAGCAGGCGGCCAGGCCGGCCTTGTCGGCCAGGTCGCGGAAGTCGTCCCAGAACGGGTCGGTGGCGATGTCGGTGACGGTCACCGGCCGGCGGCGGTGCGCGGCGGTGCCGCAGGAGCCCACGCCCTCGCCCGTGGCGATGCCGTCGATGGCCTGGTTGTAGAAGTCGGGCAGGCTGGGGGCCGCGCCGTGGCGCAGGTGGCTCCCGTCGGCGTCGGCGAGCAGGACGGACACCAGGACCTCCTCGGGGGCGAGGTCCTCGATGACGCGGGCCATGCCCTCCAGGACCTCGGACAGGGGGGCCTGGCGGGCGATCTGCTCCAGGAGGGCCCGGTGCTCGGCCGTCAGCCGCTGCGCGTGCTGGACCTGGGTGGTCTCCACCCCGATCATCCGTACGCCCATGACGTTGCCGCCGGCGTCCAGGCGGGGTTCGTACGTGAAGTCGAAGAACGCCTCACGGGCGTCCGTGCCCTCGCCGAGGAGCACCCGGGCGTTCCGGCCGACGTGGGCCTTTCCGGTGCGGTAGACCCGGTCGAGCAGGGCGATGAAGCCCTGGGCGGCCAGTTCGGGCATGAGCTGCCCCAGCGGCACGCCGGTGCGGGTGCGCTCCGGTCCGCCGATCGCCGCGAAGAAGGCCGGGTTCGCCGTCTCCAGCATGTGCGCCGGTCCGGCCAGGGAGGCGAAGACGGCCATCGACTGTCCGAACAGGGCCCGCAGATCGTCCTCCACGCCGTCGGCGGCGCGCGCCGCCGGCACCGGCGAGGCCTGGGCGGGCCGGGACGTCCGCCGTCCTGACGCGCCCGTCATGCGCCGTGTTCCTCGCCCGGTCGTGCCGGGTCGTCGGCGCCCCCGGCGAGTGCGCCGTGGTCGGCCGCGTGGGCGGCGAGGGCCTCGTCGGTGTCGGCGTACAGGGAGAAGATCTGGTTCAGCCCCGTCAGGGTGAACAGGCGGTCCAGGAATGCGGGCACCGCCGCCAGGCGCAGGACCTGGCCCTGAGCGGAGAGCTGGTTGTACAGCTTCAGCAGGGCGGTGATGCCGGTGGAGTCGCAGTACGTGAGGTGGGTGCAGTCGACCACCACCGCGCCCGTCTCCCGGTCCGGGGCCAGTTCCCTGTCGCCTGCTTCGTACAGCTGCACCGCGCTGTGGAAGTCGAGGTCCCCGCGCAGGGCGAACACCACTCCTCGCGTGTCCCGTCTGACGTCTACCGCGAACACCCTCAGTTCCCTCCGCGTACGGTTCCCAGCGGGAATCCATGGTAAAGACCGGGAGAATACTACTTTCAGCTCGGTTTGCCCGGAATCCCGCTTTCCGGGTGGTGAGCCGTGGTCCTCGTCACCGCCGGGTTCCGTCCGGACCGAAACGGACCCCTACCCCCTCGTCGGCGCGCCACACCGGGACTTTCGGTCCCCTAGTGGCGCGTGGTGAGGCCGGTCAGCCCGGAGATGGTCAGGACCGGGTCCAGGAGCGGGCCCGCGACGAGTTCGAGGCGGTCGGCGTGGGAGAAGAGGACGCTCAGGCCGGCGCTGTCGAGGTACTCGACGTCGGTCAGGTCGAGGACGAGGGGGCCGGGGGTGTCGTCGAGCGCGGCGGCCAGGCTGTGCGTGTTGCTCATGTCGATCTCGCCGACCACGGTCAGCACGGCCGTGCCGTCCGGCCGTCGACCGGGCGTGAGGGTCAGGGGTGTGGTCATCAGGCGATCCTCGTGTGCATGTCTACGGTGGTCCCGGTGGAGCCCTGGGTGACGGTGACCTGTTGCATCAGGGCCCGCATCAGGGCCATGCCGCGGCCGCGGTGGGCGTTGCGCTCGGGTTGCGGGACCTTCCACCGGCCGGTGTCCGCGATGGTCAGGCGCAGGTTGTCGACGGACGCCTCGGCGCGGAAGTAGACGGTGTCGCCGGGGGCGTCGCGGTGTCCGTGCTCGATGGCGTTGGCACAGGCCTCGCCCGCCGCCACGAGGACGTTCTGCACGGTGCCCGGGGGCAGGTCGCACTGGTCGAGCCAGCCGCGCAGGGCCTTGCGGACGGGGGCGAGCTGGCCCGACTCGGCGGGGAAGGACATCTCCAGCGGGGCCGGGTGCCGGTAGAGCAGCAGGGCGACGTCGTCGTCGTAGCCGCCGGCGGGGGCGAGCCGGGACATGACGTCGGTGGCGAGGTCGTCGATCGCGGTGTCCCGGCCGGCCTGGAGCGCCTCACCCGCCTGGTCGATGCCCGCGCTGAGCGGGCGGCGGCGGCGTTCGACGAGTCCGTCGGTGTAGAGCAACAGGGTGGAGCGGGCCGAGATGGTGCAGCTGCCCTCGGGGCGCGGAGTGCCGGGACGGACGGCCAGGGGCAGGGAGCGCCCGTCCTCGAGGAGCCGGGTGGTGCCGTCGGGGCGGACCAGGATGCCCGGGGGGTGTCCGGCGCTGGAGTAGGTGAGTCGTCCGGTGCCGGGGTCGAGGACCCCGCAGAAGACGGTCGTGCACATCGCGCCGGGGACGCCGGCGGCGAACCGGTCCAGGGCCATGAGCACCTGGGCCGGACCGGCGTCCTGGAGCAGCAGGGCGCGGCAGGCGCTGCGCAGCTGGCCCATGACGCTGGCGGCTTCCAGACCGCGGCCGACGCAGTCGCCGACGACGATGCCGATGCGGCCGTCGGGCAGGGTGACGGTGTCGTACCAGTCGCCGCCGACCTCCAGGGGCCGGGTGGCCGGCTCGTAGCGGACGGCGAAGCCGTCGGGCAGGTGGGACGGGCCGAGGATGGCGCGCTGGAGGGCGATGGCGGTCTCGCGCTGCTGGTCGATCTGGTGTGCGCGGGCCAGGCCCTGGGTCAGGCGTCCGGCCAGGAGGGACAGCAGGAGCTGGTCCTCGCCGGTGAAGGGGCGCTGTTCGTCGAGGTCGATCCGGAGGACGAGCGGGCCGTCGGGGTGCTCCAGGAGGACGGCGGCCCCGTTCCCGTCGGTGACGGGGGTGAGCTCCGGCTGCCGGCACAGGTCCGCGAGCGCGTGGCGGCGTTCGGCGGGCAGGCCCCGCCAGGTGAGGGAGGGGTCGGTGGCGGTGAGGACGGGCTCGTCGGCGTGGCCGAAGACCGCGGCCGCGACGTGCCGGGCCTGCCACACCTCCTTCAGCTCCTCCAGGGCGCCGGCCGTGGCGTCGGACAGGCTGGGGGCCTGGGACAGACGAGCGCCCAGGGCGGCCAGGGCGCTCTCGCGCTGGACGGCGTAGTGCTCGGCGGTGACGTCGCGGAAGGTTCCGACGATCACGGTGCGGCCGGTGTCGGGGTCCTGGACCTGGTTGAACGTGGCGGTGACCCACAGGCGGTGCCCGTCCCGGTGGGTGACCGGGATGGTGTAGCTGCCCCGCTCCTGGCCGGTCAGCGTGGCGAAGGCCTCGGCGACCTGGCGGTGGGCCTCGGGGTACACGGCGGCGTCCGGCCACCAGGGGTGGACCGGCCGGTAGGGCAGGTCCTCGGGGCCGTAGCCGAGGATGGTGGTGAAGGAGGCGTTGATCTCGATGACCGCGCCGTCCTCGTCGCAGACGAAGAAGGCCTCCTGGAGCGAGTCGATCAGGGCGGTGCGCCAGCGGGCGTGGTGGTTGCGCAGCCGGGCCAGCTTCACGTTGGCCTCGACCCGGGCGAGGAGTTCGGCCGCCGCGAACGGCTTGACGAGGTAGTCGTCCGCGCCCGCCCGCAGGCCCTCGATGGACGCCTCCTGTCCGGCGCGGGCGGACAGGAGCAGGACCGGCACCGAGGCGGTGCGCGGGTCGACGCGCAGCTCCCGGACCAGGTCCAGGCCGTTCAGGCGGGGCATCATGACGTCGCTGACCACCACGTCGGGGGCCTGCGCGCGGATGGCGTCGAGGGCCTGCCGGCCGTCGTCGACCGCGTGGACCAGGTGGCCGGCGCCGCGCAGCAGCCGGGTGAGGTACTCGCGCATGTCGGCGTTGTCGTCGGCGATCAGCACCCATGCCGGGGCCGTCGGGCGGGGCGTCCGCACGGCGTCGCCGGTCTCCGCGGCCTCCGGGGCGGCCTCGAAGGCGGGGGCCGTCGCCGTGGTCCGTTCGCCCGGCAGCCAGCGCAGGGCTTCCTGGACGAAGGGGTCGGCGGTGGCGGGGAACGCGTCGGTGCCCGTCTCCGCACCGGCCGCGTCGGCGCCCGTCTTCGGCCGGACGGCGTCGGCGGGCAGGTGGGCGGAGCCGAAGGGCAGCCGGACGGTGAAGCGGGTGCCCTCCCCCTCGGTGGAGGTGGCGGTGATGGTGCCGCCGTGCAGGCCGACCAGTTCCTTCACCAGGGCCAGGCCGATGCCGCTGCCCTCGCCGGAGCGGGAGCGGGCGTTCTCGATGCGGTGGAACCGTTCGAACAGCCGGGGCATCTCCTCGGCCGCCACGCCGATCCCGGTGTCCGCGACCGTCACCACGGCCTCGCCGTCCTCCGCGCCCACGCGCACGCGGATCGCGCCGTCGAAGGTGAACTTCAGCGCGTTGCTGAGCAGGTTGAGGACGACCTTCTCCCACATGCCCCGGTCGACGTACACCGGCTCGGGCAGGGGCGCGCAGTCGACGTGGAAGTCCAGGCCGGCCTTGTCGACGGCGGAGCGGAACACACTGGCCAGCTCGCCGGTGACCGCGGCCAGGTCGACCGGTTCGTAGCTCGCCTGCATCCGGCCCGCCTCGATGCGGGAGAAGTCGAGGAGCGTGTTGACCAGCTTGCCGAGGCGCAGTCCGTTGCGGTGGACGGCCCGCAGCTCCTCCCGTACGCGCGGCTCCGCGTCGGCGAGCTGCTGCCGCAGTTCCTGGACCGGTCCCATGATCAGGGTCAGGGGGGTGCGGAACTCGTGGCTGATGTTGGAGAAGAACGTCGTCTTGGCGCGGTCGAGTTCCGCGAGCTCCTCGGCGCGGCGCTGCTGCGCCTGGTAGCTGCGGGCACTGGAGACTCCGGTGGCCACGTGCCCGGCGACCAGTTCCACGAAGCCCCGGTAGCCCTCGTCCAGGGCGCGGTAGCGGTTCAGGCCGGCCACCATGAAGCCGTACGGCGCGCCGCCCTGCTGGAGCAGGGGGACGACCAGCGCCTGGGTGGGCGCCTCCTCCCACGCCCCGGAGGGCAGGTCCCCGTACGGCGCGCCGTCCAGGGGCACCAGCAGGGACTCCCCGCGGGCCGGAACGTCCACCGGCCACACGGACGCGGAGCCCGCGGGCAGGGTCTCCGGCGCCGCCGGGTGGCCGGCCGGGATGCCGACGGCCGAGGAGAGGCGGGCGGTGCCGTCGTCCTGGAAGAGGTAGGTCAGGGCGAACGGCAGGTCGTGCGGGTTGCGGCGGAGCTGCTCGCCGGCGAAGTCGAGCATCTCCGGCTCGGTGCGGATGACGCTCGGGTCGGAGCCCAGGTCGCGCAGGGTCGCCATGCGGCGCTCGCCGATGACGCGCTCGGTGTCCTCGCTGACCACGCACAGCATGCCCACCACGGCGCCGTCGTCGTCGCGCAGCGGGCTGTAGGAGAAGGTGTGGTAGCTCTCCTCGGAGTAGCCGGAGCGCTCGACGAACAGCAGCAGCGCCTCGTCCCAGGTCGCCTCGCCGCTGTTCAGAACGGTGTCGATGCGCGGACTGACGTCGTCCCAGATCTCCGACCACACCTCGCCGGCGGGGCGGCCCAGCGCCCAGGGGTACTTCTGACCCAGGGTGTCGCGCCGGTAGGCGTCGTTGCAGAAGAACGTCAGCTCCGGCCCCCAGGCCATCCACATGGCGAACTTCGACGACAGCAGGATGCTCACGGCGGTCCGCAGGCTCTGCGGCCAGTCCTGCGGAGGTCCCAGCGGCGTCGCCGCCCAGTCCACCCGGGCGAGGTCCTCGCCGATGCCCTTGTCGGCGCCGAACACCCCGGTCACAGCCGTCGACGGCGTGGCGGGCCCGCCGTCCTCCGAGCGCGTCACAGACCACCCTTTCGTCGGACGCCACAGGTCCGGTACCTCGCAGGAGACGCCGGAGTGCTTCTCCACCGCCCGAGGATTCACTGGCGCATCCGTAGGATAAGACAACCGCACGCGTGGTGGTGGCCACGGTGGTCGACGACGGGCGGGACGGGGCTCCGGGGGTCCCGTCAGATGCGCGGCGCGGCGTCCAGGAACCGGTGCAGGGAGGCCGTCACGGCGGTCACGAAGCCGTCGCGGGTCCGGTCGGGGACCCGGTCGAGGGACAGGTAGGGGTTGAGGTCCTCCAGCTCGACCAGGAGCAGTCCGCCGTCCCGGGTGCGGCAGGCGTCCACCCGCTGGATGCCGTGGTCGAGGGTGTTCCAGTCGATGAAGCGGCGGGCGAAGGCGAGGTCGGCGTCGGTCGGCTCGTAGGGTTCGAGGACCCAGCGCCGGTCGGTGTCGGGGGCGTGGAGGGCGTACTGGAAGGCGTCGTCGACGTAGTAGAAGGACACCTCGTAGCGGAAGTCGACGCCCGGCTGGACCAGGATGTCGCCGTACGGGAGGCCGTCGAGCCGGTCCCGGGAGACGAAGGTCAGGCCGATGGAGTCGGCCCCGTCCCTGGGCTTGACCGCGTACCGCTCGGCCCGGGGCAGCACGTGCAGGTCCTCGGGGCGGTCGACGGTGGGGATGACCGGGTATCCCTCCGCCGTGAGGTCGAGGAGGTACTGCTTGCCGGCCATGTCTCCGCGCCCGTGCAGGGGGTTGTAGACCCGGGTGCCCCGTGCGGCGGCCCGCTCGCGGAACGCGTCGTACTCCTCGCGGTAGTGCAGCACCGGCCCGCTGTTGCGGACCACGACCGCGTCGAAGGCGTCCATCAGCGCCGCGGCGTCCCGGGGGTGGCACAGGGCCACGTCGAAGGCGTCGCGCAGCCGCGAGGTCAGGAGGATGTCCTCGTCGCAGTAGCGCCGCCCCCGGGCCTGATAGGCGAGATCGGTCACGAACAGGATGCTGGGGCGGACGGGCATGGTGCGTCTCCTCGTGGTGTGACGACCAGCCTAAACACGCGTACGAGGCGTACTCCGGCGGGGTGGGACCGCCCGGTCCGGGGACGTGTCACCGGATGCCGCCCGTGAGGTCGTTCCACAGGGCCCGCTCGTGGTCCGTCGGCGGGACGTCCGGGCACAGGCGTTCCGGGTGGCCGGGGGCGGGGCCGGTGGGGTCGGCGGGCGGGGGGACGGGGATGTGGACCCAGAGGTGGCCGAAGGCGATCAGGGCCTCCCACAGCCCCGTCAGGCGGCGGAGGAGGAAGCGCGGCATTCCCGCACTCTCGGGCCGGGCGCCAAAGCGGCGCCAAAGCCGGAGGCCGGGGCCGTGTCGCGGCCGTCCGCGGGCGGCGGGCGCGGGCGGCGCGCGCTACGTACGTACTTTCCCCGATGCGTGGACCCCGGGACGGAGGTGACAGTGAATCAGCCACCGAAGCACAGACACCTGTTCCCCTACTGGACGAGGACTCGATGCGCTACGAACTCCTTGGGCCCCTCCGCGTGCGCCACGCCGAGCAGAGCCATTCGCTGTCCGCCCCGAAGGTGGAGGCGACGCTCGCCACCCTGCTGATCGGGAGCGGCCGGGTCATCACCAAGGAACGGCTCGTCACGGAGCTGTGGGGGGACAGACCGCCACGCAGGGCCTCGGCCGCGGTCCACGTGTACATATCCCAGCTCCGCAAGTTCCTGGCCCGCGCGGGCGCACCGGAGGGCGGGGCCGTCGTCACCCGGCCGCTCGGGTACGAGCTGCGGCTCGACGGGGCCGCCTGGGACGTCGAGGAGTTCAAGGAGGCCATGCGGCTGGGCCGCGGCCTGCGGGCGGCCGGACGGCACGAGGAGGCCCTGGACCACTTCGAGCGGGCCACGGGGCTGTTCCGGGGTCCGGTGCTCGACGGGCTCGCGGAGGGGCCGGTCCTCACC
Organism: Streptomyces sp. NPDC086147; assembly: GCF_040702165.1. Classification (NCBI taxonomy): domain Bacteria; kingdom Bacillati; phylum Actinomycetota; class Actinomycetes; order Kitasatosporales; family Streptomycetaceae; genus Streptomyces; species Streptomyces sp. NPDC086147. Next base: position 72,126 of record NZ_JBFBJO010000024.1, on the reverse strand, counting down.
TCGTTCGCGACCTGGTCGGAGGAGGAACGGCTCCAGGGCCTGGAGCTGTCGGTGGAGGCGCGCACGGCGCTCGGCCGGCACCGCGAGGTGATCGGGCTGCTCAGCACGCTGACCGCGCAGTACCCGCTGCGGGAGTCGTTCTACCGGCAGTTGATGCTGGTGCTGTACCGCTCGGAGCGGCAGGCCGAGGCCCTTCAGGTCTACCGCTCGGCGCAGCGGGTGCTGCGGGCCGAGCTGGGGTTGGAGCCGCACCGTTCGCTGCGCCTGCTGCACCGGGCGATCCTCACCTCCGACCGGCTGCTCGATCTGCCCACGGCGGGCTGAGCGCCGCCCGGGGCGCGTCCCCGGGCGGAGGCCTCCGGCCGGGCCCGGGGACGTCTCCCCGTCCCCGGGCGGAGGGCCGTGCTCAGGCCGCGCGCGCCATCAGCCGGACCAGTGCGGCGCGGGTGTGGACGCCGAGCTTGCTGTAGATCCGGGTGAGGTGGACGTCGACCGTACGGGGGCTGACCAGGAGCCGTGCGGCGATGTCCCGGGTCTTGAGCCCCTCGCCCGCGAGCTCCGCGACCTGCCGTTCCCGCAGCGTGAGTTCGGCCAGCGCGCCGCCGTCCGGGCCCCCGTGGGCGCGGGCCGCCGCGGTCGCGGCGCGGGCCAGGTCGCGGGCGCGCATGCCGGCCGCCGTCTCGCCGAGCAGCCCGTACGCCTCCTCGTAGCAGCGCGCCGCCCGCTCCGGGAGCGAGCGCGCCCGCAGGTCGTGGCCGCGGGCCAGCAGGGCGTGGCCGCGCTGCTCGGCGACGTTGACCGTGGCCGCGACGGACTCGGCGCGGTGCGCCCACTCGCCGGCGTCGGCGCCCGTGGCCGCGCAGGCCGCCGCGAGGAGTTCGTACACGCGCGGCGCGAGGATGGCGGGCGGTTCGGGCATCCGGCGCGTGTCGCCCGGGAACAGCAGCGCCAGCGCGCCCGCGCCGTCGCCGGCGGCGAGCGCCGCCTCGGCGTGCAGCAGGGCGACGACGGAGGTACGGGGCAGGTCGCCGTGGGCCGGGTCCGGCGCGGTGCGGCGCGGCCGGAGCGGACCGGTGTCCCCGAGCCAGGCCCAGGCGGCGGTCGTGACGGCGTCGGCGAGCGTCACGAGGTGGTCCCGGCCCGCGGCGAGGGCGACGGCGCGGGCCTCCTGCGCGGTCTCCAGCGCCTCGGCCGTCCGGCCCGACTGGTAGGCGACGTAGGCGAGGACGTTGAGCAGCGCGGGCAGCAGGGGGAGGTCGCCGCGCAGCCGGGCCACGGCGAGCCCCCGCTCCACATGGGCCTGCGCCGGGCCGTACCAGCCCATGGCCGACTCGCCGCAGGCCAGGACGAGCAGGTAGCAGGCGAAGACGTCGACGCGGTCGTGCGCGCCCGGCTCCAGGCCGTCGAGCAGCTGGGCGCTCGCGTCCAGGGCGCTCTCGGCCGCGCTCGGGTCCCCGGCGAAGACGGTGCTCAGGCCCTGGAGCGCCAGCGCGCCGCCGGCGGTGAGCGGGGAGGCGCCCGCCAGGTGCCGGTTCAGCGCCTCCACGTCCGCGCGGGGCGGGAGCTGGCCGGCGAGCACCCACAGGAGCTGGGACTGCACGTGCAGCGCGGCCTCCTGCTCCGGGCTCGTGTGGCGGGCCGAGAGCAGCGGGACGAGCAGGGCCTGCGCCTCCTCGACCAGGCCGGCGGCGGCCTGGACCAGGGCGAGCGGGACGACGGCGGGCACCCGCTCGGCGGCGGGCCGGTCGGCGAACGCCGCGAGGACCTCGCGGGTCACGGAGCGCAGCCGGGTGAGGTCGCCCTCGGCCGCCAAGGCGCGGACGACGGGCAGCCACACGTCGCGCCCGACGAGGTCGGGCCCGGACCCGTCCGGTGCCGCCCGCTGGAGCCGCAGGGCGAAGACCGTCCACTGGGCGGCGCGGCCCGCGCGGCCCGCGGGCAGGGCGTCCTTGGCCGCGGCGACGAGGGCGGTGCGGTCCTCGGGGGTGGCGAGGGCGCCGGAGCGCACGATGTGCGGGGCGAGGTCCACCGGCGGGGCGCCGCGGCGGGTGAGGTGGACGAGGGCGCGGCGGTGGGCCTCGACGCGCCAGCAGGCGTCGGCCTCGGCGTACAGGAAGTCCCGCAGCAGGGTGTCGCGGAAGGCCAGGGTGCCGGGGCGGAGCGCGGTGCGGACGAGGTCGCGGGCTTCGAGGGAGCCGAGGGCGTGGCAGGCCTCGGCGTGGGGCGACCGGGTGACGGCGGCGACCGACTCGACGTCGAAGGCCTCGCCGAGGACGGCGGCGGCGTGCGCGGCGAGGCGCTCCTGCGCGGTCAGGGGGGCGCATTCGGCGAGCAGCCGGGTCTCCAGGTCCCGGCGGACGTCGAGGTGGGCGGGGTCGTCGGGTCCGCCGTCGGCGGCGGCGAGGGCGACGAGGCGGAGCGGGTTGCCCCCGCTGCGGGCGTGGAGCCGGCGCAGTCGCGGCGTGTCGGGCGCGGCGCCCAGGAGTTCGGCGCTCTGCGCGGGGGTCAGCGGTCCGAGGCCGACCTCGTCGACGGTGCCGAGCTCCACGCCGTGCCGGACCGCGAGGCGCAGTCCGACGGAGGCCTGGCGCGGGCGGTGGGCGACGACGGTGACGAGCCCGCCGCCCACCGGCCGGCGGATGAGGGTCTCCAGGAGGCGTACGGAGCACGGGTCGGCCCAGTGGAAGTCGTCGAGGACCAGCAGGAGTCCGTGCGGTGCGGCAGCGGCGCAGTCGGCGAGCAGGCCGCGCAGTTCGGCGTAGTACTGGCAGTCGCGGGTGAGTCCGCCGCCGGCCGGGACGAGGGTCCCGGGGTCCCGGGGCGGCCGGGCGAGCCGGTGGAGAAGGCGGGCGATCTCCGGAGACGGGCCGTCGGCGCCGGGCGCGCCCGGTGAGCCCGGGCCGCCGAGGGCCTCCAGGAAGGGCGCGAAGGAGGCCGGTTCCCCGGCGTCGGCGACGCACAGGCCGCGCAGCGTCACGAGGCCTTCGCGCCGGGCGTCCGCGGCGAGCGCGGTGAGCAGGGCCGTCTTGCCCGAGCCGGGGTCGCCGGTGAGCTCCACGACGGTGTCGCGGCCGATCGCGGCCGACCGGACGATCTGCCTGAGGGTGTCCCGTTCCGTGTGGCGGACGGTGGTGCGGGCGTGTCGCGATGCGAGGGCGGTGACCATGGCGGCAGGTCTCCTTCCGCGGTCTGAACTGCGGTCCGGGCACCCCGGGATCACGTGGAAGGCGGGGCGGACAGCAGCATAGGAGAGCGGAGGGAGGGAGGTTTGTCCCGCAACAAAACCTTCATGCAACCGCGTGCGGACGGGCGACCGCGTACGGGCAGGGCGACCGCGTGCGGACGGGCCGACCGCGTACGGACGGGCCGGCGGGCCGGGAGGGACGTCCCGGCCCGCCGGCGGTCGCTCCGCACCGGGGCCTCGGCGACCGCTCCGGTCCCGGGCCCCGGCGGGCGGTTCACTCCCGGGGCGCGGCGGCCGCCCTCCTCGCTCCCGGGCCGTACCAGAACAGGACGGCGACGAGCAGCGCGAGGACGGTCAGCGCCGAGGCCCAGAGGAACACGGAGGAGATCGTGTCGGCGGTCTCGCCGCTGCCCCCGGTGAAGGGGACGAGCAGCACCGCGAGGCCGACCGAGCCGCCGATGGTCAGGGCGGTCTGCAGGACTCCGGCCGTGACGCCGGCGTACTCGGGCGGGGCCGTCGTCAGGATGATGATGTTGAACGGGATGATGGCCACGCCGACCCCGACGCCGATCAGCACGATCTGGGGCAGGACTCCGGCGGCGTACGTGCTGTCGCCGTCGAGCAGGCTCAGCCAGGCCACCCCGGCGAGGACGACGACCAGGCCGCCGATCGCGCGGAGCTTGAGGTCGATCGCGGCGATGCGCGGGGTGAGGACCTGTGTGGTGAGCAGCAGGGCGGCGCCGAAGGGCAGGATGGCGAGGCCGCTCTGCAGGGCGTTCAGGCCCAGCACGTTCTGGAGGTACTGGACCAGGTAGACGAGGTAGCTCGTCAGGACGGCGGCGAGCAGCAGCAGGTTGAGGAAGGAGCCGGCGCGCACCCGGTCGGCGAAGATCCGGCCGGGCAGGAGGGGTTCGGCGCTGCGCCCGTCGACGGCGAACAGCGCGATCCACAGCACGGCGGAGACGGCGAGCGGGACGACGGTCCCGGTGTCGCTCCAGCCCTTCTCGGCGGCGTGCACGAATCCGTATACGAGGGCGGTCACCGCGCCGCCGACGAGGACGGCGCTGGGCAGGCCGAGGGAGCGGCGGCGGGTGGGGCCGTCGTCGGTGCCGAGCGCCTTGACGGCGACGAGCAGCAGGGCGAGGCCGACGGGGACGTTGACGAGGAGGCTCCAGCGCCAGTCCCCGACCCAGGTCAGGAGGCCGCCGAGGACCATGCCCGCGGACGCGCCGAGTCCGGTGACGGTGGAGTAGAGGCCGAAGGCGCGCTGTCGGCGTTCGCCCTCGAAGACGAGGGCGAGGAGGGCGAGTCCGGTCGGTCCGGCGACGGCGGCGCCGGCGCCCTGGAGGGCGCGTCCGACGAGCAGGACCTCCAGGTTGGGGGCGAGGCCGGCGAGCAGCGAGGCCGCGACGACGAGCAGGATGCCGCCGAGGAAGACCTTGCGGTGGCCGAGGACGTCGCCGAGCCGGCCGGCGAGGAGCAGCAGGCCGCCGAAGGCGAGGAGGAAGGCGTTGGGCACCCAGGAGGCCGAGGCGACGGTGACGTCGAGGTCCTTCTGGAGGGCGGGCAGGGCGACGTTCACGATGGTGCCGTCGAGCTGGAGCATGAACTCGGCGCCGACGATGGCGGTGAGGGCGAGGCCCCAGGGGGCGCGTGCGGGGGCGGCGTCCTTCGGGATGCCGTCGGGGACGGTTTCTGCGGTCACGGGTGGTCCTCCACGGTCGGCGTCCGTCCGCCGGGATGCGGATCGGGTGCGGCGGGACGGATGGGACGGATCGGGTGATGTGGTCGGGATGGAGCGGTTCGCGTGGAGCGGGTCGGGTGGAGCCGGTCGGGCGCGGTGGTGCCGCCGGAAGCGGGGCGTCCGGCAGGGGGCCCGCCGGAGCGGCGGGGCCGTCGGCGCGCGGTCGGCCGGTGCGCGGCCGGCCGGCGCGGGCTACTATCGTGAGACAGCCTCAGGTTAGTTGGCCGCAGTTAACCTGAGGCGACCTCAGGTAGTCAAGTGGAGGCCCCGTGGCAGACAACCCGCCCTACATCGCACAGCGCCCGAAGCGGGCCGACGGCGCCCGCAACTACGACGCGATCCTGGCCTCGGCCCGCAAGGCCTTCGAGGCGGAGGGCTCCGACGCCTCCCTGGAGGACATCGCCGCCCGGGCCGGCGTCGCGATCGGCACGCTCTACCGGCACTTCCCGACCCGCGCCGCGCTGGTCGAGGCGGCCACCCGGGACGGGCTCGCCGACCTCGTCGCGCGCGCCGAGAGCCTGGCCGGGGACGGGGACCCGCTGGAGGCGCTGGCCGCCTGGATGAGCCGCGCCGTACGGCACTTCAGCACGTTCCGCGGCCTGGTCGGCATCCTCACCCGGAGCATGTACGACGAGGGCACGCCCTCGCACGCCGCGTGCGCCGCGATGCACAGCAGCGGCGCGGAGCTGCTGCGCGCCGCCCAGCGGGCCGGGCGGGTGCGCGCCGACGTCACGCCGGACGAGCTGTTCGACCTGCTCAGCGGGGCGGCCTGGGTGCGGGAGAACGCGCTGCCCGGCGGAGGGGAGCGCGGCGACCGGTACCTGCGCCTGGTCCTGGAGGGCATCGTCGCGCACCCGCAGGCCGGATGAGTCCCGGGCGGACGGCCCCGATCCGCCCCTTTAGGACCGCTTGAGAGGGCCCTCCTAGCGTCGGGCGGGAATCGGCACATCCCGCATCAGGAGGGCTCATCGTGGTGTTGCAGGTCCTGTCCGACTGGCTCACGCCGCTGGTCGCCACACCCCCCAAGACCGTCTCCCCGGAGGTCGGCGCCCTCCGCGACACCGGCAGGTCGCTGATCCTGCGCGACCTCACCGAGAAGGTCGTCGCGTACGAGTCGAACAACCCGGACCCCACCGGCACCACGCCCACCGAGAAGGACTTCGCCACCGTCCGGCTGGAGATCTTCGGCCCCGACGGCACGCGGATCGGGCGGACGGAGGGCGCCGGCCGGATGCTCTACCGCCGGGAGGAGGACGGGCACTTCATCGCGTACTTCGGCGAGGAGATCACGCTCGACGACGGCAACGTCGTCCGGGCGGGCGGGCTCGTCGACGACGCCCGGCTGACCGCGGGCGAGCACGCGACGTTCCCCGCCGTCGTGGTCAGCGGTCCGCTGCGCGGGGCGATCGGCTTCCGGCAGTTCCGCCCGGTGGCCAAGGAGTCGCACACGACGTACGAGTCCTCGATCGTCCTGTACCGGAGGTGACGGCCGCCGTGTCACCGACCCCGGCGGCGCGCCCCGCCGCCCCTTCGCCCGCACCCCCCTCCCCCGCTCCCCCCGCGCCGCTTCCCACCCGTCGCATCGGCTCGCTGACCGTGGGCGCCCAGGGGCTCGGCTGCCTGGGCCTGTCCGAGTTCTACGGGCCGGTCGCCCCGGAGACCGCGATCGCCACGATCCGGCGCGCCCTCGACCTGGGCGTCACCCTCCTCGACACCGCCGACGTGTACGGGCACGGCGCGAACGAGGAGCTGATCGGCCGGGCGGTCGCCGGGCGCCGCGACGAGGTGGTGATCTCGACGAAGTTCGGCGTCGTCCGGCCCGGCCCGGGCGTCGGTACGGGCATCCGCGGCGACGCGGCCCACGTCCGGGAGAGCTGCGAGGCCTCGCTCCGCAGGCTCGGCGTCGAGCACATCGACCTGTTCACGCTCACCCGCCCCGACCGGAACGTCCCCGTCGAGGAGACCGTCGGGGCGCTGGCCGAACTCCGGAAGGAGGGCAAGATCCGGGAGTTCGGGCTGAGCGAGGCGGGGCCGCGGACCCTGGAGCGGGCGCACGCCGTCGCCCCGGTGGCCGCGCTGCAGACCGAGTGGTCGCTGTGGTCGCGGGGCATCGAGCGCGAGGTGGCGGGGGTGTGCCGGCGGCTCGGCATCGCGGTCGTCCCGTACGCGCCGCTCGGCCGCGGGTTCCTGACCGGCACGGTCCGCTCCGCCGACGCGTTCGGCGAGGGCGACTTCCGCGGCTTCGGACTGCCCCGGTTCACCCGGGACAACCTCGCCGCGAACCTGCCGCTGGCCGACCGGCTCTCCGCGCTCGCGGCCGAACTCGGTACGACCCCGGCCCGGTTGGCGCTGGCCTGGCTGCACCACCGGGGGCCGGACGTCATTCCCGTCCCCGGTACCGGCGACCCCGGGCACCTGGCGGAGAACGCCTCGGCGGTCGGCCTCCGGCTCACCCCGTCGCAACTCGCGGCGGTCGAGGCGGCGGTCCCGGCGGACGAGGTCCACGGCGCCCGCTGGAACGAACAGAGCCTCGCGTACATCGAGGAGTGACGGGCGGGTTCCCGGGCCTTCCGGGTTCTCCGGCCCGTACGAAGGACGGTGGGGCGGCCTCCCCGAGAGGGAGGCCGCCCCACCGTCCTTCGTCGTCCCCTTCACCGGCCCCCTGCCCGGGCGCCTCTTCCCGCGACGGGGTGGTCGGGGACAGGTCCTGTCCCGGGGGCAGGAGGGCACCGCACGCGTTCCTTCCGCCGTGTCGGGTCAGTCCGACGCCGCCGGCGCGGTGGGCGCCGCCGGGGCCTTTCCGTCCGCCGCCGGGGTCGGCAGCGGGACGGCGTGCGGGGCGGGGATCTTCCGCGTCCGCCCCCATCTGCGCATCCCCGGCTCCTCCACGAACCGGTGCAGCGCCCAGGAGAGCAGGGTGGTGACGGCGAACAGCGCCGCGAGGAGGCCGGTGGCCTGCACCACGTCCCAGGTCCGGCCCGCGCCGAGGACCGTGTGCCCGTACGTCAGGACCAGGAAGTGCACGAGGTACGAGGCGTACGACACGGTGCCCAGCCACTGCAGGGCGCGGCCCCGGAAGGGCGAGAAGCCGCCGCGCACGTCCGCCGTGGCCACCGCCGGGATCAGCAGGGCGAGCGGGGCCACGATCGGCGCGGTGAGGCTGTAGACGCCGGGGAACTGGGAGACCTGGACGGCGAAGCCGAGGACGAGCAGCGCGAGCGCCGGCACCGGGCCGAGCCGGATCCAGCCGCCGGTGCGGACGATCCGGGCCATGACGATGCCGAGCGTGAAGTCCAGCGCGCGTACGGGCGGGAAGGACACCAGGAACCAGTTCTGGGTGAGCGACATGTCCTGCCCCGGCAGCTTCGGCGCGCCCGGCAGCCAGGCCTGCGCGACGGCGGGCAGCAGCATGACGACCGCGACGAGGGCGCCCGCGGCCCACCACAGCCGGTGGGCCGGGATGCGCCGGACGAGGGCGTACAGGAGCGGGAACGCGAGGTAGAACAGCAGGTCGCAGGCGAGGGACCAGGTGACCACGTTGAGGGACAGGATGACGTCGAGCCGCGGGTACCAGGTGTGCACCAGGAACAGGCTCGGCAGCAGCTTGACCAGGTCGAGCGTCTGTCCGGCCCAGAGCGCGAGGCCGAGGGCGGCGAACCAGGTGACGACGTGGTTCGGATAGACCTTGGCCAGCCGACGGCGCCAGAAGCGGCCGGCCGGCTGCCCCTCCCGTACCGACCAGGTGAGGACGAAGCCGCTGAGGACGAAGAAGAACTCCACCCCGAGCCAGCCGATCGCGAAGGCGTAGGGCCGCAGGGCCGCCTCGGTGTCCGGGTGGTAGAAGCCGAGGACGAAGGAGTGGCAGAGGAAGACCAGGAAGGCGGCGGCGAAGCGCATTCCGGTGAGCGAGGGGAGTCTGGAGGGCTCCGTCGGCTGGGAGGACATGGGTCTCTTCTCGTCGGGGATTCTCGTGCGGGGGGGCTCGTGCGGGGCCGTCGCCGGGTCAGTGCGGGGACGTCCGCTCGGTGATGTCGATGGCCCGTGCCGGGCACAGGTAGGCGGCCTCGCGGGCCTTGTCGTGGTGTTCCGGCGCGGGTTCCGGGGTCAGGACGACGACGAGGCCCTCGTCGTCCTGGTCGAAGACCTCGGGAAGGGTGGCCATGCAGCGGCCGCCGCTGATGCAGGACTCCCGGTCGGCGCGCAGCCGCATCGCGGTCACCACTCGACGGGCAGGGACAGCACGCGCTGCACCGTGCCCGCGCCGAGGATCGGCAGCTCGTCCACGCCGACCGCCAGGCGCATGCCGGGGATGCGGGTGAGCAGCTCCCGGAAGGCGACCTCCAGTTCGAGGCGGGCGAGGTTCTGGCCGAGGCACTGGTGGATGCCGAAGCCGAAGGTCACGTGGTGGGTGTCGGAGCGCAGTACGTCGAACTCGTCGGGGCGCTCGTGGAAGTTCTCGTCGCGGTTGGCGAGGGTCCCGGAGACGAGGACTCCCTCGCCCTCGCGGATGAGGTGGCCGGCGATCTCGATGTCGCCCTTGGCGATCCGGGTGGCGACGAGGTCGGTGGTGGCGATGAAGCGCAGCAGCTCCTCGACGGCGCCGGGCAGCCGCTCGCGGTCCTCGTGGAGCTTCGCGAGCTGGTCGGGGTGTTCGAGGAGGGTGATGAGGCCGAGGGCCAGGGAGGAGGAGGTGGTCTCGTGCGCGGCGATGAGCAGGACGAGCGCGATGGAGACGAGCTCCTCGTGGCCGATGTCGCCGGTGAGCACCCGTTCGGTGACGAGCTGTCCGAGCAGTCCGTCCGTGGGGGACTTGATCTGCTCGGTGACCAGGCCGTCGATGTAGTCGACGAGGTTCTGCGCGGCGGTCGCCGACTCCTCCTCGCTGCCCAGCATGACCTTGCCGCTGGCGTCCTGGAAGAACTCGTGGTCCTCGTAGGGGACGCCGAGGTGGCGGCAGATGACGAGGGACGGCAGCGGCACGGCGAGCAGCGGCACGAGGTCGGCCGGCGGGCCGTGGGCGATGATCCGGTCGACGAAGCCGGAGACGATCTCCTCGATCTCCGGCCGCATCCGCCTGACCTGCTTGAGGCTGAAGTGCGGGTTGAGGTAGCGCCGGTAGATGTCGTGCTGGGGCGGGTCCATCGCGATCAGGGCGAGGCTCCGGGCGATGTGGGACCGGAAGCGGGGCGCGACGATGGGGAAGTCGGGGTGGGTGCGCAGCGAGGAGAGGTTCGGGTGGGTGAGGATCTCCCGGGACTCCTTGTAGCCGGTGACCATCCAGGCCTCGCGGCCGTCGAACAGGGTCACCTTGAGGACCGGACCCGCCTCGCCGATCTCGCGGTATCCGGCGGGCGGCTGGTAGGGGCACGTGCGCGGCTGCGGGTACGGCGGTGCTTCTGCCATTGCCTTCTCGTCCTTCGAACGGGGCGGAACGCCGGGATGCGGGTGCGGGGCTCCCCGGCCGGTGCCGGGGATCGGGGAGCGGGAGCCGTCGGCTTCGGGGCCGTCGGGAGTGAGGTCGCCCGGGCCGGGGCCGGACGGGACCGGAGCCACCCGGGCCGGGGTCGTCGGGGGCCGGGCGGCGGAGGGGTGCCGCGGCGGTGCCGGTGGGGTTCGGCGCCCCTGGAAGGGCGACGCTATTGAGCTCCGGGGCGCCGGGCAAGCGCGGTTAAGCGCCGCTTCAGAACTCCTTTCGTCCGGTTCCGGGCGGGCGCGGGACGGCCGCCAGGAGGGCGCGGGTGTAGGGGTGTTCGGGGGCGCGCAGGACCTGTTCGGCCGTCCCGGACTCGACGACCCGCCCGTCCTTCATGACGGCGACCCGGTGGCTCAGCCGGCGCACCACGCCCAGGTCGTGCGAGACGAACACGTAGGCCACGCCCAGGCGTTCCTGGACGCGGATCAGGACGTCGAGGACCTGGGCCTGCACGGAGGCGTCTAGGGCGGAGACCGGTTCGTCGCAGACGACGACGTCGGGCTCCGGTGCGAAGGCGCGGGCGATCGCGAGGCGCTGCGCCTGGCCGCCGGACAGGTCGCGGGCCCGGCGGTCCAGGACGTCGGGAGCGAGGTCGACGTGCTCCAGGAGTTCGGCGACCCGCGCCGCGCGGGCGGCCCGCGGGGTGCCGATCGCCCGCAGCGGCTCCTCAAGGAGCTGCCGGGCGGTGTAGCGGGGGTCGAAGGAGCCCAGCGGGTACTGGTGGATCATCTGGACGCGGCGGCGGGCCGTACGGCGTTCGGCGCGGGTGCGTGCGGTCCAGGTGCGCCCGTCGAGCTCCACGCGGCCCGCGTCGGGCGTCACGACCCCCGTCAGCATCCGGCCCACGGTGGTCTTGCCGGAGCCGGACTCGCCGACGACGCCGAGGGTCTCCCCGGCCCGTACGGTGAGCGACACCCCGTCGACGGCGGTGAGTTCGGGCCGGCCGGGCAGCCGGTACCGCTTCACCAGTCCCTCGGCGCGCAGCAGTACCGGCCCGGGTTCGGGCGCGGCCCTGGTCTCCTCGCCGGGGACGGCCGCGACCAGGGCCCGGGTGTACGGGTGGCGGGGCGCGGACAGGATCCGCCCGGCGGGGCCGTCCTCGACGAACCGGCCGTCCTTCATGACGTGGACGCGGTCGGCCAGTTCGCCCACGACGCCGAGGTCGTGGCTGATGAGCAGGACGGCGGTGCCGTCGCGGGCGCGGGCGCGCAGCAGCCGGAGGATCTGCTGCTGCACGGTGGCGTCGAGGGCGGTGGTGGGCTCGTCGGCGATGAGCAGGTCGGGGCGGGCGGCGAGCGCGGAGGCGATCAGGGCGCGCTGGCGCAGGCCGCCGGAGAGCTGGTGGGGGTACTGGGCGGCCCGGGTGCGGGGGTCGGGGACGCCCGCCGCTTCGAGCAGCCGCTCCGTCTCCGCCCGGATCCGCGCGGGCGGGACGGTCCGGTGGGTGCGCAGGGGTTCGGCGACCTCCGCGCCGACGCGGCGGAGCGGGTCGAGCGAACCGAGCGCGTCCTGGAGCACGAAGCCGACGCGCCGGCCGCGCAGCGCGCGCAGCCGGCGGGCGTCGAGTCCGCGCAGGTCGACGCCGTCGAAGGACAGCGCGGCGGCCCGTACCTCGGCCCCCTCGCCGGCCAGGCCGACGAGGCTGCGGGCCGTGACGCTCTTGCCGGAGCCGGACTCGCCGACGACGGCGACGATCTCCCCGGGCCGTACGGTGAACGACACCCCGCGCACCGCCTCCACCCGGCGGCGGCCGCGGCCGAAGGAGACGGTCAGGTCCTCCACCCGGACCAGTTCGCGCGCGGCGGCCGGTGCGCCGGGCGCCGCCGGGGCTCCGGCCGGGGCCGTGCGGGGCTCGGTGCTCATGCGGTGCTCCCGTCGACGGTGCGCTGGAGGTGGCGGCCGACCGTCGTGATCGCGAGGACGGCGAGGGTGATGGCCGCGCCGGGGAAGGCGGCGGGCCACCAGGCGAGGGCGAGGAAGTCGCGGCTGCCGGCCAGCATCGCGCCCCACTCGGCGGTGGGCGGCTGGGGGCCGAGGCCGACGAAGCTCAGGCTGGAGCTCGCCACGATCATCGCGCCCAGGGAGACGGTGGCGAGCGCGAGGACCGGTCCGAGCGCGTTGGGCAGCACGTGCCGCAGGACCACCTGGGCGCGGGTCCGGCCGAAGCCGTAGGCGGCCTCGACGTACGCCCGGCCGCGCAGCGAGATCACCTCGGCGCGGGCGACGCGGGCGAAGCCGGGGAGCGCGCCGACGGCGAGGCCGACGGTGGCGGCGCCCGCGCCGGGGCCGAGGACGGCGACGACGAGGAAGACCAGGAGGAGACCCGGCACGGAGAGCAGGACGTCGAGGAGGCGGCCGATGGCCTGGTCGGCGAAGCGGCCGAGCTGGGCGGCGGCGACGCCGACGAGGGTGCCGCCGACGAGGGCGAGGGCCACCGCGCCGACGCCGATGAGCAGCGACGGCCGGGTGCCGTGCACGATCCGCGCGTACAGGTCGCGGCCGTTCTGGTCGGTGCCGAGCCAGTGCCCGTCGCCGGGTGGGCGCAGCAGGGCGTCGATGTCGGCCGCGTCGGGGTCGACGGAGGTGAAGAGGCCGGGGAAGGCGGCCATGGCGGTCAGCACCGCGAGGACCGCCGCGCCGAGCCAGAGGCCGGTGCGGGGACGGGTCACGCGGGCCTCCCGGCGTCGCGGGTGCGGGGGTCGACGAGCCACTGGAGGGCGTCGACGACGAGGTTGACGAGGACGAACACGGCGGCGGCGAGCAGTACGACGGCCATGACGACGGGCATGTCCTTGTTCTGCACCGCCGACAGGACCAGCCGGCCGACGCCCTGGCGGGAGAAGACGATCTCGACGATCACGGCCCCGCCGATCAGGGAGCCGGCGATCCAGCCCAGGAGCGTCGTGGCGGGCAGCAGGGCGTGCCGCAGCACGTGCCGCAGGCGCAGGGCGAGTTCGCCGATGCCGCGGGCCCTGGCGGTGACCACGAAGGGTTCGTCGAGGGCGCGCAGGAGCCCTTCGCGCAGCACCTGGGCGACGACGGCGGTGGGGGCCGCGGCGAGTGCGAGCGTCGGCAGGACGAGGCCGCTCGGGCCGGACGCGCCGACGGTCGGGAACCAGCCGAGGCCGAAGGAGAAGAAGGTCAGCAGGAGCAGGCCGAGCCAGAACGGCGGCAGCGCGACGACGACGGACTCGGCGGCGGCGAACAGGGTCCGGACCCAGCGGCGGCGGTGCGCCCCGAGCACGGCGAGGACGACCGAGCCGGCCGCGGTGACGAGCAGGGTGGAGGCGATCAGGGTGAGGGTGTCGGGGAGCTGGGAACCGACGGCCTCCCACACGGGCCGGCGCAGCACGTACGAGTCCCCGAAGTCGCCGCGGACGATCCGGCCGAGGTAGCCGAGGTACTGGGCGGGCAGCGGGTCGTCCAGGTGGTACTCGGCGGTGATCTCGGCGCGGACGCGGGGCGAGACGCTGGACCGGGCGAGCAGCACGTCCGCGGTGCTGCCCGGCATGATCTGGAGGACCACGAAGGCGAGGGTCACCGCGCCCCAGAGGACGACGACGGCGCCGGCCGCGCGGCCGAGGACGAGTCGGAGGAGGCGGACGGGGCGGGCCCGCTCCCGGGCGGTGGCGCCGGGGGCGGGCCCGCCGCCGGTCAGGAGGCCAGCCATGCCGCGTAGAGGCTCGCGGAGCCGTCGGCGGTGAAGCCGGTGCCGCGCACCGCGTCGCGGGTGGCGAGGGTGGAGACGGGCGAGTAGATCGGGAGGACGGCGGCGTCCTCGGTGATCCGCCGCTGCACCTCGCGGTAGATCCGGAACTGTTCCTTCTGGTCGGTGGCGCGCTGGGCGTCGGCGAACAGCCGCTCCACGTCCGGGACGTCGTAGCGGGCCATGTTGTTGCTGATGCCGCGGGCGGGGGTGGGGATGTTGTCCTTGCCGAACAGGACGCGCAGGACGTCGGGTCCGGGCGCGGAGAAGCTGGTGTCGATGATCTCGTAGTCGCCGGCGAGGAGCCGTTCGACGAAGGTGCCGCCGTCGACGTTCTCCTCGACGAACTCGACGCCGAGCTTCTTGCCGGCGGACTGGATCTGCACGGCGAGGTTGGTGATCGACGGGTCGGACCACAGGTGCCGGACGCGCAGCCGCTTGCCGTCCTTGGTGCGGTAGCCCTGGGCGTCGCGGGCGGTCCAGCCCGCCGCGTCGAGCAGCCGCGCGGCCTCCCGGGGGTCGTGGGCGTAGGCGGCGGCGAGGGAGGCGTCGTGGCCGGGGGTGGTCGCGGACAGCGGGCCCTGGGCGGAGGGGTACTGGCCGAAGTGGACGCGCTGGGCGATGGTCGACCAGTCGATGCCGGCGCGCAGCGCCTTGCGCACGGCGGCGTCGGCGAGGGGGCCCTTGGCGGTGTTGGGCCAGTAGCTGTAGTTGGCGCCGGGGAAGCTGGTGCTGTGCAGGGTGAAGCCGGGGGTCTTCGCGAGCTGCCGGGTGCTGGTGGGGTCGAGGCCGGTGGCGGCGTCGACCTGGCCGCTGGTGAGGGCGCCGAAGCGGGAGGCGTTGTCGGGGACGACCTGGACCCGGATGCCGTCGAGGCGGGCCGGGCCGGAGTGGCCGGCGGACTTGGGGGCCCAGGCGTGGTCGGGGTTCCGGGTGTACTCGATGCCCTTCTGCGCGACGAGTCCGGTGGCGGTGCGGAACGGACCGGTGCCGACGATCTTCTTGCAGAGTTCGGCGGTGGACCCCTTGAGTCCGGCCGGGGACTCGATGCCGAGGTTGGGCAGCGCGAGGGCGCCGAGGAAGCCCGAGTCGGGCTGCTCGAGGGTGATCTCGACCGTGTGGGGGCCGACGGCCCGGGAGGACTTGTAGGCGGAGATCAGGCTGGAGGCGAGCAGGGACTTGGTCGCGGGGTCGGCGACGTGGTCGAGGTTGGCGACCACGGCCGCCGCGTCGAAGCGGGCGCCGTCGGTGAAGGTGACGTCGTCGCGGAGGGCGAAGGTGTAGGTCCGGCCGTCGGGCGACAGCGTCCAGCTCTTGGCGAGCCAGGGTTCGAAGGCTCCCTTCGGGGTCTGGTGGACGAGGGAGTCCAGGATCGGCCGGGACAGCAGCCGGGCGGCCTCGGTGGGGCTCTGGTGGGGGTCGAGGCACTCGGGTTCCTTGGCGATGGCGATCCGCAGGGTGCCGCCGTCGCGGGGCGGGCCGCCGGCGGCGGGGCCGCCGTCGGTCCCGGCCCCCGCGGAGCACGCGGTCACCAGCGTCGTCAGCAGGGCGGTCCCCGCCGCCAGGAGGGCGGATCTCTTCGTCCGTGTCCGTGTACCCGAGTGCATGCGCGTCGTCCTCATCGCTTGTGCCGTGACGTTCGGTCAGTCACGGTGCACGGCCGGCCTAAAGCCGGTCTGAAAGCGGACGGCGGGCGATGGGGACGGACGATGGGGGCGGGCGGTCAGAGCGAGGCGGCGATCTTCGCGACGAGTTCGTACGAGCGGATCCGGGCCTCGTGGTCGGGGACCTGGGTGAGGACGAACAGCTCGTCGGCGCGGGTCCGGGCGACGAAGTCGGCGAGGCGGGGCGCGATGCGGTCCGGGGCGCCGACGAACTGGGGGTCGATGCGCGAGCGCAGGAAGTCCCGCTCGGCGGACGTGTGGATGTGCGCGGCGGCCTCCTCCTCGGTGGGCAGGACGCCCTCCGGGTCGACGGTGCGCATGAGGATCTGCCCGTGCACGAAGGCCTCGGCGAGCCGGTGGGCGCGCGCGTCGCTGTCGGAGGCGACCGCTATCACCGCGACGCAGGCGTGCGGTGCGGACAGGCCCGGGGCGGGCCGGAAGGCCTCGCGGTAGGCGTCCAGCGCCTGGGGGGCGCCGCCGCCGACGATGGCGTGGGCGTAGACGTACGGCAGTCCGGCCCGGCCGGCGTGGACGGCGCTGCCGACGCTGGAGCCGACGAGCCAGAAGCGGGGCGGGACCTCCGGCTCGGGGACCGCCCGCACTCCCTGGTGTCCGCCGGCGAAGTAGCCGCGGAGTTCGTCGAACTGGGCGTCGAAGCCGAGCCGGCGGGGGTCGCCGAGGCGGGCCGCGGAGGCGGGCGAGCCGCCGGTGGCCCGGCCGAGTCCGAGGTCGACGCGGCCGGGGTAGAGGCTCGCGAGCACGCCGAACTGCTCGGCGACGGCGAGGGCGGAGTGGTTGGGCAGCAGGACCGCCCCGGACCCGACGGTGAGGGTGCGGGTGGCCTGCAACAGGGGTCCGGCGAGTACGGCGGGGCTGGATGTGGCGAGGGCCGGGGTGCCGTGGTGCTCCGCCACCCAGTAGCGGCGGTAGCCGAAGCCCTCCACCGCCGCGGCCAGGTCGACGGTGCGGCGCAGCGCGTCGCCGGGGGTGTCGCCGCGCCAGACGGGGACCGTGTCGTGCACCGAAATCGCGATTCCCTCGGCCACCTGGTTCTCCTCCTCCTGCTGGGCGGTCGCCGGTCTCGCGGACACGATCCTGAGGCGACCTCATGTTGTCCCGGGAAGTTAAGTCGAGCACACCTCAGGTTGTCAATGCCGGGGCGCCTGGGGCCGGGAGCAGGTCTTCGGCCGCGTCCAGGGTCAGATGGCCGGGCACCCGCGGCCGTCGCTCCAGACGGTGTACGAACACGGTCCCGGCCGAGCCGCTCGCGTCACCGGTTCCGCCCGCGTCGGGCCCGAGCTCCTCGAACCCGTAGTGCGCGTAGAGGCCGGCGACCTTGGCGTTCTTCGCGGTCGGCCGGTACGCGCCCCGCACCTCGGCGAAACCGGCGTCGGCGGCCCGGTCGAGGAGCGCCGCCAGGCAGGCCTGTTCGATGCCCCGGGCGAACACCCGGCAGCTGAGCAGCATGTTCTCGATGTGCAGGACCTTCTCCTCGGCGCGCAGGAACACCGCGCCGACGAGCCCGTTGCTCCCGAACCGGTCCCCCGCCGTCAGCCCCAGGACGGCCGTGCCGGGGCCGGCGGCCCCGGCCCGCACCTCCTCGGCCGACAGGCGTCGCGTGGTGAGGTTGAACTGGTTGGTGCGCAGGGTGAGCTGGGACAGCCGGGGGATCTCCGCCGGGGCCGCCGGTGCGAGCCGGACGGTCACGCCGAGCCCGTCGAGGAACTCCTCCGCGCTCCCCGCCGCGGACAGGAAGTCCGCCCGCGCCGACTCCTCGCGGTAGCGGCGGGTGCGGACCCGGTCCTCGGACGTCACCTCCGTCGTCGTGAACCAGCCGTCCGCCAGCAGCCGCGTCACGTGCAGCGCCGGATCGCCGTCCAGCGGGATCACCGTCGTCTCCGGGAGCTCCGCGCCCACCGCCGCGCATTCGCGCACGTTGTCGTCGGCGAACACCACGCTGTCGCCGCCCAGGTTGAGGCCGCCGGCCAGCGCGCGCAGCGACTCCGCCTTGGGCTGCCAGCCGGCCAGGATCCGGACGAAGTCCTCCTCCCGCACCCGCAGGTCCGGGTGGTCGCGGAGCGCCGCCACCACGGTGTCCCGGTCGTTCTTGCTGACCGCCGCGAGGAGGACGCCCTGCGACTGGAGCTGCTTCACCACCCCTTGGATCCGGTGGAAGGCCTCGCCGCGGCGCCCGTGCGCCACCTCGATGCCCTCCACGCCGTCGTCGCCCAGGACCCCGCCCCACAGCGTCTCGTCCAGGTCCACGGCCAGCACCTTCTTCGTCCGGCCGGTCACCGCCCGGACGAGGTGGCCCAGTTCGCGGGCGTACGCGGCGAGGAACCCGTCGGAGAACCGGGCCCCGGCGTACGCGTCGAAGCGGGCGTCGGCGAGTTCGACGGGCCCGCCGAGCAGCGGGTCGACGTCGAGCACGACGACGCGGCCCGACTCCTCGCCGAATCCCAGGAGTTCGGCGTTGGCGGTCCGCCAGGCCGCGCCGAGCCGCGCGCGGGACGGCAGGTCGAGCAGCTGCGCCTGCTGGTTCCTCGGCAGCGGCAGCGTGTTGAGCACGAGGGTGCCGGAGGAGCGGTCGGCGAACCGGTTCGCCAGCCCCCGCCACAGCGTCAGCTTGCGGTGCAGGGCGTCGGCGACGTCCTCCGCCGTGAACGGCACCGGCACCTCGTCGAAGACGGTCGCGTGGTCCAGGACGCACACGGTCACGTCGGCGGGCTCCGTGTGCAGCGAGCTCCCGGGGTCGCCGAGTTCGTGCACGTACGAGCCGAAGCCGGTGAGCCGCACCTCGGGCAGGAAGCCGTGCCGGGCGAGCTCGGCGAGCAGCGCCGTCCGCAGCGCGTCCAGGGTGCCGCCGCCGGTCAGCGCGACCGTGACGGCGGGCAGGCCGGGGTGGTGCGCGCGGGCCCGCGCCGGGTCGACGCGGGCGAGCAGGCGGGCCGCGCGGGCGAGGTCCGTCCGGTCGAGCGCGGCGAGCAGGGCGGGCACGCGGTCGAAGTGACGGTCCAGGCCGCCGTCGCGGTGCAGCGCACGCAGGGCGTCGAGGGCGCCGACGGGCACGGGGGCGGGGTCGGTCGTCATCGGACGGTCTCCGGGGTGCGGGTGTCGAGCGACACGAGGAGGTGCGCGGCCAGTTCGTGCGCGGTGCGGTGCTCCAGGACGACGGAGGGGCGGACCTCCGCCCCGGTCTCGCGGTTCAGGCGGGCCGCGATCTCCAGCGAGCCGAAGGAGGTGATGCCGATCTCGGTGAGGTCGGCGGCCGGGTCGACCTCGCCGGGCGCGTACCCGAGGGAGGCGGCGACGGCGTCGAGGACGCGCGCGAGCACGACGCCCCGCCGCTCCTCCTCGGGCACCTCGTGGAGGAGCGGGACGGGCGGCTCGGGCCGCTCGGGGACGGCCGGGGGCGCGTCCGGGACGGGGCCGGGCGCGGGGCGGCTCAGCCAGTACGGGCGGTGCTGGAACGGGTAGACGGGCACCAGCGCGGGGTCGGCGGCCGGTCCCGCGCCGAGCAGCCGGTCCCAGTCGACGCGGACGCCCCGGCAGTGCGCCTGGGCGACGGCCCGGACCACCGAGGCGGCCTCCGCCGCGGGGCGGCGGACCAGCGGGATCACGGCGGCCCCGTCCCGCCGGTCGGCGAGGCAGTCGGCGACCAGGCCGGTCATGGTGGTGTCGGGGCCGATCTCGACGAAGGTGTCGACGCCGAGGCCGCGCAGGGCCGTCACGCCGTCGTGGAAGCGGACCGTGCCGCGCACCTGGGCCGACCAGCGGCCCGGCGCGGAGAGTTCGGCGAGGTCCGCGACCTCGCCGGTGCGGTTGGCCACCAGGGGGACGCGCGGCCGCGACACGGCGAGGCCGGCCGCCGCCGCGTCGACCGCGGCGAGCGCGGGCTCCATGTGCGGGGAGTGGAAGGCGTGGCCGACCTTGAGCGCCTTGGTCCGCACGCCCTCCGCCCGCCAGAGGGCCGCGACCCGGCGCACGGCGTCGGCGTCGCCGGACACCACGGTCGACCGGGGGCCGTTGACAGCGGCGACGGCCACCGCTCCCCCGGCCCGCGCGAGCGACTCCCCGACCTCGTCCTCGGAGGCCCGGATCGAGAGCATCGCCCCGCCCGAGGGGGCGGCCTGCATGGCGCGGGCCCGGGCGACGACGAGCCGGGCGGCGCCGTCGAGGGTCAGGGCGCCGCCGACGTACGCGGCCGTGAGCTCGCCGATCGAGTGGCCCAGGAGCGCGGCCGGGACGAGCCCGAAGGACTCGGCGAGCCGGGCGAGCGCCGCCTGGACGGCGAACAGCGCCGGCTGGGCGTACTCGGTCCGCTCCAGGAGCGCCGCCCGCGGGCCGCCGGGCGCGGCCAGGACCACGTCCCGCAGGGCGGGTCCCTGGTCGGGCCCGCGGGCCGCGTCGAGGGCGGCGCACACGGCGTCGAAGGCCTCGGCGTACAACGGGAACCGGTCGGCGAGTTCGGCGCCCATGCCGGGTCGCTGGGTGCCCTGGCCGCTGAACACGAAGGCGATCCGGGGCCCGGCGACGGCGCTCGCGACGGGCGCGGACGGGGCCGTGAGCGCGTCGAGCTCCCGGCCGAGCCCGGCCGCGTCGGCGCCCTGGACGGCGGCGCGGTGCCGGAAGAAGGTCCGGCGGGTGGCCAGCGTCCGCGCGACGGCGCCGAGATCGGTGTCCGGCCGGTCGCGCAGCAGCGCCCGCAGCCGTCCCGCCTGGGCCCGCACCGCCTCGGGGGACCGCCCGGACAGGGCCCAGACGACGTCCGTCCGGGGCGTGTCGGGGGTGGGAGCCGGGGCTGGGGACTCAGCGGAGGCCGCTTCCGGGGCCCCGCCCGCGACGGCCGCGGCGGCGGGCTCCTGGGCTCCGTCGGTGACGGTTCCGGCGGCGGGCCCCGGGGCCAGGTCGGGTTCCCTGGCCCGCACGGGCTCCTGGGGCGGCGCAAGCTCCTGGGCCCGTGCGGCCTCCGGCTCGTACTCCTCCACGATGACGTGCGCGTTGGTGCCGCTGATGCCGAACGAGGAGACGCCGGCCCGGCGCGGGCGGCCCTCGGCGGCGGGCCAGGAGCGGGCCTCGCTGAGGACGGCCACGCGTCCGGAGGGCCAGTCGACGAACTCGGACCACTCGTCGGCGTGCAGGGTCGCCGGCAGGACGCCGTGGCGCAGGGCCTGGATCGTCTTGATCACGCCGGCCACGCCGGCCGCCGCCTGGGTGTGGCCGAGGTTCGACTTCACCGAGCCGATGTAGAGCGGGGCCGCGCGGCCGGGATCCTCGCCGTACGCGGCGATGAGGGCGCCCGCCTCGATCGGGTCGCCGAGGGCCGTCCCGGTGCCGTGGGCCTCGACCGCGTCGACGGCGGAGGCGGGGATCCCCGCGGCGCGCAGGGCCGCCTCGACGACCTTGCGCTGGGCGGGTCCGCTCGGCGCGGTGAGTCCGTTGCTCGCCCCGTCGGAGTTGATCGCCGAGCCCGGCAGCAGGGCCAGTACGGGATGCCCGTGGCGGCGCGCGTCGGAGAGCCGCTCCAGGAGCAGGAGCCCCGCTCCCTCGCCGAAGCCCGTGCCGTCCGCGCCCTTGCCGAAGGCCTTGCAGCGCCCGTCGGCGGCCAGCCCGCCCTGGGCCGCGAAGTCGGTGAAGACGCGGGGCGTCGACATCACGGTCACCCCGCCCGCCAGCGCCAGGTCGCACTCGGAGCGGCGCAGCGACTCGGCGGCCAGGTGCAGCGCGACCAGCGACGACGAGCAGGCGGTGTCGACGGTGAGGGCGGGGCCCTCGAAGCCGAAGGTGTGGGCGAGCCGTCCCGAGACGATGCTCGCCGCGTTGCCGGTCATCAGATGGCCCTCGACGTCCGCGGCCACGGTGCCGGGCGGCGGCGCGTACTCCTGGTAGATCGCCCCGGCGAAGACGCCCGTACGGCTGCCGCGCAGGTCGCCCGGCAGGAGTCCGGCCCGTTCCAGCAGCTCCCAGGACAGTTCGAGGAGCTGCCGGTGCTGGGGGTCCATCGCCAGGGCCTCCGTAGGGCCGATGCCGAAGAAGCCGGAGTCGAAGCCGGCCGCGTCGTCGAGGAAGCCGCCGGCGCGCGCGTGCTCCAGGGCGGCCGGGTCCCAGCCCCGGTCCGCCGGCGGTCCGCCGACGGTGTCCGCGCCCCGTGCGACGACCTCCCAGAGGTCCTCGGGCGAGCGGACCCCGCCGGGGTAGCGGCAGGCCATGGAGACCACGGCCACCGGTTCGCGGAAGGCCGCGAGCCGCGCCTCGCGGTCCGCCAGCTCTCCTCTGACCCGGGCGAGTTCGTTCGTCGTCCACCGGAGGTACTCGACCAGTCTCTTCTCGTCGGCCATGGCTGCGGCCCCCTCTCGTCGTCGGGATCAGGATCGGAACTCGGCGTCGATGAAGCGGAAGAGCTCCTCCGCCGTCGACGGGGCGCCGGCCGCGTCCGCCGCGTCCGGGTCCGCCGTCCCCGGTGCGGGGGCCAGCCGGTCCAGGAGGTGGTCGGCGAGCGCCTCGGGCGTCGGGTGGTCGAAGACCAGGGTCGCCGGGAGCCGCAGGCCGGTCGCCCGGCCGAGCCGGTTGCGCAGCTCGACCGCGGTGAGCGAGTCGAAGCCGAGCTCCTTGAAGGTCCGGCCGTCCGTGGCGCCGTCCGTGCCGGGCGCGGCGCCGAGGACGGTGGCGATGTGCCGGAACACGGTGTCGGCCACCAGTTCCCGCCGCCGCGCCGGTGCGGCCGCCGCGATCCGCTCGGACAGCCCGTCGCCGGCCGGTTCCCCGCCGTCGGCGGGCGCCGCGGCCCGGGGGCGGACGAGGGAGCGCAGCGGCGGCGCGGGTTCCGTCTCCGCCGCGAGCCGGGCCGTGTCGAGCCGTACGGCGGCGAGCGCCGGTTCCCCGGCCTCCAGGGCCGCGTCGAGGAGGGCGAGGGCGCGCTCCGGGGACAGCGGCAGGAGTCCGCCGCGGCTCATCCTGGCCCGGTCCGCCCGGGACAGCGTGCCGGTCATGCCGCTGTCGGAGCGCCACAGGCCCCAGGCCACCGAGGTGGCCGGGAGGCCCGCCCGGGCCCTGGCCGTCGCCAGGGCGTCCAGGTGGACGTTGGCGGCGGCGTACGCGCCCTGGCCCGCGCTGCCGACGAGGCCGGCCGCGGAGGAGAACAGGACGAACGCCGCGAGGTCGGCGTCCCGGGTGAGCCGGTCCAGGTGGCGTGCGCCGTCGGCCTTGGGCCGCAGCACCGCGTCGAGGCGGGCCGGGTCGAGGGTGCGCAGCGTCGCGTCGTCCAGGACGCCCGCGGCGTGCACGACCGCCGTCAGGGGGCGCTCGGCCGGGATGCCGGCGAGCAGCGCGGCGACCTCCGCCTCGTCGCCGACGTCCGCGGCGACGGAGGTCGCCTCGGCTCCGAGGGCGGCGAGTTCGGCGTGCAGGGCGCGGGCCCCTTCCGTGTCCGCGCCGCGCCGGCCGACGAGGAGCAGGTGCCGTACGCCGTGCCGGGCGGCGAGGTGGCGGGCGACGAGCCGGCCGACGCCGCCGTACGCGCCGGTGATCAGGGTGGTGCCGTCCGGGTCGATCGGCCGCGGGATGCGCAGCGCCACCTTGCCGGTGTGCCGGGCGAGGCTGAGGTGACGCAGGGCCGTCGGGGCCCGGTCCACGTCCCAGGCGGTCACCGGGAGCGGCGTGAGGACGCCGGTCCGCAGCAGCTCGACGAGGTCGGCGAGCATCTCCCGGATGCGGTCGGGTCCCGCCTCCATCAGGTCGAAGGAGCGGTAGCCGACGCCGTGTTCGGCCCGGACGCGGAAGGCGTCGCGCAGGTCGGTCTTGCCCATCTCGACGAACGTGCCGCCGGGGGCGAGCAGTTCGAGCGAGGCGTCCACGAACTTCCCGGCGAGGGAGTTGAGGACGATGTCC
Organism: Streptomyces sp. NPDC086147; assembly: GCF_040702165.1. Classification (NCBI taxonomy): domain Bacteria; kingdom Bacillati; phylum Actinomycetota; class Actinomycetes; order Kitasatosporales; family Streptomycetaceae; genus Streptomyces; species Streptomyces sp. NPDC086147. The sequence goes on along the minus strand of NZ_JBFBJO010000024.1, from coordinate 48,468 downwards.
ACGCCGCGTCCGCCGGTGGCGGCGCGGACCTCGGGCACGAAGGACAGGTCGCGGGAGTTGCCGATGCGGTCGGCGGGCAGTCCGGCGGCCTCGACGGCGGGGTGTTTGGCGGGGCTCGCGGTGCCGAAGACGTGCAGGCCCCAGTGGCGGGCGAGCTGGATCGCGGCGCCGCCGACACCGCCGGCGGCGGAGTGGACGAGCAGCCACTGCCCGGGTTTCGCGTCGGCCAGGTCGCCGAGGGCGTAGTACGCGGTGAGGAAGACGGCGGGCACGGTGGCGGCCCGCGCGAAGTCGATGCCGTCGGGGATCGGGGCGAGCAGCCGGTGGTCGGTGACGGCGACCGGCCCTATGCCGCCGGACACCAGGCCCATGACCCGGTCGCCCGGGGCGAGCCCGACGACGCCGTCGCCCGTGGCGAGGACCACGCCGGCCGCCTCGGTGCCGAGTTCGGCCTCGCCCGGGTACATGCCGAGGGCGAGCATGGCGTCGCGGAAGTTGAGTCCGGCGGCGCGGACGGCGATCCGCACCTCGTGGTGGCCGAGGGGCCGTTCGGGCACCGGGCGGCGCACGAGGTCGTCGGCCGAGCCGCTCCCGCCGGTGGCGAGCCGCCAGTTCCCGTCCCGGCCGGTGTCCGGGGCGAGGGCCGGCCGGTACGGGTGGAGCCGGGGCACCAGGAGGTCCGTGCCGCGCAGCGCGAACTGGTTCTCGCCGTCGGCCAGGACGCGCGGCGGCAGGTCCCCGCCGGGGCCGTCCGCGTCGACGAGGACGACCCGGCCGGGTTCCTCGGTCTGCACGCTGCGGACCAGGCCCCAGACTGCGCCGCCGACCGGTCCGGCGACGCCCTCGCCGGGCACGGCCTCGACGGCGCGCCGGGTCCGGACGACGAGGCGGACAGGGTCCAGGCGGGGTTCGGCGAGTCCGTCCCGCAGGGTGGCGACGAGCGCCTCCAGGGTGCCGCGCAGGGTCTCGGGGCGGTCGTCGCCGGGGTCCGGGACCGGCAGCACGAGGGCTCCGGGCAGGCGGGTTCCGGCGTCGAGCGCGGCCCGTACGGCGGCGAGGTCGGGGTGTGCGGGCGAGCCGAGCTCCCACACCTCCGGCCCGGGGGCTACGGGGCCGTCCGGGGCCGGTGCCGCCTCCCAGCCGAGGACATGGAGGGGGTCCGCCCCGACGGGCTCGGCGACCCGGAAGGCCACGGCGTCGAGGTCCGCCACGGGGGTGCCGTCGGTACCGGTGAAGGACACCGAGACGGTGTCGCCCGCGCCGCGCCGCAGGTGGGCGCGGACGGTGTCCGGGACGTCGCCGTACCGCCGCAGCCCGCGCCAGCTGAAGGGCAGCCGGATGGCCCCGTCGTCGGGGAACAGGCCGGCGGCGCCGACGGCGTGCAGGGCGGCGTCGAGCAGGGTCGGCGCGATCCGGAAGCCGGGCGCCGGAGCGGTCGGGGACAGTTCGGCGTGCACCTCGTCGCCGGACCGCCACGCCGCGCGCAGACGGCGGAAGGCGGGTCCGTACCGATAGCCCTTGAGCGCCAGGTCGTCGTACAGCGCGTCGACGTCGACCGGGTCGGCGCCCGACGGCGGCCAGGGGCCCGGGAGCGCTTCGGGCCTCTCCCCCTCGGGCGCGAGGGTGCCGGTGGCGTGGGCGGTCCACGGCGCTCCGAGCGGATCGGCGTCGGTCCGGTCGCCGGTGGTCCGTCCGGAGACGGACCGGTCGGCGTCGGTCCGGTCCTCGACGGGCCGGGCGTGCACGGTCAGGGGACGTACGCCGTCCCGCTCCGGGGGGCCGACGGCCACCTGGATCTCGACGGCGCCGCCGTCGGGTCCGTCCGCCGCGAGCACCAGCGGCTCCCGCAGGACCAGTTCCTCCAGCTGTCCGGTGCCCGCGAGTCCGCCCGCGTACAGGGCGAGTTCGGCGAGGACGGCGCCGGGGACGAGGACCGAGCCGTCCACGGCGTGGTCGCCGAGCCACGGCTGCTCGTGCGGGGAGAGCCGGCCGAGGAGGAGCAGTCCGTCGGCCCCGGCGGTCCGGACCGCGCCGGTGAGGAGCGGGTGGCCGGCCGGGCGCAGGCCGGCGGCCGGGGGCCCGGCCACGGGTCCGGGGGCGGCCGGGTCGAGCCAGTGCCTCCGCCGGTCGAAGGCGTACGTGGGCAGGGGCGGCAGGCCCGGTGTCCGGGGTCCGGTGTGGGCGGTCCAGTCGACCGGCACGCCCTGGACCCAGGCCTCCGCGACGGAGCGCAGCACCCGGTCGAGGCCGCCCTCGTCGCGGCGGAGCGTGCCGAGGACGGCGGTGGCGTCGCCGCCGGGCGCGGCGTCGAGGACGTCCTGGACCCCGACGCCGAGCACCGGGTGCGGACTGATCTCGACGAACACCTCGTGGCCCGCCGCCAGGGCGGCTTCCACGGCCGTCCGCAGCCGCACGGTCTCGCGCAGGTTCCGGTACCAGTAGGCGGGCCGGCCGAACTCGGGGTCGCCGGGCGCGACGGGCCCGCCGGTCACGGTCGAGAAGACCTCGGCCGTGAAGGCGTCGCGGGGCTCGGTCTCCGGGAGCACGGCGAGGAGTTCCGTCTCCAGGGACTCCACCTGGGCGGAGTGCGAGGCGTAGTCGACGTCGATGAGCCGGACGCGGACGTCCCGCTCGTCGAAGGCGCGGCGGACCTTTTCGACCTCGGCGGGCGGGCCCGCGACCACGGTGGACCGGGGGCCGTTGACGGCGGCGACGCCCGCCGCCGCGCCCGTCGCGCCGAGCACCTCCCGGACCGCGGTCTCGTCGGCGGCCACCGACAGCATCGCGCCGCCGCCCGCGAGGGCGCGGAGGCTCCTGCTGCGCAGCGCGGCGACGGCGGCCGCGTCGGCGAGGGACAGCGCCCCGGCCGCCGGGGCCGCGGCGATCTCGCCCTGGGAGTGGCCGACGACGGCCGCCGGGCGCACTCCGAACGACTCCCACACCGCCGTGAGGCCGGTCATGGTGGCCCAGAGCACGGGCTGGACGACGTCCACCCGGGTCAGGTCGGCGTCGCCGCGCAGCGCGTCGAGCAGCGACCAGCCGGTGACCGGGTCGAGGACGGCCGCGACCTCGGCGATCCGTCCGGCGAACGCGGGCGAGCGGTCCAGGAGTTCGCGCGCCATCCCGGGCCACTGGGCACCCTGGCCCGGGTAGAGGAACACCGGGGCGCGGTCGGCGGGGGCGTGGCCGGTGACCACGTACGGGGACGGGGTGTCGTCCGCGACGGCGGCCAGTCCTTCGAGGACCGCGGCGCGGTCCCCGGCGACGACGACCGCGCGGTGCGCGAACACGCTCCGGGTGCCCGCGAGTTCGGCGGCGACGGCGCCCGGGTCGGTGTCCGGGCGGGCCTCCAGGTGGGTCAGCAGGCGCCGGGCCTCGCCCCGCAGGGCGCCCGCCGACTTCGCGGACAGGACCAGCGCGTACGGGGTGCCGCCGGGCCCGTGGTCCGGTGCGCCCTCCGGGCGGTCCGGCGCCGGGGGCTCCTCGATGACGACGTGCGCGTTGGTGCCGCTCATCCCGAACGCCGAGACGCCGAAGCGGCGCGGGCGGTCGCCCGCGGGCCAGGGGACGTTCTCGGTGAGCAGGGCCAGTCCGCCGCGCTCCCAGTCGACGTGCCGGGTCGGCGCGTCGACGTGGAGGGTGCGCGGCAGCGTCTCGTGGTGCAGCGCCTGGACCATCTTGATGATGCCGCCGACACCCGCCGCGGCCTGGGTGTGCCCGATGTTCGACTTCAGCGAGCCGAGCCGGAGCGGCGGCCGGCCGTCCCGGCCCGCGCCGTACGCGTCGAGCAGCGCCTGCGCCTCCACCGGGTCGCCGAGGGTGGTGCCGGTGCCGTGGGCCTCGACGGCGTCGACGTCCGAGGGCGCGAGCCCGGCGTTGCGCAGCGCCTCCTCGATGACCCGCTGCTGGGAGGGGCCGTGCGGGGCGGTGAGGCCGTTGCTGGCGCCGTCCTGGTTGGTGGCGGAGCCCCGGAGCACGGCCAGGACGTGGCGCCCGTTGCGGCGCGCGTCCGACAGGCGCTCCACGAGCAGCAGTCCGACGCCCTCGCTGAAGCCGGTGCCGTCGGCGGCGTCCGCGAAGGCGCGGCAGCGGCCGTCCGGGGACAGCCCGCGCTGCCGGCTGAACTCGACGAACGTGGCGGGCGTCGCCATCAGCGTCGCGCCGCCGACCAGCGCGAGGTCGCACTCCCCGGCGCGCAGGGCCTGCGCCGCCAGGTGCAGGGCGACGAGCGAGGAGGAGCAGGCGGTGTCGACGGTGACGGCCGGTCCCTCCAGGCCGTAGGTGTAGGAGATCCGGCCGGAGGCGACGCTGCCGGCGCTGCCGGTGCCGAGGTAGCCGCCGTGCTCGCGCGGGTCGGCCTGCGCCCGGCCGCCGTACTCGGTGTAGATCAGGCCCACGTACACGCCGGTGCGCGAGCCGCGCAGACCGGCCGGGTCGATGCCGGCGCGCTGGAACGCCTCCCAGGAGGTCTCCAGGAGCAGCCGCTGCTGGGGGTCGGCGGCCCGTGCCTCGCGCGGGGACATCTCGAAGAAGTCGGCGTCGAAGTCGGCGGCGTCGTGGAGGAACCCGCCGCGCCGGACGTAGGAGGTGCCGGGGTGGTCGGGGTCGTCGTGGAAGAGGCGGTCCAGGTCCCAGCCTCGGTCCCCGGGGAAGTCTCCGACGGCGTCGCCGCCGCGCTCCAGGAGCTCCCAGAGCCGCTCGGGGCTGTCGGCGCCGCCCGGATAGCGGCAGCTCATGGAGACGATGGCGATCGGGTCGTCGTCGGTCCGCGCGGCGGTGCCGGGCCGGGTCCGCTCCGGGTCGGCCGGGTCCGCCCCGGCGGCGAGGAACGAGGCGACGGCGCGGGGCGTGGGGTGGTCGAACACGAGGGTGGCGGGAAGCCTGCGCCCGACGGCCCTGCCGAGGTGGTCGCGGAGCTGGACGGCCGTGATCGAGTCGATGCCGAGGTCGCGGAACGGCCGGTCGGGACGGACGTCCCGGGGCGAGTCGTAGCCGAGGATCCCGGCGACCGCCCTGGAGACCGTGGCGAGCAGCTCCGCCGGGTCGACGGGGCGACCGGTGGCCTCCGGTCCGGCCGGGCCGACGACGCCCAGGCGGCGGGCCCGCGCGGGAACGGTCGGCGGGGCCTCGGGCAGGGGGCCGTCCAGGGTGCGCAGCCGTATCCCGGCGGCGGTGAGGACGGGACGCCCGTCGGCGTCGAGGGCGGCGACCGCGAGCTCCTCGGGACCGCGCCGGGTGACGGCGATCCGGGCCACGGGGGCGCCGGGGACGTGCAGCCGGACGTCGGTCCAGGCGAAGGGAACGGTGACGGCCGGCCTGGTGTTCGTGGCCGTACCGGTCTCGGCCGGGGCGGTCGGGGCAGTCGGGTCGGTCGTGGTGAGTCCGGCCAGGAAGGAGGCCTGGAGCGCGGCGTCGAGCACCGCCGGATGGATCGCGTACCCCGGCCCCGAGGTCCCGGCGAGGACGTCGGCGACGACGGTGACGCCGTCCGTGCGGGCCTCGCGCACCGTCCGGAGGGCGGGCTCGTAGTGCACGCCGCGCGCGGCGAGGACGGCGTAGCCCGCGGCCACGTCGACGGGCTCGCCGCCGTCCGCGAGCGCGACGCCGACGGCGTCCCCCTCCTCCGGCTCCTCCGCCGTGAGCACACCGGTGGCGTGCAGCAGCCACGCCGCGTCCGGGGTGCCGTCGTCCCGTCGCGCGTGCACGGTGACCGCCGCGTCGCCGTCGTCCTGGGCGTGGACGGCCACCTGGAGCCGTACGGGCGCGTCCTCGGGCACGTCGACGGGGGCGAGCAGGGTCAGCTCCCGCACGCGGGGCAGGCCGACGCGCTCGCCCGCCGCGAGGGCGAGCTCGGTCAGCGCGCCGGACACGAGGAGCGTCCGGTCCCCGAGCCGGTGTCCGCGCGTCCAGTTCCGCTCCGTGCCGCTCGCGGGGACGGCGCCGGTGAACAGCACGCCCCGGCCGTCGGCGCGTTCGACCGCGGGGCCGAGCAGCGGGTGGCCGCCGGGATCGGACGGGGCGGGCGCGTCCGCGCCGGTGCGGGTGTCGAGCCAGTAGCGGCGCTCCTGGAAGGCGTACGTGGGCAGGGAGACCGTCCGGCCCCCGGTGGCGGCCGGACGGCGGACCTCCGCCCCGGCGACGTACAGCTCAGCGGCGGCGGTGAGGAGCCGTTCGGGGCCGCCGTCGTCACGGCGGAGCGTCCCGGAGACGTGGACGGGCGTCTCCTCGTCCGGCCGGGCGTCCTCGGCCGTGTCCGTGAGGGCGGCGACGAGCACGGGGTGGGCGCTGACCTCCAGGAAGTGCCGGTGTCCTGCGTCGATCAGCCCGCGCACGGTGTCGGCGAGCAGGACCGGCTCGCGGAGGTTGGCGTACCAGTAGGCGGCGTCGAGCCGGGTGGTGTCGCTCGCCTCCGCCCCGGCCGTCACGGTGGAGTGGAAGGGGACGGCGGAGGCGCGCGGACGCAGTCCGGCGAACTCGTCCAGGAGGGCTTCCCGGAGCGGTTCGACGGCGTGGGAGTGGGAGGCGTAGTCGACCGGGATCGGGCGGGCCCGCAGGCCGTCGTCCCGGGCGGCGGCGACGAACGCCGTGACGGCGTCGGCGTCCCCGGACACGACGGTGGAGCGGGGTCCGTTGACGGCCGCGACGCCGAGGTCCGTACGGGTGCCGATCCGGCGCCGCGTGTCGTCGGCCGACAGTTCCACGGAGGCCATCGCGCCGGTCCCGGCGAGCGAGAGGAGGGCCTTGCTGCGCCGGGCCACGAGCGCGGCGGCCTCGTCGAGGGACAGGGCGCCGGCGACGTACGCCGCGGCGATCTCGCCCTGCGAGTGGCCGACGACGGCGGCGGGTTCGACGCCGAACGAGCGCCAGGCGGCGGCCAGCGACACCATGACCGCGAAGAGGGCGGGCTGCACGACGTCGACGCGGGCGAGCTCGGGGGCGTCGTCCCGGGACACGACGTCGAGCAGGTCCCAGTCGGTGTGCGGGGCGAGGGCCTCGGCGCAGCGGGTCAGCTCGGCCCGGAACGGCTCGGAGGAGGCGAGGAGTCCACGGGCCATGCCGGCCCACTGGGAGCCCTGCCCGGGGAACACGAAGACGGGGCGGGCGCCGCCGTGCGCCTCGCCGCGCGCGGTGCGGCGGGAGGGCACGCCGTCCGCGAGGGCCGCGAGCTCCCGGGCGAAGTCGTCCGGGGTGCGGCCGACGGCGACGGCCCGGTACGGCAGGGCGGCACGCCCGGTGCTCAGGGTGTGCGCGACGTCGGCCGGGGCGAGCCCGGGACGCGCGTCGAGATGGGCGCGCAGCCGGACGATCTGGTCGTCCAGCGCCCGTTCGGTGTGACCGGACAGCTCCCAGGCGACGGGCGGGGGCGGGTCGGCGGGGGTGGCGGGGGCGGACACGGGCGCGGTGCCGGAATCGGCGGTACTGGACACGGGCGCGGTGCCGGGGTCGGGCGCGGACGCGTGGAGCGGGGCGGGGGCGGCGTCCGGCGCAGGATCGGGTACGGGATCGGTCTCGGCGCCCGGTACGGGCTCGGGTACGGACGCGGGCTCGGGTACGGAAGCGGTCACGGGCGCGGGTGCGGGACCGGCCGCGGTCCCGCGTGCGGGCTCCGGTGGTGCCTCGATGACGACGTGCGCGTTGGTGCCGCTGATCCCGAAGGACGACACGGCGGCGCGGCGCGGCCGGTCCCGCTCGGGCCAGGGGCGCTCCTCGGCGAGCAGTTCGACGCCGCTGTCGGCCCAGGCGACGTGCGGGGACGGCGCGTCGATGTGGAGGCTGGCCGGCAGCACGCCGTGCCGCATCGCCTCGGCCATCTTGATGACGCCCCCGATGCCGGCGGCGGCCTGGGTGTGTCCGATGTTGGACTTCAGCGAGCCCAGCCAGAGCGGATCGGCGGCGGTGCGCCCGCTGCCGTACACGGCGATCAGCGCCGCGGCCTCGATCGGGTCGCCGAGGCCCGTCCCGGTGCCGTGGCCCTCGACGGCGTCCACGTCGGCCGCGTCGAGCCCCGCGTCGTCGAGCGCGGCCCGGACCACCCGCTGCTGCGCGGAGCCGTTCGGGGCGGACAACTGGGTGCTGGCGCCGTCGGAGTTGACGGCGCTGCCGCGCAGCACGGCGACGACGGGGTGACCGGCGGCGAGCGCGTCGGAGAGCCGTTCGACCAGGACGAGGCCGGCGCCCTCGGCCCAGCCGGTGCCGTCCGCGCCGGCGGCGTACGCCTTGCAGCGGCCGTCCGGGGCGAGGCCGCGCTGCCGGCTGAACTCCACGAAGGTCGCCGGGGTGGCCATCACCGTCGCCCCGCCGGCCAGGGCCATCCGGCAGTCGCCCCGGCGCACCGCCTGGGCGGCGTAGTGCAGGGCGACGAGCGAGGACGAGCAGGCGGTGTCGACGGTGACGGCGGGGCCTTCGAGCCCGAAGGTGTACGCGACCCGGCCGGACGCGACGCTGCCGGCGCTCCCGGTGCCGATGAACCCCTCGAAACCCTCGGGGGCGCGGGTGTGACGGGAGCCGTAGTCGCCGTACATCACGCCGGCGAAGACCCCGACGGACTGCCCGGACAGGGAGCGCGGGTCGATGCCGGCGCGTTCGAAGGCCTCCCAGGCGGTCTGCAGCAGCAGCCGCTGCTGCGGGTCGACGGTGAGGGCGTGGCGGGGGCTGATGCCGAACAGCTCGGCGTCGAAGTCGGCGGCGTCGTGGAGGAAGCCGCCCTGGTCGGAGTAGGTGGTGCCCTCCTTGGCAGGGTCGGGGTCGACGAGCCGGTCGAGCGGCCAGCCGCGGTCGCGCGGGAACGGCCCGATCGCGTCGGTCCGCGACGCGACCAGCCGCCAGAGGTCCTCGGGCGACCGGACGCCTCCGGGGTAGCGGCAGGCCATGCCGACGATCGCCAGGGGTTCGCCGGCGGCCTGCTCGACCTCGTCGAGCCGCGCGCGGGTGCGCAGCAGGTCGGCGGTGGTCCGCCTGAGGTAGTCGCGGAGCTTGTCTTCGTTCGCCATCGATAAACCGCTCTCCGAAGCTCGGTCGGTGCTCAGTTCGGCTGGGTCGGTACTCGGTTCGGGCCGGCGCCCGGTGCGGGCCGAAACCCGGTTCGCTCCGGCCCGTTCGGTACTCGGCCGGTGTCCGGGCCGGCCCGGTCGGTGCCGGGTCCGGCCCGTCGGGTGTTCGGCCGGTCAGTCGGTCAGTTCTCGGTCCAGCAGTCCGAACAGCTCATCATCGGAGGCTGAATCCATTCCAAAGGCGGTCGCGGGATCGGTGTCGTCCGGGCCGGTGAGGCGTCCCAGGGCCGTCTTGAGGGCCCGTACGAGACCGGCCCGCCGGTCGTCCTCGGCCCCGAGGCCGGACGCCGCGCTCACCCAGTCGCCCAGGGCGTCCGCGTCGTACACCGTCCGCTCCCCGGCGGCGCCTTCCAGCAGGTGGCCGGTGAGGTCCCTGAGGGTGGGGTGGTCGAAGAGGACGGTGGCCGGGAGCCGTGTGCCGGCCTCCGCGCCGAGCCGGTTGCGCAGCTCGATCGCGGTCAGGGAGTCGAGCCCCAGGTCGAACAGGCCCCGGTCGTCGGGGACGTGGACGCTCCGCGGCAGGCCGAGCACCTCGGCGACGCACGTCCGGACGACCCCGTGGACGAGGACGCGCGCGGCCTCCGGTTCGAGGCCCGCGATCCGCTCGGTGAGCGGGACGGCCGCGGGGCCCCGGTCCGCCGCCGTCGCGCGCCGTACGGGGACGAGGCCGGCGAGCAGCGGGGGCGGTCCTTCGGGCCGGCGCGCGAGGGCCGCCGTGTCGAACCGCGCCGGGACGAGGAGGGCGGGCGCCTTCTCCCCGAGGGCGAGCGCGGTGTCGAGCAGGGCGAGTCCGTCGGCGGTCGACAGGGGACGGATGCCGAGCCGGTCGATCCTGGCCCGGGCCGCGTTGTCGAGCGAGCCCGCCATTCCGGCCGCGTCGTCGGTCTCCCACAGGCCCCAGGCCAGCGAGGTGCCGGGGAGCCCGGCGGCGGTGCGGTGCTGGGCGAGGGCGTCCAGGTGGGTGTTGGCGGCGGCGTAGCCGGCCTGGCCCGCGTTGCCGAGGACGCCGGCGACGGAGGAGAACAGCACGAACGCGGTGAGCGGCAGCCCGGCGGTGGCGCGGTGGAGGTGCCCGGCCGCGTCGGCCTTGGGCCGCAGGACGTGGTCGAGGCGTGCGTCGGTCAGGTTGGCGAGGACGGCGTCGTCGAGTGTGCCGGCCGCGTGGAAGACGGCGGTGAGCGGACGGGCGGGGTCGATCCCGGCGACGAGCCGGTCGACCGCCGCCGCGTCGGCGAGGTCGCACGCCTCGGTGCGGACCTCGACGGACTCCCCTCCGGTGGCGCGCAGCTCCTCGGCGAGGGCGCGCAGGGCGGGGTCGGCGTCGCCGCGCCGGCTGGCCAGGAGCAGGCTGCGGACGCCGTACCGGGCGGCGAGGTGGCGGGCGACGGCGGAGCCGAGGGCGCCGCCCGCCCCGGTGACGAGCACCGTGCCGTCGCCGAAGGCGGGCGCGGGGCCCGCCGGCCGGGTGACGGGGGCGAGCCGGGGCCGGTGGGCGGCGCCGTGCCGGAGGGCCGTCTGGTCGGCCCCGGCGGCGATCGCGCGGGGCAGCGCGGCGGTCGAGTCGGCGTGGCCGTCGGTGTCGACGAGGCCGATCCGGCCGGGGTGTTCGTGCTGCGCCGAGCGGACGAGTCCCCAGAGCGGGGACTCGGCGAGCCCGGTGACCGGGTCGGCCGGGTCGACCGCGACGGCGTTCCGGGTCAGCACGACCAGACGGGTGGGCTCGGGCAGGGCGAGGATCAGCTCGCGCACGGCCCGCAGGTTGGCGCGCGCGTCGCCGTGCGCGGCGACGGCGACGACGGTGTCCTCGGTCCCGTCGGGCGCGGCCACGACCGGGAAGGGCAGTTCCCCGGCGGTGGCGGGGTCGCCCAGGACGAGGGCGACCGCGCGGCCCGCCGGTCCGGCGGGTTCGAGCGGGGCCTCCTTCCAGACGACCTCGTGCAGCGGGGTGCCGCTCCCCCGCCGACCGGCGCCCAGCGCGGCCGCCGGGACCGGGCGGAGCCGGACCTCGTCGACGCCGAGCACGGGCCGGCCCAGGTCGTCGGTGACGTCCAGGGCGAAGGCCGCCGCGCCGAGGCGGCGGACGCGGACGCGCAGCGGCCCGGAGGGCTCGGCGTAGGCACGGATCCCGTGCCAGCTGTACGGCACGTCCACATCGGCCCCGTCGGTCCTGTCGGTCCCGTCGCCGCCCTCGTCGCGGCGCAGCACGTCGGCGAGCCACGGGTGCAGGGCGGCGTCGAGGAGGCCGGCGGCCAGGGGGTCGCCGGTGTCCACGTCCGCGTAGAGGGTGTCGCCGTCGGACCACAGGGCGCGCAGTCCCCGGAAGGCGGGACCGTAGTCGTATCCGTGCGCGGCGAACTCCTCGTACACGTCTCCGAGTTCGACGGTCCGCGCGCGCTGCGGCCGGTCGCCCGTCCAGGCGTCCGGGGCCGTTCCCCCGGTGGCGAGCAGGGCTTCCGCGTGGAGGGTCCAGGGCGCTTCGCCGGTCCTGGCGTGGACGCGTACGGCGTCCTCGGCCACGGTGACGCGCAGCCGGGTCTCGGTGTCGGGGCCGACGACGAGCGGGGCGTGCAGGGTGAGTTCGGCGAGGCCGTCCGCGTCGTGCCGCCGGGCCAGCCGGGTCAGCAGGTCGACGAGGGCGGCGGCGGGCAGCAGCGGCGAGCCGTGCAGGGCGTGGTCGGCGAGCCAGGGCTGCCGACGGTGCGACAGGACGCCGGTGTACGCGGTCCGGCCGCCGTCGGGGTCGGCGATCGCGGCGGACAGCAGCGGGTGGCCGGGGTCGTCCGCGCCGACGCCCGTCGCGGTGCCGTCGCCGCCGGCCGGGGGCAGCAGCCACAGGCGTTCCCGGGCGAACGGGTACGTGGGGAGGGGGACGGTCACGGCGCCGGGGCCGAGCAGGGCGTGCCAGTCCCAGGCGACGCCGGCCACGTGGGCGGCGGCCACGAAGGACCAGAGCGCCGTGAGGTCGTCCTTCCGGCGGTCCAGGGACGGCACGGCCACGGCGGTGCCGAGGTCGGACTGCGCGGCCATCGCGGTGAGGGCGGCGTCCGGGCCGAGCTCCAGGAGGCGGGTGGCGCCGAGGGCGCGCAGCCGGTCGAGGGCCTCGGCGAACCGGACGGTGCTGCGCACCTGGTCGGCCCAGTGCGCCGGGGACCCCAGGACGTCCGCGCCGGCCTCGCGCGCGGTGAGCGTGGAGACCACGGTGGCGGTCGGCTCCGCGGCGGCCAGCGTGCCCAGGCGGTCCCGGAGGGCGTCGAGCATCGGTTCCATCCGGGCGGAGTGGAAGGCGTGGCTGACCGTGAGCCGCTTGGTGCGGTGGCCGCGCCCGGCGAGCAGTGCGGCGAGCTCGGCGACGGGTTCGGCGTCGCCGGAGAGGACGACCGAGCCGGGCGCGTTGACGGCGGCGACGTCCACCCGCAGGCCGGTCTCCGCCATGAGGGCCTCGACCGTGGCGGGGTCCGCCTGGACCGCGGCCATCAGGCCGCCCCCGGGCAGCTCGCCCATGAGCCGGCCCCGGTGGACGACCAGGTGGGCGGCGTCGTCGAGGCTCAGCGCCCCGGCCGCGTGGGCCGCCGCGATCTCGCCGACGGAGTGGCCGGTGACGAACGGCGCGGACAGGCCCCAGGAGGCGAGCAGCCGGTACAGGGCGACCTCGACGACGAACAGCGCGGGCTGGGTGTTCTCCGTCCGGTCCAGATCCGGGGCCGGGTCCTGGTCTTGCTCCTGCTTCTGGTCCTGGTCCGACGTAGAGCCGGTGACGGCGGCGGTGACGTCCGGGCCGCCCGCGCGGAGCACCGCCTCGGCGGCCTCGTCGAAGGCCCGCGCGTAGGCCGGGAACGCCCGGTGGAGCGCGGTGCCCATGCCGGTCCGCTGACTGCCCTGGCCGGTGAAGAGCAGGGCGGTCTCGCCCCGCACCGGGGTTCCGGTGACGACGAGGGGGAAGCCGGCGGGCTCCGGCTTCGTGCCCGCCGCGAGGTGGTCGAGTCCGGCGAGGAGTTCGGGCAGGTCACGGCCGAGGACGACGGCCCGGTGTTCGAAGGCGGTCCGGGTGGTCGCCAGGGAGAGCGCCACGTCGGCGGGGCGCGGCGCCGGTCCGTCCAGGACGTGCCGGCGCAGCCGGACGGCCTGCTCGCGCAGGGCCTCCTCGGTACGGGCGCTGAGCACCCAGGGCACGACGCGCGGGGCGGCGTCCTGCGCCGGGGGCTCAAGGACCGACGCCGACGCCGATGCCGGGGCGGGCTCCTCCCCCCGTTCCAGGATCACGTGGGCGTTGGTGCCGCCGATGCCGAAGGAGGAGACGGCGGCGCGGCGCGGCCCGTCGCCGCCGGGCCACGGGGTCGGGCGAGTGGGGACCCGTACCTCGCCCTCGGTCCAGTCCACGTGTTCGTTCAGGCGCTCCAGGTGGAGCGTGCCGGGGACCCGGCCGTGCCGCATGGCGAGGACCGACTTGATGATCCCGGCGACGCCGGCCGCGGCCTGGGTGTGGCCGAGATTGGACTTCACCGAGCCCATCAGGAGCGGTCCGTTCCCGGCGCGTTCGCGGCCGTAGGTGCGCAGTACCGCGCCCGCCTCCACGGGGTCGCCGAGCCGGGTGCCGGTGCCGTGCGCCTCCAGGACGTGGACGTCTCCGGGGCCGAGTCCGGCGGCGGCCAGGGCGCTGCGGATGACGCGCTCCTGGGCGGGGCCGTTGGGGGCGGTCAGCCCGTTGCTGGCCCCGTCCTGGTTGACGGCGGAGCCGCGCAGGACGGCGTGGACGCGGTGGCCGGCGCGACGGGCGTCCGACAGGCGTTCCAGGACGAGCAGGCCCGCGCCCTCGGCCCAGGCGGTGCCGTCGGCGTCGGCGGAGAAGGGCTTGCAGCGTCCGTCGGGGGCGAGTCCGCGCTGCCGGCTGAACTCGACGAACGTGGCGGGGCTCGCCATCACGGTCGCGCCGCCGGCGAGGGCGAGCGAGCACTCTCCGAGTCGGAGGGCCTGGGCGGCCTGGTGGACGGCGACGAGCGAGGAGGAGCAGGCCGTGTCGACGGTGACCGCGGGGCCCTGGAGGCCGAGGGTGTACGAGACGCGGCCGGAGGCGACGCTGCCGGCGCTGCCGCTGACGAGGTAGCCCTCCAGGTCGGCGGCGGCGCCCCGGTGCTGGTGGACCCGGGCGCCGTAGTCGGCGTACATGACGCCGACGAACACGCCGCTGTCGGTGCCGCGCAGGCTCGCGGGGTCGATGCCGGCGTCCTCGGCCGCCTCCCAGGCGGTCTGGAGCAGCAGCCGCTGCTGCGGGTCGACGGCCAGGGCCTCGCGGTGGCTGATGCCGAAGAACGCGGGGTCGAACTCCGCGGCGTCGTGCAGGAAGCCGCCGTGTCGGGTGGAGGAGGTGCCGGGGTGGTCGGGGTCGGGGTCGAAGAGGTCCGGGTCCCAGCCCCGGTCGTCCGGGAACTCGGTGATGGCGTCGGTGCCGGAGGCGAGCAGTTCCCACAGTTCGTCGGGGGTGCGGACGCCGCCGGGGAAGCGGCAGGCCATGCCGACGATCGCGATGGCGTCGTCGTCCGGGTCGGCGGCGGGTGCCGGGGGGTCGGCGGGGGCGGGTTCCGGTCCGGTGTCCGTGGTGTCCGCCGTCTCCTCCAGGAGGGCGGTGGCGTGGGCGGTCAGGGCGGCCGGGGTGGGGTGGTCGAAGACGACGGTTCCGGGCAGCCGGACGCCGAGGTCGGCGGTGAGCCGGTTGCGCAGCTCGACGGCCGTGAGGGAGTCGAAGCCGAGGTCGGTGAAGGGGCGGTCGGGGTCGATGACGGTGTCCGGCGCGTGTCCGAGCACGTCGGCGACGGCGGCGAGGACGATCCGGGGCACGTCGCCGCCGGCGGCCCGGGGGCCCGCGTCGCCGTCCGGCGTGCGCGGTCCGGGGGCGGCGGGGAACCGGCGCGGGGCGGTCGCGCGGGCGTCGAGTCCGGCGGCCGTCACGACGGGCAGGTCGGCGCGCAGCGCGCGGTCGAGCAGCGCGAGCGCGTCGGCGGCCGGCAGGGGCCTGATCCCGGCCCGCGCCAGGCGGGTGACGTCCCGTTCGCCGAGGTCCCCGGCGAGGCCGCCTTCGGTGTCCCACAGGCCCCAGTGGACGGTGAGCGCCGTCCGGCCGGCGCGCCGCCGTCCGTGGGCGACGGCGTCGAGCGCGGCGTTGGCGGCGCTGTAGCCGCTCTGGCCCGCGGTGCCGAGGACTCCGGCGACCGAGCCGAAGAGCACGAAGGCGTCGAGGGCGGTGTCGCGGGTCAGTTCGTCGAGGTGGCGGGCGGCGAGCGCCTTCGGCGCGAACAGGCGCCGCAGGGCGTCGGGGGTGAGCCGTTCGGCGACGGTGTCCTCGGCGATCCCGGCGGTGTGCACGACGGCGGACAGGGGCGCGTCGAGCCCGGCGAGCAGGGCCGCGAGCGCGTCGCGGTCGGCGGTGTCGCAGGCCCGGATCTCGGCCCTCGCGCCGAGCGCGGCCAGTTCGGCGGCGATCGCGTCCGCGTCCGGGTGCTCGGGGCCGCGCCGGGAGACGAGGAGCAGGGTGCGGGCCCCGTACCGGGTGACCAGGTGACGGGCGGTGGCCCGGCCGAGGGCTCCGGTCCCGCCGGTGACGAGGACGGTGCCGCCGTCGGCGGTGCGCGGCCAGGGGGCGGGCGCGGCGTCCGGGGCGTCGGGCACGGGCGTCAGCCGCGGGACGTACGGGACGCCGTCGCGGACGGCGGCCTGCGGCAGCCGGGCCGCGAGCGCGGCGAGCAGGGCGGCGTCGTGGCTGCCGTCGGTGTCGACCAGGGTGAACCGGCCGGGCTGTTCGGCCTGGGCGGCGCGGACGAGGCCCCACACGGCGGCCGTCCCGGCGCGGGCGGGTTCGCCGTCGGCGACGGCGAGGCCCCGGGTGAGGACGAGCAGCGGCCCGGCGGCGTCCGAGGCGAGCCGTGCGGCGACGGCGGCCCGCGCCGCGTCGGCCGCGGCGAGCGGATCGTCGTCCGCCGCCGCGTCGACGGTGAGCACGTCGGGGGTGGCGGACGGTGCGGGGAGCGGTTCGACGGGCTCCCACGCCGTCCGGTAGAGGTCGGACCCGGCGGGCAGCGCCCGCAGCGTCAGGCGTTCCACGGTGAGGACGGGCCGGCCGTCCGGGGCGGTCAGGTCGAGCCGGTGGGCGTCGGGCCCCACGGGGGTGAGGAGGGCCGTCGCCCGGGAGGCGCCGCGCTGGTGCAGCCGGACGCCGTCGAGGGCGTACGGGACGAGGCGGGGGCCGCCGGGCGCGTGCAGCGGCAGGACGTGCAGGGCCGCGTCGAGCAGCGCCGGGTGGATCCCGAAGGAGCCGGCGCCGCCGTGGAGGGCGGGCGGGAGTTCGGCCTCGGCCCGCAGGGCGCCGGTGGCGTCGCGGTGGGCGGC
Source organism: Streptomyces sp. NPDC086147 (assembly GCF_040702165.1). Taxonomy (NCBI): domain Bacteria; kingdom Bacillati; phylum Actinomycetota; class Actinomycetes; order Kitasatosporales; family Streptomycetaceae; genus Streptomyces; species Streptomyces sp. NPDC086147. The sequence continues at coordinate 32,041 of NZ_JBFBJO010000024.1, read as the reverse complement.
GGCCAGGCCCTGGAAGGCGGGCCCGTAGCCGTAGCCGGCGTCGTCGAGCAGGCGGTAGGTCGCGGCGCGGTCGCCCGGGTCGATCCGGTCTCCGGCGGGCGCGTCCGGGGCGGGTCCGGCCGGGACGGGGTCGTCGGTGAGCCGGGCGGTGGCGTGGACGGTCCACGTCCCGTCGGCGGCCCTGGCCCGTACGGTGAGCTCTCCGTCGGCGTCGACGGCGACCTGGAGGGGTGCGTCGGCGGTGGGGTCGAGCTCCAGCGGGGACCGGACGAGGAAGTCGCGGAGCGTGGGCCGGCCGAGGGCGCGGCCGGCCGCCAGGGCGAGTTCGGCGAGGGCCGCCGCGGGGACGAGGATCCGGCCGTCGATCCGGTGGTCGGCCAGCCAGGACCGCCGCCTCGGCGACAGCGATCCGGTGAACATCGTGCTCCCGTCCGGTAGTTCGGTCGCCCCGGCGAGGAGCGGGTGCCGGACGTCGTCGAGGCCGTACGCGTCGGCGCCGCCGTTCTCCTCGGGCACGTCGAGCCAGTACCGGCGGGTCTCGAAGGGGTACGAGGGCAGGTCGACGATCCCGGCGCCGGAAAGGTCCGGGACGAGGTCGACGTCGACGCCCGCGACGTGGAGGCGGCTCAGCGCGGCCCGTACGGTGTCGCGTTCGGGGGTGCCGGGGCGCAGGAGGGGCACGGCCACGACGCGGTCCGCCCCGCTGTCCCCGGCGAGGGCGGACAGGGTGCCGTCGGGGCCGAGTTCGGCGAACCGGGTCACGCCGAGCCCGGTGGCCGTGCGCACGGCGTCGGCGAACCGGACGGGGCGCCGGATCTGGCGCACCCAGTAGTCGGGGACGGTCAGTTCCAGCGGATCGGCGACCTCGCCGGTGACGGTGGAGACGACCGGGAGGCGCGGGGCGGAGAAGGACAGCGCGGCGGCGACGGCGCGGAACTCGTCGAGCACGTCGTCCATGTGCGCCGAGTGGAAGGCGTGGCCGACCTTGAGCCGGGAGGCCTTGTGCCCGGTCTCCTTCCAGTGCCGGACGAGCCGGTCGACGGCGTCGGCGTCCCCGGACAGGACGACGGAGTCCGGTCCGTTGACGGCGGCGAGCTCCACCGCGCCGTCCGACGCGGCGACGAGTCCGGCCGCCTGTTCCTCGGTCGCGGCGAAGGCGGCCATGGCCCCGCCCTCCCGGGCGGACTGCATGAGCCGGCCGCGCGCGGCCACGAGGGCGGCCGCGTCGGGCAGGTCGAACACCCCGGCGACGTGCGCGGCGGCGAGTTCGCCGACCGAGTGCCCGACGACGAAGTCCGGCCGCAGTCCGTGGGACTCGGCGAGCCGGAAGAGCGCGACCTCGACGGCGAACAGCGCGGGCTGGGCGTACCGGGTCTCCCGCAGCGCCCCGTCCACCCCGTCCGTCCCGGTGATCAGGTCGCGCAGCGCGATGCCGAGGAGCGGGTCGAGGTGGGCGGCGACCGCGTCGAACGCGGCGGCGTACACCGGTGACCCGGCGAGCAGTTCGGCGCCCATGCCGGTGCGCTGGGAGCCCTGCCCGGAGAAGAGGAACGCCAGCCGGCCGTCGGGTTCGGCGCGGCCGGTGACCGCCCCGGGGTGCCGTCGGCCGTCCCGTACGGCCGCGAGGGCGGCCAGGACGTCCCCGTCCGCGTCCACGACGGCCCGGTGGTCGAACCGGGCGCGGCGGGCGAGCGTGTGGGCGACGTCGGACGTGCGCGGGGCGGCGTCCCGCGCGAGGACGTCGTACAGCGCGGCGGCGTGGGCGCGCAGCGCCGGCTCGGTCCGCGCGCTCAGCACGAGCGGCGCGGCGGGTACGGAGCCGGAATCGTGGGCGGTGGATCCCGCGCTGTCGGGGGCCTGTTCGAGGATGACGTGGCTGTTGGTGCCGCTGATCCCGAACGAGGACACTCCGGCCCGGCGCGGACGACCACGCTCCGGCCACGCCTCCTGCTCCCCCAACAGCCGGACCCCGGACCCCTCCCACTCCACGAACGGCGACGGCTCCTCGGCGTGCAGCGTCCGGGGCAGTACCCCTTCCCGCAACGCCATCACCGTCTTGATCACACCACCCACACCAGCGGCGGCCTGCGCGTGCCCGATGTTCGACTTCAACGACCCCAGGAACAGAGGCACTTCACGATCTCCGCCATAGGCGGAGATCAACGCCTGCGCCTCGATCGGATCGCCCAGCCGCGTCCCGGTACCGTGCGCCTCCACCGCGTCCACGTCCGCAGGAAGCAGACCCGCGTCCGCCAGCGCCCGGCCGATCACCTCCTCCTGCGCACGCCCGTTCGGCGCCGTCAGACCGTTCGACGCACCGTCCTGGTTCACCGCCGAACCCGCCACCACCGCGAGCACCCGGTGACCCTCACGACGCGCCTTCGACAACCGCTCCACGACCAGCATTCCCGCGCCCTCGGCCCATCCGGTGCCGTCGGCACCCGCGCCGAAGGCGCGGCAGCGCCCGTCGGCGGACAGGCCGCGCTGGCGCGAGAACTCCACGAAGGTGCCCGGGGTGGACATGACGGCGACGCCGCCGGCGAGCGCCGTCGAGCACTCGCCGGACCGGACCGCCCGGACCGCCAGGTCCAGCGCCACCAGCGACGACGAGCACGCCGTGTCCACCGTCAACGCGGGCCCCCGCAGCCCCAGCACGTACGCGATACGGCCCGAGGCGACGCTGGACTGGTTGCCCGCCAGGAGCAGGCCCTCGACGTCCTCGGGGGCCGTGCGCAGGCGTGCCGCGTAGTCGTCGTACATGGCGCCGACGAAGACGCCGGTGTCGGAGTCCTTGAGGCCGTGCGGATCGATGCCGGCCCGCTCCAGGGCCTCCCAGGTGATCTGGAGCAGCAGGCGCTGCTGCGGGTCGGTGGCGAGCGCCTCGCGCGGGCTCATGCCGAAGAAGTCGGCGTCGAACTCGGCGGCGTCGTGGAGGAATCCGCCGCGCCTGGTGTACGTGGTGCCCTTGTGGTCGGGGTCGGGGTCGTACAACTTCTCCAGGTCCCAGCCCCGGTCCTCGGGGAAGCCTCCGGTGGCGTCGACGCCGTCGGCGACCAGGCGCCACAGGTCCTCCGGCGAGGCCACACCCCCGGGGAACCGGCAGCCCATGCCCACGATGACCACCGGATCGTCGTCGGCCCGCTGCCTGGCGACCGCCACGGCGTTCTCCGGCGCCTCCGTGGTGAGCGAGGCGTGCAGGTGGCTGGCGAGTCCGGCGATCGTGGGGTACTCGAAGACGACGGTGGCGGGCAGGGCGAGGCCGGTGAGCCGGCCGAGCCGGTTGCGGAGTTCGACGGCGGTCAGGGAGTCGAAGCCGAGCTCCTTGAAGGGCCGGTCCGCTCCGACGTCCCCGGTCCCGTCGTGTCCGAGGACGAGCGCGGCCTGTTCGCGCAGCAGCGCGGTGAGCGTGCGCAGCCGCTCGTGGGCCGGGACGGCGGCGAGCCGGTCGGCCCACGCGCCGCCGCCCGGTCCTGCCGTGCGCCGGGCGGTCGCGGGCACGCGCACCAGGGCGCCGAACACCGGGCGGAGCCGGCCGTCCGCCGCTTCCTGGCGCAGCAGGCCCTCGTCGAGCGGGGAGACGATCGTGTGCGGCCGTTCCGCCGCGAACAGGGCGTCCAGACCGGCTTCGGTCGCGACGGGCCCGACGCCGTACCGGGCGAGCCGGGTCCGGTCGGCGGCGCCGAGGTGTCCGGTCATGGCCCCGGTCTCCTCCCACAGGCCCCACGCGAGGGAGACGGCGGGCAGGCCGAGGGCGCGGCGGTGGGCGGCGAGGGCGTCGAGGAAGGCGTTGCCCGCGGCGTAGTTGGCCTGGCCGGGCACACCGGCGACGGCCACGGCCGAGGAGAACAGGACGAACGCGTCGAGCGGCAGCTCCGCGGTGAGCTCGTGCAGCAGCCAGACGGCGTCGACCTTGGGCCGCAGCACGTCGGCCAGCCGCTCGGGGGTGAGCTCGGTGACGGTGGCGTCGGCGAGCACCCCGGCCGTGTGGACGACCGCGCGCAGCGGACGGTCGGCGGGTACGGCGGCGAGCAGCCGCGCCAGGGCGTCGCGGTCCGTCACGTCGCAGGCGGCGACGGTCGTCGGGGCGCCGGCCGCGCGGAGTTCGGCGGCCAGGTCGTCCGCGCCCGGCGCGTCCGGTCCGGTGCGGCTGACCAGCAGCAGGTGCGGGGGCCTCGGCCGCGCCGCGAGCCGGCGGGCGACGAGCGCGCCGAGCGCTCCCGTACCGCCGGTGACGAGGACGGTGCCGTCCCCGTCCGGGGCGGGCGGGGAGGCCGGGGCGAGGTCGTGGACGGCGAGGCGGGGGACGTGGGTCCGGCCGTCGCGGAGCGCGGACTCGGGTTCGCCGTGGTCGCCGGCGAGGAGGGCGGCCGGGGCCGGTCCGTCGGTCTCGACGAGCGCGAAGCGGCCGGGGTGTTCGGCGGCGGCGGTGCGCAGGAGGCCGCGTACGGGGGCGGCGGCCAGGTCGCCGGTCCTGATCACGACGTGCAGGGGGACCTCGCGCAGGTCCGGTGTGGCGATCCAGTGCTGGAGGAGGGCGAGGACGGAGGCGGCGAGCGCGTGGGCGCGGGCGGGGACGGCGCGGGGGTCCGGGTCGGTGCAGGAGCCGTCGGTGGTGGTGACGTCGACATCGGTGAGGACGGGATCAGTGCCGGCGGGGACGTCGGTGGTGCCGGTGACGGGGACGAGTACGGCCGTGGGCCGCGTGGCGCGGTGCAGCAGCGCCTCGGTGTCCGGGACGGTCTCCGCGTCGGTGACGAGGCCGGTGTCGCCGAGTCCGGCGAGGACGAGGGGGGTGCCCGTGGCCGGTCCCGCGAGGGGCAGCTCGGGCCAGTCGAGGTGGTGGGCGGTGGTTCCGGCCGCCGGGCGGCCGGCGAGTTCGGCGCGGCCGACCGGCCGGAACGCCAGCGAGTCGATCTCCGCGACCGGGTTTCCGTGGACGTCGGCCAGGGTGAGGCGGAACCGGGCGTCGGCGAGCGGTTCGATCCGTACGCGCAGCCGGTCGGCGTCGGCGGCCGCGGCCGCGTCGGTGATCCGCAGCCCCTCGAACGCGAAGGGCAGCAGCGGTCGTTCCGGGTCCGTGCCGTGCGTCCCGACGAGTCCGGCGACGACCGGGTGCAGGGCGGCGTCGAGCAGTGCCGGGTGGAGCGCGAAGCCCGTACGGGGCACGGTGCCGTCCCCGTCGGACAGGCCGGGGTCGAGGTCGGCGTACAGCACCCCGTCGGCGGTACGGCGGGCGGTCGCGAGGCCCTGGAAGGCGGGGCCGTAGTCGTAGCCGAGCCGGAACAGGCCGGCGTAGACGTCGTCGAGGGCGACGGGTTCCGCGTCGGCGGGCGGGGTCGCGGGGACCGCCGGTGTCGCGGCCGGGCCGGCCGCGCGCAGGGTCGCCGAGGCGTGCAGGGTCCACGGGGCGGTGTCGTCGGGCCGCGCGTGCACGGTCACCTCGCGCGCTCCGGTGGCGTCGGCGGGTGCGACGCGGACCTGGAGCGTCGTGGGGCGGTCCGGGTCGGGGACGAGGGGGGTGCGGACGGTCAGGTCGGCCACCGTCGGCAGGTCCACGGCGGCGCCCGCGTGGAGGACCAGTTCGGCGAAGGCGGTGCCCGGGACGAGGACGGTGCCGAAGACGCTGTGGTCCGTGAGCCACGGCTGTGCGCGCAGGTCGATCCGTCCGGTGAACAGCTCTGCCCCGTCGGCGAGTTCGACGCGGGCGCCGAGCAGCGGGTGGGCGTCGGCGGTGAGGCCGGGCAGGGCCGTGGCCGCGGGCCCGCCGGACGGGACCAGCCAGTGGCGGTCGGCGGCGAAGCGGTACGTCAGCGGGAGGTCCGGCGCGGTCGCGGGGACGGCCCAGTCGACGGGCGCGCCACCGAGGTGCGCGGCGGCCAGGGAGCGCCGGAACGCGTCCGGGCCGCCGTGGTCGCGGCGCAGGGTGCCGCCGGTGAAGGCGGTGACGCCGCGCTCGGCGAGGATCTCCTCGACGGCGAAGGTGAGGACGGGGTGGGGGCTGATCTCGACGAAGCGCCGGTGCCCGGAGTCGACCAGGCTGCCGACGGCGGTCTCGAACCGCACGGTCTCGCGCAGGTTGCGGTACCAGTACCCGGCGTCGAGGGTGTCCGTGGCGACCGGGCCGCCGGTCACGGCGGAGTAGAACGCGGTCCCGGCCGTGCCCGGCGTCAGCCCGGCCCCGAGTTCCAGCAGGTGGTCGCGGAGCGGCTCGACGTACCGGGTGTGCGAGGCGTAGTCGACGGGGATGCGGCGGGCGCGCACCCCGCGCTCCTCGCACCAGGCCAGGAGCGCGCCGAGGGCGCTGTCGCCGCCGGCGACGACGGTGGCGCGGGGCCCGTTGAGCACCGCGATCTCCAACTCGTCCGGGTGCTCGGCGAGCACGGGGGCGAGGCCGTCGGCGCCGAGGGCGACGGAGACCATGCCGCTGTCGCCGGCGATGCCGGTCAGAGCGCGGCTGCGCAGGGTGACGAGCCTCGCCGCGTCCGCGAGGGAGAGCGCGCCCGCGACGTGCGCGGCGGCGATCTCGCCCTGGGAGTGCCCGACGACGGCGTCGGGCACGACGCCGGCCGACCGCCACAGACCGGCGAGGGCGACCATCACGGCGAAGAGGACCGGCTGGACGACGTCGACCCGGTCGAGGCCGGGGGCGCCGGGCTCGCCGTGCAGCACGTCGAGCAGGGACCAGTCGGTGTGCGGGGCGAACGCGTCGGCGCAGGCCTCGATCCCGGCCCGGAACACGGGGCTGGTCACGAGGAGTTCACGGGCCATGCCGCTCCACTGGGAGCCCTGCCCGGGGAAGACGAACACGGTCCGTCCGGCGGCCCGTTCGCCGGTGATCAGGGCGTCGTGGACCTCTCCGGCGGCGAGCGCGCGCAGGGCGGCGGGGAGCCGGCCCGGGTCGCCGTCCACCGGGACCGCCGCGCCGTGGGCGTGCCGGGCGCGCCGGGCGAGGGCGGCGGCGAGCGCGTGCGCGTCGGTGTCGGGGTGGGCGCGCAGGTGGTCGGCGAGCGCGGCGGCCTGGCGGCGCAACGCGGCCGGGGTGTTGCCGGAGAGCAGGACGGGCGGGGCCGGACGGTCGGGGGCGGGGCGGGGCTCGACGGGCCCGACGTGATCGGGGTGATCAGCCTGGTCCACGTACTCCGGAGCCTGTTCGAGGATGATGTGGCTGTTGGTGCCGCTGATCCCGAACGAGGACACTCCGGCCCGGCGCGGACGACCACGCTCCGGCCACGCCTCCTGCTCCCCCAACAGCCGGACCCCGGACCCCTCCCACTCCACGAACGGCGACGGCTCCTCGGCGTGCAGCGTCCGGGGCAGTACCCCTTCCCGCAACGCCATCACCGTCTTGATCACACCACCCACACCGGCAGCAGCCTGCGCGTGCCCGATGTTCGACTTCAACGACCCGAGCAGCAAAGGCACTTCACGATCCCCGCCATAAGCCGAGATCAACGCCTGCGCCTCGATCGGATCACCCAGCCGCGTCCCGGTACCGTGCGCCTCCACCGCGTCCACGTCCGCAGGAAGCAGACCCGCGTCCGCCAGCGCCCGGCCGATCACCTCCTCCTGCGCACGCCCGTTGGGCGCCGTCAGACCGTTCGACGCACCGTCCTGGTTCACCGCCGAACCCGCCACCACCGCGAGCACCTGATGACCCTCACGACGCGCCTTCGACAACCGCTCGACCACGAGTACGCCGACGCCCTCCGCCCAGCCGGTGCCACTGGCACCGGACGCGAAGGCGCGGCACCGGCCGTCCTGCGACAGGCCGCGCTGGCGCGAGAACTCCACGAACATCCCGGGCGACGCCATCACGGCCACACCGCCGGCGAGTGCCGTCGAGCACTCGCCGGACCGGACCGCCCGGACCGCCAGGTCCAGCGCCACCAGCGACGACGAGCACGCCGTGTCCACCGTCAGCGCCGGCCCCCGCAAGCCCAGCACGTACGCGATGCGGCCCGAGGCGACGCTGATGGTGGAGCCGGTGAGGAGGTAGCCGTCGGAGCCCGCGCCGCCCTCGTGGAGCCGGGGCGCGTAGTCGGAGGCGGTCGCCCCGACGAAGACGCCGGTGTCGGAGTCCTTGAGGCCGTGCGGATCGATGCCGGCCCGCTCCAGGGCCTCCCAGGAGGTCTGGAGCAGCAGGCGCTGCTGCGGGTCGAGGGCGAGCGCCTCGCGCGGGCTGATGCCGAAGAACTCGGCGTCGAACTCGGCGGCCGTGTCGAGGAACCCGCCGTGCCGGGTGGTGGACGTGCCGGGGCGGTCGGGGTCGTCGGCGAAGAGGGAGTCGAGGTTCCAGCCCCGGTCGGCGGGGAACGGGCCGATGGCGTCGACGGCGTCGGTGACCAGGCGCCACAGGTCCTCCGGCGAGGCCACGCCCCCGGGGAACCGGCAGCCCATGCCCACGATGACCACCGGATCGTCGTCGGCCCGCTCCCGGACGACCGCCACGGACTTCGCGGTCCTCCCCGGAACGTCGGCGCGGAGCAGGTCGAGCAGGGCTTCGGTCGTCGGGTGGGCGAACAGGGCCGCGGCCGGCAGTTCCGTGCCCAGGGCGGTGCCGAGCCGGTCGCGGAGTTCGACCAGGCCGAGCGAGTCGATGCCGAGGTCCTTGAAGGTGGCGGTGCGGTCGAGGCGCGCCGGGTCGGCGAAGCCGAGGACGGCGGCGACCTCTTCGACGACCCGCTGTTCGAGCCGGAGGTCGACGACGGACACGGGCGCGGAATCCTCCGCGGGGGCGGCCGGAGCCCCGGGGCCCGGGGCGGTGGCATCCGCTTCCCGGCCGGGCCCGAGGTCGAGCCAGTGGCGCTCCCGCTGGAAGGGGTACGTGGGCAGCTCCGGGCGGGGGCCGCCGGGCGGGGCCACGGCGTCCCAGTCCGGGTCGGCCCCGGCGGTGAAGAGCCGGCCGAGGGCGGCGGCGGGCGCGTCGTCCTTGCCGAGGACGGGCACGAACGTCGCCGCGCGGCCGGTGACCTCCCGGCCGAGGGCGCTGAGCGTCGTCCCGGGGCCCGCCTCCAGGAGGACGGTCGCGCCGAGGTCCGTCAGCCGGCGGACGGCCGCGTCGAACCGGACCGGTCGGCGCGCGTGCTCCACCCAGTAGTCGGCGTCGGTGGTCGTGACGAGGTCGCCGGTCACCGTCGAGACGAAGGGGATGCGGGCGGGCCGGAAGTCGATTCCGGACAGGGTGCGGCGGAACTCGTCCAGCATCGGGTCCATGAGCGGCGAGTGGAAGGCGTGGCTGACGTCGAGCCCGCGGTGCCGCAGGCCGCGTTCGGCCGCGCGCGCGGCGATCTCGTCGAGCGCGGCGGTCTCGCCCGAGAGGACCACCGACGCCGGGCCGTTGACGGCGGCGACGGCGACGGTGCCGGCGGTGTGCGCGAGCAGTTCGGCGGCGGTCTCCTCGGTGGCGCCGACCGCCAGCATGCCGCCGCCCCCGGGCAGCGCGTCCATCAACCGGCCTCGTGCGGCGATGAGTTCGGCGGCGCGGTCGAGGTCGAGGACGTCCGCGACGTGTGCGGCGGCGACCTCGCCGATCGAGTGCCCGGCGACGAAGGCGGGTTCGAGGCCCGTCGAGACCAGCCAGCGGTAGGTGGCGACCTCGACGGCGAACAGCGCAGGCTGGGTGAAGGCGGTGCGGCCGAGGAGGACCGCCTCCCCCGTGCCCGGCTCGGCCCGGATCACGTCCTCGATCCGGCGCGGGAGGTACGGGGCGAGCGCCTCGGCGGCCTCGTCGAACGCGGCCCGCCAGACCGGGGACTCGGCGTGGGCGCGGAGTCCCATGCCGAGCCGCTGGCTGCCCTGGCCGGGGAAGAGCACGACCGGGCCGGTCCCGGAGCCCGTGCCCGGTGCGGCGACCGTGCCGGTGACGACGCCCGCGGAGGCGCGGCCGGCGGCGAGGGCCGCGAGCCCGGCGCGGACGTCGCCGGTCACGGCGGCGCGGTGCTCGAAGGCGGTACGGGTGGTGGCGAGGGCGCGGGCCAGGCCGGGCGGCACCCCGCCCTCGCGCTCGATCAGGGCGGCGGTCCGGGCGGCCTGTGCGCGCAGCGCGGCCGGGGTGCGGGCGCTGAGCACCAGGGGCAGGACGCGCTCCGCGCCGGACGCCTCGGGGCCGGACGCCCCGGAGTCGGCGGAGGCCCCGGCCCCGACGAGTACCGGGGTCTCGTCCCGTACCGAGGCACCGGCCCGTACCGGAGTCCCCGCGACGGCCGGCAGCCCGCCCCCACCGGCCGGCGCCGGAGGCTCGGCGACCACGACGTGGCAGTTGGTGCCGCCCATGCCGAAGGAGCTGACGCCCGCGAGGAGCCGTTCGTCGGCGCGCGGCCAGGCGCCGGGCTCGGTGCGGACGGCGAGGCGCAGCCCGTCCAGGTCGATGTCGGGGTGGGGCTCGGCGTGGTTGAGGGTCGCCGGCAGTTCGCGGCGCGCGACCCCGAGGACGGTCTTGAGCAGCCCCGCGATGCCGGCCGCGCCCTCCAGGTGGCCGATGTTGGTCTTGACCGAGCCGACCTCCAGGACCGGCCGGTCCTCGGCGCCGTCCCGCGCGAGGCCGAGTCCGCGGGCCTCGAGCGGGTCGCCCACCGGGGTCCCGGTGCCGTGGAGTTCGACGTACTGGAGCGCCTCGGGCGCCACTCCGGCGGCGGCGCAGGCGCGCCGGACCACGTCGGCCTGCGCCTCGGGGCTGGGCACGGTGAGGCCGTCGGTCGCGCCGTCGTTGTTGACGGCGCTCCCGAGGAGGACGGCGTGGACGCGGTCGCCGTCCGCGAGGGCGGCGTCGAGCGGCTTGAGCAGGACGAGTCCGGCGCCCTCGCCGCGCACGTATCCGTTGGCGCGGCGGTCGAAGGTGTAGCAGTGGCCGTCCGGCGAGAGTCCGCCGAAGCGGGCGACGGCCGCGGTGGAGGCGGGGTCGACGATCAGGTTGACGCCGCCGGCGAGGGCGAGCGCGGACTCGCCGCGCCGCAGGCTCTCGCAGGCGAGGTGGACGGCGACGAGGGAGGAGGACTGCGCGGTGTCGACGGCGATGCTGGGTCCGCGCAGTCCGAGCACGTAGGAGACGCGGTTGGCGAGGATGCCCCGGGTGGTGCCGGTCAGGGTGTGGCGGCCGGGTCCGGTGCGGCGGGCGAGGGCGGCGTACTCGTCGGCGAGCGAGCCGACGAAGACGCCGGTGGCCGTGGAGCGCAGTGCGGCGGGCAGGACGCCGGCGTGTTCCAGCGCCTCCCAGGCCAGTTCGAGGACGAGGCGCTGCTGCGGGTCCACGGCCGCCGCCTCGCGCGGCGAGATGCCGAAGAAGGCGGGGTCGAACCCGTCGACGGACTCCAGGTAGCCGCCGTACCGGACGCCGGGGTGGCCGCCGGCCAGTTCGGCGACGGAGCCCGGTCCGGACGCCGGTCCGGCGCGGTCCTCGGGCACGTCCCGGACGGCGCTGCGTCCTTCGCGCAGGAGGTGCCAGAAGGCCTCGGGGTCGGGGGCCCCGGGCATCCGGCAGGCCAGGCCGATCACCGCGATCGGGGCGACCGGCCCGGCCGTGGCGGTCGTGGTCCTCGGGGTTTCCCGCGTGTCGTTGCCCTTGCCGCTCAACTACAGCCTCACTCTCGGTCAGGACAGTTCCGCGAGCACCGTGCGTACGGTGTCCGCCACGTCCGTCAGCCGCGGATTCAGATAGAAGTGGTCGCCCGGGAGCACCCGGAGCCGGAAGGGTCCCGTGGTGTGGTCCCGCCAGCGCCGCGCGTCGGCGACCGGCACCAGCGGGTCGCGGTCGCCGACGAGCGCCCGGACGGGGCAGCTCACGCGGGCGGTGGGGTCGGGGACGTAGGACTGGAGCGCCCGGTAGTCGGCGCGCAGCGCGGGCAGGATCAGCCCGCGCAGGTCGGGGTCGTCGAGGACGGCCCGGTCGGTGCCGCCGAGCAGCAGGACCTCCTCGACGAGGGAGTCGTCGCTGCGCAGGATCGACGGGTCCACGCGGGTCAGGGCCGGGGCGCGGCCGCCGGACGCCAGGAGCGCGGCGGGGGCGGGTCCCGCCCCCCGTTCCCCGAGCAGGGCGGCCTCGAAGGCGACGAGCGAGCCCATGCTGTGCCCGAAGAGGACGAGCGGGGCGGTCCCGTCGCCCGCCGGAGTTCCGGCGACGGCCTCGGCGACCGCCGCGAGCGCGTGGCGGGCGAGTTCCCGGATGTCCCCGGCGGGCGGGTGGGTGCGGCGTTCGAGCCGGCCGGGGTACTGGACGGCCAGGACCCGGACGGCGGGGGCGAGGGCACGGGCGAGCGGGGTGAAGAACCCGGCCGATCCGCCCGCGTGCGGGAAGACCACCAGGCAGGGGGCTCCGGCGTCGGCGGGGGCGTACTGGCGGAGCCAGTCGGCGGCGGCACCGGTCCGGACCGTGGTCGTGGGACCGGGCCCGGCCGTGGTCGTGGCGGGTCCGGCCGTGCTCATCGGGCGGCTCCCGCGCCGCGTGCCGCGGCGACGGCGGCGGTGAGGCGTTCGGTGACCGCCGGGTCGGCGTCGGGCCGCATCCGCTGGACGGCGAGCAGGCTCCACGCCTTCGTCTCGGCGAGGTGGGCGGGGGCGCCGTGCACGTCGTCGTGTTCCAGGACGTCGAGGTCGGCGACGTGGCGGCGGAGCCGTTCGGCGTCGGAGGGCGGCACGATCTCGTCGCGGAGGGCGGCGACGGTGGCGAAGGGGACGTCGAGGGAGCGGAGTTCGTCGTCGGTGAGGGCCCAGTCCCGCAGGTGGTCGTAGACGGTGTCGGCGGGGACGCCGGTGAGGTGGGCGAGCGTGTCGCGGGTGACCTTCGGGACGGTCCGCTGCCAGTCCGGGTCGGTGAAGAAGTCGTGGACGGGGGTGCCGTTCCCGACGATGCCGCGGATCCGGGGGTCGGCCAGGGCGGCGCGGACGGCGAGGTGGCCGCTGAAGCTGAGGGCGAGCAGATAGGTGCGGGAGACGTCGGCGCGGTCGGCGAGGGCGTCGAGGATCGCGCCGAACAGACGGGCGCCGTCGCGCTCGTAGCGCAGGGGGTTCTCGCCGACGCCGGGCAGTTCGGCGACGGCGGCGGCCAGACCGAGGGAGGCTAGCTGCGGCAGCAGCGGCCCCCACTGCTCCTTGGTGCTGACGATCCCGCCGGTCACGACGAGCAGCGGGCGGGGGCGGGCGGTGTCGAGGCCGGCGGTCCAGATCCGGACGGGGACGCCGTCGACGTCGGCCGTCCCGCTCTCGATCCCGGTGTCCTCGGTCTTGCGCCAGCGGTCGAAGGCGTCGACGGAGCGCACCAGGGCGCGGGCCCGGCCGGGGCCGTCCACGAACGGGAAGCGGCCCAGGACGTAGTAGTGGCCGGCGGCCAGGGTCTGCCCGGCCGCGTCCAGTTCGTCGCCGGCGCGGATCCATTCGTACGCCCAGGAGCCGGGGGCGTCGCCGGTGTCGGCGGTGATCCGGTCCAGGAGCGGTGCGTAGTGGTCGGCGGGAAGGTTCTGGGAGACGGCGTGCGCGACGACGAAGCGTTTGAGTTCGTCCAGGTCGTTGCCACGGCCGGGCCCTCCGGTGGTGTCGGTCATGCGGGGTACGCCTCCAGCGCGTCCTTGATCTCGGTGAGGACGTCGGCGGCCTCGGCGCCGTCGATGACCCGGTGGTCGAAGGTGAGGGAGAGCCGCAGGACCGGTGCGACGACGACCGCTCCGTCGCGGACGACGGGCCGGTCGGCGATGCGGCCGACGCCGAGGGTGACGGTGGTGCCGCCGACGGAGTGGAATCCGTCGACGGCCCGGTGGCCGAGCGAGGTGACGCTGAACGTGCCGGTGATCTCGGGGCGGCGTTCGAGCAGTCCGGCGGCGGCCCGGAACCGGTCCAGGGCCTCCTGCCAGGGCAGCGCCCTCAACGCCCTTACGGGGGCGAACCGTTCGGCGGTGTCGGGGTCGTCGGCGAGCGCGCGGTCGAGGTGGTCCTGGATCGCGTCGAGGCCGGCGTCCTCCAGGCGGGGGACCACCGTGGCGAGGACGACGCGGCGGCCGTCCAGGTTCCGGTCGAGGGTGACCTTGGCACTGACGGTGTCGTAGGTGGCGACGGTCGGGTCGAGCCGGCCGTGGATCGCGGCGTTGGCCTCGGGGTGCTCGCGGAGCACTCCGGCGGCGGCGTGCACGACGTGGGCGACGACCGAGCGGCGCGCGCCGGCCTCGCGGGCGCGGCGGCGGGAGGCGACGATCGCGGTGGCGTCCACCTCGGTGTCGAGGTGGACCGGGGAGAAGTCCCTGATCTGGTCGAGGAAGAAGAGGGTGTGCCGGCGCTGGCTGGGGAAGGGGCGGCTGGTCACCGGGCCACCGCCTCGTGGATGGCGGCCAGGCTGCCCGCGTCGAGGAAGTCCGGCAGGGACAGCGGCCTGCCGGTCTCCTTCTCCAGGAGGACGAGCAGGGACAGCAGGTGTACGGAGTCCCAGCCGGTCAACGCGTCGAGGGGGAGGTCGAGTTCGGCCTCGGTGACGTCGATCCCGATCTCGTCGCGGACCAGGTCGGCGAACTCCTGGCGGCCCAGGGGGCGGCCGGGTGCGGCGCTCATGTCAGGTGCTCCCGTTCAGTTCCAGGGCGAGGCCCGAGCGGATCCACTTGCTGGACTCGATGGCCACGGCGACGGCCCGCGACGGGGCGTCCATCGCGCCGAGCAGCCGCTCCAGCTGGAAGAAGAGCAGGGCGTTGCCGTTGTTGCCGGTCTCGCCGACGCAGCTGATCTCCTCGGCCAGCGGGAAGTCGAGCCGTTTCACGATCCGGTCGGTCATGGTGACGGAGAGCTGCGGGGGCAGCAGGTAGGCGACGTCCTCCCGTTCCCAGCCGAGGTCGTCGAGGATCTCGTCGGCCACGTCGGCGGCGAGTTCGGGGACCAGTTCCTCGATGGCCTTGTAGTCCTCGCCGGCGGGCGCCTGGGGGCTGTCGCGGTCGGCGAGCCCGTACCAGCGGAGCACCTGGCCCGGTTCCCGGTCGAGGCCGGAGAGCCGGGTCAGGACGGTGCGGACGGCCGGGGCGTCGTCGTGGCCGGGCGCGGTGGTGAGGACGGCCGCGCCGGCGCCGTCGCCGAAGAGCACGTAGTTGACGAGCTCCTCGGGCGGCAGGGCGCCGAGGTCCGCGGTCACGTCGTAGTGCTTGGCGATGACGTCGCCGCCGATGACGAGGGCCGTGCGGTGGCGTCCGGCGGCGAGCAGCGAGGTCGCCACGTCGAAGGTCTGCACGGCGCCCGAGCAGCCGGACTGGAGCTGGAAGGTCGGGATGCCGTCGATGCGGAGCCGGTCGGCGACGACGTTGACGGTCGCCGGCATCAGGGTGTCGGGGGTCGCGGTGCCGAGGACCACGAGGTCGACGTCGTCCGGGGACAGCCCGGCGCGGTCGAGCGCGGTCGCGGCGGCGGCCGTGGCGAGGTCGGCGAGCGACTCGCGGGGTTCGCCCGTCGCGAGGTCGAGGGCGAGATGGCGGGTGCGGGTGCCGATGAACGTGTCGACCCACTGCTGCCAGAGCCGGTCCATTCCGAAGCGGCCGGCCAGCGCCTCGGTGTCGATGGGGGAGCCCGGCAGGGCGGTCCCCGCGGACAGAACACGCACCGTACGGTCCGGGTCCACCACGTGGCGTCCTCTCTCTCGTTCCGTCCGGTCTTCCGCCCGGCTTGCGTCGGGACGCTAGGTCGGGGTTCTAAAGCAGCCCTGAACCACCGCACCGGGGGCGAGGTGCCTTCAGCGGCGCTTCAGCGGGGCCGCCGAGCCTGGGCGGGTGACAGCCATCGCATCCACGGCCGCGCCCGGCCGTCCGGCCGCGCCGCGCGACGCCCCGCGGGCCGCCGGGCCCTCCCCCTCCCACCCGTTCGGTACGACGACGTGATCGAGCTGCTGCTGCCGCCGGGGGTGGCGTCGGCGGAGGCGTACGGAGATCCGCCGGATGCGCCGCTGTTCCCCGCCGAGGAGGCGCTGCTCCGCCGGGCCTCGGAGGGCCGCCGGCGCGAGTTCACCACGGTGCGGCTGTGCGCCCGGCGCGCCCTCGCCGGACTGGGCGTCGCTCCCGCGCCCCTGCTGCCGGGCGAGCAGGGCGCGCCGCGCTGGCCGGAGCGGGTGGTGGGCAGCATGACCCACTGCGAGGGCTACCGCGCGGCGGCCGTCGCGCGGCGGGCGCCGGAGGTGCTGTCCGTCGGCATCGACGCGGAACCGCACCGGGGCCTGCCGCCGGGCGTGCTGGCGGCGATCGCGCGGCCCGCCGAACTCCGCCGCCTCGACCGCCTCGTGCGCTCGCGTCCGTACGTCCACTGGGACCGGCTGCTGTTCAGCGCGAAGGAGAGCGTCTACAAGGCGTGGTTCCCGCTGACGCGGACCCGGCTCGGCTTCGAGGAGGCGGACGTCACCTTCGATCCGGCGGGTTCGTTCCGGGCGGCGCTGCTCCGGAGCCCCGGGCCCTCGGAGTTCACCGGCAGGTGGCTGGTGGCCGGCGGACTGCTGGTCACGGCGGTGACGTACCGGGGCTGACCTGTCGAGGGGCCTTCACGCCGACGGCCGGGGGCGGCTGCCGGGCGCTCGGGCCCGCTCGGGTTCGGGCCTGCCCGATTCAGGGCCACTCGAGGTCGGTCCCGCCCGGGTTCAGACCCGCCCGGGTTCAGGACCACTCGGGGTCGGCCCCGCCAGGGTTCAGGCCCGCCCGGATCGGATCCGCCCGGGTTCAGGCCCGCCCGCGCAGGGCGCTCTCGTAGGCCTCGTCGGGGTCGAGACGGCGCAGTTCCTCGGCGATCAGCTCCGCCGTGGAGCGGACCTTGAGGGCGAGGACGCGGTGGGGCTGGCCGGGGATGGCGAGGCGGGCCACCGGGCCCTCGGGCCGGTCGATGAGGATGTCGCCGTCCGGGGTGCCCATGCGGACGCCGGTGATCACGGGACCGTCGGTGACGACCCGGTCGACGGGGACGCCGAGGCGGACCTCGAACCAGCGGGCGAGGAGTTCGGCGCTGGGGTTCTCCGCCTCGCTCTCGACGGCGGCGGAGGTGACGGCGAGCGGCGCCTGGTCGAGCGCGGCGGCCAGCATCGAGCGCCAGGGGGTGAGCCGCGTCCAGGCGAGGTCCGTGTCGCCGGGGGCGTACGAGGCGGCGCGGGTCTCCAGGACGGCGAGCGGGTCCTCCACCGCGTACGCGTCGGTGATGCGCCGCTGGGCGAGCGAGCCGAGCGGGTCCTTGGAGGGGACCTCGGGCGCGTCGACGGGCCACCAGACCACGACGGGCGCGTCCGGCAGGAGCAGGGGCAGGACCACGGACTCGGCACGGGCGCAGAGTTCGCCGTGGAGCCGGAGCACGACCGTCTCGCCCGAACCGGCGTCGCTGCCGAGCCGGACCTCGGCGTCGAGCCGGGTCTCGTGCCGCTCGCGGGGCGCGCGCGCGTGGCGCTTGATGACCACGAGGATGCGGGAGGGGTGCTCCCGGGAGGCCTCGTTGGCCGCCTTGACGGCGTCGTAGGCGTTCTCCTCGTCGGTGACGACGACGAGGGTGAGCACGGCGCCGACGGCGGGGGTGCCGACGTCCCTGCGCCCCTTCAGGATCGCCTTGTTGATCTTGCTGGAATTGGTGTCCGTCAGATCGATCTTCATGTCGCGGCGCCCGTCCCTTCCTCTCCGGCGAGCCTAACTCCCCCGCGCGGCGAACGCGTGCGGGTCCCCGGCGCCCCTTCCGGAACCCGCCTCCCGGACCGGGCCGGGCCGGGTGCGCGGGGTCCGGCCCGGACGACACGCCCTAGGCCTGCTCGGGATCCGAGTCGGGGGCGGCCTGACCCCGGGCGCGGCGGCCGACGACGGCGGCGGCCGCGAACGCGGTGCCGAGGAAGGCGACGGCCACCACCCAGGGCCGGTCGAGGACGTGGCCGGTGAGGTGGTCCAGGGAGTACCGCCCGGCGCCGGTGACACCGATCGCGGCGGCGGTGAAGCCGAGGAAGGCCGGATACTCGTAGCCGCCGCCCTGGGCGAAGAAGCCGGCCGGGGCGTGCACCGAGACGGCGCCCGCCATGGCGCCGGCCGCGGCGGCCCCGGCGGCCGGGGTGGCGAGGCCGAGGGCGAGGAGGGCGCCGCCGCCCGCCTCGCCGAGACCGGCGGCGATCGCGCTCTGCCGGCCCGGCGAGAAGCCCATGGCCTCCATCGCCTTGCTCGTGCCCTCGACGCCCCCGCCGCCGAACCAGCCGAAGAGCTTCTGCGTGCCGTGCGCGGCGAGCACGGCGCCGGTGCCGACCCTGAGCACGAGCAGCCCGAGATCGCGTCGGTTGGGGTGGGCCATGGGGTTCTCCAGGTGCGGGAGGGGGACGCGTACGCCGTCCACTGTCCGCGTCCGCCGGGACTCCCGCCGTCCGAGCCCCGGATCCCTGCTCCATTCGAGTACCCTTTTGCGCCTTTTGTCGGCTGTTGCTTTAGTGGGAGGGCTGTCGCCGTCCCGGGACCGTCGCGAGCCGCGCCCCCGGAAGCGGCCCGAGGCCCGGAAGCGGCCCGAGGGGAAGTGGGTGCGCATGACCGCCGAGTCCACCGAGACCGCAGCCCTGCGGGAGAGGGTCCGGGCCCTGATGCCCCGGGCGAAGGAGGACCTGACCGAGCTGGTGGCGATGCGCTCGGTCGCCGACCCGCGCCAGTTCCCGCCCGAGGAGTGCGCGAAGACCGCCGACTTCCTCGTACGGGCCTTCACGGAGGCCGGGCTCAGGGACATGCGGCGGGTGACGACCCCGGACGGCACGGACGCGGTCGTGGGGCACGCGCCGGGCCCCGAGGGGGCGCCGACCGTCCTGCTGTACTGCCACTACGACGTGCAGCCGCCGCTCGACGACGCCGCCTGGCGCACCCCGCCCTTCGAGCTCACCGAGCACGAAGGGCGCTGGTACGGCCGCGGCGCCGCCGACTGCAAGGGCAACATCGCCATGCACCTGACAGCGCTGCGCGCGCTCGGCGGGCCGGAGGGGCGGGGCTTCCCCGTGCACGTCAAGTTCGTGGCGGAGGGCTCCGAGGAGCAGGGGACGGCCGGTCTGGAGAGGCTCGTCCCGCTCCAGCCGGACCTGTTCGCCGCCGACGCCCTGCTGATCTGCGACACCGGCAACTTCGCGCGCGGGCTGCCCACCGCGACCACCTCGCTGCGCGGGCTCACCAACGTCGTGGTGACCGTCTCCACCCTGAAGGGGGAGATGCACTCCGGCATGTTCGGCGGGCCCGCGCCCGACGCGCTGGCCGCGCTCGTCCGGATGCTCGACAGCCTCCGCGACGAGCACGGCGACACGGCGGTCAAGGGGCTCGCGGGCGACGGCTCCTGGCAGGGCGTCGACTACCCGGCCGAGCAGTTCCGCTCCGACGCCGGCGTCCTGGACGGGGTGTCCCTGGTCGGTACGGGATCGGTCGCCGACGAGCTGTGGGCCCGGCCGGCCGTCACCGTCCTCGGCATCGACTGCCCGCCGGTCGTGGGCTCCTCGGCGGCGGTGCAGGCGAAGGTACGGGCCAGGGTCAGCCTGCGGGTCCCGCCGGGGACCGACGCGGACGACGCCCTGCGCGCCCTGACCGGCCACCTGACCTCGGCCGCCCCGTGGGGCGCCCGGGTGGAGGTGGAGCCGGAGAGCGCGGGCCAGCCCTTCCGGGCGCGCACCGACGGACCCGCCTACCGGGCCCTGGCGACGGCGTTCCGCGAGGCGTACGGGAAGGACATGGTGCAGGCGGGGCAGGGCGGGTCGATCCCGCTGTGCAACGTGCTCGCCGCGCACTTCCCGGACGCCGAGATCGCGCTCATCGGCGTCGAGGAGCCGGGCTGCCTCATCCACGCGCCCAACGAGAGCGTGGATCCCTCGGAGATCGAGCACATGGCGCTCACGGAGGCGCTCTTCCTCAGCGGTTACGCCACCCCCCTCTGACCCTGCCCCGTGAACGGGCCCTCCGCGCGGACGGCCCCTCCCTCGAACGATCCCTCCCCGCGAACAGAACGGTTCCCGTCCCATGACACAGACTCATGACCGGTCCCACGAAAGGCCCCAGGACCGGGACGTACCGACCGGACCCCTCGGCATGCTGGCGGGCGCCGCCTGGCAGGCCCTGCTCCTCGCCGGTCTGGTGGCGCTGGTCCTCGGCGTCCTCGTCCTGGTCTGGCCCGGCGCCTCGCTGCTCGTGGCCGGTGTGCTCTTCGGCCTGTACCTGCTGTTCAGCGGTGTGATGCAGCTGGTCGCCGCCTTCGGCACCCATGTCAGCACCGCGCTGCGGGTCATGGCCTTCATCAGCGGCGCCCTCTCGATCCTGCTCGGTCTGCTCTGCTTCCGGGGCGCGATGCAGTCGATCCTGCTGCTCGCGCTCTGGATCGGCATCGGCTGGCTCTTCCGGGGCATCACCCAGACCGTGGCGGCGGCCTCTGACCCGGCGATGCCGGCCCGCGGCTGGCAGGTCTTCCTCGGCATCGTCAGCGCGCTGGCCGGGGTGGTCCTCATCGTGTCCCCGCTGGAGTCGGCGGCGGTGCTCACGCTCCTCGGCGGCATCTGGCTGGTCGCCGTCGGCGCCGTCGAGATCGTCACGGCCCTCCAGGTCCGCTCGCGCGCCAGGAACCTGCCGCCAGGGGCCTGACAGGGGCTCACCTGCCCGATCGTCCTCCTCCGCCGTCCGTCCGGTCCCCGGGCGGGCGGCGGTCGTCGTTGACGCGTGCGCTACATTTTGCCGGTCCCCGACCGTCCGGTCCCCCGCGATCGTGAACCCTCCGGAGCCCGCATCCCATGAGCGACATCGTCAACGGCCTCGGCCGGACCAGCGCCTACGGCGCCCTCGGCGTGGTCCTGCTGATCCTCGGCATCGTGCTCGTGGACGTGCTGACCCCCGGCAAGCTCGGGCGGCAGATCTGGGAGGACCGCAACCGCAACGCCGCGATCCTGCTCAGCTCGGCGCTCCTCGGCATCGGCGGCATCGTCTTCACCTCGATCTGGACGACGTACGACGACTTCGGCAAGGGCCTCGTCTCGACCGCCGCGTTCGGCCTCCTCGGCCTGGTGATGATGGCGGTGGCCTTCCTCGTCGTCGACCTGGTCACGCCGGGGAAGCTGGGCGCCACCCTCGTCGACCCCGAGCCGCACCCGGCGGTCTGGGTCACCGCCTCCTGCAACATCGCGGTCTCGGCGATCGTCTCCGCCTCGATCGCCTGAGCCCCGGGGCTCAGGCCCCCATCGGCTCCACCTCCAGGAAGCGGCGGCCGCGCGGCCCCTTGTAGAGCAGGGCGTCCCAGCCGAGCCGGGCCAGGGCGGGGACGCACGCGCCAAGCGCCTCCGCCTCCTCCCCCGCGGCGCCCGCGCCCGGCGGCCCCAGCCACTCGACCACGGCCGTTCCGGGCCGCTCCCCCGCGGCGACCCGGTAGCCGGTGGAGCTCCGCGCCCCGGCGGCGTCCACGGACGAGGGCGAGATCCCGCCGGACTCCAGGGCCAGGGCCACCGCCCGGACCGGCTGCCGGCGCTCCCAGTCGGCGGGCGCGGCCTTCGGGTCTCCGCCCCGCTCCCCGGTCAGTCCTCTGATCCGGAGCAGTCCGTCGAGGGCCGCCCGGACCTCCCGGGAGCGCTGCTCGGCGTCGGCCGGGGGTAGGGGCGGGCCGTCGCCCGTGGCCGCCTCGAAGACGCCGGCGCCGCCCCCGTCACCGGCTCCCCGTACCGTCACCGCAGCCGCCGGATGTCGCCGCGGACCCGGTAGAAGCCGCCCGCGGCGGGGTGCAGGGCGTCGACCACGTACCGTGCGCCGGGCTCGCGGATCGCGCGCGGGAACTGCACGTTCCACGAGGAGTCGTAGCCCCCCGAGACGACCCGCACCCGGGTCCGGCCCGACTCGCCGACACACTCCACGACCACCGCGCCGGCCGGGGCGTCGCTGACGACGGTCACGGCCGTGGCGGTCGTGGCGGGCTCGTACACCGGCATCGCGGCGGCCAGCTTGACGTCCCGGGCGACCGGGACCGTGCCCCGCTGGGCGGCCGTGATCGCCGCCTCGCTCGCGTCCACGCAGACCAGCGAGCCGTCGGTGGTCACCAGGTAGAGCCGCTCGTCCCGGTACTGCATGGAGAGCGCCGAACCGCCGCCCGTGCCGAGCTTCCACAGCCGGGTGCCGTCCTCCGCGAAGCAGTAGACGGAGGAGGACGAGTCGCCCGCGAAGACGAACCGGCCGCCGGGCGAGGTGGCGCAGGAGTACACCGCGCTGTCGCAGGAGTACACCGCCTCCACGCGCCCGTCCTTCTTCGCGAGCCGCTGCACCTTCCTGCGGCCCGTGCCCGCGTAGACCGCGGTGTCCTCCTGCCAGCCGAAGAGGACCGCGCCGTCGGTGGCCGTGTGCCACAGCTCGCCGCCGCCGTCCGGCGCGTGGGCCGCGACGCCGCGCGTGTCCCCGTAGTAGACGGCTTCGCCGTCGGCGCGGACCATCCAGGCGTGCTCGCCCTGGCCGCCGCGCGCCCACTGGTGCTCGTCCTCGTGGTCGATGACGGTGAGCCGGCCGGATCGGTCGGCGACGTGCAGGACGCCCTCGTGGATGTCGAGCCAGAAGATGTCGACGTCGGTGGCGATGTCGTACGCGGCGAAGGGGAGCTTGGACGACAGGTCGTACACCTTGCCGTCGTCGCAGCCCGCGTAGATCCAGAAGTCGTCGGCGACCAGGCACTTGACGCCGTCCGGCAGGCTGAAGCGGGCCTGCACCTCGCCGGTGCGGTCGAGCGTGAAGACGTCCCCCGCCTGGTTGCCCACCCAGCAGCGCTCCTCGTCGACGTGGATGCCGAAGGCCGCCGAGCCCGTCCGGAAGCGCCAGAGCACCGGGGCGACGGCCCGCGCGGTGGAGGGCGCCGAGGTCACCGCGCGGCGCGTCACCGCGCGGGCGGCGCGCGCTCCGCGCACCGCGGGGGCGTAGCCCTTGCGGACCTTCTCCCCTATCTTCTTCGCGGCGGCGGCCCGGGCCTTCTGCGCGGTCGGGAAGGTGGAGCGCTGCGTCTGCCCGTCCGCGCCGATCCGGCCGTAGCGGACCGACACCGCGAGGTCCTCGACGGTCACTTCGTAGAACTTGTGGGCACCGCCGCCGTCCTGCGACAGCTCCAGGTAAGTCGTCGTCATGGGGAGAACGTTAGGGGCGACCACTGACAACGTCCCCGGATACGGTGCCGGCGCCCTCACGCCCCCCGGTCGCCCGCCGCCGCGGCGTGGGCCAGCGGGTCGGCCAGGACGTCGCGGAGGACCAGGGCCGCCGCGCCCCGGGCCGCGTCCGCGGCGGCGGAGGCCGGGCGCAGGCGGCCCGCGTCCGGGGTCCAGAGGCCGGAGACGACCCGGTCGGCGAGCTCCTCCGTCAGGGCGGGCGCCAGCCAGGGCATCAGGCGCGGGTAGATGCCGCCCAGGACGACGGCCTCGGGGTCCAGGAGGTTCACGGCCCCCGACAGGGCGCGCCCGAGCATGCGGCCCGCCTCCGCGAGGGCGGCGAAGGCGCGCGGCTCTCCCGCTCCGGCGCGCCGCGCCAGGTCGGGGACGCCGCTCGCCCCGGCCGAGGCCAGGAGGGCCGCCTGCCCGGCGTACTGCTCCAGGCAGCCGCGCGAGCCGCAGCGGCAGCGGGGCCCTTCGGCGTCGACTGCCATGTGCCCGATCTCGCCCGCGAACCCGTGCGCGCCGCGCAGGAGTTCGCCGTGGACGACGATCGCGCCGCCGACGCCGATCTCCCCCGTCAGGTGCAGGAAGGTCCGCACCTCGCCGAGGGAGCCGGACCACAGCTCGGCGAGGGCCGCCGAGTTCGCCTCGTTGTCGGAGGCGACGGGGAGGCCGGTGGTGGCGGGGCGCAGGGCGGCGAGGGCCTCGGCGAAGAGGCGTTCGGCGGGGACCTCGTTCCAGCCGAGGTTGGGGGCCTGCCGGACGGTCCCGCCGGAGACGAGTCCGGGCAGGGCGAGTCCGGCCCCCGCCGGGAAGAGGCCGAGGCCGGCCGCTTCGTCCAGGGCTCCGGCGGCGATGCGGGCGGCCCCGGCAAGGACCTCGCCGGCGCCGGCCGCGCGGTTGTCGAGGCGCTCGGTGCGCCGGACGCGGTCGGTGCCGGCCAGGTCGGCGACGCAGGCGGTGACGTAGTCGACGTTGATCTCGACGCCGAGTCCGGCGGGGCCGGTGTCGGCCGGTTTCAGGACGGTGCCCGGCCGTCCCGCCTGCCCGCTGAAGGTCTTGCCCGACTCGACGAGGAGGCCGAGGTCGAGGAGCTGCTCGACGAGGGAGGAGACGGCGGGCCGGGTGAGTCCGACGCGGGCCGCGACGGCGGCCCGCGTGGTCTCGCCCGCCTCGTGGACGGTCCGCAGGACGAGACTCAGGTTGTGCCGTCGCACTCCCGACTTGTCGGCCTTGGGTTCCGTGGGCTGGTTCATGGTGAGCGAGAGCCTAGTCGCCCGTTTCGTTCGCACGACAACGGCGCCCGGTGTCGCGTCCCCGGCGCCGTACGGCTCTCCCGGGGCCGGAACCGTCGCGCCGGGACATCGCTGAGGGCGAGGTGCGGGCCGCGTACTGGGCCGGAGAGCAGCGGTGAACGCGACGGGCCGCCGCCGTGCCGGGGCGCCGCGGCCCCGGCCGTGACGCACCGGACGGGCTCCGGGGCGTGTGCCGGAAGTCCCGGCCGACCGGCGTAGCGGCCCCGCCCCTGACCCGCCGGACAGTCCCTAGTACCGGCTGCCGCCCCGGCGGTGGTGGGCGTCGCTGCTGGTCGGCAGGGAATTATGGACGGACAGGGAGTTGAAGGAGACCCTGTCCGTCCGGGCCTGGCGCCCGGCCTCCCGCTCCAGGAGCAGGCCCTCGATCGTTTCCGTCCTGCTTCCGCCCCGGCGGTGCACGATGACGAACGCCAGTGCCCCCACGCCGATGATGGCCCCGAACAGGATGAGCAGAGCGATCATGTGTGCCTCCCCGTGGTTACCGGCAGGGTAACCCGGAGGTCACGACCGGACCAGGTCCCAACGGCGAAGTGGATCATGTCCGTTCCGCTTCCGCGCCCGGTCGGTCCCTCAGCAGGGTCGGCGTCGCGGCCGTCAGGACTCCGGCGATCCGGTCCCAGGCCTCCCCGTCGCGGGGCAGCGGGGGCAGGACCTCGCCGGCGCCCGTGCCCCACGCGGCGGCCAGGGCGACGGGGTCGGCGCCGGTGACCGCGCCCGCCGCGAGGGCGGCCGCCCCGAGGGCGACGAGTTCGCCGGCCGCGGGGACGACCAGGGGGCGGCCGGAGAGCCTGCGGACGGTGTCGGTCCAGGTCCGGCCGCGCGCGCCGCCCCCGATCAGGCGCAGCGGCCGGTCCCGTACGTCCGGCGCGGCCGGGTCGAGGCCGCAGGCGGCGAGGAGTTCGTCGAGGGCGCGCAGGACGGTGAAGGCGGCGCCCTCGTAGGCGGCGCCGAGGACCGCCCGGGGGTCCGTGCCGTGCCGGAGACCGGTGACGAGTCCGGCGGCGTGCGGGAGGTCGGGGGTGCGTTCGCCGTCGAGGTACGGCAGGACGACGACCCCGCCGCCGGGCACGGCGTCCTCCCGGTCCAGGCCGAGGAGGGCGGCGAACCGGTCGACGGCGAGGGTGCAGTTGAGCGTGCAGCCGAGCGGGAGGTACGTGCCGTCGGTGGCGGCGAAGCCGGCGAGCCCGGGGGCGGCGGGGCGGATCCGGGTCGCGGCGAAGACCGTGCCGGAGGTGCCGAGGCTGACGACGGGGTGGTCGAGCAGGCCCGCGCCACCGAGGCCGAGTCCGACGGCGGCGGCCATGTTGTCGCCGGTCCCGGCGGCGACGGCGACCGTGCGGGGCAGGCCGAGGGCCTCGGCGGCGGCCGGGGCGAGGGTGCCGACGCGGGTGGCGCCGGTGGGGGCGAGGGCGGGCAGCAGGGCGGGGTCGAGGCCGAGGAGGTCGAGGACCTCCCGGTCGTAGGCGCCGGTGGCGGTCCCGTACCAGCAGGTTCCGGAGGCGTCCCCGGGGTCGGTCACGGCGGTTCCCGAGAGGCGCTCGGTGAGGTGGTCGTGCGGAAGGCGGACGCCGGTGACGGCGTCGGCCCGCTCGGGCTCGTGCTCGCGCAGCCACTGCCACTTGGCGGCGGTCATGGAGGCGACGGGGACGGAGCCGGTGCGGGCCGGCCAGGCGTCGGGGCCGCCGAGGCGGGCGGCGAGCGCGGCGGCCTGGGGCGCGGAGCGGGTGTCGTTCCAGAGCAGCGCGGGCCGCAGGGGCCGCCCGCCGGGGCCGAGGGTGACGAGGCCGTGCTGCTGGCCCGCGACCGCGATGCCGGTGACGGATCCGGCGGGGACGCCCGCGTCCCGTACGGCCGAGCGTACGGCGGCGACGAGCGCCGTCCACCACTCCTCCGGGTCGCTCTCGCGCGCGCCGCCGGCCCCGGTGACGGTGTGCGGGGCGCGGCCGACGGCGAGGAGCGCGCCGGTGTCGGCGTCGACGGCGGCGGCCTTGGCGGACTGCGTGGAGCTGTCCACGCCGATCACGACGGAGCGGCTCGCGGGCACGCCCTCACCTCGTCTCGGTCTCGTCTCTCGATGGGTGGCACCGAGGAGCGTCCTGGGGTTCGTTCCGGTTCGCCCCGAGGGTTCGTCCCGGTTCGTTCCGGAGTTTTCGTTCCGGGGCGGGTCTGGCGCGGCGGCGCCCCGTCCCGTATTAGTTATCTCAGAAAACAAATCTGGTGGCCAGTACCCGGCCGCCGAATGGTCCCCCGCTCGCACGGCACGGGCCCGCCGCTCACGGAGCGCGGCCCCCGGCGCACGAAAGAAGGACATCCCATGCCGGAGCGCTTCTCCCCCGCCCCCGCGGACCGCTTCACCTTCGGTCTCTGGACCGTCGGCTGGCAGGGCCGCGACCCCTTCGGCGAGGCCACGCGCCCCGCCCTCGACCCCGTGGAGGCCGTCGAGCGGCTCGCCGGGCTCGGCGCGTACGGCGTCACCTTCCACGACGACGACCTGATCCCCTTCGGCGCGTCGGAGTCCGAGCGCGAAGCGGTCGTGAAGCGCTTCCGGGAGGCCCTGGACCGCACGGGGCTCGCGGTGCCGATGGCCACCACGAACCTCTTCACCCACCCCGTCTTCAAGGACGGCGCGTTCACCGCCAACGACCGGGACGTGCGCCGCTTCGCCCTGCGCAAGACGCTCCGCAACATCGACCTCGCCGCCGAGCTCGGCGCCGGCGTCTACGTGGCGTGGGGCGGCCGGGAGGGCGCCGAGTCCGGCGCGGCGAAGGACGTACGAGTCGCGCTGGACCGCATGAAGGAGGCCTTCGACCTGCTCGGCCAGTACGTCACCGAGCAGGGCTACGACCTGCGCTTCGCGATCGAGCCCAAGCCGAACGAGCCGCGCGGCGACATCCTGCTGCCCACGATCGGGCACGCGCTCGCCTTCATCGAGCGCCTGGAGCGCCCGGACCTCGTCGGGGTCAACCCGGAGACCGGGCACGAGCAGATGGCGGGGCTCAACTTCCCGCACGGCATCGCGCAGGCGCTGTGGGCGGGCAAGCTGTTCCACATCGACCTCAACGGGCAGTCGGGCATCAAGTACGACCAGGACTTCCGCTTCGGGGCGGGCGATCTGCGCCAGGCGTTCTGGCTGGTGGACCTCTTGGAGACGGCCGGGTACGACGGGCCGCGCCACTTCGACTTCAAGCCGGTGCGCACGGACGGCTTCGACGGGGTGTGGGAGTCCGCGAAGAACTGCATGCGCAACTACCTGGTCCTGAAGGAGCGTTCGGCGGCCTTCCGTGCCGACCCGGACGTCGTGGCGGCGCTCGACGCCTCCCGGCTGCCCGAGCTGGCCGTGCCCACGGCCGCCGACGGCCTCGCCGGGCTGCTCGCCGACCCCACGGCGTACGAGACGTTCGACGCGGACGCGGCGGCGGAGCGCTCGATGGCCTTCGAGCGCCTCGACCAGCTGGCCCTGGAGCACCTGCTCGGGGTGCGCCGGTAGGCGGGCGGGGCACAGGCAGGTGGACGCGGGGCGCCTGTGGGCGCGCGGGCGGCAGTAAGCAGGCGGGCGCCGTTGGACGTACGGGCATCGACGGGCACGCGGACGCCCGCTGCCGCGCGGGGCGTCGGCCGGGCCTCCGGCCGCGTCCCCTGCCAGACTACGGACCGCGTCAGACCCCGCGCCGAGCCGTCCCCGAGGAATCCGCCATGCGTGTCGCCCTCTTCGTCACCTGCGTCAACGACGCCGTCTTCCCCGCGACGGGCGTGGCCACGGTCCGGCTGCTCGAACGGCTCGGTGTGCAGGTCGACTTCCCGGCCGCGCAGACCTGCTGCGGACAGCCGCAGTTCAACACCGGCTACCGGGGGGAGACCGCGCCCCTCGTACGGCGCACGGTGCGCGCCTTCGAGGGGTACGGGCACGTCGTCGTCCCGTCCGGTTCGTGCGCGGCCATGGTCCGGCACCACTACGGGACGTTCGGCGCGGAGGTGCCGGGAGCGGCGGGCCTGGCGCCGCGCGTGTACGAGCTGACGGAGTTCCTGGTGGACGTGCTCGGCGTGACGGACGTGGGCGCGTACTTCCCGCACCGGGTGACGTACCACCCCTCCTGCCACGGTCTGCGCCTGCTCGGGCTCGGGGAGCGGCCCCGGCGGCTCCTGGAGGCGGTGAAGGGCCTGGACCTGGTGGAGCTGCCGGGCGCGGAGGAGTGCTGCGGCTTCGGCGGCACCTTCGCGGTGAAGAACCCCGACGTCTCGGCCGCCATGGGCGCCGACAAGCTCGCGAACGCGCTGTCGACGGGCGCGGAGGTGTTGTGCGGCGCGGACAACTCCTGTCTGCTGCACCTGGGCGGCATGGCGAGCAGACGGGAGGCGCCGCTGCGCCCCCTGCACCTGGCGGAGATCCTGGCGAGCACGGAAGAGGAGCCCTGGCGTTGAGCGGCGACGAGAGGACACCCCCGAGGAGGTCCGGTCCGGCCTTCGTCGGCATGCCGGCGTTCCCGGAGGCGGCGCGGCGGGCCGTCGGCGACACGACCCTGCGGGCCAACCTCCGGCACGCCACGCACACGATCCGGGACAAGCGGGCGCGGGCGGTGGCCGAGCTGGACGACTGGGCCGCCCTGCGCGAGGCCGGGAAGCGGATCAAGGACGAGACGCTCCGCCACCTCGACACGCACCTGCTCCGGCTGGAGGAGGCGGTGACGGCGGCGGGCGGCACCGTGCACTGGGCGGAGGACGCGGACGGGGCGAACCGGATCGTCACCGATCTCGTGCGGGCCACCGGCGAGCGCGAGGTCGTCAAGGTCAAGTCGATGGCCACGCAGGAGATCGGGCTCAACGAGCACCTGGAGGCCGAGGGGATCGCCGCCTACGAGACGGACCTCGCGGAGCTGATCGTGCAGCTCGGCGAGGACCGCCCCTCGCACATCCTGGTCCCGGCCGTCCACCGCAACCGGGGCGAGATCCGCGACATCTTCCGCGAGAGGATGGGGAGTTGGGGGCGCCCGGCGCCGGAGGGGCTGAGCGACACCCCGGCGGAGCTGGCGGAGGCGGCCCGGCTGCACCTGCGGGAGAAGTTCCTGCGGGCCAAGGTCGGGATCTCCGGGGCGAACTTCATGGTCGCCGAGACCGGCACCCTGGTCGTCGTGGAGTCCGAGGGCAACGGCCGCATGTGCCTGACCCTGCCCGAGACCCTGATCTCGGTCGTCGGCATCGAGAAGGTGGTGCCGACCTGGCGGGACCTGGAGGTCTTCCTCCAGACCCTGCCCCGCTCCTCGACGGCCGAGCGGATGAACCCGTACACCTCGATGTGGACCGGCACCGCCGACGGCGACGGTCCCCGCTCCTTCCACCTCGTCCTCCTCGACAACGGGCGCACCACGGCCCTCGCCGACGAGGTCGGCCGCCAGGCCCTGCGCTGCATCCGCTGCTCGGCCTGTCTCAACGTCTGCCCGGTGTACGAACGGGCCGGCGGCCACGCCTACGGCTCGGTCTACCCCGGCCCCATCGGCGCGATCCTCACCCCCCAGCTCCGGGGCACCACCAGCGAGATCGACGCCTCCCTGCCCTACGCCTCCTCCCTCTGCGGCGCCTGCTACGAGGTGTGCCCGGTCGCCATCGACATCCCCGAGGTCCTGGTCCACCTGCGCGGAAAGGTCGCGGAACAGGGCGGTCACGCCCTCGAAAGGGCGGCGGTCAAGGCCTCCGCCTGGGTACTGGACCACCCGGGCGTGCTGGCGGCCGGGGAGCGCCTGGCCTCCCGCACCCGCGCGCTGCACCCCCGGCGGGCGCCGGGTCCGGGCGTCCGCCGGTGGACCGGGAGCCGCGACCTGCCGGAGATGCCCGCCGAACCGTTCCGCGACTGGTGGAGGAAGAACCGCACATGACCGACGCACGCGCGCGCGTACTCGCCCGGATCCGCGCCGCCGTCGCGGACGCGCCCGAGGCGCCCGCCACCGTCCGCGACTACCGGACGAGCCACACCGCCGGGGACCCGGCGGCCCTCCTCGACCTGCTCCACGAGAACCTCGTCGACTACCGGGCCCACGTCCACCGGACCGCCCCGGACGGCCTGGCCGGGCTGCTCGCCCGGCTCCTCGCGGAGCGCGGCGCCCGCAGCGTCGTCGTACCGCCCGGACTGCCCGCCGGCTGGCTCGCCGCCACGGAGGCCGTCCGGCGGACCGACGTGCCCCGGCTGACCCCGTACGAACTGGACGGCACCGACGCCGTGGTGACGGGGTGCGCGGTGGCGGTCGCCGAGACGGGCACGATCGTCCTCGACGGCGGCCCGGGACAGGGCCGCCGCGCCCTCACCCTCGTCCCCGACCTGCACCTGTGCGTGGTCCGTGCTCCGGAACAGGTCGTCGCCTCGGTCCCCCGGGCCCTCCCCCGCCTCGACCCGGCACGCCCGTTGACCTGGATCTCGGGCCCGTCCGCGACGAGCGACATCGAACTCGACCGCGTCGAGGGCGTCCACGGGCCCCGGACCCTGGAGGTGGTGCTGGTGACGGGCCCCTGACGGGGGTTCGGCAGGTCCGCGGCCTGTCGTTCCCGTGGCCGGCACATCTCCCGCGCCCCTCCAGAACGATCGCTTTCCACAAATTCTTCACCACGCCGCTCACGATGTGCCAGAGTCCGCGCATGACCGATCAAGGAAGACGCAAGCTCGGGGCCCTCGTCGGCGTATGCCTCGCCGGAGGGCTGCTGCCCGGCATCACCCTGGGCACGGCCGGCGCCGACGTCGCCTTCTCCCTCGCCGTCGCTTTCGTCGCGGTCGCGCTGATCACACAGATCGTCCACATAGGCCCGTCGGTGCGCGTCGGAGCCGCTCCCCTGGCGGCCTTCGCGGCCGCCGGCGTCCTACAGGACTCCCTCATCTGGTGGCTGCTCTCGTGGCTCGGCGGGACGCTTGGCGCGGAGCTGCGGGTCGAGGGGTTCGGCACGATCGTCCTCGCCGGCCTGATCACGCGCGTCTCGATCCTCGCCGTCTCGCTGCTCGCCCCCTCCGGAAGCACCCAGGAGCGGACGTCCGACTGACAGGACGGGCGGACGGGCGGGCCTTCCCGATCCGCACTTCTTCAAGTCGCTGTGTCAGCACGGAACTTCGGGGTACCCGGGTGGTGGGCCGGTCCACCTCCGGATCAGCCCCCGGAGTGACCGTCCCGAAGGAGTGGAACATGACGACGCAGTATGACAACCGTCCGGCCGACCAGCAGACCCGCGGGACCAACGGCAACGTGATGAGCATCATCGCGATCGTGCTGGGTGTGATCTCGCTGGTCTTCTTCCCCATCGTGTTCGGCGTGATCGCCCTGGTGCTGGCCGCCATCGCCAAGTTCGTCCGGCACGAGCGGCTCGCCACCGTCGCCCTCGTGGTCAGCGCCGCAGGCCTGGTCGGCGGCCTGATCCTCGGTGCCGTCGTGGCGAGCGCGTAACCCCGTAGCCCGTGGCCCGGTGAACCGGGGCCCCGCGCCGAAACCGTCCTGGCCGGTGGCCGTACCCCTCCCGCGAGTGGGGCACGACCACCGGCCAGGACGGTTTCGCGTGCGTACGGCCCGGCCCGACGACGCGGTGCGACACGGCCGGCCGTGTCGCCCCCGCCCGGCGGGGCCCCGAGCCCCCCACACCCGCCGCCCCCCAAAAAACACGGCGGCCCCCCCCCGCGCGGACAAGGGGACAC
>NZ_JBFBJO010000023.1:0-91820 GCF_040702165.1 Streptomyces sp. NPDC086147 | reverse complement strand
TCCTTCGTACTCACCCTTCCGGGCTTTCCTCCGGGCTTTTCCCTTCGGTCTTGCGTTTCCGACTCTATCAGATCTTTCCGATCCGATTTCCCCGGCGCTTTCCGGCCCCTTCGCTTTCGCTCCGGGCCCTTCCGGCGGTTCAAACATTACCAGGCTTTCTCGGTCCCCCTGACCACGTCCCGCTGCGAGCACGCAGAGGTGTAGACCACTGGGGTTAGGATCTGGCTTGATAGGTGCTGCCGACCCGCGGCTCAAGGCCGCATTGGGGTCAGGCAGGAGTACGACAGTACATCCCACCGTCAGTAGACGCAAACCGTCGCCGGTGGTCCCTAGCTCCGTCCAACTGGTACGTCTCGGGCGGAACCGGGACTTCTCATGACATACGCTTCTGAACAGCTCGCCGTCCAGGACAGGTAGTGACGGCGCCACACAATCTCCGCCCCTGGGAGGCTTCCCATGACAACCGTGACCTCGCCGCTCGCCGGCCGTGCCATCGGTCTCGCCGCAGTTCCCGACCCGGTCTTCTCCGGTGCGATGGTCGGCCCCGGTACCGCCATCGATCCCGTACGTGAGCCCTCCGAGGCCGTCTCCCCCGTCGACGGGGTCATCGTCTCCATGCACCCGCACGCCTTCGTCGTCGTCGACTCCGAAGGACACGGTGTGCTGACGCACCTCGGCATCGACACCGTCCAGCTCAACGGAGAGGGCTTCGAGCTGCTCGCGAACAAGGGTGACACCGTGACGCGCGGACAGGCCGTCGTGCGCTGGAACCCCGCCGCGGTCGAGGCCGCCGGCAAGTCCCCCATCTGTCCCGTCGTGGCCCTGGAGGCCACCGCGGATTCGCTCTCCGACGTCGCCGAGGACGGCGACGTGAAGGCCGGCGACCACCTCTTCGGCTGGAACTAGCCGGTTCGTCCGCTGTGACGACCGCGAGTTCGACATTCAACGCGACGGCCGGGGTCGTCGCTCAATCGGAGACGGGTGAGATGGAGACAACGCTGCGAGGCGTCGGCGTCAGCCACGGAGTGGCGATCGGCGAGGTCCGGCACATGGGCACTGCGGTTCTGGAGCCGCCGGCCAAGTCGATTCCGGCCGAGGAGGCGGAGCGCGAACAGGGGCGTGCCCGTCAGGCCGTGGAGGCCGTGGCCGCGGACTTGATCGCCCGGGGCAATCTGGCCGGCGGCGAGGCCCAGGCGGTGCTGGAGGCCCAGGCGATGATCGCCCAGGACCCGGAGCTCATCGCCGACGTGGACCGCCGGATCGCGGTCGGCAGCACGGCCGAGCGCGGTATCTACGACGCCTTCTCGCACTACCGCGAGCTGCTCGCCGGGGCCGGCGAGTACATGGCGGGCCGGGTCGCGGACCTGGACGACGTGCGGAACCGGATCGTCGCGCGGCTGCTCGGCGTGCCGATGCCGGGCGTGCCGGACAGCGACGAGCCGTACGTGCTGATCGCTCGGGACCTGGCGCCCGCCGACACGGCGCTGCTCGACCCGACGCTCGTGCTCGGTTTCGTGACCGAGGAGGGCGGGCCGACCAGCCACAGCGCGATCCTCGCGCGGGCCCTGGGCGTGCCTGCCATCGTGGCACTGCCGGGTGCGGGCGAACTGGCCGAGGGCACGCTCATCGCGGTCGACGGCTCCACCGGTGAGCTCTTCGTGGACCCGAGCGAGGACAAGAAGGCGGAGCTGACGAAGGCCGCCGCCGAGCGCAGGGCCGCGCTGGCCACGTCCACCGGTCCTGGCGCGACCTCGGACGGGCACAAGGTGCCGCTGCTGGTCAACGTCGGCGGTCCGGCGGACGTGCCGGCGGCGGTGGAGGCCGGTGCGGAGGGCGTCGGCCTGTTCCGTACGGAGTTCCTCTTCCTGGACGACAGCAAGAGGGCGCCGTCCGAGGAGAAGCAGGTCGAGGCCTACCGCCAGGTCCTGGAGGCGTTCCCCGAGGGGCGCGTCGTCGTGCGGGTCCTCGACGCGGGCGCCGACAAGCCGCTGGACTTCCTGACGCCGGCGGACGAGCCGAACCCGGCGCTGGGCGTGCGGGGACTGCGGTCTCTGCTCGACCACCCGGAGGTGCTGCGGACGCAGCTGTCCGCGCTCGCGAAGGCGGCCGAGGGCCTGCCCGTGTACCTCGAGGTCATGGCGCCGATGGTGGCCGACCGTACGGACGCGAAGGCGTTCGCCGACGCCTGCCGCGAGGCGGGGCTGCGGGCGAAGTTCGGTGCGATGGTCGAGATCCCCTCGGCCGCGCTGCGGGCGCGCTCGATCCTCCAGGAGGTCGAGTTCCTGTCGCTGGGCACCAACGACCTGGCGCAGTACACCTTCGCGGCCGACCGTCAGGTCGGTGCGGTGTCCCGGCTCCAGGACCCGTGGCAGCCGGCGCTGCTCGACCTGGTGGCGCTGTCCGCCGAGGCGGCCAAGGCCGAGGGCAAGAGCTGTGGCGTCTGCGGCGAGGCCGCCTCGGATCCGCTGCTCGCGTGTGTGCTGACGGGTCTTGGCGTCACCTCCCTCTCCATGGGCGCGGCGTCGATTCCGTACGTACGGGCGACGCTGGCCAAGTACACGCTGGCGCAGTGCGAGCGGGCCGCGGCCGCGGCGCGTGCCGCGGACACCGCGCACGAGGCGCGGCTGGCCGCGCAGGCGGTGCTGTCCGGGGAGTGATCCCCTGAGATGGGCTGCGACGAAGGGGCTTTCCGTCACGGAGGTGGCGGGGATCCCCTTCGTCGTGTGCGGGGCCGGTGGTCAGTGGTGGGTGGTCCAGTCGTCGTCGGGGCCGGGGGCGAGGGGGAAGCCGGCGCGGTACTCGACGCCGGGTTCCGGGGAGAGGGGTTCTCCCGTGCGGGCGTCGGTGCAGTAGGCGGAGAAGACCTCGGCCTCGGTGAGCGGGGTCAGGGTGCCGTCGGTGAGGCGCCAGCCGTGGAGGCGGTCGGGGGTGTCGGGGGCGGTGGTGCGCAGGACGAGTCCGCCGGGGGCGGAGAGGGCGATGCCGGCGGCGAGGACGGCGGTGAACTCTGCGGCGGATCCGGCGCCGTCGGGGTCCTCGGGCGGTGTGGTGCCGTCGGCGTGGAGGACGGCGAGGAGCTGGTCGTCGGCGGCGGGGACGCTGCAGACGAGGTGGTGGGCGCCGGGGCCAGCGGCTTCGAGGAGGCGGGCGAGCAGGCGGGCGGCCCGCTCGTAGGCGGCTTTGCCGATGTCCTTGCCGCAGCTCGCGCAGTCTCCGGCGGTGGCGAGGACGGTGGTGGCGTACTCCCAGGTGGCCTGGCGGACGGCGGTGTCGACGAGTTCGGGCAGGAGGGCGGCGAGGGGCTGCCGGGTGTAGGTGACGCGGGCTCCGGTGGCGGCGAGGTGGGCGGTGAAGAGGCTGCGGCTCGCGGGCAGGTCGGGGTCGGTGGCGGTCTCGGCGCACCAGGCCGCGTACTCCTCGGGGTCGAAGAGGGTGACGGTGGTGTGGCCGCCCTGCCGGGCGAGGGTCTTGAGGAGCTTCTCGATCTGGCGCAGGTAGGTGGTGTGGTCGTCGAAGAGGAACGTGCGGTAGCGGCGCATGGCCGCGAAGTCCTGCTCGTCGGCGAGGAGTCCGACGGTGCTGGGGACTTCGCGGCGCAGGGCGCGGCCGAGGTTCGTCGATGTGGTTCCGGTCCGTGTCATGTCTCCCCCTGGTGACGGTCCGATCATTGCTCACTCACCGTAACGTTCGCCACTGACAGTGACGGTTCGGGGAGGCGTCGGGCAGGCCCTGTGCGGGGGCGACGGCGGAAGGCGCCGGAGAGGGTGCCTCCCCGGCGCGTTCCGGAACGGTCGGGTCGTTCAGGGGGTGCGGTAGGCGTCCGTCAGGGTCTGGGTGAGGGTGTTGCCCTTCGTGTCGGTGAGTTCGGCGCGGAGCGAGACGGACCGCCCGGCGGCGGGGTTGCGGACGGCGGCCCGGCCGTCGGTGACGGGGACGCGGGTCCAGGTGGTGCCGTCGTCGGTCGACACCGAGACGGTCAGGGAGCGGACGCCGGAACCGGCCGCCGCGCCCTGGACGGTGACCGGCACGCGGACTGGGGCGTCCGCCGGGGCGGTGCCGTCGAGGCCGAGGGCCGGGGCGAAACGGACGGTGCTGAGGGGGAGCGCGGCCGGGCGGGCGGTCGCGGTCGAGGTGAAAGTCCAGGCCGCGGTGACGCGTCCGCCCGGCGTCCTGCCGTCGCCGCGGGTCGCGGTGGCGGTCAGCCGGTACGAGGCCGCTCCCGGGGTGGTGGTGAACGTGCCCCGGCCGGGCTCGCCCCGGCGGGTGCCGATCAGGACCCCGTCCCGGTGGAGCGTGGTGGTGGCGGCCCGGAAGCGCGGCACGCTCGGCGCGTGGCCCTCGCCGTCGGCGAGCAGCGGGACGTCGAGGGAGAGGGTGGCGCCGTCGCGGACGCCGGCCGGGCGGGCGCCGGGCGCGGTGTCGAGGGCGGGGCCGAAGACGGGGTTGTCGAAGGTGTGGGTGGTGGTGGCGCCCGCGCGCACCGCGAGCCCGTTCACGGCGTACCGGTTCGGCTTCGTCCCGGAGGCGGCGGGGCCTTCGTACTCGACGTTCCACCGGCCCCGCTCAGGGGTGACGAGCACGGTCGCGGTGCCGTGCGGCCGGAGGGGCTGGGAGATGCCGACGGTGGGGCCCGCGCCGGGCTGGACGGAGACGAACGCGGTCCCGGTCTCGCCTTTCGGGGCCGCGCGGCGGACCTCGACGGTGGCGAGGGAGGAGGGGGCCGGGTGGCGGACGAGACCGGTCAGGGCGCGCGAGGAGGTGAAGGTGTAGCCGAGGGCGTAGTCGGTGGTCTCGCCGGCCCAGTACGTGTCGAACCACTCCTTGACGGAGCCCGGCTCGGCGTCGGGACCGAGGTGGGCGATCCGCAGGCCGGGGGCGGCCAGGATGTTCGCGGAGCGGGTCGTGCCGCCGTGGGTGACCTCGACGAAGCCGAGGCTGCTGAGGAAGCGGGCCTTCGCGTCCCGGGGGCGGACGTCCACCGGGGCGGTCGTGCGGGCGTCGACGGTGACCGTGGTGTCGCGGTCCAGGTCCAGGCGGGGCTGGACGATCCAGTCGGTTCCGGAGCCCTCCTCGCGCCCGACCACGGTGGAGTCGAGCAGGTAGCGGCCCCTGGGGAGGCGGACGGTGACCGTGCCGGAGTCGTCGTGGGGCGCGACCTCCTCGGAGGCGCCGGGGCCCGAGATGCCGGTGACATGGGTCCGGTACGCGTCGGTGGCGGCGCCCTCGCGGTCGAGGTGACGGATCGTCAGGGTGTACGTCTCGGGGGCGCGGGCCGCCGCCAAGGCGGTCGAGGGCGGCGCGGAGAGCGTCATGCCGGAGAGGACTCCGGCGAGGGCGAGGGCCCGGAGGGCCGTGCGGCGGGACGTCGCCGTGCGGGCGGGGGGCGTGGTGCGGGCGGGAGGCGTGCGGTCGGCGGTCGTCGTACGGCCGGGGGGCGTCGTAGGAGCGGAAGTCGTCGTGCGGGCGGGTGTCGTCGTGCGGCCGAGGGCCGGGGAATCGTTCATGCTCAGCACTGATCGCGGCGGCGGGGGCGTTCCCGTGACCTGGGCCACAGCGGCGGGAGGGGTGTGGCCCAGGTCACGGGAACCAGGACGAACCGCCGTCCAGTGCCAGTTGTGGAATCACCTATGAGAGATCGTTTCCGTGCCGGGGACCCCTCGGCGCTCGGGGAGGCGTACGACGAGCACGCACGCGTGCTGTACCACTACGCGTTCCGGGTGTGCGGGGACCGGGCGGCCGCGGAGGACGTCGTCTCCGCCGCCTTCCTGGAAGCGTGGCGCTGTCGCGGGAAGGTGCACGCGGACGGCGGGAGCCTGCGTCCGTGGCTGCTCGGGATCGCGACCAACATCATGCGCGGCGCCGCCCGCGAGGCCCGGCGGCGGGACGCGGCCCTCGCCCGGCTCCCCGAGCGCGGCGTCCTGCCGGACTTCGCCGACGACGTCCTCGCCCGGATGACGGACGGGGAGCAGGTACGGGCCGCCCGCGTCGCGCTCGGCGGGCTCCGGCGGCGCGAGCGCGAGGTCTTCACGCTCGTGGTGTGGGCCGGTCTGGACTACGCCGCGGCCGGCGAGGCGCTCGGCGTCCCGGTCGGGACCGTCCGCTCCCGGCTGTCCCGGGCCCGTGAACGGCTGCGGAAGCTCGCGGACGCCGAGCTGAGGGCGGCGCGGCGGCGGGAGCGGTCCGCCGCCGCCGCCGTGGCCGTCCGGGCGAGCGGACGCGCCGACCCGGCCGGTGGGCGCGGACCCGCGCCCACAGTCACGCACGCGCACACGCCCGCGTCCACGCCCACACCCGCACGTCGGTCCGTACCGCCGTGCGTACCGGCAGCAGGTCCCCTCCCGTCCCGATCGAATCCGGAGAAGCAGGCATGAACGCCTTCACCCCCCGCCCGCCGCGCGGCGCCGACGCGGACGCGCTCCTGCGGGCCGAGCTCGTCGAGCTGCTGCCCCCGCCGCCGGTGCCCGAACCGGCGCCGGAGCGGATCCTCGACCTGCGGCACGCCGTCCTGCGGTCCGCCCTGGCCGCCGGGGACGGCGGTCCGGTCGTCCGGTCGCGCCGGAGGTTTCCGCTCCGTCTGCTCGCCGTGCCCGTGGCGGCCTGCGCGGTCCTCGCCGGTGTCGTCGTGCTCGCGCCCGGGGAGGGACCGGCCGGGCCGCCGGGCCGGGTCTCGGCCGGGCCGCCGGCCTCGTCCGACGCCGTGCGGTTCCTCTCCCGCGCGGCGCTCGCCGCGGCCGCCGCGCCCGCGCCGAAGGTGCGGCCCGGAGAGTACGTCTACGTGAAGAGCCTCGTCGCACACGCGGGGCGCGACGCGGCTGGCGGCCCCGCCGTGCTGCCGTCCGCACGCGCGCGCGAGGTGTGGCTCTCGGTCGACGGCAGCCGTCCCGGTCTGCTGCGCGAGGCGGGGTCCGCCGACACTCCGCTCGGCTCCCGGGCGCCCGTGTACGAGCTGGACCGCCCCGGGGCCGTACCCCGGAAGACCGTCCTCGGGGCGGAGGCGCCGTCCGTCACGAACCCGACGCACGCGTACGTGGCGGCGCTTCCCACGGATCCGGAGGCGCTGCTGCGGCTGGTCCGCGAGCAGACCCGGGGGTCCGGGGAGACCGGAGGGCCCGGGGGCGACGCCGACCAGCGGGCGTTCACCGCGATCGGGACGCTGCTGGCCGAGACCTGGGCTCCCCCGGAGGTCACCGCCGCGCTGTACCGGGCCGCAGCCCTGATCCCCGGTGTGGCCGTGCTGCCGTCCGCGACCGACGCGGCCGGACGCGAGGGCGTCGCCGTGGCCCGTACCGCCCGCGGCGAGCAGACGCAGTGGATCTTCGACCGTACGACGTCGACGTTCCTCGGGGAGCGGACCGTCCTCGCCGGGACCACGCCGGCCGGGCGGGCGGGCACCGTCCTCGGGGTGTCGGCGGTGCTCGTGAAGGGGGCCGCCGCCGCGCCCGGCGAGCTGCCGAAGGGCTAGGGGAACGCCCGGGGCCCCGATCCGGGTGGATCGGGGCCCCGGGCACGCCCTAGGCGCGGCGGTTGGCGGCCAGGGTCTCGTAGAAGTGGAGGAGGCCGAGGTCGTCGACCGAGCCGGCGTTGACTGCCTTGGCGAGCGGGGTGCCCTGGAGGAGCCGCTTGACCGGGACCTCGATGCGCTTGCCGGTGAGGGTGTGCGGGACGCCCGGGACCTCGATGATCTCGTCGGGGACGTGGCGCGGGGAGAGTTCGGAGCGGATGGTCCGCTTGATGCGGGCGATCAGCTCCTCGTCCAGGGTGGCGCCCTCCACGAGGTGGACGAAGAGCGGCATCCAGTAGCCGCCGTCCGGTTCCTCCAGGCCGATGACGAGGGACTCGCGGATCTCCGGGAGGCGTTCGACGGCCTCGTAGATATCGGCGCTCCCCATCCGGACGCCCTGCCGGTTGAGGGTGGAGTCGGAGCGGCCGTGGATGACGACCGAGCCGTGGCCGGTGATCGTGATCCAGTCGCCGTGGCGCCACGCGCCCGGGAACATCTCGAAGTAGCTGTCGCGGTAGCGGCTGCCGTCGGGGTCGTTCCAGAAGTGGATCGGCATGGACGGCATGGGGTTGGTGACGACGAGTTCGCCGACCTCGTCGACGAGGGGCTTGCCGGAGGGGTCCCAGGCCTGGAGGTCGGTGCCGAGGCCCGCCGCCTGGAGCTCGCCGATGTGGACGGGGAGGGTGGGGACGGCGCCGGCGAAGCAGGAGCAGACGTCCGTGCCGCCGCTGACGGAGGCGATCCAGAGGTTCTCGCGGACCTCGTCGTGGAGCCAGCGGAAGCCGTCGGGGGGCAGCGGGGAGCCGGTGGTGGCGACGCACTTCACGGCCGAGAGGTCGAAGTCCCGGCCGGGGTGCACGTCCGCCTTGGCGCAGGCCATCACGTAGGCGGCGGAGGTGCCGTACAGGGTGGCGCGGGTGCGTTCGGCGACGCGCCACTGGGCGGCGGTGTCGGGGTAGCCCGGGCTTCCGTCGTACAGGACGATCGTCGTGCCGGTGAGCAGGCCGGAGACGAGGAAGTTCCACATCATCCAGCCGGTGGAGGTGTACCAGAAGAACACGTCGTCGGGGCCGAGGTCGCAGTGCAGGCCGAGCTGCTTGACGTGCTCGACGAGGATGCCGCCCTGGGACTGGACGATCGCCTTCGGCAGGCCGGTGGTGCCGGAGGAGTAGAGGACCCACAGCGGGTGGGAGAAGGGGACCTGCTCGTAGACCGGCGCGGTGTCGGCGGCGACCAGGTCGTCCCAGGCGAGGGTGCCCTCGGGGGCCGGGGTGCCGAGGAGGGGGATGTGGACGACGGCGCGGAGGGTCGGGAGCTCGGCGCGCAGTTCGGCCACGGTGTCGCGGCGGTCGTGCTCCTTGCCGCCGTAACGGTAGCCGTCGACGGTGAAGAGGACGACCGGCTCGACCTGCTGGAAGCGGTCGAGGACGCTGCGGGCGCCGAAGTCCGGGGCGCAGGAGGTCCACACGCCGCCGACGGCGGCGGTGGCGAGGAGGGCCACGACGGACTGCGGGACGTTGGGCAGGTAGCCGCTGATCCGGTCGCCGGGGCGCACGCCGAGGGCGCGCAGCTCGGCGGCGAGGGAGCCGACCTGGCGGCGGAGCTCGGCCCAGGTCGTCGGCGCGGGCTCATGTGTCTCGTCCACATGGAGCAGGGCCGTGTCGTGGGGGCGCTCGTCGGCGGCGCGCAGGGCGTGCTCGGCGTAGTTGAGGGTGGCCCCGGGGAACCACTCGGCGCCGGGCATCGAGCGGTCGCCGAGGACGCGCTCGTAGGGGGTGGAGAAGCGGATGTCGAACCACTCGGCGACCGCCCGCCAGAACGCTTCGAGCTCCTCGACCGACCAGCGGTGGAGGGCCGGGTACCCGCCCTCGGCCGGGGCCCCGTGGTGTTCGGCCGCCCAGGACTGGAAACGGGTGACGGCGGCCGTGGCGATGCGTTCCTCGTCCGGCTGCCAGAGCGGCTCGGTCTGCGCTGATGTCATGGGGCGGCTCCCTGGCTGTACGCGGGGTCTGCGTGTGTCCCGCGCACGTGCTGGGGTGTGCGCGCGACGCGGCTGACAGGACGATGCCATGTGATCGTCTTTCGCACCAGGGCCGCCCGCCCATGGTCCGGTAGTTGAATATGTGCTCCCACCACGGGTGAACGGCAGTTGAACGCGGCTCGTGGCGCCTTTCGCGGGTGGCAGGGTGAGCCGCATGGACGGTCGTGAACTGCTGCGTTCGATGAAGGTGTTCGGTTCGGTGGAGGGCTTGCGGACGGTGCGGTCGGCGTGGCGGCGGCGCCGTACGGACGCGTGGGGGACGCCGCCGAGGGGCGCGGAGCGGGCCCGGGTGCCGGGGCTCGCGGAGGCGGCGGAGTCCGCGCCGGGCGGGGGGACGATCCGGTTCGCGCGGTCCTCGCTGCGGCTGTGCGTGTCGGCGGGCGGCACGGTGTTCTGGGGGTGGGACGGGGCCGGGCCGCTGCCCTCGTACGCGCTGGCCGGTGAGGCCCCCGAGCCGGACCCCCGGGCGGCCCTGGAGCCGGACACGGACGGCGGCTGGCGGGTCGTGTCGGAACGGGTGACGGTGGCGGTCTCCCGGCACGGGGCGGTGGAGGTCCGGACGCCGGGCGGGCTGATGCTCCGGCGGGACCTGCCGCCGCGCTGGTGGGAGCCGGTGGACGCGGGGCCGTCCGGGGCGGCGCGCTGGGTGCAGCGGAGCGAGGTGCCGGCCGACGCGCGGTTCTTCGGGCTCGGCGGGCGGTCGGGCGGGGCGCGGCTGCGGGACGGCTCGTACCGGCTGTGGAACGCGGCTCCCCCGGGGCGTCCCGGCCCCGGGGGCGGCCCGCCGCACCTCGCGATGCCCGTGCAGTTCGTCGTCTCGGACGCCGGTACGCACCTGGTGTTCCACGACAACTCCTGGGACGGCCGGATCACCCTGTCCGAGGGCGAGGAGGGCGCCGGGTCCGGGCACGACCGGCCGGGGACCGGCGAGGTCCGCATGGAGGGCGGTCCGCTGCGCTGCTGGGTCGTGGTCGGCACCCCCGCGCGCGTGCTGCACGGCTGGGCGGCGCTCACGGGGGCGCCCGCGCTTCCGCCGTCCTGGGCGCTCGGCCCGCAGCACGCGCGCGAGGGCTCCGGCGGCGCGGCGGAGGTGCGGAGAGCGGTGGAGGCGCACCGGAAGCACGGCCTTCCGCTGTCCGCCGTCCACCTGGGCGCCGGCCACCGGGACGGGCGGCGGGCGTTCACGGTGGACCGGGAGGGGTTCCCCGATCTGCCCGCGCTGGCGGAGGAGCTGCGGGAGGAGGGCGTGCGGCTGGTGGCGGCCGTGGACCCGGCGGTGCGGGCGGAGCCCGGGGACCCGGTGTACGACGGCGGGCGCGCGGTGGACGGCTTCGTCCGGGACGCCCGGGGCGACGAGGTCCGCGGGACGGCCGGGTGCGTCCGTCCGGACTTCACCGATCCGGCGGTGCGGAAGTGGTGGGGCGGTCTGTACGAGGAGCGGATCCGGCAGGGCTTCTCCGGCGTGGCGCACGATCCGGACGGACCGGTCCCGTCCGTCCCGTTCGGCGGCCCGGCGCTGCCGCGTTCGGCCCGGTACGCGCTGGACGGCCGGGGCGGCGGTCACCGGGAGGCGCACAACGTGTACGGCCTGGAGATGGCCCGCGCCGGGTACGAGGGGCTGCGCCGGCTGCGGCCCGACGAGCGGCCCTTCCTCCTGTCGCGCTCCGGCTGGGCGGGGACGCAGCGGTACGGGGGGACCTGGGCCGACGGGGTGCCGGAGGGGTGGCCGGGGCTGCGGGCCTCGCTCTCCCTGGTCCTGGGCCTCGGGCTGTGCGGGGTGCCGTACTCGGGGCCGGACGTGACGGGCTCCGGCGGGGCGTCGCCGGAGCTGTTCCTGCGCCGGTACCAGCTGGCGGCGTGGCTCCCGCTGTTCCGCACGCGCGCGGGGACCGGCCCCGGGCCGCACGAGCCGTGGGAGTTCGGGCCCGACATCGCGGAGTACGCGCGCGTGGCACTGGCCGAACGGGAGCGGCTGCGGCCGTACTTCACGACCCTGGCGCGGCTCGCCCGGATGACGGGCGCGCCGTACGTCCGGCCGGTGTGGTGGGGGACGCCGGAGGACCGGGCGCTGCGGGACTGCGAGGACGCGTTCCTGCTCGGCGACTCGCTGCTCGTGGCCCCGGTCCTGACGCCCGGCGCCGACCGGCGGGCGGTGCGGCTGCCGCGCGGACGCTGGTACGACACGGCGACGGGGCGGGCGTACGAGGGGCCCGGGCAGGTGCTGCTCGACGCGCCGCCGTCGCGGGTGCCCGTCCTGGCCCGGGCGGGGGCGGTGCTCCCGGTGCGGGGCGAGGAAAGCGGTCAGGTCCTGGAGGTGTGGGCGCCCGCCGCCGGGCGGACGGGCGGAGGGCTCGTCGTACGGGACACGGGGGACGGCTGGGAACCGGCCGAGATCGAGCGGTACCAGTCGCGCCTGGTGGACGGGCGGGTGGTGGTGGAGCGGGTGACGGACGACGGGGTGGCGGAGGCGGGGCTGCCGGTGCGGGTGCGGGGGCTCTGAGGGGGGATTGCCCCGGTGCGGTTACGGGGGCGTCGAGGCGGGGCCGTCCCGGTGCGGTTGTGGGGCGGGGGCTCCGAGGCGGGGCCGTCCCGGTGCGGGACCGCCCCCCCTCAGCCGTACTCCCCCGCGAACCACTTCCGCGCCGCCTCGGTGTGGAGGGGGAAGGCCAGGTCCCCCGGGGCCCGGAGCAGGTGGTGGCCGCTGGTCTCGTCGGTCGGGACCGAGGCGGGCAGGGAGGAGGCCGGGCGGGGCGGGAGGAGGCCGAAGACGAGGAGGTGCCCGGCCGGGGAGCTCAGCGCGTCGGCGAGGCGGACCTCCCCGGCGGCGGCCTCGATGCCGGTCTCCTCGCGCAGTTCGC
Source organism: Streptomyces sp. NPDC086147 (assembly GCF_040702165.1). Classification (NCBI taxonomy): domain Bacteria; kingdom Bacillati; phylum Actinomycetota; class Actinomycetes; order Kitasatosporales; family Streptomycetaceae; genus Streptomyces; species Streptomyces sp. NPDC086147. Next base: position 79,420 of record NZ_JBFBJO010000023.1, on the reverse strand, counting down.
GGACGACGGCGACGCGCCAGTCCTCGCCGTGGTCGATGAAGCCGCCGGGGAGCGCGATCCCGCCCCGCCGGGGCTCGATGGTGCGGGTGATGACGACGAGCCCCGTGCCGTCCGCGTCCGTGACGGGCAGGAGGGCGACGGCGACGGGCAGCGGGTTGCGGTAGGCGGTGCGGCCGCAGCCCGGGCAGGTGCGGGGCCAGCCCGCGCCGGCGGAGTGGGCGGCGCCGCAGAAGGAGCAGTGGGAGTCCTGCACGGTCGAGTCGGTCACGGCCGGGTCCCTCACGGTCGGGTGCTGCGCGGTCGGGTGCTTCACGGCCCGACCGTATGCGATCGCCCTTTCCCGGCGCTGCCGGAACTGGTAGACGGTGCCCATGACAGGACTCGTCTGCGCTCTCCGTACCCTCTCCGTCACGGCCGCCGCCGGGCTGCTCGCCCTCACCGGCTCCGTCCTCACCGCCCCTCCCCCGGCGTCGGCCGCGCCGGAGCCCCGGGCGCCACGGGAGTTCGTGGCCCTCGACTCCGTGGACCGGACGATCGTCCAGGAGATGCGCTACACGACGGCGCACAACTTCACCGGCGAGCGGGTGGACGGCTACCGGCAGCCGCTGTGCGTCCTGACCCGGTCGGCGGCGGAGGCGCTGCACCGGGCGCAGGTGCGGCTGCTCGCCCGGGGATACACGCTGAAGGTGTACGACTGCTACCGGCCGCAGCGGGCCGTCGACCACTTCGTGCGGTGGGCGAAGGATCTGGAGGACGAGCGGATGAAGAAGGAGTTCTATCCGCTCGTCGACAAGTCCCGGCTGTTCGCGGACGGTTACATCGCGGAGAAGTCCGGGCACAGCCGGGGCTCGACCGTGGACCTGACGATCGTGCGGCTGCCCGCGGCGCCCACGCGCCCGTACCGGCCGGGCGAGAGGCTCGTGGAGTGCTACGCGCCGAAGGCGGAGCGGTTCCCCGACAGCTCCGTGGACATGGGGACGGGCTACGACTGCTTCGACACGCGCTCGCACACCGACGACCCCCGGATCACGGGCGTGCAGCGGGCCAACCGGCAGCTGCTCAAGGGGGTGCTCGCCGAGCAGGGGTTCGTGAACCTGCCGGAGGAGTGGTGGCACTTCACGTTCAGGCCCGAGCCGTTCCCCGACACCTTCTTCGACTTCCCGGTGGCGCGGAGGTCAGTGGCGGGGCACTGAACCTCCCGGTGGAGGGCCCCTGCCGGGCCCTCCACCGGAGGGTCAGGAGGTGACGGCCGCGTGGGTGCGGTCGGCGAGGATGAGGGCGTGCTCGACGACCGCCACGAGGACGTTCTTCACGGACTCGCGGTCCCGGGCGTCGCACATGACCAGCTCGACCTCGGGGTCGAGGTCGAGGGCTCCGCGCACGCTCTCGGCGGGGAACCGCTGGGCGCCCTCGAAGCAGTTGACGGCCACCGTGAACGGGATGCCGCGCCGCTCGAAGTAGTCGATGGCCGCGAAGCTGTCCTCCAGGCGGCGGGTGTCCGCGAGGACGATCGCGCCCAGGGCCCCCTGGGCCAGTTCGTCCCAGAGGAACCAGAAGCGGTCCTGGCCGGGGGTGCCGAACAGGTACAGGACGAGGTCCTCGCGCAGCGTGATCCGGCCGAAGTCCATGGCGACCGTGGTGGTCGTCTTGGTCTCGACGCCGTTGAGGTCGTCGACGGGCCGCCCCGCCTCGCTCAGCATCTCCTCGGTCCGCAGGGGCCTGATCTCGCTGACCGCGCCCACCAAGGTCGTCTTGCCCACCCCGAACCCGCCGGCGACGAGGATCTTCAGGGTCACCGGTTCGACGAAGGGCTTGGTGCGGCTAGAGCGCCCGAAGGCCATTGATCACCTCGCGGAGGATGTTCACGTCCGGCAGCTCGGCCGGCGGAACGGGGCGGGTCACGTGGACGAGTTCGTCCTCGACGAGGTCGCCGACGAGGACCCTGACCACCCCTACGGGGAGGTCGAGTCCGGCGGCGAGCTCGGCGATCGACTGGGGCTGCTCGGAGCAGCGTTCGACGATCTCCACGTGTTCCGGGGAGAGCGTCTGGTCCCGGCCGGGGTCTTCGGCGGCGGGCTCGGGAACGACCACCGCGATCAGGTCGAGCCGGTGGCGGGTGGCGGCGCTCGTCCGGCCGCGGGTCATCGCGTACGGGCGGACCACCGGTCCGGCCTCGTCGTCGAACCAGTGGTGGGGGCGCGGGGTCCGCTCCTCCGCCGTCGGGGTCCGCTCGGCTTCGTCACTCATGCCGTCCCACTCACCCTCCCGAGGGCAGTCCGGTCCGGGGGGCCGTCGCGAGGTGGGCCCCGACCCGCTTCACCATCAGCGTCATCTCGTAGGCGACCTGGCCGACGTCGGAGTCGGCGTCCGCGAGCACCGCCAGGCAGCTGCCGTCGCCGGCGGCCGTGACGAAGAGGAAGGCGTCCTCCAGTTCGACGACCGTCTGGCGGACCTTGCCGGCCTCGAAGTGGCGGCCGACGCCCTTGGCGAGGCTGTGGAAGCCGGAGGCGACGGCGGCCAGGTGCTCGCCGTCCTCGCGGGTCAGGTCCTGGGAGGCACCGGTGGGAAGACCGTCGCCGGAGAGCACCAGGGCCTTCCGGATGGAGCCGACGCGCTGGACGAGCTCGTCGAGGAGCCAGTTCAGTTCGCCGTTTCCGGAGGTCGTGCTGGTTGCTGCGGCGTTCGGTGCGGTCATCGACCGTCCCCCTCGGGTGTCGTTCCTGGTGCTGTCGGGTCGTCAGGGTCGGTGGTGTCCCGCCGTCCGCGCTGCCAGCCGCGCTGCATGGCGGCCATCCGGGCGCGCACCTCCTCGGCGTCGCGCTCGAAGGAGTCCCGGCCTTCGGGCGCGCTCCGGGTCCCCCCGTCGCGGGGGGCCGGGCGGTCGGCCCCGCGGAGCTGGGGCGCGAGGCTGGCCTGACGGACGCGGCGGGGCAGTCCGTCGAAGAGGGCGGGGGCCGGGGCCTCCGGCGGGGCGGGGTCGGCCGCGGGCGGTACGGAGGTCTGCGGGCGGCCGGTGCCCTGCGGGCGTGCGGAGCCTTCCGGCCGGCCGGGTCCCTGCGGGCGTGCGGAGCCCTCCGGTCGTGCCGGGCCTGCCGGCTGTACGGGGCTTCCCGGGCGCGCGGAGGGCTCCGGGCGTGCGGGGCCGCCGTTCGGGCGGGCGGAGCCCTGCGGGCGGACGGGGACGAGGGTGGGGCCCTGACGGTCCTCGTGGCCGGTACCGCCGTTGCCGCCGACGCCACCGTTGCCGCCGGGGCCGGTGGCCGGGCGGCCCGGGGTCGGGTGGGACCGGCCGGGGGCCGGATGGGCGCGGTCGGGGCCGTCGAGGCGGCGGCCGTGGTCCACGACGAGCGTCGGGGTGTGGCGGCGCGGCAGCGGTACGGGGCGGCGGGCGGCCCCGTCGGCGGAGGCGTCCTCCGCGTCGCGGCCGGCGGCGGCCCGGTCCGGGGCCTGGTCGTGCTGCTCGCCCGCGGGGGCGAGGCCGCCGGTGCGGCGCCGGTCCCGGGGCTTGAAGAGGCCGCCGCGCTCGCTCTCGGTGTCGTCGAGGAGATCGGCGGACCGGTCGAGGAGCGCGTCGAAGTCGTCGCCGTCGAGCGGGGCCTCCAGCTCGACGGGGCCGTCGAGCGGGGCGTTGGTGACGTCGGGGACCCTGGCGAGCGCCGGGCGGCGGGTGGGCAGGGCGGCGGGGTCGCCATCGGCGCGGTCGGAGACCTTGCGGTCCAGGCGGAAGCCGGCGCCCTCCGTCTCGGGCGCGTCGGTGAGCAGCGCGGCCGGGATGAAGACGACCGCGGTGGTCCCCCCGTACGGGGAGGTCTGGAGCGAGACCCGGACGTTCTGGCGCTGGGCGAGGCGGCTGACCACGAAGAGGCCGAGGCGGTCGGTGTCCGAGAGCTCGAACTCGGGGGTCTCGGCGAGCCGGAGGTTGGCGTCGAGGAGGGCGTCGGGGTTCATGCCGAGGCCGCGGTCGTGGATCTCCAGCGTGAAGCCGTTGGCGACCCGCTCGCCGAGCACCTGGACGGCGGTGTGCGGGGGCGAGAACACCGTGGCGTTCTCCAGGAGTTCGGCGACGAGGTGGGTGAGGTCCGCGACGGCGGGGCCGCCCACGCCGAGGCGGGGCAGCCGGCGCACCTCGATCCGCTCGTAGTCCTCGACCTCGGCGACGGCGGCGCGGACGACGTCCATGAGCTGGACGGGCTTGCGCCACTGGCGGGAGGGGGCGGCGCCGGACAGGATGACGAGGCCCTCGGCGTGCCGGCGCATGCGGGTGGTGAGGTGGTCGAGCCGGAAGAGGTCGGCCAGCTCGTCGGTGTCCTCGGTGCGCCGCTCCATGGTGTCGAGGAGGGTGAGCTGGCGGTGGAGCAGGACCTGGTTGCGGCGGGCGAGGTTGACGAAGACCTCGGAGACGCCGCGGCGCAGCTCCGCCTGCTTGACGGCGGCCTCGACGGCGGCGCGCTGGAGGGTGTTGAGGGCCTGGCCGACCTGGCCGACCTCGTCCTCCCCGTAGCGGAGGTGGGGGACTTCGGTGGTGACGTCGACGTGTTCGCCGGCGGCGAGCCTGCGCATGACGCTGGGCAGGCGCACTCCGGAGACCTCCTGGGCCTCCTTCTGGAGACGGCGCAGGTCGCGGACGAGGACGCGGCCGATGCGGACCGAGATGACGACCGAGGCGAGCAGGGCGAGGAAGCCGAGGACTCCGGCGACGCCGACCTTGAGGAGGACGCTGTAGGCGGCGGGCTGGACGCGTTCCTGGTAGCGGTCGCCCGCCGCGGTGTTCTCGCGGGCCAGGACGTCGAGGACGGGGCTCGCGTTGTCCTGCCAGTGGGCGGCGGTGACGGCGCGCGGGTTGTCGGTGGGGCCCTGTTCGAGGAGGGCGTTCTCGGCGGTGCGCAGCGGCAGGGTCTCGGGGCCGCGCCAGAACTTCTCGAAGCGGTCGCGCTCGGCGGCCGGCAGGAGTTCGAGGTTGACCTCGTAGAACTGCTTCCGGTTGGCGATCAGGTCGGACATCGCGCGGATCTCCGGGGCGGTGACGCGGTCCGCGACGAGCGCGGAGAGCACGAGGGCGTCCTCGCGGGAGAGGAGTTCGCGGGCGCGGGTGATGCCGACGAGGGCGCGGCCCTGCTTGTCCATCTCCACGTTCTCCAGGGCGTGGAGGGTGATGAGGAAGCTGTAGCAGGGGTCGACGAGGCGGTTGTAGAACTCGAGGGCCTGAAGGCGGCCGATGCCGCGGTTCTCCACGGAGCGGCGGATCGATTCGAGGCCGTCGAGCGCTTCGAGGAGGCTGTCGATCCGCTGGGCGGTGACGGGCCGCATCTCCTCGCGGACGCCGGGTTCGGCGGCGTTGGCGCGGATGCGGGCGATCTGCCGGTCGGTGGCCCGTCGGGTCTCCTGGAGCCGGCCGAGGGCGTCGGAGCCGCGGGGGTCGGCGAGGTAGACGAGGGACTGGCGGCGTTCGAGCTGGATGACCCGGGCGGTGTCCTCCAGGGGGTAGCCGACCTTGTCGACGATGTAGCCGACGTCGAGGAGCTGGTCGGCCTCGCGGCCGGTGAGGACGGTGGCGAAGCCCCACAGGCCGGTGAGGGAGACGAGCGGTACGAGCAGCAACGCCACGATCTTCCGGCGGATGGACTTCCCGCGAAAGCGCATGGCCTCCCCCAGCTCGGCCCCCGTTCGTCGCGAGGGTCCTTCACTTCGTGACGTCGGGCGTCAACACACGGCGTCAACCTTGAGTTTCAACAAACGGCGGCGCGAGCCTACTACTGCATCGCGGCCATCCCGAAGGTGTGTCCGGGCTATTTTCAGCCTGTCGAGTGAGCGTCGATCATGAGATGTCCTGTTATTCGGGGAGTTGGGGTCGGCCACTGTGGCGCAGGACACCTGATGACGTGTGACTCCGCCGGCCTGGGGAGATGGCTGGAACTGTGCGTTCCGCCCGTACGGGTTCTCGCGTTTCACCCGGGGCGGGGCGAAACCTTTTCCCTCTGGCGTGCGTCAATAGGTGCGGGGAGGGTTCTGTCCGCGTAAAGGCGCTCGCAACGGGCAGCCGTCCCTGAAGTCGTTCAGTGGTGGGGAGTGACAGGGCAATGGAACACGAGGCGCGGTCGGCAGGACAGTTGTGGGTGGAGGACGAGCGGGGCCGGCGGCGGATGCCCGATCCGGTGCGCGACGCCGCCGTACGGGCCGTGATGATCACATCGGTGACCCTCATCCAGGCGGTGGTGGCGTTCTTCTGCAGCCTCGCGGGGTCGTGGCTGGCCTTCCCGATCACCATCACCGCGGTGGCCTCGACGATCGTGGCCACCTGGAGCGTCCTCGACGTCTGGATCACCCGTCAGGTGTGGCGCCAGCGCAACGGGGTGGTGTCGGAGCCGAGCAGCACGGCGCGTCCGTCGCTGCGGACGCGGCACGGTGAGGGCCGGATGGAGGCGGCGCCGCTGTCCGAGGCGGCCTGATCGAGGAAGAACGGGTGAAGGGCCCGGCCCCCTGGACAGGGGGCCGGGCCCTTCACCCGTTTCACGGACGGGCCGTGCTCACGCGGTGTCCGCCGGGGCCGGGTCGTCGGACCGGTGGCGGCGGAACATGCGCGTCGCCGTGATCTCGCCGTGGATCGCCTCCCCCTCCGGGTCGGTCCGCGGAAGGCCGGGGCGCAGGTGCTCCTCCACGCTGATGTACTTCAGCCCCGCCCGCAGGTCGGCGTCGTTGCGGAGCCGGATCACCAGCGGGAACTCGGCCAGCGCGGTTGTGTCGAACAGGCCCGTCGTGTAGAGGAGCTGGACGCCGAGCGCGTCCGACACGGCCCGCTGGAGCTCCAGGAGGTACGTGGCGTTGGCGCGGCCGATCGGGTTGTCCAGGAACAGCGTGCCCGCGTGCCGGTGCTTGTCGCGGCCCCGGTCGTTGGAGCGGAGCGCCGCCATCGTGCAGTACAGGGCGATGGCGGCGGTGAGGAGCTGGCCGCCGGAGAAGACGTCGCCCATCTGCCCGACGGGGACCCGCTCGGCCCGCAGCACCGCGTCCGGCTTGAGGATCTCGACGGAGACGCCCCTGGGTTCGAGGGCCGCCTGCACGCCCCGCAGGAGCAGGGACATGCCGTCGCGGCGCAGGTCGGAGTTCTTCCTCACGGCGGCGCGGGTGGCCTCGTCGACGACCTCGCCGAGGCGCTCCGCGAGGGTGGCCTGGTCGGGCTCCTCGAAGCGGATCCGCAGGAACTCCTGGCCCGACCACTCGCCGAGGCCCTCGGGGAGCCGGGAGAGCCGCTGGGCCGAGCGGAGGGTCGCGAGGGAGGACTCGACGAGGCCGCGGAGGCGGTCCACGATCGAGTCCCGGTTGCGCTCCAGCTGCTCCAGCTCGTCGGTGAGGACCCGCAGCCGGGGCGCGAAGGCCTCGGCCCACTTGGCGGCGTGCTCGGGGAGCGCGGACGCCGGGAGTTCGCGGATCTGCTGGCGGGCCGGGGTGCGGACCTGCTCGTAGCGGGTGGAGTTGGCGTGCCGGACGAGGACGTCGCTCGCCTCGCGCACGGCGGCGTCGGCGGCGGACAGCTCGCCGGTCCGGCCGCGCAGCGTCCGGCGCGCCTCGGTGGCCGCCGTACGGGCCTCCTCCAGGGTGCCGGAGTACGGCTCGGTGTCCTCCCGCTCCTCGTCCGCGTGGTCGCGGAGCAGGTCCCGGAGCAGGGCCGCCGTCTCGTCGAAGCCGCCGGCCGCGTCCTCGGCGGCCCGGTGGTCGCGGAGCAGTCCGGCGTGGGCGGCGCGGGCCGACTCCAGGGCGGCGCTGCGGGAGGCGAGTTCGGCGGTGGCGGTGCGCAGGAGGGCCTGGGCGCGCTCGGCGTCGGCGGGGACGAGCTCCTCGGGCAGCTCGGTGTGCGCCCCGCCGTCCTCGGGGGCGAGGCGCTCGGCCTCGCCGCGGAACCGGCCGAGCTTCTCGCTCGCCTCGGAGGCGCGGGTCTCCAGCATCTGGACCAGGGACTCGGCGCGGGCGGCGGCGGCCTGGCGGGACGGGCCGTCGGCGCCGTCGGTGGACTCCAGGAGCTGTTCGGCGCGGGTGCGGACCTTGTTGGTGAGGCGGTTCAGCTCGGCGAGGGCGGCGGACTCGTCGCTCTCGGCGCGGGCCTGCTCGGCGCGCAGGTCGGCGCCGACGCCGACCTTCTCGTAGAGCTGGGACGCGGCCCGGTAGGCCTCGCGGAGGGTGGGCAGGGCGGTGCGGGGCGCGGCCGGGTCGGCCTCGGGGAGCGGGTCGGGGGCGCCCGCGATCTCGGCGCGCTCGGCCCGCAGGGCGCGGGCGGTGCGGTGGGCGTCGTCGGCGGCGCGCTGGGCGGCGCGGCGGTCCTCGTCGGCGGCCCGGGCGCGCTCCAGGCAGGTCTGGGCGCGGGCCTCGGACTCGGCGGCGTCGTCGGCGAGTTCGCGGAGCCTGGCCTGCCAGGCGGACCGCTCGCGCAGCCGGAAGGCCAGGCCCGCGAGGGCGTCGGCGACCCGGCGGGCGCGCTGGGCGGCCTCCTGGCGCTCGTCGCGGACGCGGAGCGCCTCGGCGGCGGTCTCGTCGGCCTCCGCGCGGGCGGTGCGGGCCTCTTCGAGGGTCGCGGCGGCGGCTTCGGCGCTCTCGCGGGCGGCCGTGGCGGCGGCGGCGAGCTCGGCGAGCATGCCGGGCGGGCAGTCGGCGCGCCAGGCGCCGATCCGGGCGGCGAGGGAGCGGTCGCCGGCGAGGCGGCCGGCGAGGGTGCGGATCTCCTCGTCGCGGGCGGCGGCCCGCGCGCGCAGGGCGTGCCGCTCCTCGTCGGCCGCGTGCTCGTCGTGCATGGCCGGGTTCGGCGGTACGAGGAAGACGCCGGGGTCCTCGTCCCCCGACCGGGCCGGTACGGGGGCGAGCAGGGCGGCCGCGGTGCCGACGGCGACGGCGGAGCGGGGCAGCAGGGCGGCGGCGGCGAGGACCTCGCGGGCGCGCCCGTACGAGACGGGGTCGGTGATCACGACGCCGTCGACGAGTTCGGGGCGGGCGGCGAGCACGCGCGCGTGGTCGGCGGGGTCCACGGCCTGGGCGAGGTAGCGCCAGCCGGGGAGGGCGGGGATGCCGTGCTCGCCGAGGTGCTCGACGGTGGCGAGGACGTCGGGTCCCGGCGGCAGCAGGCCGCCGTCGCCGAGGGCGCCGAGGATGCGGGAGTCGGCGGCGGCGGCGGTGCGCAGTTCGAAGAGCTGCCGCTCGGCGGAGGCGACGGCCCCGTCGAGCAGGGAGCGCAGCTCGTCGGCGTACCGGTCGAGGTCGGCGGCGGTGAGCGGTCCCCCGTGGGCCGCGCCGTCGTGCCCGGCGGCGTGCGCGCCCGAGGGCAGGCTCAGGAGTTCCGCGAGGCGCTCCTCGGCGGCCAGGGACTCGGCGGCGCGGCGCTCCGCGTCGTAGGCGTTGCCGGCGGCCCCGGCCGCGTCGGCGGCGCGGGCGGCGGCGAGTTCGGCGCGGGACTCGGCCCCGGCGGCCTCCCGCGCGCGCTCGACGACGGCGGCGGCGGTCTCGCGGGCCGTGTCCCAGGCGGCGACCGCGGTCTTCTCGGCGTCGCTGGCGGCGAGCGCGGCGCGGGCCGGGTCGGCGTCGGGCGCGGTGTCGTCGAGCCAGCCGGCCCGTACGGCCTCGGCGGTCTCCTGCTCGACCTCGGCGAGCCGCTGGCGCAGGTGGCCGGACTCGCTGCGGGCGCGCTGGGCCTCGGTCGCGGCGGCGGTGGCGTCGCGGTGGGCCGTCTCGCCCGCCTCCTGGAGGGCGGTGGAGCGCTCCTCCTCCTCGGCCGCGTGCCGCTCGCCCTCCTCGGCGGCGGAGGCGAGGGCCCGTACGAGGTCGGCGGCGGCCCCGGCGCGGGCCGCGAGGGCGGGGGCGGCGTCCCGCTCGGCCTCGCGGATGGCGGCGGCCACGCGCGCGGAACGGTCGCCGGCGGCGCGGTGGCGGAGCACGGCCTCGGCGGCCTGCCAGGCGGAGTGCAGGGTGCGGGCGTCGGTGAGTTCGCGGCGCTGGGAGGCCGCGCCCTTCTCGGCTGCGGCCAGGGCCAGGGAGGCGTGCCGGTAGGCGAGTTCGGCGGCGACGAGGGCGCTGCGGCCACGGGCGTCCTCGGCCTCGGCGACGGCGTGGGCGGCGGAGGTGACCTGCTGGGCGAGTTCGGCGCCCCGGCCGCGCTCCTCGGCGGCGCGGGCGGAGAGCCGGCGGGCGAGGCCGCGGGTGCGGCGCTCGGCGGCGGTGTGGACCTCGCGCGCGTGGGTCCGGATTCCGGCGGCCTCGACGATCCGGTTCAGGAGGTCCACGGAGCCGGCCGTGAAGTCGCGTTCGGCGGTGAGTTCGGCGCGGCGGCCGAGCTTGTCGCCGAAGCCGCCGACGAGGTCGGCGAGGCCGTCGGTGTCCCGGGTGTCGGTGACGGCGCGCAGCAGCAGGTCGGTGAAGTCGGAGTCCTTCTTGACCGCGAAGAGGCCGGCGGCCTCGCCCTCGTCGGCGTTCATCTCGCGCTGGTAGCGGAAGAGTTCGGGGTCGAGGCCGAGTTCGCCGAGGTGCTCGTTCCAGCGGTCGTGGATCTCCTCCCAGACCACTTCCAGGTGCGGATAGGCCTTGCCGGCCTCGGTCAGCGCGTCGCGGAAGCCCTTCATGGTGCGGCGGCGGCCGCGCGCGCCGGAGGCGCCCTCGACGGGCGGGCGGACCGAGGTGGCCTCGGCGACGGGGAGGTTGTCCAGGCTGAGGCCGGGGCCGGGCCGGAAGGAGTACCAGGCCTCGGCGAACTTCCGGGGGTCGTTGGAGACCTGGCGGCCGCGCCACTCGCTGGCCTTGCCGACGACGACGAGTTCGCCGGTGAGGGTGTGCTGCCACTCCAGGGCGACGTGGCCGCAGTCGTCGGCGAGGAGGAACTTGCGCAGCACGCCGGAGCTGGCGCCGCCGAGGGTGTTGCGGTGGCCGGGGAGCATGACCGAGAAGATCAGCTTCAGGAGGACGGACTTGCCGCCGCCGTTCTCCAGGAAGAGCACGCCCGCGGGGGCCGGGCGGCGCGGCGGGCCGACCGGCTCGTCCTCGAAGAACTCCGCCTGGGTGGGGGCGGGGTGGGGCACCGGGGCGCCGACTCCGCGCAGGTCCAGGACCGTGTCGGCGTAGCGCGCGCCGGCGGGGCCGATGGAGTAGAGGCGGACCCGGGACAGCTCGTACATGGCGGGGACTCTCGTGCTGGGAAGGTCGGCGGGGCGGCGGGACCGCGCGCGGGGTGGACGGGGTCGGCGGGGCGGACGGGATCGGGGTGGCCGACGTGATTACGAGTGGAACGGGAGGCCCGCGTCGGCCACGAGCTCCAGGTCGTCGCCCTCGGGCGGCGGCAGGAGCGTCGCGGAGCCGTCGCTGACGGGGACGACGCCGAGTTCGAGGAGTTCGGCCATGGCGGCGGAGCCCGCCATGTCGCGGACCTGGAGCTGGTAGCGGGCGGTGGTGCGGTAGGAGCCGCCGCCCTCGTCGCCGGTGCGCTGGAGGAAGCCGGAGTCGGTGAGGAACGCGGCGGCCTTGCCGACGATGCCGGTGGTGGAACCGGCGAGCCTGCGGGCGTCCTTGGTGGCTCCGGTGGCGCTGCGGCGGGCGTAGGTCCGCCAGGCGGCCTCCAGGCCGGGGGCGTCGGAGGCCGGGTCGGTGTTCTCGCCCTCCTCCTCGGCACGCTGCTCCAGGCGCAGGCAGGCCTGGCGCACGAAGGCGTCGACGCCGTTGACGCTGAACCGGCCGATGTACGCGTCGTCGGCGAGGTCCTCGGGACGGGGGAAGGCCATGGTGGCGACGGCGAGATGGGCCAGGCCGTGCAGGAAGCGGTCGGCGGAGTCCGTGGAGGCGCGGCGGGCGTAGTCGCCCATGCGGACGGCGAAGACCGAGTCCTCGGCGGCTGTGACGGCCATCCCCGCGCGCGGGGAGACCTCCAGGACGACGAGGCCGAGGCCGGTGGCGACGGCGTCGGCGAGGCGCGCGAAGGCGGGGTCCTCGCGGTAGCGGCGCAGGAGTTCGGCGTATTCGGCGTCGCGGGCCGGGAGCAACTTGGGCTGGAGCCCGAAGGAGACGAGCCGGGCCGCGTCGGCGGCGTCGGCGGGGGTGACCGCGGAGCCGCCGGACGCGGCGGGGGCGGCCGGCGCCTGCGGGGGTTCCTGCCTGCTCCACGCGTCGGCGTGCGGGTGCTCCTGCTCGCTCCACGCGTCGGCGTGCTCGGCGTGGGTCTCGCTCACGGCTGGGGCTCCTCGGGACGGTTCTCGGTCGGTACGGCGCGGACGGCGGGCCGGGACAGGGGCAGCGGGACGGGGGTGACGGCGGCCGGGGGCGGGGTCCGCTCGGCGGGCGCGGGCGGCTCGTCCGTGAGCCGCACGGCCCGCACGGACGGAACGTCGCCCCGCCGCCGCGCGGCCCCGGGCCGGGACGGCCCGGACCCCAGGGGGACGGTGCCGAGCCGGGGGCGGATGCGGGGGGTCTGCGGGGCGGCGGGCTCCGGTGCGGGGGCGGGCGCGGGGCCGGAGTCGGTTGCCGGGGCCGGGGCCGGGGCGGGGAGCAGGTTGCGGTCGGCCGCCGGGGCCAGGGCCGGGGCCGCGTCGGGTTCGGTTCCGGTTTCCGGGGTCGGCTCCGACTTCGGCTCCGGTTCCGGCTCCGTCGTGGCTTCCGGTCGTGGCGCGGGCACGGCGGTGGTTGCGAGTACGACGGTGTCGACCGGGCCCGGCTGATCGGTCGGATCCAGCAGGTCGAGCAGGTGGGCGGGGCTCGGCGCGCCGGTCGGGCCCGGCTGATCGGCCGGGTCGAGCGCGTCGATCGGGTCCAACAGGTCGACCGAGTCCAGCTCGTCGGCCGGAGCGGCGTCGGCCCCGTCGATACAGGAGGTATCGGTACACGAGGTATCGGTACAGGAGGTATCGGTACAGGAGGTCGGGGCAGGGGGTACGAGGGTCACGTCGCCTCCGTGCGGTCGGCGGCCATGCCCGCCGCGTCGAGGAGTGCCGTACCGACGATGAGGTCGGCGCCGCCGAACTCGGGGTCGTCGAGCGGGGTGCCGTCGTCGACGGCGAAGAGCAGCCGCTCCTCGCCCTGGCGGTAGGCGGTGCCGACCGGAGGGCTCGCCGCGTGGACGGCGAGGAGGGCGACGAGGTACGGCAGGTCGGGGTCGGTCGCGCGGGCCTCGGCGAGCAGTCCGGAGAGGCGGCGCGGGGCGTCGTGCTCCAGGTCGAGCAGACGCATGGCGTGTCCGAGCTGCTCCTCGCTGAAGCGGGAGTCGTCGGGGGTGGCGATCAGATCGGGCTCGGGCATCTCCGCGCCGAGGTGCTCGCGCTCGACGGGCGGGGTGAGCAGCAGGTCGACGAGGTCGCCGAGCCGTACGGACGCGGGGGTGCGCAGTCCGGTGCCGTGGGCGAAGAAGGCGTCGGTGGCGCGGGTGGCCCGCTCGACGGGGAGCGTGAGGAGCGGGGCGACCAGCTGCCCGTACAGGTCGAGTCCGGTGTAGGCGGCGGGGGCGGCGAAGGCCTGGCGGTCCTGCTCGGCGCGGAAGAGCGGTCCGGCCTCCAGGAGGCGGGACTGGAGCTGGGTGTGGCGGCGGATGCAGTCCTTGACGATGTCGACGAGTTCGGCGGCGCGCCGCTTGTGCTCGGCCGTCTTCACGTCGGTGGCGGCCTCGGCCTCGTCGCGCGCCCTGCGGATGTTGGTGAGGATCGCGTTCTCGTGGCGGTAGCGGTCGGCCACGTGGTCGAGCGCCTCGGCGATCATGTCGGGGACCGTCTGGAGCCAGTCGACGGCGCGGACGTTGCGCCGGGTGGCCTCCAGGGTCTTGCGGAGGGTCTCGGCGTACTGCACGGTCCGGTAGCGGGCCTGTTCGGCGGCGAGTTGCGCGTCGGCCAGGCGGCCCCGGTTGATGAGGACCTCCAGCTTCACCTCGGCGGCGATCTGGGCGCTGGTGACGTCGGTGTCGAGGGCTCCGACCAGGACGTTGACCGCTTCGTCGGTGGTGCGGAGATAGACCCCGCCCCCGTATCCCGGGACCTCCTCGACGAGTTTGAAGTCGTAGTCCCTGCGGACGTAGACGCCGTCGGTGCCGAAGGTGCCGTAGACGGCGCGGAAGCCGCGGTCGACGCTGCCGACGTTGATCAGGTTCTCCAGGACCCAGCGGGCCACGCGCTCGTGCTCGGCGGCCGGGCGCCGCGGGGCCTGGGCGGCGACGCGGGGCAGCAGGCGGGCGACCATCTGCTCGTGGTCGGCGCCGGTGTCGAAGTCCATGTTGAGGGTGATCAGGTCGATCGCGGCGAGGGCCACCTCGGCCATCGCGTAGACCGTGTACTCGCCGGCCAGGTTCGCCTTGCGGGCGTCCAGGTCGTGCAGCGGGGCGGTGCACGCGAGCGCGCGGAGCCGCCGCGCGAGCCCTTCGTCGGCGGCCGGGCCCTGCGCGGGCCGCGGCCCCGCGCTGAGCTGGGGCGGAGCGAGGTCCGTCGAGGCAGGCGAAGTCACGGTGCACAGATTAGGTCCTCACCCTGACAACGGTCGAAACGGTGCGGATGCGACCGGGTCCGGAGGTTCAGCCGCGGGCGCCTGCGGCCCGGCCGCAGGCGGCGGCGACCCCGTCCCGGGAGTCGTCGAGGTAGCGGGCGAGGAGGCGTTCGGCCGTGCCGCGCTCGCCGGCGCGCAGGGCGCCGAGGATCTCCCGGTTCCGCGCGAGGAACGGCTCGTGGAGGGCGCGCGGGTCGTCGACGAGGTGGAGGGCGAGGCGGAGTTCGGCGAGGACGCCGCGCATCAGTTCGTCCGTGCGGGCGCTGCCCGCGAGGGCGACGAGCGCGAGGTGGAAGTGGATGTTGGCCGTGGAGACGCCGTTCCAGTCGCCGGCGCGGGCGGCGCCCTCGCCCTCGGCGACGGCGGCGGCGAGGCCGTCGAGGGCGAACGGCGGCCGCCCCAGACCCCTGACGACGGCGCACTCGACGAGCCTGCGGGTGCGGTAGATGTCGGCCACGTCGCCGGCGTCGAGAACGCGGACGAAGACGCCCCGGTTCAGCTCGTGGACGAGGAGGCGCTCGTGGGTGAGGAGGCGGAAGGCCTCCCGCAGGGTGTTGCGGGAGATGCCGAGGGCGCCGCCGATGCCGTCCTCGGAGAGCCGGGTGCCGGGCGGGAACCGGCCCTCGGCGACGCGGGTGCGCAGGATGTCCGCGACCCGTTCCGCCGTGCTCGTGCGCCCGAGCAGCGCGCGGTCGTCCGCCAGGTCTCCGGCCCTGTCCTCCGCCGGCTCCGCCACGGCGCTTCCTCCCTGTTCCCTCTTCGTTCCCTCTTCGCCGCCGGTGCCCCACCGTGTCCGCCGCCGGGCCGGCGCACCGAGGTCCACCGCACCGAAGTCAACCGCACGGAGGGGCCGGGGCGACAGACCTGTTGTCGGATCGTTCAACGATCCTCTACGTTGAGAGCGTCCCATGGTCCCGCCGTGCCCGCGTGGGCACGCCCCCACCCCGCGAGGCGCAGATGAGCACGAGCCGGGCGTCGATCGACCTCAACGCCGACCTCGGCGAGGGCTTCGGCCGCTGGACCCTGACCGACGACGAAGAACTCCTGACCGTGGTCACCAGTGCCAACGTGGCCTGCGGATTCCACGCCGGGGACGCGGCCACCATGCGGCGCGTGTGCGAGCTCGCGGCGGAACGCGGGGTACGGATCGGGGCGCAGGTCTCCTACCGGGACCTGGCCGGCTTCGGGCGGCGGTCGATGGACGTCCCGGCGGCGGAGCTGGCCGCCGAGGTGGCGTACCAGATCGGCGCCCTGGAGGTCTTCGCGCGGGCGGCGGGCTCCCGGGTCGCGTACGTGAAGCCGCACGGGGCGCTCTACAACCGGGTGGTCGGGGACGGGGAACAGGCGGCGGCGGTCGTCGAGGGCGTGCTGCTCGCGGACCGGACGCTGCCGGTCCTGGGGCTGCCCGGATCCCGGCTGCACGAGGCCGCCGCGGCGGCCGGGCTCCCGGTCGTCGCCGAGGCCTTCGGCGACCGGGCCTACCGGGCGGACGGCTCCCTGCTGCCGCGCGGACGGGAGGGGGCGGTCGTCACCGATCCCGCCGAGGTCGTGGAGCGGTCGCTGGCCCTGGCCCGGCTCGGGACGGTCACCGCGCACGACGGGGCCTCCGTGGCCGTCCGGGCCCGGTCGCTCTGTCTGCACGGGGACACCCCGGGCGCGGTGGAGCTCGCCCGGCGGGTCCGGGAGGGCCTCGAATCCTCCGGAATGCGGGTGGAGGCCTTCGCGTGAGCGGGGACGGGAGCCCTTCCACGGACGTACGCGTGCGCGTGCTGCGCGTCGGCGAGCGGGCGCTGCTCGTGGAGCTGGACGGCGGCGCCGAGGCGGAGGCGTTCCACGCCGAGGTGCTCCGGCGCCGGGCGGCCGGTGCCCTCCCCGCCGTACGGGAGGTCGTGCCGGCGGCGCGGACCGTGCTGCTCGACGGGGTGGCGGACCCGGACCGGCTCGCGGCCGAACTGCCCGGGTGGGAGGTGGCACCGCTCTCCACGCGCGCGGGGCGGGTGGTGGAGGTGCCGGTCCGCTACGACGGGCCCGATCTGGCGGAGGTCGCCGCGTGCTGGGGCGTGTCCGCCGAGGAGGCGGTGCGGATCCACACGGCGGCCGAGTTCCGGGTCGCCTTCTGCGGGTTCGCGCCGGGCTTCGGCTATCTGACGGGGCTCGGCGAGCGGTACGAGGTGCCCCGGCGGGCCACTCCGCGCACCGCCGTCCCGGCCGGTTCGGTCGCCCTGGCCGGGCCGTACACGGGTGTGTACCCGCGCTCCTCCCCCGGCGGCTGGCAGTTGATCGGCACCACCGACGCGGTCCTCTGGGACACCGGGCGGGATCCGGCGGCGCTCCTCTCCCCCGGCACCCGGGTCCGGTTCACGGTGGAGCGCCCCGGCGCGGGAGGCGGACGGTGACGGGCCGGACGGTGGCCGTGGTCCGGCCGGGGGCGCTGACCACCGTGCAGGACCTGGGGCGGCCGGGGTACGCGCACCTGGGCGTGGTCCGCTCGGGCGCGCTCGACCCGGCGGCCGTACGGCTCGTCAACCGGCTCGTGGGGAACGCCGAGGGGGCGGCGGTCCTGGAGACCACCGTCGACGGGTGCGCGGTGCGGCCCCGGTGCGCGGTGACCGTGGCGGTGGGCGGCGCGCCCTGCCCGGTCCGGGTGGACGGGCGCCCGGCCGCCTGGGGCACGGCGGTGCGGGTGGGGGCCGGATCGACGGTCGAGGTCGGGACGGCTTCGCGGGGGCTGCGGGCGTACGTGGCGTTCGGCGGCGGGATCGAGGTCGAGCCGGTGCTCGGCAGCCGCTCCACCGACCTGCTGTCCGGCCTCGGTCCGGCGCCCCTGGGACGGGAGACGGTCCTGCCGCTGGGCGCGGACACGGCGGTACGGGGGCCGGTCGACGTCCCTCCCTGGCCCGGGCCGCCGGACGTGCTCGTCCTGCGGGTCCGGCTCGGGCCCCGCGACGACTGGTTCACCCCCGGCGCCCTCCGCACCCTCGCCACGCGCGCGTACCGGGTGTCCCCGGCGAGCAACCGGATCGGGCTGCGGCTCGAAGGACCGGCCCTGGAGCGGGCCGTGCCCGGGGAGCTGGCGAGCGAGGGCATGGTGCTCGGCGCGGTCCAGGTGCCGCCGGACGGGCGCCCGGTGGTCTTCCTCGCGGACCATCCGACGACCGGCGGCTATCCGGTGGTCGGGGTGGTCCGGGAGGCCGATCTGGGCGCGGCGGCCCAGGCGGTGCCGGGGACGGCGGTGCGGTTCGTACCGGTGCGGTGAGCGGGGGCGCCGGGGTCCCGGCGGCCGTCCGCCGTGGCCGCGAGCGCGGCGGCGAGGGCGTCGTCCGCGCGGACGTCGAGGGGCCCGGTGCCGGTGCCGTCGGTCCGGTGGCGCAGCTCGGCGCCGGCGAGCAGGAGGAGCTGCGGGAGCAGGTCGCGGCTGCGGCGGAGGACCCAGCCGGTACCGGCGGTGGCGAGCCACAGCAGGGACTCGGCGCGGGTCGGCGGCGGCCGGTCGGGCTCCGGCGCGGGCGGCGCACCGTGGGCGAGCCCCCGGTCGGCGAGGAGCCGGTGGAAGCCCGCCGCGACGGCGCGGTGGCCGCGCTCGCCGGGGTGGAGCCGGTCGGCGCTCCACAGGGAGCGGTCGTCGGTCCAGGCCCGGTCGTCCAGGTGCAGGTGGACGGCCCCGTACCGGGCGGAGAGCGCGTGCACGACCGCGTTGACGGACCGCTGGCGGCGGGCGAGCGGGCGCGCCAGGGGCGGGGGCAGGCCGAGCATCCGGCCCGGGTCGGGCAGGCAGGCGGTGAGGAGTACGGCTCCGAGGGCGTCGAGGTCGGCGCAGACCCGGTCGAGGCGGCGGGCCAGGAGCGCGATGTCGAAGGTGTGGCGCAGGGTGTCGTTGACCCCGACGACGACGGAGGCCAGGTGGGGCCGGAAGCCGAGGGCGCGACGGGCCTGGTCCCCGGCGACGTCCCTGCTGAGGGCGCCGCTGACGGCCAGGTTCAGGAGCGCGGTCTCCGCCCCGTCGGCCGCGAGCCCGTCGGCGAGCAGCGCCGCCCACCCCCGCCAGGCCCCGTCCACCCGGTCCCCGACGCCCTCGCTGAGCGAGTCCCCGAGCACGGCGAAGCGGAGGGGGCCGGGCTGCGGGGGCCGGGGCGTGGGGTGACGAAATTCCGGATGGCGCGGCTCCTGGTGGCGCGGCTCAGGATGGCCCGGCTCCGGATGGCGCGGCTCAGGCACCCGGGGCAGAAGCCCCGGGGCCGGGAACGGATCGGGGTGGCACCGCCCGGCTCCCGGCGGCACCGTTCCCGCGCGCGTGGCGTCCCCGTCCCCGGTCATCGGCCGCTCTCCCCGGTCATCTGAGGGTCTCCTCGGGGGCGACCGGTCCGGGTGCTCCGGGGACGCCGAGGGCTCCGGAGCCTCCGGGAACTTCAGGGACGCCGGGCGCACCTGGTACTCCGAGAACGCCAGGAACACCGGGAACACCGGAAGCACCGGGCACGAACAGCTCCGGATCCGGCGAGGGAGCCTCGTGGGCCCGGAGGAAGGCGGCGACCGAGCGGTCCCAGGCGAAGCCCTCCGCACGCGCGCGTGCGGCCCGGCGGCGGACGGCCTCCGGGACGGCGAGGAGGCTCTGGACGCCGGAGGCGAAGGCCGCCGGGGTGTCGGCGGCGGCCGCCCCGGCCGTGCCCACGACCTCGGGGAGGGCCGAGGAGGCGCTGACGACGACCGGGGTCCCGCAGGCGAGGGCTTCGAGGGCGGAGAGCCCGAACGTCTCGGCGGGCCCCGGCGCCAGGCAGACGTCGGCCGCCGCCTGGAGGTCGGCCAGGGCCTCCCGGTCGGCGAGGTGCCCGACGAACCGCACCGGCAGGCGCCGCTCGCGCGCCCGGCGCTCCAGGGCGGCCCGCAGCGGCCCGTCGCCCGCGACCACGAGCGTCGCCGCGATCCCGGCGCCGCGCAGCTCCTCCAGGGCGTCCAGGGCCGTGCCGGGCCGCTTCTCGACGGAGAGGCGCGAGCACAGCAGGAGCAGTACCCGCGCCCCGTCCGCGTACCGGGCCCGTGTCGCGGCGGCGCGGCGGTCGGGCCGGCAGTGGTCCAGGTCCACGCCGAGCGGGGCCCGTACGACGTTCCGGGCCCCGATCCGTACGAACTCGCGCTCGGCCCATTCGGTGGTGCAGACGATCCGCGCGAACGCCCAGGCGGTGCGGCGGTTGAGCCGGTCCGCCGCGCGGGCCGCGAGGGCGGGCGGCACGCCCCAGGTGCGCAGGACCCCGTCCGCGGTCTCGTGGGAGACCATGACCGACGGCACGCGGGCGCGTCGCGCCCATTCGCCCGTCCAGCGCAGGGTCGTCCGGTCCGAGACCTCGATCCGGTCGGGGGCGAGCTCGTCGAGGAGGCGGGCGACCCGGCGCCGGTCGGCGAGGACCCGGTAGCCGCCGGTGCCGGGCAGCACGGATCCCGGAAGGGTGACGACCCGGCCCTGCTCGGTGCAGTGGTCGCTCGCGGTGGCACCGGGGACGACGAGGACCGGCTCGTGTCCGGCCGCCAGGTAGCCGCGGCCGAGCCGGTCGAGGGCGGTACGGAGGCCGCCCGAGGTGGGGGTCACGAAGTTGGCGAGCCGGACGATCCGGAGCCCGCCGCCCGTACGCGCGCCCGTGCCCCTCTCCGTGTCCGCGCCGGTCGTGCGGGTGCCGTTCACGCCGCCACCGCCGTCCGCCCGTGCAGGACCTCCCGGTAGTGGCCGATCAGTTCGTCGCCGAGGGCCTCCCAGGTGCGCCCCTCGACGGTGTCGCGGCCGGCCCTGCCGAAGGCGGTGCGCCGGTCCGGCGCGGCGGCGAGCGCGGCGACGGCGTCGCGCAGCGCGTCCGGGTCGTTCGGGGGCACGAGGAGCCCGGTGCGGCCGTGGTCGACCAGGTCCAGGGGCCCGCCGGCGGCCGGGGCGACCACCGGGACCCCGCTCGCCATGGCCTCCTGGACGGTCTGGCAGAAGGTCTCGTACGGACCGGTGTGGGCGAAGACGTCGAGCGAGGCGAAGATCCGGGCGAGGTCGGTACCGGTGCGGCGGCCCAGGAACCGGGCGCCCGGCAGGGCGGTGCGCAGCGCGGGTGCGCTCGGGCCGTCCCCGACGACCACGACCCGTACGCCGGGGAGGCCGCACGCTCCGGCGAGCAGGTCGACGCGCTTCTCGGGGGCGAGGCGGCCCACGTAGCCGACGAGGAGTTCGCCGTTCGGGACGAGTTCGCGGCGCAGGGCGGGATCGCGCAGCTCGGGACGGAAGCGGGCGGTGTCGACCCCGCGGCCCCAGAGCCGGACGCGGCCGATGCCGTGGGCCTCCAGGTCGCGCAGGGCGGCGGAGGACGGGGCGAGGGTGCGGTCGGCGGCGCCGTGCACGGCGCGGAGGCGGCGCCAGGCGGTGCCCTCGCCGGTCCCCACGTACGTGCGCGCGTAGCCGGCGAGGTCCGTCTGGTAGACGGCGACGGCGGGGATGCCGAGCCGGGCGGCGGCCGTCATCCCGCGCACGCCGAGGACGAACGGTCCGGCGAGGTGGACGAGGTCGGCGCGGTGCGCGGCGATGGCCGCGGCGACCCGGCGGCTGGGCAGGGCGACCCGTACCTGCGAATAGCCGGGCAGGGGCAGGGACGGCACCCGGACGACGGCGCAGGGGGCGTCGGCGTCCGCGGCCGGGTCGGCGACGGCGGGGGCGATGACGAGCGGGGCGTGGCCCCGCCGGGCGAGGTGGCGCGCGGTCTGCAGGGCGCAGTGCGCCACACCGTTGACGTCGGGAGGGAAGGATTCGGTGACGATGACGACACGCATACGGGTGTTGTCCTCGCGCCCGGCGTGTCCCCGTCAAAGTCGATCTGGACGGGGAGGGAACGTCCCGTGAGCGTTTCCCGCGCGGGGCCCCTTCGGGGCCTGTGGGGGCGGCTCCGGCGTCCCGGCCCGGGGCTCCGGCGTCCGGACGCGTTCACCGCGCGGATCCCGCGTCGAGCGGTCCGGCGCGGGCGGTGCGGCGGGGCCGGGCCCCGCCCGCTTCCGGCGTCGCGCCGTCCGGCCGCCGTCGCGCCGGGGCGGACGACCTGGCGGGGCGGGGCCGCATCACGCCACCGCCCGGCCCAACCCGACCCGGCCCGGAACGCCCCCGCCCTCAGACCTGCAGGTCCGGCCCTATCCGGTTGCGTACCGCGAGCTGGACCTCGACCTCCTCGGCCGGGTCGGCGGCGAGGCGGCGGAGCCGTTCGGCGACGCGGATGTCGCCGGTCTCGGCGTGCTGGGCCGCGACCTCGCGGGTGGTCTCCTCGCAGTCCCAGAGGCATTCGACGGCGAAGCCGGTCGCGAACGCGGGATCGGTGGCGGCGAGGGCGCGGGCCGTGCGGCCGCGCAGCTGGGAGGAGGCCGTCTCCCGGTAGACGTGGCGCAGCACGGGGGCCGCGCAGGCGATGCCGAGGCGTCCGGCGCCGTCGACGAGGCAGGCGAGCTCGGGGGCGTCGGGGCCCTGGGTGCGTACGGTTCCGCGCAGCGCGCCGAGGACGGAGGGGGAGTCCTCGGCGGTGCCGCGGCAGGCCAGCACCTCGGCGGCGGCGGCGCCGAGCGCGTCGGTGCGCCGGACCCACGCGCGGGCGCGGGCGACCGCGTCCTCGCCGCACATGCGGCGGTAGGCGGCGACGGCGGCCTCGGCGACCTCGCGGGAGTCACCGTCGGCGGCGTGTTCGACGAGGTCGAGGACGGCGGGGTCCCGTGACTCGGCGAGGTGGTGGAGGGCGGCGCCCCGGGCCCCCTCCGCGCCGTCGCGGGCGGCGGCGAGCAGCTCGGGCCGGTCCTCGGGGCCGGCGACGGCGGTGAGGCAGCGGGCGGCGGGTCCGTAGAGGACGGCACCGCGCTCGTACCCTTCCTGCGCCCAGTCGAGGACGGCGCGCACGCTCCAGCCGGGGCGGGGCCCGGCGGGGCGCATCTGGCGCTGCCAGCGGTCGAAGGAGCCCTGCTCCATGGCGGCCCTGACGCGGGGGCCCACGGTGTCGCGCCGGTCCTCGGCCCACAGCCGCCAGGGCCGGGGCTCGAAGGCGTCGCGCACGGTGCGGCCCAGCTCGGCGTCGCCCTCGGCGTCGGCCGGGAAGCGGCCCAGCACGGAGGGGGCGAGCGCGCGGAGTCCGGCGTCGTCGTCGCGGAGGGCCAGTTCGTCCAGGGCCCAGGCCCAGTTGGTGCCGGTCGCGGCGTAGCGCCGGAGCAGCAGCAGGGCGTCCTGGCGTCCGTAGGAGGCGAGGTGGCCGAGGACGGCGAGCGCGAGCCCGGTCCTGGACTCCTCGGTGTCGAGGTGGTCCTCGGCGCCGAAGAGGTGCGCCTCGATCTCGTCGAGGCCTCCGTGGAGGTCCAGGTAGAGACGGGCGTAGTAGAGGGAGCGGTTCTCGACCTGCCAGTCGTGGCGGGGGTCGTCGAGGACGCAGTGGTTCAGGGCCGCGAGGGCCTCGGCACGTGGCGCGGCGAGCGCGTGCAGGGTGCCGTCGCCGCGGCCCCGCTGCAACAGGCCGAGCAGGGTGCCGCTCGGCGCTATGACTGGATCGAACATGGGGAGACGCCTCACATCAAGCTGTCGACACGACCGGGGGATGCCGGGATGACCGGGATGAACCGGGTCAGGCGGTACATCGGTGTACGCCTAGGCCGTGCGGCGACATGTCGGGCCGCTCGTCGTCCTGCGCTTGCCAGTGATCATCTTCCTCTGCCTCTCGTCGGTGGCCCGTTCTGCCGGGTCCGACGTCATGATGACCCACCCATTTCGCCGACGCGACCACATTTACGACGCCGCCTCACCTGGGGTTCAGCGTCCGTTCACCGGGTTCCGAAGAGTTCCAGGAGTTCGGCCTTGCCGAACATCCGGGCGGTGTCGACGGCGGACGGAGTGCCCGCCTCCGGATTCGCGCCGCCGGCGAGGAGGGCGCGGACCACGTCGTCCTCGCCCTTGAAGACGGCGCCGGCGAGCGGGGTCTGGCCGCGGTCGTTGGCGCGGTCGGCGTCGGCGCCCCGCTCCAGGAGGGCGGAGACCGCGGCGGCGTGGCCGTGGTAAGCGGCGAGCATGACGAGGGAGTCGCCCCGGTCGTTGGTGAGGTTCACGGGGACGCCCGCGTCGACGTAGGCGGCGAGGGCCTCGGCGCCCCCCGTGCGCGCGAGGTCGAAGACCTTGGACGCCAGCTCGATGACCTCGGGGTCCGGAGTCTCGCTCATCGGTGGGACCGCCTCTCTCCTACGGTGTCGGGTCGCGCACGGCGAGCGGGGCCGTACGGGTGAATCGACAGGGTACTGCCCGTCCGGGGACATGACCGTGCGCGACCGAGGCAAAGATCACGGCGTTCCGTCCGCTCCCGATCCGCCTATAGCGCACCCCGGACGTTTCGCCACCCGGCCGCTCGTCCGCCGTCCGCCGGTCAAGTGAAATCGCCGGTTTTTCACTCCAATGCACCTTTAGTCACATCGATACTTGCCGTGAACCTGGAAGAACTCATGGTGACTGTCCCCTCAACCAGGAGAACACCCAATGATCCTGTCCATCTCAGGCGTGGTCCTGCTCGGCATCATCTGCTTCCTGTTCTTCAAGAAGGACGGCCTGAAGCCCTCCCACGCCATCGTCAGCTCGCTGTTCGGCTTCTACCTCGCGGGCACCGCCATCGCCCCGAGCATCACGGCGGGCGGGCAGAGCCTCGCCGGTCTCCTGGGCGGGATCAAGTTCTGACGCCCCTCAGCCCCTTCCACCACCTCAGGAGTACGACGTGGCCCGGCGA
Source organism: Streptomyces sp. NPDC086147 (assembly GCF_040702165.1). Classification (NCBI taxonomy): domain Bacteria; kingdom Bacillati; phylum Actinomycetota; class Actinomycetes; order Kitasatosporales; family Streptomycetaceae; genus Streptomyces; species Streptomyces sp. NPDC086147. The sequence continues at coordinate 55,193 of NZ_JBFBJO010000023.1, read as the reverse complement.
CCACTCCCCCGCATTCTGAGCAGCGGCAGCGCGCAGATCGCCCGCAGTCGAGAGATCGCGCGCACGGCCGCCGACAGCGCCACCGACGTGCTCCATCCGCTGATCACGGTCACCCGCGGTCTGCGGAAGCTGGCCGCGTCCGCGCGCGCCAGGTGGGCCGCGACCCCCAAGGAACGGCGTGGTCCCACGCTGTTCCTGGTCGCGGCCTGCGTCCTGGTCGTCGTCCTCCTGCCGTACGGGCCGCTCCTCGCGCTCGTCACGCTGATGGGCGCCGCCGCGTGGAAGGGGCGCGAGCGTCCGGTCGCCAGGACCGGGCCCGACGAGGCGGAGACCGCCCGCCTCAAGGGCCTGTACGAGGCGCTCGTACCGCACTTCTCCGTCCCCGAGGACCCCTCCCCGCTCTTCTCCCACGGGGGCGACTGGAGCGAGGCCTTCGGGGAGCACGACTTCGACGGGGACGGGCGTCTCACCCGGCTGCGGATCGCGTACCCCCCGTACTTCGCCGACGGCGAGCCGGCCGCGCGCGCCCGCGTCGAGCAGTTGCTGCACGCCAAGTCGGGGCGCGGCCGCGAGTACCGCTTCGACTGGGACGAGGAGGACAACCGGCTCGTCCTGAGCGTGCTGCCCGCCCTGCCCACCACCATCGCCGCCCAGCGCTTCGTCACCGTGCCGGGCGAGACCGTCCTCGGCTTCACCGACGCCGACGCCGTGCAGCGGACCGTGCCGGTGGTCGCGGCGGACGGCACGGAGGACGCCCCGGCCGTGGTCTGGCGCACCGGCCCCCGCTCCACCGAGCCGCACCTGCTGGCCGTGGGCCGGCCGGGCAGCGGCACCACCTCCCTGCTGCGCTCGATCGCGCTCCAGGCGCTCCCCCACGGCGACGTCCTGATCGTCGAGGGCGGCGGCACCGGCGAGTACGCGTGCCTGACCGGCCGCGCCGGGGTCCTCGCCGTCGAGTGCGGGCTCTCCGGGGCCCTGGCGAGCCTGGAGTGGGCGGCGCACGAGACCGAGCGGCGCCTGATCGCCGCGAACCGGGCCCGGCAGTCCGGCCTGCCCGCCCCGGAGGACACCCGGCGGCCGCTGTGGATCCTGCTCGACCGGCCGAGCGTCCTCGGCCACCTGGCCGCCGCCGACGGCCGCCCCGACCCGCAGGAACTGCTCCAGGTGCCGCTGCGGCACGGGCGGGCGGCGCAGGTCACGGTGGTGGTGGCCGAGCAGTTCGACGACGTGGACACGCTGAGCGAGGCGGTACGGACCCACACCAGGGCCCGGATCGCGCTCGGCCCCGCCGCGCCCGGGCAGATCGCGGCCGCCCTCGGCGCCGAGCCGCACACCACGCCGACGCCCGACGTCCCCCCGGGCCGCGGCTACGCGCGCCTGGGCACCGGCCCGGTCCTGCGGCTCCAGGTGCCGGCGACGCCCGACCCGTACGACGACGCGACGAGCGACGCGCACCGCCGGGCGGTCCTGGACCTCCTGCCGGAGCGGAGCCCGGGCGCGCCGGCGACGGCTCCCGCGCCGACGGTGGTGATCGAGAAGATCCCCGTCACCGCCCCCGACCCGGCTCCGGCCCCCCGCGCCGAGCCGGCCCCGGCACCCGGCCCGGCGCCGCTCCACGCCCCGGTCCCGGCGGAGGGCTGAGCATCCGGGAAGCGGCCGAGGGGCGGGTACGGACACCACGGTCCGTACCCGCCCCTCAGCGCGTTCCCGGGAGACACCGGCGGAACCAGGGCCTGTCCGGCGGATCACGGCCGGGGCCGCGACGCCCGGCACGGCACCTCGCCGCGCTGCCGAAACGCCGCGACCTGCCCGACCCCGATCCGCCGGACAGGCCCTACGCCACGAACGACCGCGGCGGCTCCGTCCCGCCGCCCGCCGCGCCCGACTCGACCAGGCGGGCCGCGGCGGCGAGCCGGGCGGCCGCCTCGTCCGCGACCGGGCCGCCGACCGTGAAGGGCAGCCGGACGAAGCCCTCGAAGGCCCCGTCGACGCCGAAGCGCGGGCCGGACGGCACCCGGACGCCGACCCGCTCGCCCGCCTCGGCGAGCCGGGAGCCGGAGAGGCCGCCGGTGCGCACCCAGAGGGTCAGGCCGCCGCGCGGGACCGTGAACTCCCACTCCGGGAGCTCCCTGCGGACGGCGGTCACCAGCGCGTCCCGGTTCTCCCGGGCCTGGGCGCGCCGCAGACTCACCGCCTCCTCCCAGCCGCCGGTCCGCATGAGCCAGTTCACGCCGAGCTGCTCCAGGACGGGGGTGCCGAGGTCCGCGTAGGCGCGGGCGGCCACCAGGGAGCGGATGACGTCGGGCGCGGCCCGGACCCAGCCGATGCGCATGCCCGCCCAGAAGGCCTTGCTGGCCGAGCCGACGGTCAGGACGGTGGAGCCGGCCGGGTCGAAGGCGCAGACCGGGCGGGGCATCTCCAGGTCGTCCTCGAGGTGCAGCTCGGCCATGGTCTCGTCGACGACGAGCACCGTGCCGGCCGAGCGGGCCGCCTCCACGAGCTGCCGCCGCTGGTCCTCGTCCGCGAGCGCGCCGGTCGGGTTGTGGAAGTCGGCGACGACGTACGCGAGGCGGGGAGCCGCGTCCCGCAGCACCTGGCGCCAGCGGCCCAGGTCCCAGCTGCCGAGCCCCTCGGACATGGCGACGGGCACCAGCCGGGCCCCAGCCTCCCGCATCAGCTGGAGGATGTTGGCGTACGAGGGGGACTCGACGGCGATGCGCTCGCCGCGCCCGGCGAAGAGGTGGCAGATCGCGTCCATGGCCCCCATGGCGCCGGTCGTGACCATGATCTGCTCGGGCATGGTGGGGATGCCGCGGGCGGTGTACCGGTCGGCGAGCATCTGCCGCAGCGCGGGCAGGCCCGCCGGGTAGTCCCCGTGCGTGTGGGCGTACGGCGGCAGTTCCTCCAGGGCGCCCTGGAAGCCCCGGGACAGCCAGGGCTCGGGGGCGGGGAGGGCGGCGCAGCCGAGGTCGATCATCGAGCCGAGGGACTCGGGCGGCAGCGGTTCGAGGCCGCGCGCGGGCAGCGGGTTCCCGGCGGGGACGGCGGTCCAGCTCCCGGCGCCGCGCCGGGACTCCAGGAAGCCCTCGGTGCGCAGCGCCTCGTAGGCGGCGGCCACCGTCGTCCGGCTGACGGCGAGCGCGAGGGCGAGCTCCCGCTCGGCGGGGAGGCGGGCGGCGACCGGGACGCGGCCCTCCAGGACGAGCAGCCGGATGCCGTCGGCGAGGGCGCGGTAGGCGGGCGGCTTGCGGGCGCCGGACACGGCGGGCCGGGGCTGCTGCGCCCCGAGCTGCCGGGCGAGCTGTGCCGGTCCCACCGCCGAGGTCCACTGAGCCATGGAAATCAGTCCACCTTCCTCGAATTGGCCATGGTTGGCCTTCGATCCCCTGCCACAGAGTGGCACGAGTCAGTCCACTACCACCACTCTGGGGGCAGCACCTTGTCCATCGCCTCCGGCCTCCGCGGCCGGCACCTCACCCGTCGACTGGTCCAGCTCTACGTGGGGCTGACGCTGTACGGCGTCAGCTCGGCACTGCTCGTGCGCAGCGCGCTCGGCCTGGAGCCCTGGGGCGTCCTCCACCAGGGCCTCGCGGGGAAGACCGGGCTGACGATCGGCGTGGTGTCGATCGTGGTGGGGGCGGCGGTGCTGCTGCTGTGGATCCCGATCCGGCAGCGGCCCGGACTCGGCACGGTCTCCAACGTCTTCGTGATCGGCCTGGCGATGGACGGCACCCTGGCCCTGGTCCCGGAGCACGACGGCCTGGCCGTGCGGGTGCCGCTGCTCGCGCTGGGGATCGTCCTCAACGGGGTCGCGACCGGCCTGTACATCGCGGCGCGGTTCGGCCCCGGCCCGCGCGACGGCCTGATGACCGGTCTGCACCGGCTCACCGGCCGCTCCATCCGCCTGGTGCGGACGTTCCTCGAAGTGGCCGTGGTGGCGACCGGCTTCCTGCTCGGCGGCTCGGTGGGCGTCGGCACGGTGCTCTACGCGCTCTCGATCGGCCCGCTGGCCCAGTTCTTCCTGCGCAGGTTCGCGGTCCCGGAGCGGGAGGGCGGCGTCACGGTGGCCTCCTCGGGTCCCGCCCCTGCGGAGGACGCCGGCCCGGCCGGGGACCCCGCTCCGGCGCAGGACGCCGGCCCCGCGACGGCCGCCCGTCCCCCGGCGGTCGCCCCCGGGACACCGGAACAGGCCATACTGCGGCGGTGACTCGCGTACGCCACCCCTACCTCGACCACCCCTCCCCCCTCCCGTTCGCCCACCGCGGCGGCACGGCGAACGGCCTGGAGAACACCGCGGCCGCCTTCCGCCGGGCCGCCGCGGCGGGCTACCGCTACTTCGAGACCGACGTCCACACGACCTCCGACGGGGTGCTCGTGGCCTTCCACGACGCGACCCTGGACCGGGTGACGGACGCCTCGGGCCGGATCCGCGACCTGCCCTGGGAGGCGGTGCGCGAGGCCCGGGTGGCGGGCCGGGAGCCGCTGCCGCTCTTCGCCGACCTCCTGGAGGAGTTCCCGGAGGCCCGCTGGAACGTGGACCTCAAGACGGAGTCCGCCCTCGCCCCGCTGGTCGACCTGGTCCGCAGGACCGGCGCCTGGGACCGGGTCTGCGTGGGCTCCTTCACCGAGGCCCGGGTGGCCCGGGCGCAGCGCCTGGCCGGTCCGCGGCTCGCCACCTCGTACGGGGTGCGCGGGGTGGTCGGGCTGCGGCTGCGTTCCCTGGGCGTCCCGGCGGCGCTGCGGGCCGGGGCGGTGGCGGCGCAGGTCCCGGAGCGCCAGGGCGGGGTCACGGTGGTCGACCGGCGGTTCGTCCGGGAGGCGCACGCGCGCGGGCTCCAGGTCCACGTGTGGACCGTGAACGATCCGGCCCGGATGAACTCCCTCCTCGACCTGGGGGTGGATGGCATCATGACCGATCACCTGGAGACGCTGCGCTCGGTGCTGACCGAGCGGGGCGCGTGGAGCTGAGCGCGCGCCCGGGCGGCACGGGGACGGGACACCAGGGGCACGGGCCCACGGGGACGAACGAGGGGGCGCGGCCGTGACCGCTGACACCACCGAGCCGGAGGAGTACGCCACCGGCCCCGCCGAACGGCGGCGCGAGCAGCGGGGCTGGTACTTCTACGACTTCGCGTGTTCGGTGTACTCGACGAGCGTGCTCACCGTCTTCCTCGGCCCCTATCTGACCTCGGTGGCGCGGGCGGCGGCCGACCCGGAGGGGTTCGTCCACCCGCTGGGCATACCCGTGCGGGCGGGCTCGCTCTTCGCGTACGCCGTGTCGGCCTCGATCGTGGTCGCGGTGATCGTGATGCCGCTGGTGGGCGCGGCGGCCGACCGCACGGGCCGGAAGAAGCCGCTGCTCGCGGCGACGGCGTACCTGGGGGCGACGGCCACGGCCGGGATGTTCTTCCTGGACGGCGACCGCTACCTCCTGGGCGCCTTCCTGCTGATCGTGGCGAACGCCTCGCTCTCGGTCTCGATGGTGCTCTACAACGCCTATCTGCCGCAGATCTCGGAGCCGGAGGAGCGGGACGCGGTCTCCTCGCGCGGCTGGGCCTTCGGCTACACGTCCGGCGCGCTGGTCCTCGTCCTGAACCTGGTCCTCTACTCGGGCCACGACTCCTTCGGCCTGACCGAGGGGGAGGCGGTCCGGATCTGTCTGGCCTCGGCCGGCATGTGGTGGGGCGCGTTCACCCTCGTGCCGCTGCGGCGGCTGCGCGACCGGCGGCTCCCCCGGGAAGACCGGGAGCGGTCCGGCGGGGGCGCGGTGGGCAGCGGCTGGCGCCAGCTGCGGGCGACCCTGAAGGACATGCGCCGGCACCCGCTGACGCTCTCCTTCCTCCTCGCGTACCTGGTCTACAACGACGGCGTGCAGACGGTGATCTCGCAGGCCTCCCTGTACGGTTCGGAGGAGCTGGGCCTGGACCAGACGACGCTCATCACGGCGGTCCTGCTCGTCCAGGTGCTCGCGGTGGCGGGGGCCCTCGGCATGGGGCGGCTCGCCCGGTCGTACGGCGCCAAGCGGACGATCCTGGCCTCGCTGGCGGTCTGGACCCTGATCCTGGCGGCGGCCTACGTCCTGCCGGCCGACGCGCCGGTCTTCTTCTACTCCCTGGCGGCGGCGATCGGCCTGGTCCTGGGCGGCAGCCAGGCCCTGTCGCGCTCGCTGTTCTCGCATCTGGTGCCGCGCGGCAAGGAGGCGGAGTACTTCTCGGCGTACGAGATGAGCGACCGGGGGCTGAGCTGGCTGGGTCCGCTGGTGTTCGGTCTCGCGTATCAGCTGACCGGAAGCTATCGGGATGCCATCATCTCCCTGTTGATCTTCTTCGCCGTGGGCTTCGTCCTGCTCGCCAGGGTGCCGGTGCGACGCGCGGCCGAGGCCGCGGGAAACCCCGTGCCGGAGCGTATTTAGACGTGGCGGGGAAAGGGCGGTAGTGTACGCGTTTGGCCTGCCAGGCGGACCGTTACTGCGTGCTGCTTTGGTGAAGACACCACGTCACACCTGCCGTCAGATGTGACAAAACGGGCACTGGTGGGTACAACAAGGGGCGGCACGACGGGCGACGCATGACCCGGCACGGGAATCTTTACCGCCGACCGGACGTTGACCGGATAACGACGACAGCGACATCTGTCCTGTGGGCGACAAGCCCGGGAGGCACGATTCATGAGTGAGCGAGCTCTTCGCGGCACGCGCCTCGTGGTGACGAGCTACGAGACCGACCGCGGCATCGATCTGGCCCCGCGCCAGGCGGTGGAGTACGCATGCGAGAAGGGACATCGCTTTGAGATGCCCTTCTCGGTAGAGGCGGAGATTCCGCCGGAGTGGGAGTGCAAGGTCTGCGGAAGCCAGGCACTCCTGGTGGACGGGGACGGTCCCGAGGAGAAGAAGGGCAAGCCTGCGCGTACGCACTGGGACATGCTCATGGAGCGGCGCACCCGCGAGGAGCTGGAGGAGGTCCTCGCCGAGAGGCTGGCCGTCCTGCGCTCCGGCGCCATGAACATCGCAGTGCATCCGCGCGACAGCCGCAAGTCCGCCTAGCGGACCGCCGGACGATCAACGCCGCGGGGCCCGGTACACGAAGGTGTGTACCGGGCCCCGCGGCGTTTCCGCGTGCGCTCCGGGCCGGCGCGTCAGGGGGTCAGGGGCGGACGGGTGTCTCCGGCCCCGCGCGGGCCAGGAGCGGCGTCCTCGCGGACGACCTCGCCCTGGACCACCTTCCCGTCCGGGCGGCGCATGCGGGCCTGCTGGAAGGCGTCCTGGAGGCTGCCGGGGGCCGTGGCGGCCATCCGGCGCTCGACCGCCCTCTCGGCGGACCGTCCGAGGAGGGACCGGACCGGCGGGATCAGCAGGAGCAGGCCGGCCGCGTCGGAGATCAGGCCGGGGAGCATCAGGAGCAGGCCGCCGAGCATGAGGAAGCCGTTGCGGTCCTCCGCGCCGGTCCGCTCCGGCGCGGCGGGCGCCCCGCCGGTCCGCGCGGCCTCCTGGGCCTGCTGGAAGGTCGAGGTGAGGTTCCGGAAGGCGCGCCGGCCCGCCCGCTTGACGACGACGGTGCCGAGCACGGCTCCGCCGACGAGCAGGGCGAGGACGGTGAGCCCGCCCGCCACGTCCGCCACCACCGTGAGCAGCCAGATCTCCAGGACCAGCCAGGCGGCGAGGCCGAGCGGGAGGAACGTACGCGCGCGGGAGCGCTTCTTGGGGGCGAGGGAGGGCGGTACGCCGGTCGTCATGGTCCCCAGTGTGCCTGGAGCCCCGCCGGAACGGCGTAAAGGGAAGATCAGTGCGTACGGATCGCGGGCCGGTGCCCGCCGTGGCCCGTACGGACCGGCGGCCGGGGCGTACGGATCCGGGAGGGGGTCAGGAGGGCTTGCGGCCGAGCCGCTTGCCGACCTTCTCCGCGCGCGCCGTCAGACCCCAGCCGGTGACCCGCCACAGCGCCTCGACGAGGATGTCGCGGCTCATCTTCGAGTCGCCGACCTCCCGCTCCACGAAGGTGATCGGGACCTCGACGACGTGGTAGCCCGCGGCGACCGCGCGGCGGGCCAGGTCGACCTGGAAGCAGTACCCGGCCGAGGCCACGTCCTCCAGGCCCAGGCCCTCCAGGGTCTCCTTGCGGAAGGCCCGGTAGCCGCCGGTGACGTCGCGGATCGGCACGTCGAGCATCACGCGCGAGTAGAGGCTGCCGCCCCGGGAGATGAACTCGCGGGACTTCGGCCAGTTCACGATCCGGCCGCCCGGCACCCAGCGGGAGCCGAGCACCAGGTCCGCGCCCTTGAGGGCGGTGAGCAGCCGCGGGAGCTCCTCGGGCTGGTGGGAGCCGTCGGCGTCCATCTCGACGAGGACGCCGTAGCCGTGCTCGATGCCCCACCGGAAGCCGGCGAGGTAGGCGGCGCCGAGCCCCTCCTTGCCCTTGCGGTGCAGGACGTGCACGTGGTCGTCCTCGGAGGCGATCTCGTCCGCGAACTTGCCCGTGCCGTCGGGGCTGTTGTCGTCGGCGACGAGCACGTGCGCGTCGGGTACGGCTTCCCGCACCCGCGCGACGATCGGCTTGATGTTGTCCGCCTCGTTGTAGGTCGGAATGATCACCAAGGCCTTGCCGAGCGGGCCGTAACGCCTCTGGCCACCGTCGTTCACTACTGCCCCTTCGGATGCATACACAGGCCCCCACCATAGCGAGGTCCCCGGGATGCTCCGGCGCGGCGGGTCGGACGGGACGGGTGACGTGCGGTGCGGGGCCCGTCGTCCTTCGGTCCGGCCCGGGATCCGCCGGCTGCGGGTCGACCGGGAGCCGTTGTCTACTGAACGTCCGGGCCCCACCCGGGTCGCACCTTCCGCCGGGCCCCTCCCCCGCGGCCGAGGCGCGGGAGGCGTTCGGCCACCGGCGGGCAGGGTCCGGTCGGACGTCCTGTGGTGGACGCGGAGAACCTACCCGCCCCCGGCGGGCGACTGTCAATACCCGCCCGACCTGCCGGTTCTTCCCGAAAGGCCAGGTCGGAGGGGAAGATCCGCAGGTCGGGGACAAGCGTGCGGAGCGGTGCCCGAAGGGGGAACGCCCCTCCGTCACACGTCCGGCCGCACGAACACCGTCCGTCCGTGCACGACCGTGCGCAGGCAGACCGGGAGGTCGTTGCCGGGCGTCAGGTCGGGCAGGCCGGGCGTGCCGGAGCGCGGGTCGGTGGACCAGCGGGCGACCCGGTCGTCGGGCGCCTGGACGACGAGTTCCTCGGTGCGCCAGACCGCGTAGTCGGCGGGGGCGCCGGGGACGAGCGTCCCGGCGTCGTCGCGGCCGACGGCGCGCCAGCCGCCCCGGGTGTGGGCGGTGAAGGCGGCGCGGGCGGAGATCCGGTGCTCGGGGGTGCGGTGGAAGGCGGCGGCCCGGACGGTGCCCCAGGGGTCGAGCGGGGTGACGGGGCTGTCGGAGCCGAAGGCCAGCGGCACGCCGGCGCGCAGCAGAGCCGCGTACGGGTTGAGGGTGCGGGCCCGCCCGGCGCCGAGCCGGTCGGCGTACATGCCCTCCTCGCCGCCCCAGAGCGCGTCGAAGGCGGGCTGGACGGAGGCGGTGAGGCCCAGTTCGGCGAAGGCGGCGATCGTCTCGGGGGTGAGCATCTCCACGTGCTCGACGCGGTGCCGGGCGGCCCGGACGCGGGCGAGGCCGAGCTTCTCGGCGGCGGTCCTGAAGCCCTCGACGACCGCGGTGACGGCGGCGTCCCCGATGGCGTGGAAGCCGGCCTGGAGCCCCGCCTCGGTGCAGGCGACGACGTGGAGGGCGACGGTGGTCGCGTCCAGGTGGGCGGCGCCGGTGTGGCCGGTGTCGGCGTGGTCGGCGTAGGGCTCGTGGAGGCAGGCCGTGTGGGAGCCGAGGGAGCCGTCGGCGAACAGGTCGCCGGCGGCGCCGAGCGCGCCGAGGTCCCGCGCCCGCTCCACGTCGAGGTCGGCCCAGTAGCCGACGACCCGGGGACCGGACTCCTCGCGGGCGAGGTCGAGCAGTCCGGTGAAGTCCTCCTCGGAGGAGATCCGCGGGCCGCCGCACTCGTGCAGGGTGCCGATGCCGAGGGAGGCCGCCCGGGCCCGGGCGGCCCGCTGGGCCTCGGTGCGCTGGCGCGCGGACACGGCGCCGAAGGCGGCGGCGCGCACGGCGTGGTGGGCGTCGCCGGTGAGGGGCCGCAGGCCGTCGTGGAAGCCGTCCAGGTCCCGGACGCCGGGCACGAGGTCGAGCATGGCGGTGGTGACGACGGCCGAGTGGACGTCGATCCGCGTCAGGTAGAGCGGGCGGCCGCCGGTGAGGCCGTCGAGCTCGTCGCGGGTGAGCGGGCGGCGCTCGGGCCAGCGGGAGGCGTCCCAGCCGTGGCCGAGGAGGACGCGGTCCCCGGGGCGGGCGGCGGCGTGGACCCGGATCCGCTCCGCCGCCTCGGCGAGCGAGGCGGCGGAGGAGAGGTCGAGGCCGGTGAGGGCGAAGCCGGTGGCGGTGGTGTGCACGTGCGCGTCGACGAACGCCGGGGTGACGAGCGCGCCCTCCAGGTCGACCACCTCGTCCACGCCGGACGCGAAGGCGTCGGCCGCGCCCTCCGAGCCCACCCAGGCGACGTGCCCGCGCTCCACCACCATGGCGGTGGCGAAGGGGTCGGCGGGGCTGTGGACTTCTCCGCCGCGCAGGAGCACGGTGCGGTGTTCGCCGGGAGACGCGGGGGGCATGGACTCGCTCATGGCACCAGGCTAGGTCCTGGGGAGACCCAGTTTGTCCGGCAGGTCCCCCGGCAGGTGCCGGTGGGTCAGACGCGCGGGGGCCGGGCCTCGTACGGGGTGGACAGGACGACCGTCGTACGGCTGGACACGCCGGCCTGGGAGCGGATGCGGGTGAGCAGGTGCTCCAGCTCCAGCGGGGTGGCGACCCGGACCTTGAGGATGTAGTTCTCGTCGCCCGCGACGCTGTGGCAGGCCTCGATCTCGGGGATGTCGGCGAGCCGGTCGGGGGTGTCGTCGGGGGCGCTGGGGTCGAAGGGTTTGACCGAGATGAAGGCGGTCAGCGGCAGGCCCACGGCCTCCGGGTCGACGACGGCGGCGTAGCCGCGGATGACACCGCGCTGCTCCAGGCGGCGGACGCGCTGATGCACGGCCGACGTGGACAGGCCGGTGGCCTTGCCCAGGTCGGTGTAGCTCATGCGCCCGTCCTTGACGAGCAACTCCACGATCTGACGATCCAGCTCCTCCATGCGGTGACCCTAGTGCTCCGGAGGGGCCGGGGCACAGCCCGGGGCGCCCCGTATGGGCCGCTATGCGCCGTCACGAGGCACCTGCGACGGCCATGTGACGAACGCCACATGTTTGGGCCGGGCTCGGGATGCCGCCTCACGGTTATGCGGAGTTCCGCATGGGAAGTGGTTGCTGTGGTCGAAGGCCGCACAGATCCGGCCGACCCACCCGAGGGGGAGATTCTCCATGCAGGAGCCTGTTGATTCGGTCGACACGTCCGACGAGCTCGACGCGTACGACACCTTTGAGATGTTCCGGGTGGTCTGCCCGGAGTGCGTGCAGCCCATCGCGCTGCTCGCGGACGAGGACGTGCTGCCGGAGCACGCGCTCTGCCCCACGCCGTGGAACCCCTTCGTCCTCGCGGTGTGCCGGGGCACGGGTCTCGCGGCCTCCGGGGCGCGCCCGGCCGACGACACCCTGGAGGTCCAGGAGCAGGACACCGCGCTGCTCCTGACGCTCCCCCAGGGACTCGACTGGCGCACGCAGCCCTTCTCGCACGTCGGCGGCCCGGGCTCGCGCCCGATCCGGGTGCCGCAGATGCGCCGCGCGGCCTGAGGCCGCACCCCGCCGGACGTCTTCCCGTGCCGCGCCGCGGTACGGGAAACCCGAGGGTCGGGCGGTACGCCGGCCCCGCCCGGGTACCGGGCGAACTGCCGCTCGAATCCGCTCGGCGGTGACCCCTGGCCACCGGAGCGCGTTGGTCCGGGCATGACCACGCTGCACACGACTCCCAGCGGTTACGGTCGGCACCGGCAGGCCGAGCCGCGCATTGAAGAATCGGTTCCTCACCCGGCTGCGGCGTCGGCGCCCGCGGTCGGGTCCGCGCCCGTGGCTGTTCCGGCGCCCGCGCCGCCCGTGCCCGTACCGGCGCAGGCGCAGCCCCCGGCCACCGCTCCGGCTCCCGCCGGCCCTCCCCTTCCGGCCAATCCTCCGGTCACGATCACCGCTCCCGTGTCGGTCGCCGCCCCGGTCCCGCTCTCCGCGCAGGCACCTGTCCCCGCCGCCCTTCCCGCCCCCGCTCCCGTCCCGGCGCACCCGCCCATCTACCAGGACGTGCTCTCCCTCTGGGCGAGCCAGGGCCGCACCCTGCCCGGCCACAGCGACCAGGAGTGGACCCGGCTCGCCGCGGGGCCCGTCTGGGCGGACCGGACCGTCCGGGTCAGCGGGACTCTGGTCCGACCAGGTGACGGGCGATGACCACCCGCTGGATCTGATTGGTCCCCTCGACGATCTGGAGCATCTTGGCCTCGCGCAGGAAACGCTCCACCGGGAAGTCCGCCGTGTAGCCGTACCCGCCGAGCACCTGCACCGCGTCCGTCGTGACCCGCATCGCGGCGTCCGTGCAGAAGAGCTTCGCCATCGCCGCGCACCGGCCGAAGGGCCGCCCCTCGTCCCGCAGCCGCGCCGCCTCCAGGTACAGCGCCCGGCCCGCCTCGACCTGGGTCGCCATGTCGGCGAGGAGGAAGCGGAGTCCCTGGAAGTCGGCGATCGGCCGGCCGAACTGGCGGCGCTCCCGGGCGTACCCGACGGCCGCGTCGAGGGCGGCCTGCGCGAGCCCCACGGCGCAGGCGGCGATGCCGAGCCGCCCCGAGTCCAGGGCGTCGAGCGCGATCGCGAAGCCCTGTCCCTCCCCGCCGAGCCGCCGCGCGTCGGGGACCCGTACGCCGTCGAAGCGGAGTTGCGCGGTGGGCGAGCCGCCCATGCCCATCTTCCGTTCGGGCGGGTCCGCGCCCAGGCCCGGCGCGTCCCCCGGGACCAGGAAGGCCGTGATGCCGCGCGCGCCGGGGCCGCCGGTGCGGGCCATGACCGTGCAGAAGTCGGCGATCCCGCCGTGCGTGATCCACGCCTTGGTGCCGTCGATCGTCCACGCGTCGCCGTCGCGGACGGCCCGGGTCCGCAGCGCCGCCGCGTCCGACCCGGCGGAGGGTTCGGAGAGGCAGTACGCGCCGAGGAGGCCGCCGCCCAGCATGGCGGGCAGGTGCGCGGCCCGCTGCTCCTCGGTGCCGAAGCCGGCGAGCGCGTGGCAGGAGAGGGTGTGGACGCTGACGCCGAGGCCGACGGTGAGCCGGGCCGCGGCGAGCTCCTCCAGGACCTGGAGGTACACCTCGTACGGCTGGCCTCCCCCGCCGTGGGCGGGGTCGTAGGGCAGTCCGAGGAGTCCGGAGCGGGAGAGCAGCGCGAACAGCTCGCGGGGGAAGCGTCCGGCGGCCTCCTCGGCCGCGGCGGACGGGACGATCTCGCGCCGGGCGATGTCGCGCACCAGGGCGATCAGCTCGCGGGCCTCGTCGGTGGGCAGTCGGCGCTCCACGCCGTCCGCGGGGGTGTCGGGCACGGCCGCTCCTCCCTGCCGGGCGCGGGCGGACCGCGCGCGGGATGCCGGGGTCGGGGGGAGTATGCCCGCCCCGGGGGCCCGGATCACACGGCCGCCGGGGGTTCACACGGCCGCCGAAGGATCGGACCGGCGCCGGGGGATCACACCGACGCCGTCACATGAGGCCCGCCCGGGTGACGAGCACGGCGAGCAGCACGACCAGGGTCCAGCCGAGGACGCTCTCCAGGAGCTTGGGGCCGTCGTCGTCCCGGGGGCCGCCCGTGCGGGCGCGGAGGAGGGCGGGGCTGTGGGTGGTGGAGGTCATGGCGACCACCATGCGCCACGGGGACGGCCCGGGGGTAGAGATGTCCGTCACGTCCCCCGGGACCGCACCGCCGCGCCGGAGGGGGCCGGGGGCCCCGGGGGCCTTGTGCCGGGCGGGCGGGCGCCGGCCGGCGGGGAGACGCGGCGGGCCCCTTCTGTGCCGGAGACCACGTCGCCGTACGCGCGCCCGGAGCGGCCGCCCGCGCTCGGGCTCCGGGGCCGGTGGCACCCGGGCACTGCCCGCGCCCGGGGTGGCCCCCTTCCCCCGGGCTCCCGACCCGACGGCACCCGGGCACTGCCCACATCCGAGGTGGTCGCTCTCCCCCGGGCTCCCGGCCCGGTCGCACCCGGTCACCGCTCGCGTGCCCCGGACGGCCGACCGGCCCTACTTGCGGCCGATGCCCCCGTACATCGCGACGTCCGGTGCCGGCCGCTCCGGTCGCCAGGCGGAACAGGAGACCACGCCGGGTTCCAGCAGCTCCAGGCCGTCGAAGTAGCGCGCGACGGCGGCGGGGGTCCGCTGGGTGAGCTTCGGCGTGCCGTGCTCGTTCCAGAACGCCACCGCCGCGTCGACGTCCGGCATGTCGGGGTGGGTGACTGTGTGGGACAGGACGAGGTGGCTGCCGGGCGCGAGCGCGTCCATGAGCCTGCGGACGATTCCGTACGACTCCTCGTCGTCCTCGACGAAGATGACGACCCCGAGCAGCATCAGCGCGACCGGCCGCGAGAGGTCGAGCGTCTTCGCCGCGGCGGCGAGGATCGTGTCGACGTCCCGCAGGTCGGCGTCCAGGTAGTCGGTGGCGCCCTCGGGCGTCCCGACCAGCAGGGCGCGGGCGTGCGTGAGGACGAGCGGGTCGTTGTCCACGTAGACGACCCGCGCGTCGGGGGCGACGCGCTGGGCGACCTCGTGGGTGTTGTCGGCGCTCGGCAGCCCCGTCCCGATGTCCAGGAACTGCCGGACGCCCTCCTGCCCCGCCAGGTGCCGCACCGCCCGCCCCAGGAACAGCCGGTCCGCCTTCGCGTAGTCCCCGATCCCCGGGTGCAGTTCCCGGATCCGGTCGCCGGCCTCCCGGTCGACCGGGTAGTTGTCCTTGCCGCCGGTCCAGTAGTTCCATATCCGGGCGGTGTGCGGCCGGGACGTGTCGATGCGCGATTCGATGTCGGTCACGCCCTCAACGTAGCGCAGCTCCCCGCCAACTCCCTTGCCCCGCAGCGCATGTGGTAACGCATGGGGTGGCGGGGCGTCACTCGGCGTCGAACTGGTGGTCGGCCCAGACGTAGCTTTCGGGGAGCAGGTCGGCGACGGGGACGCTCCGGAGGCGGTCGCCCCGGCCGACGACGACCTCGATGGCCGGGAAGTAGTCGAGGAGGACCTGCCGGCACCGGCCGCACGGCGGGACGACCCCCCGGTCGCGGTCGCCCACCGCGACGATCGCGTCCAGCTCGTAGGCGCCCTGGGCCGCCGCCGTCCCGATGAGGACCAGCTCGGCGCAGGGCCCTCCCGTGAAGTGGTGGGCGTTCACCGCCGTGACGATCCGTCCGTCCCGGGCACGGGCCGCGGCCGCCATGGTGTGGTTGTCGCCCCGACAGCGCGTCCGGGCGACGTGCGCCGCCGCCCGGACGAGTTCGTGGTCGACGGAACGGGTCTGCGGGGCCATTTCCTCCGCCTTCCTCAGATATCACGCGAGGCCGACCCGGACGGCGGGAATGCGCAAGCCGGTATCGGCGGTGTGCTCGTCTCCACCGGGAGGCGCGACGGAGCGATCCGGCGGAGACGGCACGACGGCGGGGCCCCGCGCGCTCACACCAGGCCGAGCGCCCTCAGCACGAGGTCCTGCCCCGGTGTCGGCCCGGTCGGCCAGTAGACGTAGCAGACCCCGCCCGTACCGCTTCTGACCTTGCCGTTCGCGTCGTAGCGCTTCGTGCGGAGCCAGATGTTCTCCCACTCGCGCCGCCGGTAGACCCGGCGGACCGCCTCGTTGCTGGAGGAGGCGGGGTCGTTGGCGACGACGTCGCCGGCCGGGGTGAAGCCGACGACCGTCATCAGGTGGCCCGCGGTGCCGTAACCGGCGCCGGTCAGCTCCTCCTTGAGGAAGGACTGCGACGTTATGGCCGGGATGCCGACGCGGACCAGGCTCTCCAGTTCGGCGAGCGAGCGCAGCCGGGTGACCACGGCGTTCATGCCGGGGTACGTGGCGGCGTAGGCGGCGTTGAAGGGCCAGTTGCCGCAGCCCTCGTACTGGTTGTCGTAGGTGAAGCGGGCCGCGTGGCAGATCTGCGGGTCGGCGAAGGCCGGGTCCACCCAGGCCAGGTCCTCCGCCGAGGGCCGGCGCCCCCAGTACTCGACGATCATCTGCGAGGAGGTCGGGCTGCACCAGGCCTCGCCGCCGTTGTCGTACTCGGGGTACTGCCCGACGTGGGTGTTCTGCGAGTAGCGCGGCACGGCCAGTTCGCGGGCGGGGCCGGGCACGGAGGCCGGGACGGTGAAGCGGTCCGGGACGTCCGAGGCCATGGCGCCGATCCGCCACACCGTCGGGGTGAGGCCGCTGCCCGGCGCCCGGTACAGGGTCAGCCGCAGCCGGTACGAGCGCAGCCGCAGCCCGCTCGCCGGGTCGTCGATCGCGAAGGTGTCGGTCCAGACGCTGCTCCTGCCGTCGGTCTGGTCGTCGACCGAGGTGCGCCGGATGTCTCCCTGCCCGTCTCCGGAGGTCCAGCGGCCCAGGACGTACCAGGGGACGGCGGTGGAGTCGGAGTACGTGCCGGACAGCTCGACCTGGATCCAGGTGCCCGGGGGCGTGCGGGCGTTCCAGGAGGCGATGACCTCGGTGGCGGGCACGGCCGGGGTGTACTCGGGGGAGGTCCAGCTCGCGTGCTCCCAGGCCGAGGTCCGTCCGGTGTGCGGGTCGGTGTAGTCGGTGCGGCCGGCGGGCCGGGCGAGGACCAGGCCCGGACGGGTGCCGGGGACCGCCTGCGTACCGGCGGCGGTGCCGCGCCGCCAGTCCGCGTACGAGGACCAGAAGCGGTTGTCGACCGTGCCGGGCGCGGGGACGCGTCCCCGGCGGGCGCCGGCGGGGAGGGCGGAGGCGACGGCGGGGACGGCGGAGGCGGCCGTTCCCGCGGCGGCCGCGAGCGCCGCGGCGAGGACGGTTCTGCGCGGGGTGGAGCTGGTCATGGGCGGTGACCCCCAGTCGAGAACGGTGGACGTGCGTGGGTGCCGGCGTGCGGAGGTGCGGAGGTGCCGAGGTACGGGTGCGGTGCCGTGGTGTCGTGCGGGCCTGTCGGTGTGCGGATGCGGTGCTGCATGGATTTATCGATATGCGGGTGCGGTGGTGCGCGGACCTGTCGGTGTGCCGATGTGTCGACACGTGGGCGTGCGGACATCCCGCCCGCCTGCCGCGCACCCCCGGACCGCGGGCGCGCGGACGGGTCGCGCGGGCCCACTATCCCGGCCCCGGCGGGCCTCCGCCAGCACTTCGCCCCGCGTCGCCGCACCAATATTGGTCTCGTCCACTGACGGCGGTACCTCCCTGACCTGGGGCGGTTCCCGCTCCCCTACCCTGGGGCCATGGACGACCCCGACCGCGCGGCGCACGCGCTGCTCCGGCTGCCGCCCTCCTGCGGGCCGGTCCGGCTGGTCGCGGTCGACGGCCACGCGGGCTCCGGCAAGTCCACCCTCACGGCCCGCCTCTCCGCCGCCCTCGGCGGCGCCCCCGTCCTCCACCTCGACGACCTCGCCACCCACGAGGAGCTCTTCGGGTGGACCGGCCGGCTGCGGGAGCAGGTCCTGGAGCCCCTCGCGCGGGGTACGGCCGCGGCGTACCGTCCGTACGACTGGCGGCTGCGGCGCTTCGGCGAGCCGCGCGCGCTGCCCCCGGCGCCGGTGGTCCTCGTCGAGGGCGTCGGCGCGGGCCGGCGGGCCGTGCGCCCCCACCTGGCGCGCCTGCTCTGGATGGAGCGCGGCGCGGAGGAGTCCTGGGCGCGGGGCCGGCGCCGGGACGGTCCGGAACAGGCCGCGTTCTGGGACGGCTGGACCGTGGCGGAGACTCGCCATTTCTCCGAGGACCCCTCCCGGCCCTTCGCCGACGCCCTGGTACAGGAGTGCGAAAAGGGGTACGAGTGGCTTCCCGGGCCCTGCGTGACAGCGGGCACGGACCAGATCATCACCCACCGTGACGGCTTTCCGTCCGTGAACTGAGGGGTCCGGAGTCCACTTGCGCAAGTGCTCCAACTGCGCTTGACCCAAGGGCCGTACAGGTCTTACGTTCTGAATGTGCGGCTTTTCGGAGCCGCCGCGGACGCGAAGCCCCCGGTTGTTCCCCCGTGATCGGGGGCTTCGTTCTGCCCCCGGGACCCCTTCCGGAGCCCTCTCCGGGGCCCTTCGCGTCCCCCGGCGCTCACCCAGGGTCACCGCTTCCGGATCATGCGCTTCTCCTTAAGCGCCCACCCCCTGCGCAGGTACGATGCCCGCAGTGCGGTCAAATCCCGTCCATGCGATGACGGTTGTGGGGGACCCGATGGACATCGGCACACAGGGCTCGCAGCCCCCGGCCGAGCTCGCCTGGCTGCGCGGAGTCGACGCCTACACGATGGGCGCCTATCCGCAGGCGGAGGACGAGTTCCGGGCGGCGGTACGGATCGATCCCGGCATGGCGGACGCCTGGCTCGGGCTGCACGCGCTCCGGGTCGACACCACGACCGCGCTGCTGCGCATGTACCGCCACCGCGAGCGCTTCGGCGAGCAGCGGACCCGCTACCGGCGCACCCTGAACTCCTGGTACTGGCTCGGCTGGTGGGTGCAGCCGGTCCTGGAGAGCCCGCGCGACCTGCTGCTCGCGCACGCCTCCCACTGGCTCGACGGGCGCCACGTGCCCGAGCTGGACCGGGCCCTGGCGGGGCTCCCCCCGGTCGACACCGACCCCCAGGTGCGCTTCCTGCACGCCTGCCGGGCCTATCTCGTCAAGGACTGGGACCAGCTCGTGCGGCACACCGAGCCCCTCGTCGACGACCCGCTGCTCGGCATCGAGGCCGGGCTCTTCGGCGGCATGGCCCGGGTGCGCCTGGAGATGTACGGCCAGGCCGAGCCGCTGCTCTCGGCCTCCCTGATGCGGTGCCGCAGCGAGCAGCCGCAGCGCAAGGAGCTGCGGTACTGGCTCGCCCGCGCCCACGAGGGCACCGGGCGCAGCGCCGCCGCCCTGCCGCTCTACCGGGCCGTGCACCGGATCGACCCCTCCTTCATGGACACGGCGGCGCGGCTCGCGGCGATCACCGAGTACGACGGTTTCGAGGGGTACGACGGCCTGGAGGATCCGGCCGGGCTCGCGACGGTCGCCCTGGGCACGGTCGGCGGCGGGCTCGGCCAGGACGCGGTGGACACCGTGCCGGGCGCCGAGCCCGACACCGGCGGACTCGGCGACGGGCTGCGGCTCGCGCCCGATCCGGCGCCGCCGGTCGCACCGGCCGCGCCTCCGGAGGTCGTACGGCAGAAGGTCCGGGTCCCCCGGCAGCCCGAGCCGCCGCGCTTCCCGGCCGGTCCCACCGATCCGGCCCTGCTCGCGGAGGCGCTGGCCGAGCTGGAGGGCATGGTCGGCCTCGAACCGGTGAAGCGCCAGGTCAAGGCGCTCTCGGCGCAGCTGGAGATGGCGCGGCTCCGGGCCGACCAGGGGCTGCCGGTCCAGCCGCCGAAGCGGCACTTCGTCTTCTCCGGTCCCTCCGGCACCGGCAAGACCACGGTCGCCCGGATCCTGGGCCGGGTCTTCTACGCCCTCGGGCTGCTCGGCGGGGACCACCTCGTGGAGGCCCAGCGGGCCGATCTGGTCGGCGAGTTCCTGGGCCAGACGGCGGTCAAGGCCAACGAGCTGATCGACTCGGCGGTCGGCGGGGTGCTCTTCGTGGACGAGGCCTACGCGCTCTCCAACACCGGATACAGCAAGGGCGACGCGTACGGCGACGAGGCGCTCCAGGTGCTCCTGAAGCGGGCCGAGGACAACCGCGACCACCTGGTGGTCATCCTGGCCGGCTACCCCGAGGGCATGGACCGGCTGCTCTCCACCAATCCCGGGCTGTCCTCCCGGTTCACCACCCGGGTCGACTTCCCCTCGTACCGGCCGCTCGAACTCACCGCCATCGGCGAGGTCCTCGCGGCGGCCGACGGGGACGGCTGGGACGACGAGGCCCGCGACGAGCTGCGCTCGATCAGCGGGCACGTCGTCGAGCAGGGCTGGATCGACGAGCTGGGCAACGGGCGCTTCCTGCGCACCCTGTACGAGAAGTCCTGCGCCTACCGGGACCTGCGGCTCTCCGGCTACCCGGGCAGCCCGACCCGGGAGGACCTGGCCACCCTCCGGCTCGCGGACCTCATGCAGGCGTACGGCGAGGTGCTGTCGGGCCGCGGTCCGGTCGACCGCGGCCCTCAGCAGGAACCGCCTGGGTACTAGCCCGGCCCCCTAGCTCCGCGCGGGAGCCGGGGACGGGGCCGCGGTCGCGCCCGGGGCCGTGACCGGGATCGTGACCGAGGCCGCGACCGTGGCGGTCCGGGGGCGCACCCGGTGCGCGGGGTCGCGGACCTCGCCCACCAGCATCTCCAGGACGTCCTCCAGGGCGACGAGTCCGAGGACCCGGCCCGTGCCGTCCGCGACCTGCGCCAGATGGGTCGCGGCGCGGCGCATCACGGTGAGGGCGTCGTCGAGCGGCAGCTCCGCCCGGAGCGTCGCCATCGGCCGCCACAGCCGCTGCGGCACCGCCCGCTCCCGCTCCTCCAGGTCGAGGACGTCCTTCACATGCACGAAGCCCATGAAGGCGGCGCCCGCCTCGGCGCGGACCGGGAAGCGCGAGTACCCGGTCCGCACGGTCAGCTCCTCGATCTCGCGCGGGGTGACGGACGGCGGGACCGTGACCAGGGAGGCGGAGGTGATGAGGACGTCCGTCACCGGACGGGAGCCCAGTTCGAGCGCGTCCTCCAGGCGCTCCTGCTCGGCCGGGTCGAGCAGACCGGCCTGTCCGGCGTCCTCGACGAGCCGGCCGAGCTGGGCGCTGGTGAAGACGGCCTCCACCTCGTCCTTCGGCTCGACCTTGAACGCCCGCAGGACCAGCCCGGCGCAGGCGCCGAGGGCGGTCGTCACGGGGCGGCAGAGCCGGGCGAAGCCGACGAGGGCCGGGGCCAGCCACAGCGCGGTCCGTTCGGGCGCGGCCATC
The DNA here is from genome assembly GCF_040702165.1 of Streptomyces sp. NPDC086147. NCBI lineage: Bacteria > Bacillati > Actinomycetota > Actinomycetes > Kitasatosporales > Streptomycetaceae > Streptomyces > Streptomyces sp. NPDC086147. Next base: position 34,116 of record NZ_JBFBJO010000023.1, on the reverse strand, counting down.
GCCAGGTTCTTCGGGACCATCTCGCCTATGACGAGGTGGAGGAAGACGACGGCGGCGAGGGCGATGACGTAGCCGAGCGGATGGATCAGGCCCTCGGGGACCCCGACCGCGTGGAAGACGGGTTCGAGGAGCCGGGCGACGGTCGGCTCGGCGACGGCGCCGAGCGTCAGTGAGCAGACGGTGATGCCGAACTGCGCGGCCGCCATCATCCGCGGCAGGTTCTCCAGGCCGTACAGGACCTGCTTGGCCCGGGCGCCGCCGAGCGGCTCGATCTGGCTGCGCCGGACGGAGACGAGCGCGAACTCGGCCCCGACGAAGAAGCCGTTGGCGAGGACCAGGAGGAGGGCGAAGAGGAGTTGCAGGGTGTTCATCGGGCGCCCTCCGCGACCAGCGGGCCGACGGAGGCCGTCGACACCGGCACCGGGTCCGGAGCGGGATCCGGTTCGGGGTCCGCCCGGACGATCCGGACGGACTCGGCGCGGTAGCGGTCGACCCGGCGGACCGTGAGGTGCCAGCCGGGCAGTTCGACTCGGTCCCCGGCGACGGGGATGCGCCCGAGGAGGTCGGCGACGAGCCCGGCGACGGTCTCGTACGGCCCGTCGGGCGCGTCGAGGCCCATCCGGCGCAGTGTGTGGACCCGGCAGGAGCCGTCGGCCTCCCAGGCGGGGCGTCCGTCCTCGGCGGGGGCGGCGACCAGCTCGGGCCGTCCGTCGGCCGCGGTGTCGTGCTCGTCGCGGACCTCGCCGACGAGCTCCTCGACGATGTCCTCCAGGGTGACGACGCCGGCGGTGCCGCCGTACTCGTCGACGACCACCGCGATCGGCTGTTCCCTGCGCAGCCGCTCCAGGAGCGTCTGGACGGGCAGCGACTCGGGGACGAGGAGCGGCGGGACCGCGATCCGGCCGACGGGGGTGCGTGGTCGGGCGTGCGGGGCGACGGCGAGCGCGTCCTTGAGGTGGACCATGCCGACGATCTCGTCGATCCGGTCGCGGTAGACCGGGAAGCGCGAGAGGCCGGTGGCCCGGGTGAGGTTGAGGACGTCGGCCGCGGTGGCGTCCCACTGGAGGGCGTTGACCTTCACGCGCGGGGTCATGACCTGCTCGGCGGTGAGGCCGCCGAGGGACAGGGTCCGTACGAAGAGGTCGGCGGTGTCCTGTTCGAGGGTGCCGGCCAGGGCCGAGTGCCGGGCCAGGGAGACCAGCTCGCCGGGGGTGCGGACGGAGTCCAGCTCCTCGGTGGGCTCGACGCCGAGGAGCCGGACGAGCCGGTTGGCGACCCGGTTGAGCAGGGAGATCACCGGTCGGAAGAGGGCGGAGAAGCGGCGCTGCGGGGTGGCGACGAAGCGGGCCACCTGGAGCGGCCGGGAGACCGCCCAGTTCTTGGGCACCAGCTCGCCGACCACCATCTGGACGGCGGAGGCGAGCAGCATCCCGATCACCACGGACACCCCGGAGACGGCCCCTTCGGGCAGTCCGGTGGCGGTGAGCGGCCCGTGCAGCAGCCCGGCGAGCGCGGGCTCGGCGAGCATGCCGACGACGAGCGAGGTGAGGGTGATGCCGAGCTGGGTGCCGGAGAGCTGGAAGGACAGCTCGCGCAGCGCGGTGACGACGGTGCGGGCGCGCCGGTCGCCGGCGGCCGCGGCCCGCTCGGCCTCGGCGCGCTCGACGGTCACGAGACCGAACTCGGCGGCCACGAAGAAGCCGTTGGCGAGGATCAGGAGGAAGGCCGCGACGAGCAGCAGAAGGGAGATGATCATGCCGCCGCCTCCTGGGAGGGGGCGGCGCATGTATTACCGGACGATCCGTCCATTGCTGGAGGGAGTCACTCCTCGGGTCGAAGGAAAGGCCTCGCGGGCCGCTGCTGCGGCCCTGCACACGCGAGGCGGTGGTGCGCTCGGCACCACCGCCTCCAGATTAGTCACGCGAACGCCCCGAGGGGCAGGGGGTCGGCTCCGGATGGGGGACGGACCGGGGTTCCCCCGGACGTTCCGCCCGGTGGAGACCCCTGGGGCCGCCCCGGTGCCGCCCCGGTGCCGGCTCCGGGGTTCAGGCGCCCTCCGCGCCCGTCCCGCGGCTCTCGGCCAGGTCCCGCAGGGCGCGGGCGTCGCGGACGGCCGCCTCCCTGGCGATGCCGGGCTGGATGCCGAGCACGGGCAGGCTGGTGCCGTCGCTCAGGTCCAGGAAGACCCACGGGTCGCCGGAGCGGAGGTTGACGCGGAGGATCTCCGCCCAGGCGAGGCGCCGGGAGCGGGTGATGTTGACGACCGTGACGCCCTCGTCGTCGGCGACGACCTTGGGACGGCTCAGCAGGACGAGGACCCCGAGGAAGAGCGCGGCCGTGAAGACAAAGCTGGCCCGCTCCCCCGGTCCGAGCCGCTCCAGCAGCATCGCCACCAGGGTGACGGTGGCGAACATCGCGATCCCCACGGTCAGCAGGACGGCCCGGGTGCGGCCGGGGCGGAAGGTGACCGGGAGGGCGGGCGTCGTGGACTCGGACATGGGGTTCCTCGGTGCCTGGTGGTGCTGGTGGGACGGGCGGCGTCCGGCCGTCAGAGGCGGCAGGCGTGGATCGCGGTGGTGAGGATGGCGCGGGCGCCCAGCTCGTACAGGTCGTCCATGATCCGCTGCGCCTCCTTGGCGGGGACCATCGCGCGGACGGCGACCCAGCCCTCGTTGTGCAGCGGGGAGATGGTGGGCGACTCCAGGCCGGGGGTGAGGGCGACGGCCTGCTCCAGGTGCTCGGCGCGGCAGTCGTAGTCCATCATCACGTACGAGCGGGCGACGAGGACGCCCTGGAGGCGGCGGAGGAACTGCTGGACCTGCGGGTGGTCGTCCGTGGCGCCCTGGCGGCGGACGACGACGGCCTCGGAGGTGAGGATCGGCTCGCCGATGACCTCCAGGCCGGCGTTGCGCAGGCTGGTGCCGGTCTCCACGACGTCCGCGATGACCTGGGCGACGCCGAGCTGGATCGCGGTCTCGACCGCGCCGTCCAGGTGCACGACGGAGGCGTCGATGCCCTGGTCGGCGAGGTGCTTGGCGACGATGCCCTCGTAGGAGGTGGCGATCGTCATGCCGCCGAAGTCCTCGGGTCCGCTCGCGGTGCCCGGACGGGTGGCGTACCGGAAGGTGGAGCGGCCGAAGTTCAGCGGGAGGATCTCCTCGGCGCTGGCGCCGGAGTCCAGGAGCAGGTCGCGGCCGGTGATGCCGATGTCCAGCTTCCCGGAGGCGACGTAGATCGCGATGTCCTTCGGACGCAGGTAGAAGAACTCGACCTCGTTGTCGGGGTCGATGACCACCAGCTCCTTGGACTCCTTGCGCTGGCGGTAGCCGGCCTCATGGAGCATGGCCGACGCAGGTCCGGAGAGGGAACCCTTGTTGGGGACGGCGATGCGCAGCATGGGACGGCTTCCTTTGCCTGGGGAGTTGTCGTGCGGGGAGCGGGTGCGGCTCAGAGGTGGGCGTAGACGTCGTCGAGCGAGATCCCGCGGGCGACCATCATCACCTGGACGTGGTACAGCAGCTGCGAGATCTCCTCGGCGGCGGCTTCCTTGCCCTCGTACTCGGCGGCCATCCAGACCTCGGCGGCCTCTTCGACGACCTTCTTGCCGATGGCATGGACGCCCTTGTCCACCAGTTCCGCGGTGCGGGAGGTGGCCGGGTCGCCGGTCTCTGCCTTGAGCTTCAGCTCGGCGAAGAGCTCTTCGAAGCTTTTACGGGTTGTGTTCGCCATGATGGTCCTAAGAGTACGGGGTGCCCCGGCGCCACTCAGCGCCAGGGTTCGCTGACCGTGCGCAGTGTGGTGGCGGTGGCGACGGCGGCGGTGACGGCCTCGTGGCCCTTGTCCTCGGAGGAGCCCTCCAGGCCGGCCCGGTCGAGCGCCTGCTCCTCGTTGTCGACGGTGAGGACGCCGAATCCGACGGGTACGCCGGTGTCGATCGAGACCTGGGTGAGGCCGTGGGTGACGCCCTGGCACACGTACTCGAAGTGCGGCGTTCCGCCGCGGATGACGACGCCGAGCGCCACGATGGCATCGTAGCCGCGCCCGGCGAGGACCTTCGCCACGACCGGGAGCTCGAAGCTGCCGGGGACGCGCAGCAGGGTCGGTTCGTCGATGCCGAGCTCGCTCAGGGCGCGCAGGGCGCCGTCGACGAGGCCGTCCATGATCTTCTCGTGCCACTGGGCAGCGATGACCGCGACCCGGAGGTCGCCGCAGTTCTTCACGCTGAGGACGGGTGCGCCCTTGCCGCTCATGTCTCTCCTTGAACCGTGTGGAAGGTGGGGCGGGTGTTACTGGTTGCCGCAGGTGGAGGCCGGGGAGCCGTCCAGCCAGGGGAGGTCGTGGCCCATCCGGTCCCGCTTGGTGCGCAGGTAGCCGAGGTTGTGCTCGCCGGCCTGGACCGGCATGGGCTCGCGGCCCCGTACGACGAGGCCGTGCCGGGTGAGGGCGTCGATCTTGTCGGGGTTGTTGGTCATCAGGCGCAGGCTGCGGACGCCGAGATCGACGAGGATCCGCGCGCCGGCCGCGTAGTCGCGGGCGTCGGCGGGCAGTCCGAGCTCCAGGTTGGCGTCGAGGGTGTCGCGGCCGCGCTCCTGGAGTTCGTACGCGCGCAGCTTGGACAGCAGGCCGATGCCGCGGCCCTCGTGGCCGCGCAGGTAGACGACGACGCCCCGGCCGGCCTCGGTGATCCGGTCCATGGAGGCCCGGAGCTGGGGGCCGCAGTCGCAGCGCAGCGAGTGGAAGACGTCGCCGGTCAGGCACTCGGAGTGGACCCGGACGAGGACGTCCTCGCCGTCGCCGACCTCGCCGTGGACGAGGGCGACGTGCTCGACGCCGTCGACGGTGGAGCGGTAGCCGTACGCGGTGAAGTCGCCGTGCGCGGTGGGGAGGCTGACCTCGGCCTCGCGGCGGACGGTCGGCTCGGCGGAGCGGCGGTAGGCGATCAGGTCCTCGATGGAGATGATCGTGAGGCCGTGCTTGCGGGCGAAGGGGACGAGCTCGGGCAGGCGCAGCATGACGCCGTCCTCGCCGGCGATCTCGACGATGGCGCCTGCCGGGCGCAGGCCCGCGAGGCGGGCGAGGTCGACGGCGGCCTCGGTGTGCCCGTTGCGGACGAGGACGCCGCCGGCCTTGGCGCGCAGCGGGAAGACGTGGCCGGGGCGGACGAAGTCGGAGGGCTCGTGGCGTCCGCTCGCCAGCATCCGCAGGGTGGTGGCGCGGTCGGCGGCGGAGATGCCGGTGGTGACGCCGTGGGCGGGGGACGCGTCGACGGAGACGGTGAAGGCCGTGCGCATCGACTCGGTGTTGTGCGCGACCATCTGCGGGAGTTCGAGGCGCTCCAGCTCCTCGTCCTCCATGGGGGCGCAGATCAGGCCGCGGCACTCGCTCATCATGAAGGCGACGATCTCGGGGGTGGCCTTCTCGGCGGCGATGACGAGGTCGCCCTCGTTCTCGCGGTCCTCGTCGTCGACGACGACGACGGGGCGGCCGGCGGCGATGTCCCGAATGGCCTGCTCGACGGGGTCGAGGGCGAGGTCGGCGGCGTCCCAGGAGGGGAGGGAACTCATGCGTGGGCTCCTTCCGGAGCGGGGGCGGTGCGGGAGCGGAGCCACCAGTCGCGCATGCCCCACAGGACGAGCGCGCCGTAGATGACGTAGACGAAGCCGGAGAAGGCGTAGCCGTTGGCGAAGTTCAGCGGGACGCCGACCAGGTCGACGAGCAGCCAGGCGAACCAGAACTCGACCATGCCCCGGGCCTGGGCGTACATGGCGACGACGGTGCCGACGAAGATGTACGCGTCCGGCCAGGGATCCCAGGACAGGTCGGGGAAGGCCTTGAAGAGCAGGGCGACCGCGACGGTGCCGGCGGCGGCAGCGGCGATCATGGCGCCGCGCTCGCGCCAGGTGGCGAAGCGCACAGTGATGTGGCCGTCCGCTCCCTGGCCCTTTCCGCGCTGCCACTGCCACCAGCCGTAGAGCGCCACGAGCACGACGACGACCTGCTTGCCCGCGCTGCCGGCGAGGTGACCGTAGAAGGCGCCGAAGAGGATCAGGCCGGCGAGGAACTGCACGGGCCAGGTCCAGACGGAGCGGCGCCAGCCGAGCGCGAGGGCGGCGAGCCCGAAGATGTTGCCGATCATGTCGGACCAGATGATGCGCTGGTCGAGGACGGTGAACGCCTCGGAGTTGAGCCAGTTCACTTGACGTTCTCCCCGGCGTTCGGGCCGAGCAGCCGCTCGACGTACTTGGCGATGACGTCCACTTCCAGGTTGACCGGGTCGCCGCCCTTCTTGATGCCGAGCGTGGTCAGGTCGAGGGTGGTGGGGATGAGGCTGATGGTGAACCAGTCGTCGCCGACCTCGACGACGGTGAGGCTGACGCCGTCGACCGTGATGGAGCCCTTCTCGACGACGTAGCGGGCGAGGTGGGCGGGGAGGCCGACCCTGACCAGCTCCCAGTGCTCGGACGGGGTGCGCTCCAGGACAGTGCCGGTGCCGTCGACGTGGCCCTGGACGATGTGGCCGCCGAGGCGGCCGCCGACGGCCATGGGCCGTTCCAGGTTGACGCGGGAGCCGACGCCGAGGGCGCCGAGGCTGGACCGCTTGAGGGTCTCGGCCATGACGTCGGCGGTGAACTCGCCGTCGCCGTGCTCGACGACCGTGAGACAGACACCGTTGACGGCGATGGAGTCGCCGTGCTGGGCGCCTTCCGTGACCAGGGGGCCGCGCAGTCGGAAGCGGGAGGCGTCCTCCAGCCGCTCGACGGCGACGACCTCGCCCAGTTCTTCGACGATTCCGGTGAACACGGTCAGGCTCCCTTGAGGGTGGCGGTGATGCGGAGGTCGGGTCCGATGCGGACGGTCTCGGTGATGTCGAGCCGCAACGCTTCGGTGATGGTGCGGATTCCCGCTCCGGCGAGGGCCTGCGGGCCGTCGCCGAGGAGGACGGGGGCGAGGTAGCCGACGACCTGGTCGACGGCGCCCACCGCGACGAAGGAGCCCGCGAGGGTGGGGCCGCCTTCGAGGAGGACGGAGCGGACGCCCCGGGCGTGGAGCGCGTCGAGCAGGTCGGGCACGCCGATCCGGCCGTCGCGCAGGGGCAGCCGGAGCGGTTCGGCGTCGGGCAGGTGCCGGGTGTCGGCGTCCTCCCCGACGACGACCAGGGTGGGCGCGGCGTCGTCGAGGACGCGGGCGGTCGGCGGGATCTCGGCGCGGGCGTCGAGGACGACCCGCAGCGGCTGGACCGCGCCCTCGATCCCCCGGACGGCGAGGTGGGGGTCGTCGGCGCGCAGGGTGCCGCCGCCGACCAGGACGGCGTCGGACTCGGCGCGCAGCCGATGGACGTCGGCGCGGGCCTCGGGCGAGGTGATCCAGCGGGAGGTGCCGTCGGCGGCGGCGATCCGGCCGTCGAGGGTGGCGGCGTACTTCCAGCGGACGAAGGGGCGGCCGCGGCGCACGGAGGTGAGCCAGGCGATGTTGCCGGCCTCGGCCTCGTCCTCCAGGAGTCCCCGCTCGACCTCGACGCCAGCGGCGCGCAGGGTGTCGGCACCGCCGGTGGCCTGCGGGTTCGGGTCGCCGACCGCGTAGACGACGCGGCTGATCCCGGCCTCGATCAGGGCCCGGGAACAGGGTCCGGTGCGGCCGGTGTGGTCGCAGGGTTCGAGGGTGACGTAGGCGGTGCCGCCGCGGGCGAGGACGCCGGCCTCGCGCAGGGCGTGGACCTCGGCGTGCGGGCCGCCGGCGCGCCGGTGGTGGCCCTCTCCGACCCGGTGTCCGGAGGCGTCGGTGATGACGCAGCCGACGACGGGGTTGGGGCTGGTGGCGCCGAGTGCGCGGGCGGCGAGCTCGACGGCGCGCCGCATGGCTGTGGTGTCGGCCTGCCGGTCCACCGGGTCCTCCTGCCTCTTCGGGCACGGACTCCGGGGCTGTCGGTGACGACAGGGAGCGGGAAGGACGCCTCGCGCAGGGTGCGCCGGGGCCGAGGGTCCGCGGGACCGCCGGAAGAACGGCGGACAGCGGACGTACGGCTGGCACGCCCCTGGAGAGGGGTCACCCGCCGCGCACTGCCTCCCATCCGGACTTTCACCGTCGGTCCAGGAATCTCACCTGGTCAACCGGCCGCTGGCTGCGGACGGGTCGCGGACTATACCGCCGGTTCGGAATTACACCGACCCCGGAGTGCGCTGCTGCTGATACAGGGCCAGTGTGCCACGGCCGGTGATCGGCGGTGCGGCCACGACCCTGTGGGCTGGCTCACAGGATCCCACATTCACCTTCTTTGGTCCAGACCTATTGACGCACTGGTCTAGTCCTCTTAATCTCCGTGTCACCTCCGAGGTAACGGTCCGCCGGGGTGCGCACCTCACGGACCCAACACGACCCACCCCCTTGTTCGTTGTGTTCCATCACCTCCCCAGGAGGAACCGATCGTGTTGTCCCCCACGACGAAGAGAGCCTCGCTGCTCGCGTCCGGCGCGGCCGTCGCCGGGCTGCTGCTCAGCTCGCTCTCCGGCGGCGTCTCGTACGCGGCCGACAACGAGTCCTGTCGCCCCGACGGCCTCTACAAGACGCCCGGCGTCGACGTCCCGTACTGCTCGGTCTACGACGCCGAGGGCCGCGAGAAGATGGGCGCGGACCACCAGCGCCGGGTCATCGGCTACTTCACCGGCTGGCGCACCGGCAAGAACGGCCAGGACGCCTACCTCGCCGACGACATCCCGTGGGACAAGATCACCCACATCAACTACGCCTTCGCGCACGTGGACGCGGCCAACAAGGTGTCCGTGGGCACCGACGGCCCGAACAACGCGGCGACCGGCATGACCTGGCCCGGCGTGGCCGGCGCCGAGATGGACCCGTCGCTCCCGTACAAGGGGCACTTCAACCAGCTCAACAAGTTCAAGAAGCAGCACCCGGACGTCAAGACGCTCATCTCCGTGGGCGGCTGGGCCGAGACCGGCGGCTACTTCGACGACAGCGGCAAGCGGGTCGGCTCCGGCGGCTTCTACACGATGGCCACCAACGCGGACGGCTCCGTGAACCAGGCGGGCATCAACACCTTCGCCGACTCCGCCGTGGCGTTCGTCAAGAAGTACGGCTTCAACGGCGTCGACATCGACTACGAGTACCCGACGTCGATGAAGGACGCCGGGCACCCGGCCGACTTCCCGATCTCCAACGCGCGCCGCGCGGGCCTCAACAAGGGCTACGCGGCCCTGATGAAGACCCTGCGCGAGAAGCTGGACCGGGCCGGCGCCACCGACGGCAAGCACTACCTGCTGACCGTCGCCGCCCCCTCCTCCGGCTACCTGCTGCGCGGCATGGAGACCTTCCAGGTCCAGAAGTACCTGGACTACGTCAACATCATGTCGTACGACCTGCACGGCGCCTGGAACGAGTACGTCGGCCCGAACGCCTCCCTCTTCGACGACGGCAAGGACGCCGAGCTGGCCTCCGCCAACGTCTACGGCAGCGCGCAGTACGGCGGCATCGGCTACCTGAACACCGACTGGGCCTACCACTACTTCCGCGGCTCCATGCCGGCCGGCCGCATCAACATCGGCCTGCCGTACTACACCCGCGGCCACAAGAACGTGCAGGGCGGCACGGACGGACTGTGGGGCAAGGCCGCCGCGTCCTCCTGCCCGGCGGGCTCCGGCCTGACCAAGTGCGGTGACGGCGCCGTCGGCATCGACAACCTCTGGCACGACAAGGACGACAACGGCGTCGAGTCCCCGGCGGGCTCGAACCCGATGTGGCACGCCAAGAACCTGGAGAAGGGGATCGTCGGCGACTACGTCACCCAGTACGGCTTCCCCGCGAACACCCAGCTGACCGGCACCTACGCCCGCAAGTACGACTCGACCCTGGTCGCGCCGTGGCTGTGGAACGCGCAGAAGAAGGTCTTCCTCTCCACCGAGGACGAGCAGTCGGTGGCCAAGAAGGCGGACTACGTGGTCGACCGCGGCATCGGCGGCACCATGGTCTGGGAGATGGCCGGCGACTACGCCTGGAACGCGGGCAAGGGCCAGTACGAGGCGGGCTCCACCCTCACCTCGCTGATGTACGACAAGTTCAAGGCGGCCGCCCCGTACGGCGCGAAGAAGTCCAACAAGGCGCTGCCCGCCAAGGCGGTCGACATCGCGGTGGACTTCACCGAGTTCAAGCTGGGCGACTCCAACTACCCGATCACGCCCAAGCTGAAGATCACCAACAACACCGCGACCACCCTCCCCGGCGGCACGGAGTTCCAGTTCGACTACTCCACCGCGGCCCCGGCCAACGCCTCCGACCAGTCGGGCTTCGGCACCAAGGTGATCAGCAGCGACCACACCGGCGGCAACGTCGGCGGCCTGAAGGGCGACTTCCACCGCGTCTCCCTGAAGCTCCCGGCCTGGCAGACGCTGGCCCCGGGCGCGACGGTCGACCTGTCGTTCAACTACTACCTGCCGGTGTCCACCCCCTCCAACTGGACGGTGAACATCAGCGGCACGGCGTACGCCCTCGCCGGTGACCTGGCGCGCGGCACGACGGTCGTGGAGCCGGGCTCCGGCACCACGCCGCCGACCACCCCGCCGACCACGGAGCCGCCCACCGGCTGCACCGCCCCGGCCTACGTGGCGGGCACGGTCTACAACGCGGGCAACGAGGTCGCCCACAAGGGCCGCAAGTGGAAGGCCCAGTGGTGGACCCAGAACCAGGAGCCGGGCACGACCGGCGAGTGGGGCGTCTGGAAGGACCTCGGCGCCTGCTGATCCCCACCTCCTGAAGGGGCCCTCACCGGAGGAGCCTCACCGAAGGACCCCCGGCGGCGGAAATCACGGCCCTTGCCACCGCCGGGCAACCACCGCGCCGCGCTTCCCTGTCCGGGGCGCGGCGCGGTGGCGTTTCCGGAGCCGTACGCGACGGCGGGACCCCTCCCCTACGGGAACAGGTCCTCCTGGGCCGCGTCCCGGGCCGTCAGGAGGGCGCCGCGCAGGACGGCCGCGTCGCCGAGGGCGGTGGCCCGGACCTCGGTGCGCAGCGGCGAGAGGGCGGCGAGCTCCGCCTCCACCCGGGCCGCCAGGTCCGCGCCGCCGCTGTGGCCGGTCTCGCCGCCCAGGACCACGCAGCCGGGGTCGAGGACCGAGACCACGGCCGCCGCGCCGACGGCGAGCCGGTGGGCGACGGCGTCCAGGAAGGGATCGTGCCCGGAGGCGAGCGCGGTCCCCGGGTCCAGGCCGTGCTCCCGGGCGAGCGCCTCCACGGCCGCGGTGCAGGCCAGTTCGTGGAAGCCGCCGTCGCAGCCGGTGGCCGAGGGGAGCCCGGTGGTGCCGGGCACCGGCAGGAAGCCGATCTCGCCCGCCCCGCCCGAGGCGCCCCGGCGCAGCCGCCCGTCGAGCACGACGGCGGCGCCCACGCCCTGGCCGAGCCAGAGCAGGACGAAGTCCTCGCGGTCGCGGGCCGCGCCTTCGCGCAGCTCCGCGAGGGCGCCGAGGTTGGTCTCGTTCTCGACGAGCACGCGCGCGGGGAGCCGCTCCTGGAGGACGGCGACGAGCCGCCGGTGCCAGGCGGGCAGCCCCGTGGAGTCGCGCAGCTCGCCGGTGACCGGCTCGATGAGTCCGGGGGCGCCGACCGCGACGCTGTGCGGCGCGTCGACGCCGGCCTCCTTCACCGTGCGCTCCAGGAGGGCGACGGCCTTCTCCACGGCCGGTCCGGTGCCGCCGTCGTCCCCGACGGGCGCGGAGGCCTCGGCCAGCGTGGTGCCGAGCAGGTCGGCGACGGTGACGGAGACGGAGCGGGTGCGCACGTCGAGGGCGGCGAGGTGGGCGCGGCCGGCGACGATCCCGTACAGCTTGGCGTTGGGGCCCCGGCGCTCGGCACCGGCCTCGCCGACGACGTGGACGAGCCCGGAGCCCCGGAGCCGCTCGACGAGGTCGGCGACGGTGGGGCGGGAGAGTCCGGTGAGCGTCTTGAGCTGAGCGGCCGTCAACGGGCCCTCGTCCTGGAGCAGTCGCAGGGCGAGCCGGTCGTTGATGGCCCGCGCGGTGCTCGGGGATGCGGCCATGCGGCGATCCTCTCAGACGTTCCCGGGGAGGGGTTCCTCCCCGGAGACTATTTATCAGGCAGGGTTCCTGATAGTTTACGCGACGCACCACGACAGCGGTGCGCCACGACAAGCGGTGCACGACGACAAGCGGTGCACCACGACGGCGGCACGGACACCACAGCCGTACGGACACGACAGCGGCACGCCACCACGGCGGCGCACCACGACACCGGGAGGGCCCATGGCGGCGGAGACCGTCACCAGTACCGAACGCCTGCGGCGGGCGCGCTTCGCCGTCGCCGCCGTCTTCTGCGTCCACGGCGCGGTGACCGGCAGCTTCGCCACCCGCATCCCCTGGATCCAGGAGCACGCGGGCGTCAGCGCCGGACAGCTCGGCCTCGCGCTCGCCTTCCCCGCGCTCGGCGCCTCGCTCGCGATGCCGCTCGCCGGGTCGGTCTCCCACCGCTTCGGCGCCCGCACCGCGCTGCGCGGCCTGCTCGCCCTGTGGACGCTCTCCCTGATCCTGCCCTCGCTCGCCCCGAACGTCTGGGGGCTGTGCGGCGCGCTCTTCGTGTACGGCGCGACCGCCGGCATGTCCGACGTGGCGATGAACGCGCTGGGCGTCGAGACCGAGACCCTGCTCGGCCGCTCCATCATGTCGAGCCTGCACGGCATGTGGAGCGTGGGCGCCCTGATCGGCTCCGCCGCCGGCACGGTCGCCGCCCACCTCGGCGCCGACGCCCGGATCCACCACCTGATCGCGGCCCTCGTCCTCACCGCGCTCGGCCTGGTCTTCTGCCAGGGCGTCCTCGACGTGCGCAGCGCCCCCGAGGAGGAGGCGCCGCCGCGCTTCTCGCTGCCGCCGAAGTCCGCGCTCGTCATCGGCGCCATCGGCTTCTGCGGGGTGTTCGCGGAGGGCGCCAGCCTCGACTGGTCGGCCGTCTACCTCCGGGACGAGCTGGGCACCTCGGCCGGGCTCGCGGCCGCCTCGACGACCGCCTTCGCCCTGACGATGGCCGTGGCCCGGCTGGTCGGCGACCGGGTCGTGGACCGCTTCGGCGCGGTCCGCACGGTACGGGTCGGGGGCGCCGTCGCCACCCTCGGCGGGCTCATGGTGGTCCTCGCCCCGCACGCCGCCGTCGCCCTGGCCGGATTCGGTCTCATCGGGCTCGGGGTCGCGGTCGTCGTCCCGCTCGCCTTCGCGGCGGCCGGGCGCAGCGGCCCGAACCCCAGCCAGGCCATCGCGGGCGTCGCCACCATCACATACACCTCGGGCCTCATCGCCCCCTCCGCGATCGGCGGCATCGCCGACGCGACCTCGCTCGTCTTCTCCTTCGGCCTGGTCACGCTGCTGGCGTTCGGTCTGGTGGTGGGCGCGGGCGTGCTCCGGAGCGCCGACCGGAAGACCCCGGCGGCCGCCCCGGCCGACGGCGTCCGCGCCGGGAGCGGGGGCCCGGCCGCCTAGCGGCGGCCGCCGGCCGGGGCGCCGTCCTCCCGGGCGTCCCCGGCCGGTGGCCGCGCATACCATGTGGCTGATCTTTTGCGGTCACGACGCGACCGCCGGAACCGGAGAACGGGAGCGACCTCATGAACCTCGGCGTGCGCTGGACCCTGCACGGGGACGGGAGAACACCCGCTCCGGGGGCCGTCGTCCGCCCGGACGAGCGGCTCTCCTGGCCCCGGACCGTCGGACTCGGCGCGCAGCACGTGGTCGCGATGTTCGGCGCGTCCTTCGTCGCCCCGGTGCTCATGGGCCTGGACCCGAACCTCGCGATCATGATGTCCGGCGTCGCGACCGCGATCTTCCTCCTGGCGACCCGGGGCACGGTCCCGTCCTACCTGGGCTGCTCGCTCTCCTTCGTCGGCGTCGCCGCCGCCATCCGGGCCTCCGGCGGCACCAGCGCCACCGTGACCGGCGCGGTCCTGGTCGTCGGCGCCGTGCTCTTCCTCGCGGGCCTCGCGGTGCGGAGGTTCGGCGCGCGGATCATCCACGCGGCGATGCCGCCGATCGTGACCGGCGCCGTCGTCATGCTGATCGGCTTCAACCTGGCCCCGGTCACCGCGGCCACGTACTGGCCTCAGGACCAGTGGACCGCCCTCCTGGTGATGCTGTTCACCGGTCTGGCCGTGGTCTGCCTGCGCGGTTTCTGGTCCCGGATCGCGATCTTCCTGGGCCTGGTCTTCGGCTACGCCCTGTCCTGGGTGCTCGACCTGGTCTTCGGCAGGATCCACTCCATGGCGCCGTCCGGCCAGGTCACCGACCACTGGCGGCTCGACCTCTCCGGCGTCTCGAAAGCCGACTGGATCGGTCTGCCCTCCTTCCACGGTCCCAGCTTCGAGTGGTCGGCGATCCTGGTCGCGCTGCCCGTGGTCATCGCCCTGATCGCCGAGAACGCCGGGCACGTGAAGGCCGTCGGCGAGATGACCGGGGACAACCTGGACGACAAGCTCGGCACCGCGATCGCCGCCGACGGCGCCGCCTCGATGCTGTCGACCGCCGTGGGCGGCCCGCCGAACACCACGTACTCCGAGAACATCGGCGTCATGGCCGCCACCCGCGTCTACTCGACCGCCGCCTACTGGGCCGCGGCCGGCTTCGCGCTGCTCTTCGGCCTCTGCCCGAAGTTCGGCGCGGTCGTCGCCGCCATCCCCGGCGGCGTCCTCGGCGGCATCACCGTCATCCTGTACGGCATGATCGGCCTGCTCGGCGCCCAGATCTGGATCAACGCCGGGGTCGACCTGCGCAACCCGCTCAACCTGGTCCCGGCCGCCGCCGGCATCATCATCGGCGTCGGCGGCGTGAAGCTGACCTTCACCGACACCTTCGAGCTGGGCGGCATCGCGCTCGGCACGATCGTCGTCATCACCGGCTACCACGTGTTGCGGGCCTTCGCCCCGGCCCACCTCAAGGAGCAGGAACCGCTCCTGGACTCCGGCACCAGCTCGTACGAGAGCGGGACGGACGGCGGGGCGAAGAGCTGAGGGATTCGCCCGTTCTGGGGAAGCCGGGCCCGGAAGGCTCCCCCGCGGGCCCGGCGGCTGGGAGCCTGCCCCCATGGCGCAGACCCAGCAGCTCGGGCAGCACATCGGACCCTTCGTCGCGGTCGACCCCGTGGTGGACCGGATGCGGGCGCTCCGCACGGCCTGGCACCCGGCGGACGGGGTCGCCGTCTTCAACCGGGTCTACCTGACCGTCACGGAGGAGATCGGCCACGCCATCGAGGCGGGCGCCTTCGAGGACCGGCGGGCCGCCGCCACGCTCGACGTGCGGTTCGCCGAGCGGTACCTCACGGCGGTCGACTCCCTCGTCGGCGGGGGCCCCGCGCCCGCCTGCTGGCGGCCCCTCTTCCACTACCGGCGCCATCCCGGCGTGCGCCCGCTGCAGTTCGCGCTCGCCGGGATCAACGCGCACATCGGCCACGACCTGGCGCTCGCCGTCGTGGACGCCTGCCGGGACCTGGAGTGCGGGCCGGCCGACCTGGAGGACGAGTTCGACCGGGTCGGGGACGTCCTCGTCCTCCTGGAGGAGCGCATCCGGGAGGAGCTGATGCCGGGCCCGGACCTCCTGGAGCTCGCGGACCCGCTCACCCATCTGCTCGGCTGCTGGTCCCTGGACCGGGCCAGGGACGGGGCCTGGCTGGCGGCCCGCTCGCTCTGGCAGCTGCGCGGGCTCCCCGAGCTGGCCGGGGAGTTCACCGAACGCCTGGACCGGTCGGTGGGCCTGGTGGGGCGGATGCTGCTCACGCCCCTGACCAGGCCCTGACGCGGTACCGGGGGTCAGTCCTCCGGCAGCTCGACCGGGGCGATCTCGTCGTAGACGTCGCCCGGACCCGGGTTGGTGCCGTCGGTGGAGCCGCCGAGGTGGTGCATCACGCCCCAGACCGCGTTGAGCGCCGTCTGCACCGCGCCCTCGGCCCAGCCGGCCGTCCAGGAGATGTCGTCGCCCGCGAGGAAGATGCCCCGCTTGTCCTCGGGCAGCCGGTCCTGCATGAAGTGGGTGAACAGGCGCCGCTGGTAGCGGTAGTGGCCCGGCAGGTTCGCCTTGAAGGCGCCCATGAAGTAGGGCTCGTTCTCCCAGGAGACAGTCACCGGGTTGCCGATGATGTGCTTCCGGATGTCGACCTTCGGGTAGATCTCGCCGAGCGACTTCAGCATGACCTCCATCCGCTCGTTCGCGGACAGCGGCAGCCACTTCAGGCTGTCGTCGCACCAGGTGTACGAGAGGCAGATGGTGGCCGGCCTGTCCGGGCCGTCGTCCAGGAGGTACGTGCCGCGGGTCATCCGGTCGGTGAGCGTCATCGACATGACGTCCCGCCCGGTGTCCTCGTCCTTGTCCAGCCAGAACGGCCGGTCCACGGGCACGAAGAGCTTCGAGCTCTCCATGTAGTGGGTGCGCTCGATCGCCGTCCAGTGGTCGATCGGGAAGAGCGAGTCGTCGCAGGCGATCTTGGAGAGCAGCATCCAGGACTGGGCGGTGAAGACCGCCGCCCGGTAGGTGCGGATGTCGCCGGAGGCGTCGGTGACCGTGATCCGGTTGCCGGCGGTCCGGTTCAGCCGGGTCACGGCCGGCTTCGGGTCGCCGCCGTGCAGGGAGGCGAGCGAGGTGCCCTGCGCCCAGTGCACGATCTTCGCCGGCTCGCGCTCCCACAGGCGCAGCGGGAGCTGCTGCGAGCCGCCGACGATGCCGCGGTGGTGGTCGTCGGCCTCGGTGTAGACGACGCGGAGGATCTCCAGGATGGAGTTGGGGAAGTCGGTGTCCCAGCCGCCGGTGCCGAAGCCGACCTGGCCGAAGATCTCGCGGTGCCGGAAGGACTTGAAGGCCTCGGACTCGCAGAGGAAGCCGTAGAAGGTCTGGTTGTCGAGCTTCTCGACGAGCTGCGCCCAGATCTCGCGGATGCGCGGGACGTCGCGCTCGCGCATGGCGGTGTTCATGTCGGAGAAGTCGGCGCCCTCTTCGAGGCACTTGCCCCAGGCGGCGGCGACGTCGCGGTAGACCTGCGGCAGGTCGTCGATGGTCTCGGCGTAGTGCGACTCGCCCTTGAGGTCGACCACGGTCGAGGGGGTGGCCGGGGAGAGCGGGTTCGGGAAGGGCGTGGTCTCCAGGCCGACCAGGTCGATGTAGTGCTGGAGCGCGGTCGAGGAGGGCGGGAAGCGCATGGCGCCCATCTCGGCGGTCAGCGAGTCGTCGCAGCCCTCGAAGCCGACGGTCCGCAGCCGGCCGCCGATCTTGTCGGCCTCGTAGACGACGGGCTTGAGGCCCATCTTCATCAGCTCGTACGCGGCGATGATCCCGGACAGGCCGCCGCCGATGACCGCGACCTCGGTGCCGTGCTCGGTCGCCGGTATCTGGCCGAGCCCGGCCGGGTGGGCCAGGAAGTCGTCGTAGGCGTACGGGAAGTCCGGACCGAACATGGTGATCGGCGGCTGCGCGTCGGTGTGCTGGACGGCGTTGGGCACCGTGGACGTCATGGGGTACGGACTCCTTGCACGGGAGAAGAAGGGTGGGGCGGGAAGGCGGAGGGGGCTCAGACCAGGGGGCCGTAGAGGTCCGGGCGCCGGTCGCGGAGGTAGGGGTTCAGCTCGCGGGAGGCCGCCAGGAAGGCGGGGTCGACGTCGCCGACGATCAGGTCCTCGCCGCGTCCTGCGCGGGCCCGGGCGGTGCCGTCGGGGGCGGCGAGCGCGGAGAGCCCGACGAACTCGAAGTCGCCCTCGGGGCCGGTCCGGTTGGCGTACGCGATGTAGAGCTGGCTCTCGAAGGCGCGCACGGGGACGACGGACTCGGCGACGACCTCGGCCGGGTGCATGAGCGCGGTCGGCACGAGGAGGAGGTCCGTGCCGGCCAGGGCCTGCGCCCGTACGTTCTCGGGGAACTCGACGTCGTAGCAGATCATCAGGCCGACGGTGAGGCCGCCGACCTCGGCCTGGACGACGCCGTCGTCGCCGGGCGTGAACCACTGGTTCTCGAAGGCGCCGTAGAGGTGGGTCTTGCGGTAGTTCGCGAGCGGGACGCCGTCGGCGCCGATGAGCCGCACGGAGTTGTGGAGGACGCCGTGCTCCTCGGTGTTGCGCTCCGGGTAGCCGTAGCCGACGGCCAGGCCGTGGCGGACGGCGACGGCCGCGACGGCGCGGGCGGAGGGGCCGTCGGCCGGTTCGGCCAGACGGGCCATGTCGGCGCCGATGGCGTAGCCGGTCAGGAACAGCTCGGGGGCGAGCAGCAGGCCCGCTCCGGCGGCGGCGGCCCGGGCGGCGGCCTCGTCGAGGATCTTGAGGTTGGCGGCCACGTCACCGAGCTCGCCGGAGCTCTGGAGCAGGGCGGTGCGCAGCGCGGGCATGGCGATCCTCGGGGGGTCCGGAGTACAGGGGGAAGACGTCAAAAACGGTACGGTTCCGGACTCGGCCGGGACAAGGCGGGAGCGTTGCGGACCGACCGTCGAACCGTTGCGCGATCCTCGCCCCCGACGGCGATTCGTTGCGCAGGACTCCCACCGGAGTCGTACGGCTCCCGCCCGTGGTCGTACGGCTCCCCCGCCGCGCGGCGGAGTCGAGGACCGTTCCACGGCGCGACGTCCCGGCGCGGTCCGCGCGGAAGAGTGGTGGGCGTCCGGTCGACCGGCCGGTGACCAGCCGAAAGGAACGGAACCACCCATGAACCGTCGTACGAAATTCGCCGCCCTGGCCGCCGCCCTCCTGATCACGGCGGGGGCCGCGGGGTCCGCCGTCGCCTCGGCGGACGGCGGGGGCTCCGCCGCCCGGCACGGCGAGCGGGAGGCGGCCACGCTGACCGGCACGGCCAAGCTGTACCGGCCGGCCGGGGACGACATCACGTTCTCCTTCGACGCGCACCTGGCGGCGAAGGACAACAAGGACCCGCAGGCCGCGACCGGCACCTTCCGGTTCAGCCACTACAAGGACGGCGAGGGGGGCTACGCGGTGGCGAAGGTCGACTGCCTCACCACCGGCGGTCCGGTGGCCGTGGTGACGGGCGTGGTGATCGAGACCGACGTGGACGGCTTCCGGAACAAGCGGGTCGGGGTCTCGGTGCACGACGACGGGCGGCGCGACCGCCTGGGCTACAGCTGGATCACGAAGGGGGACTACCAGGAGCTGCCGCCGTGCATGAGCGCGGCCCCCTTCGAGAAGGTGAAGGCCGGCACCGGCGACTTCAGGGTGCTGCCCTGGAAGCTCGAGTACCCGACGGAGTAGCCGCGGTCACGCGGGCGAGCCGGAGGAGAAGCGCCGCAGCAGCGGCGAGAGCACCAGGACGGACTTGGTGCGCTCCACGAAGGGCTCGCCCGCGATCCGCTCCAGGACGCGCTCGAAGTGGCGCATGTCCGAGGCGAAGACCTGGACGACGGCGTCCGCGTCACCGGTGACGGTCGACGCGGACACCACCTCGGGGTACCGCTCCAGACCCCGCCGGATGTCGTCCGGCGAGGTGTTGTGGCGACAGTAGATCTCGACGAACCCCTCGGTCTCCCAGCCGAGCGCCGCCGGGTCCACCCGTACGGTGAAGCCGGTGATGGCGCCCTCGGCCCGGAGCCGGTCCACGCGCCGCTTCACGGCGGGCGCGGAGAGGCCGACGAGCGAGCCGATGTCGGCGTACGAGCGGCGGGCGTCCTCCGCGAGGGCGTGGACGATGCGTTCGTCGAGGTCGTTGAGTCGCACTACGGGTGGATCACTTCTCTGCTGAGGGCGCTGCGGTGGCCAGGCGGGAGCGGCGCATGCCGTACAGGAAGTAGAACACGAGCCCGGCGGCCATCCAGCAACCGAAGACGGCCCAGGTGATCGCGTCCAGGTTGTACATGAGGTACGCACAGGCGGCGAAGCCGAGGATCGGGAAGGTCCAGCCGAGCGACACGCGGAAGGTGCGGTCCATCGTCGGGCGGGTCTTGCGGAGCACGATCACCGCGATGTTGACCAGACCGAAGGCGAACAGGGTGCCGATGCTGGTGGCGTCGACGAGCTTGCCCAGCGGGATGACGGAGGCCAGGGCGCCGCAGAACAGCGACACGATGACGGTGTTGACGCGGGGGGTGCCGGTCTTGGCGTTGACCTTGCCGAAGACCTTGGGAACGAGGCCGTCGCGGGACATCGCGAAGAGCACCCGGGTCTGGCCGTAGAGCACGGTGAGCACGACGCTGGCGATCGAGATGACGGCGCCGGCGGCGAGCAGGGTGCCCCAGAACTTCTGGCCGCTGACGTCGTTCATGATCGCGGCGAGCGTGGCCTCGGAGCCCTCGAAGTCCTTCCAGTTCCACGCGCCGACGGCGACGGCCGCGACCAGGACGTAGAGGACGGTGACGATGAGCAGCGAGAGCATGATCGCGCGGGGGAGGTCGCGCTTCGGGTTCTTCGCCTCCTCACCGGCGGTGGAGGCGGCGTCGAAGCCGATGTACGAGAAGAAGAGGGTGGCCCCGGCGGCGCCGACGCCGGCCATGCCGAGCGGCATGAAGTCGGCGTAGTTGCCGGACTTGAAGCCCATGAAGCCGATGGCGCAGAAGAGCACGAGCGCGGCGATCTTCACGAACACCATGATCGTGTTGACGACGGCGGACTCGCGGGCGCCGCCGAGCAGGAAGACCATCGCGAGCAGGACGACGATCAGACCCGGCAGGTTGATGAAGCCGCCCTCGCCGGGCGCGGAGGAGACCGCCGCGGGGAGGGTGACCCCGATGGTCCCGTCGAGCAGCTCGTTGAGGTACTCGCCCCAGCCGACGGCCACGGCGGCGACCGAGACGCCGTACTCCAGGACCAGGCACCAGCCACAGACCCAGGCGACGAGTTCACCCATCGTTGCGTACGCGTACGAGTACGAGGAGCCCGCGACCGGTATGGAGCCGGCCAGCTCGGCGTACGAGAGGGCGGAGAAGAGGGCCGCGAGGCCGGCGATGACGAAGGCCAGGGTCACCGCGGGGCCGGCCTCCGGGACGGCGTCGCCGAGGACGACGAAGATGCCCGTGCCGAGCGTGGCGCCGATGCTGATCATGGTCAGCTGCCACATCGAGAGGGAGCGGCGGAGGCTGCCACCCTCGCCCTGCCCACCCTCCGCGACCAGGGCTTCCACCGGCTTGCGACGGCCGAGGGCACGGAGAGCGGAGGGCTTGGGGACGGCCGTGTCGTCGACCGGTGGGGCTGCGCCGTGGTCCAGCACTGCGGAGGCTCCTTATCGCTGCCTGTGGGGGCGGAGCGGGGACCGCGGCGGTGTGCGGGCATGCCGGAGCAGGCCCACGGGGGACGGAACCGCCGAGCAGGCGGTCGCCGCCACTCCTGGTACGAGGCACGAGCCTAAGGGGCGAGGGTTCGCACTCGTAATGCAGGGTTGTTGCGCAATGACGGATGATCATTGCGCACTTACGGCACGGACGGGGGAAACATTGCGCGCCCCCGCATGAATCAGTACATCGGGGGCATGCAGCGATCCACGCACACATGGGCCGTACGTGCCGGACGACCCGTTCCGCGGGGCCCGGCGGCCCGACGATCGGAGGCCCGGTGGACTGGCTCGACCCGGAAGCGTTTCTGCGCGGTACGGCCTGGCTGGACGGCAAACGGCCCGTGCGGGCCGATCCGGACGACCTGGCGCGGCTGCCCTGGGACGTGGCGGCGCGGGCCGAGCTGCCCATCGGGGTGCGGATCGAGTTCACGGCGGCGCCCGGCACGCGCGCGGTGGAGCTGCGCTACCGGGCGGCCGTGCCGGATCCGGACGACCCGCTGCGGGACCTGCGCCACTGCTTCGCGCTGTGGAGCGGGGCGCGGTTCGTCGGGGAGACCTGTGTCGCCCCGGCGGCCGAGGCCGTCGTGAAGCTCCCGCTGCCCCCGGGCGGCGGCGTCTTCAGCGTGTACCTGCCGGAGGGCCAGGCGCCCGTGCCGCTCGCCCTGCGGGCCGTCGGCGGCGCCCTCTCCCCCGCTCCCGTACGGCCCCGCTGGCTCGTCCACGGCGACTCGATCACCGAGGGCTGGTGGTCGACCCGTCCGGCCCGCTCCTGGCCCGCCACGGCGGGCCGCCGCCTGGGCCTCGACCCGGTCAACCTGGGGTACGCGGGCGCGGCGCGCGGCGAACTGCCCCTCGCCGAGCACCTGGCGCGGCTCCCGGGCGAGCTGATCACCCTGGCCTTCGGCACCAACTGCTGGTCCAAGGCGCCCGCGACGGCCGACTGGCTGTACGAGACCGTGCGCGCCTTCGTCGGGCTCGTCCGCAAGGGCCATCCCGAGACCCCGCTGCTGATCGTCTCGCCCGTCCTGCGCCCGGAGGCCGAGCACACCCGCAACGCCCTCGGCACGACCCTCACGGAGCTGCGCCGGGCCATGGAGCGGGCGGGCCGGGACCTGGCGGCCGACGGCGACGAGCACCTCCTCGTCCTGTCCGGCGGTCCGCTGCTCGGTCCGGAGCACCTGGCGGACGGCCTGCACCCGAACGACCGGGGGCACGCCCGGATCGCGGCGGCGGTGGCGGAGGCCCTGAGCGGGGTCCCGGGCGTCCCTTCAGCGGCGTAAAGCGCACGAGACGGCCGTGGGCCCCCGGGAACGGCGTCCCGGGGGCCCACGGCCTTCGTGCGTGCGGAGGAGCTAGCTCCAGCTGGCGTGCAGCGGCTTGCCCTCGGCGTAGCCGGCGGCGGACTGGATGCCGACCACGGCCTTCTCCTCGAACTCGGCGAGCGAGCCGGCACCGGCGTAGGTGCAGGAGGAGCGGACGCCCGCGATGATCGAGTCGATCAGGTCCTCGACGCCCGGACGCTGCGGGTCGAGGAACATGCGGGAGGTGGAGATGCCCTCCTCGAACAGCGCCTTGCGGGCGCGGTCGTAGGCGGACTCGTCGGAGGTGCGGTTCTTGACGGCGCGGGCCGAGGCCATGCCGAAGGACTCCTTGTAGAAGCGCCCCTTGGCGTCCTGCTGGAGGTCGCCCGGCGACTCGTAGGTGCCGGCGAACCAGGAGCCGACCATCACGTTGGAGGCGCCGGCGGCGAGCGCCATGGCGACGTCGCGCGGGTGACGGACACCGCCGTCGGCCCAGACGTGCTTGCCGTACTTCTTGGCCTCGGCGGCGCACTCCAGGACGGCCGAGAACTGCGGGCGGCCGACGCCGGTCATCATGCGGGTGGTGCACATGGCGCCGGGGCCGACGCCGACCTTGATGATGTCGGCGCCCGCCTCGATCAGGTCCTTGACGCCCTCGGCGGCGACGATGTTGCCCGCGACGATCGGGACCTGCGGGTCGAGCGCCCGGACGGTCCGGACGGCGGAGATCATCGACTCCTGGTGCCCGTGCGCGGTGTCGATGACGAGCGTGTCGACGCCCGCGTCGAGCAGCAGCTTGGCCTTGCCCGCCACGTCGCCGTTGATGCCGACGGCGGCGGCGATGCGCAGCCCGCCGTTCTTGTCGACGGCCGGGGTGTAGAGGGTGGCGCGCAGGGCGCCCTTGCGGGTCAGGATGCCGACCAGCCGGCCGTCCGCGTCGACGGCGGGTGCGTAGCGCCGGTTGGCGGCGTCGAGGGTGTTGAAGGCCTCGCGCGGGTCGATGTCCGCGTCCAGGAGGAGCAGGTCCTTGGACATGACCTCGGAGAGCTGCGTGAAGCGGTCCACGCCGGAGAGGTCGGCGTCGGTGACGACGCCCACCGGGCGCCGGTCCTCGTCGACGACGACGCCGGCGTCGTGGGCGCGCTTGGGCAGCAGGGCGAGCGCGTCGGCGACGGTCTGGTGCGGCTCCAGGACGATCGGGGTGTCGAGGACGTGGTGGCGGCTCTTCACCCACGAGATCACGTCGGTGACGACCTCGATCGGGATGTCCTGCGGGATGACGACCAGGCCGCCGCGGCGGGCGACGGTCTCGGCCATCCGGCGGCCGGCGATGGCGGTCATGTTGGCCACGACGAGCGGGATCGTCGTCCCGGTGCCGTCGGGCGAGGAGAGGTCCACGGCCTGGCGGGAGCCGACGGCCGAGCGGCTCGGCACCATGAACACATCGTCGTACGTCAGGTCGTAGGGCGGCTTGACGTCATTGAGGAAACGCACGTGCTGACATCCCAGTCGTTCGGATCGGCCCCTAGGCATTTCAGCCAGGGGAAAAAGCACGTAGTTCATTGTCCCACGGGTGTACGCATACCAGTCCCGGGCCGATCCTCCGAGGCTCGCGACAGGAGGTTAGGAGGATCCTCCGAAGGTCCCGCCCAGGGAGAGGAGGACGGAGAGGCGGGTGGGGCTCTCGTCGGCCGCCGTGGCGAAGACCTCCCGGGCGGTCCGCCACTCGCGCGGCCGGGCCTCGGCGTACCCCCGCCAGCCGGTGACGACGAGGACGACCGGCCGGGGCAGGTCGGTGAGGCAGTCGGCGAGGGCGTCCCAGTTGCGGCCGAACCAGTCCGGCAGCGCGAGGGCCTCGGCGCACCGGTCCATGAGGGCGGCCTTGTCGTCGACGCCGGTCAGGTCGAGGACGACGGGGTCGTCAAGCCTCATCCGTGACCACCTCCCGGAAGGTCTCGTAGTGGTCGTCGGTGTAGTACGTCTCGCCGTTCCGCCCGGTGACGAGGCGGCGCGCGCCCCGGTCGCGTTCGCCGGGGGTCCTCACGGTGTACTCGCGGTAGTAGCCGCGCTCGCGGCGGGGCAGGACCTTCTCGAAGTTGGAGAAGACGGCGCCGTCCTTGGCGTACGGGTAGGGCCCGCCGCGCGCGACGAGGTCGAGCGTCCGGCGCGCCTCGGGCGGCAGGTCGGCGGCCCGCACGGTGGGCAGCCCGGAGGCGCCGGTGGGCGGTGCGGCCGTGGCCGTACGGGTCGGGGCGGCGGTCCCCGCGCCTCCGGTCGCCGAGGAGCACCCGGCGAGGAAGCCGCCCAGGAGGACGGCGAGGACGAGCGCGAGGAGCACGCGCGGGGGCCGGAGCAGCATGTCCCGAACATAGCGTCGCGGAACGGCTCCGGCCCCCGGGAACACCCGTGGTTCAGCTTCCGTCGGGGTCCGTGCGGTCGAGCGCCGGGTGGGTGCCCGGCCTGGACTCGGTGAGCAGGTAGTCCGCCGCGGCGCGGTCGGTCACCAGGCTGGTGACGAGCCCGGAGCGGAGCACCGCGCCGATCGCCGCCGCCTTGCGCTGGCCGCCGGCGATGGCGACGACCTCGGGGATCCGGCGCAGCCGGTCCGCCTCGACGGTGATGCAGCGCTCGCCCAGGTCGCGGCCGACCCGGCGCCCCTCGGCGTCGAAGAGGTGCGCGGACATCTCGGCGGCGACGCCGAGCGAGGCGTAGTGGGCGCGCTCCTCGTCCGAGAGCATGTCGTGGACGGTGGAGATGCCCGGCTCCCAGGATCCGATGGAGACGCAGGCGACGGTCACCTTGTCGAAGTACTCGAAGGCGCGCGCGATGCCGGTCTGGCTGCGCAGGGCGGCGGCCGTCGCCGGGTCGGGCAGCAGCATGGGGGCGTAGATGGGGTGGGCCTCGCCGCCGGAGACCTGGGCGGCCCGGCGCACGGCCTCGACGGAGCCGCGCTCGGCGGTCCCGGCGTCGTACACGCCGGTGAGCTGGACGACCGTGCAGGGCGGCAGCCGGTCGAGCGCGGCCGCCATGTGGATGGTGGAGCGGCCCCAGGCCAGGCCGAGGACGTCGCCCTCGGTGACCAGCTCGCCGAGCAGGTCGGCGGCGACCTCGCCGAGGTTCTCCGGGTCGGGCGACTCGTCCTCGCCCTCCGCCGGGGACTCGACGACGACGGCGTGGCGGAGCCCGTAGCGGGCGCGGAGCGCGTCGGAGCGCTCGGCGTCCAGCTCGGCCGGCACGCGGATCTCGATCCGTACGAGGTCGCGCTCCAGGGCGGTCTCCAGGACCCGGGCAACCTTGAAGCGGCTCACGCCGAACTCCTCGGCGATCTGGATCTTGGACTTGCCCTCCAGGTAGAAGCGGCGGGCCATGGCCGCCGCCTGCACCAGCTCCGCGGGGCCCATCCGCAGGGCTGACCGTCCCGCCGACATACCCGCCACCGCGATCTCCTCACTGCTGTTCACGTACCGCTTGCCCCCGTCACGCCGTTCACGTGACGAGGTCGTTCACACTCCTGCTCGCCGTTCATCCTGTCAGAAACGACGGGCCTTGATCAGTCCTGTCGGCGGCCCGACGGACCGCGTTCATCCGCCGGAGGCTCAGTGGCCACACGCCCACGCGGCGGAGGCCGTCGCGGTCTCCGCGCGGGTCCGCAGCGCGGCGACGGCGGCCGCCGGATCGGCCGCTCCGTACACCGCGGAGCCCGCGACGAAGACGTCGGCGCCGGCCTCGGCGCACCGCTCGATCGTGGACTCCGCGACCCCGCCGTCGACCTGGAGCCACAGCTCCAGGCCGTGCTTGGAGATCAGCTCACGGGTGCGGCGGATCTTGGGCAGCATGATGTCGAGGAAGGCCTGGCCGCCGAAGCCCGGCTCGACGGTCATGATCAGCAGCATGTCGAGCTCGGGGAGCAGGTCCTCGTAGGGCTCGATGGGGGTGGCCGGCTTGAGCGCCATCGAGGCGCGGGCGCCCTTGGCCCGGATCTCCCGCGCGAGCCGCACGGGGGCGGCGGCGGCCTCGACGTGGAAGGTCACCGAACCGGCGCCGGCCTCCACGTACTGCGGGGCCCAGCGGTCGGGGTCCTCGATCATCAGGTGGCAGTCGAGCGGGGTGTCCGTCGCGCGGGCGAGGGACTCCACGATCGGCACGCCCAGCGTCAGGTTGGGGACGAAGTGGTTGTCCATCACGTCGACGTGCAGCCAGTCGGCACCCTCGACCGCCTTCGCCTCCTCGGCGAGCCGGGCGAAGTCCGCGGACAGGATGCTGGGGTTGATCTGCGCCATGCGCCAAGCCTCCCACGTTCTTGGGCACTTCTTTGCCGCTGGGCGGTTTCGATTCAGGTCCGGACCAGGTTCGGTACGAAACGACGAGCCCGGGACCTGTACAGACCGGGATATTGCGGTCGGATGATCGAAGGGTGGAGCGGTCCGGGGTCAGGCGGTCCGGCGCAGCAGCGCCAGGTACATGGCGTCCGTACCGTGCAGATGCGGCCAGAGCTGGACGTCCGGGCCTTCGCCGAGCGCGGGGACGCCGGGCAGCAGCGGGCGGGCGTCGATCAGCTCGGCGCCGCCGGTCTTCTTCAGGACGTCGTCGACGACGATCCGGGTCTCGGCCAGGTGCGGCGAGCAGGTCGCGTACCCGACGACGCCGCCGACGCGCACCGCGCGCAGCGCCTCGGTGAGCAGCCCGCGCTGGAGCGGGGCGAAGCCGTCCAGGTCGTCGGGGCGGCGGCGCCAGCGGGCCTCGGGGCGGCGGCGCAGGGCGCCGAGGCCCGAGCACGGCACGTCCACCAGGACCCGGTCGAAGGAGCCGGGGCGCCACGGCGGGCGGGTGCCGTCGGCGGCGATCACCTGGTACGGGCCGGGGTTGCCGGCGAGGGCGCGCTCGACCAGGCGGGCGCGGTGCGGCTGCTTCTCGGAGGCGAGGAGCGCGGCGCCCCGCTCGGAGGCGAGCGCGGCGAGGAGCGCGGCCTTGCCGCCGGGGCCCGCGCAGCCGTCGAGCCAGCGGGCGTCGGAGCCGTCGAGGGGGGCGTTCGCGAGGGCGAGGGCGACGAGCTGGCTGCCCTCGTCCTGGACGCCGGCCCGGTCCTCCTTGACCGCCTCGATGGCGCCGGGCTCACCGCCCTCCGCCATCCGCAGGGCGTACGGGGACCAGCGGCCCGGCAGGGTCTCGACGGCCGCGGCGAGCTCCTCGGTGGTGGAGCGGCCGGGACGGGCGACGAGGGTGACCTCGGGGCGCTCGTTGTCCGCCTCCAAGAGGTCCTCGATCCCGGCGCGGCCGCCGCCGAGCGAGTCCCAGAGGGCCGAGACGACCCAGCGGGGGTGCGAGTGGACGACGGCGAGGTGGTCCTCGGGGTCCTCGTCGTACGGCGGGGCGACCTGCGCCACCCAGGCGTCCAGGTCCTGCCGTGCGATCTTGCGCAGCACGGCGTTCACGAACTTGGCCCGCCCGTCGCCGAGCACCACCCGCGCCAGTTCGACGCTGGCGGAGACGGCGGCGTGGGTGGGGATCCGGGTCCCGAGGAGCTGGTGCGCGCCGAGCGCGAGCACGTCGAGCACGGGCGGGTCGACCTCGCGCAGCGGGCGGTCGACACAGGCGGAGATGATCGCGTCGTACGTGCCCTGGCGGCGCAGCGTCCCGTAGACCAGCTCGGTCGCGAGGGCCGCGTCCCGGCCGTCGAAGTCCCCGCCCTCGCGGGCCTTCCGCAGCAGCGGCGGCAGCACCAGGTTCGCGTAGGCGTCCCGCTCGTCGACCGCCCTGAGCGCCTCGAAGGCGAGCATCCGGACCGGGTCCTTCTTCGGCTTCCGGTAGGGCTTGGGGGGACGGCGTCGTGCCTGCTCGCTCAAAAGGTGCTCCGCGTGACGAAATGACGAGGTCGAACGCCCCCAGCGTAGTCCTTCCCGGCGGTGGCCCCGGAGCGGCGTGGTCCCGGGGCCGGTCCCGGGGCCGACCCTGTGGCCGGTCCCACAATCGGCCCCGCAGCCGGCCCCTCGGTCAGCCCTGTGGACGGTTCTGCGGGAGACACCCCACATACCGCGCGATACGGTCAATAGGCACATGAGGGACACGAGATCCGGTGTCCCCGGCCGGGAGGAGAAGAGATGACCTCTCCCTTCGGGACCGCCCCCGCGGCCGGTCCGGCGGATCTGCTGGCGCGGCTGGGCGGCTCCTGGACCTGGTTCCTCGCCGCGGCGGTCGTGACGCTGGTGCCCGGCGTCACGGCCCTGGTCTGGCCGGACGCGACCCTCCACGTCCTGGGCGTGCTGATCGGCCTGTACCTGCTCGCGACCGGGGTCTTCCGCTTCGTCATGGTCTTCGGCCGCCGGAACGCGGGCGAACGGCTTCCGGGGCTGCTCGTGGCCGTCCTGTTCGTCCTGGGCGGGGTGCTGTGCCTGCGCCATCCGCTCCAGACGGTCGCCGCGCTCTCCCTCGTCGTGGGCGCCGTCTGGCTGGTCTCCGGGATCGTCACGCTGTACGGCGCCCTCGCCGCCGAGGACCTTCCGTACCGCGGCGCGGTCGCCGCGGTCGCCGCCCTCGGCATCGCCGCCGGCATCGTCGTGCTGGCCCTCCCGGCCGAGTCGGCCCGGGTCCTGACCCGGCTGCTCGGCCTCTGGCTCGTCCTCCTCGGCCTGGCCGAGGCCGCACTCGCCCTGGCATGGCGCTCGGCCCTGCGCGGGGCGGACTCCGCCCACTCCCCGCACCCGAACCGGAAGTAGCCATGAAGGAAATCAAGTTCGAACAGAAGCGCTCCGTCTCGCGCCTCGAAGCCGCGGAGCGGCTCATGGCGCTCGCGACCGCCCTGAAGGACGGCGGGGACGTCGAGTGGGACATCGGCCACGGCAGGCTGAGCCTGCACGTCCCGGACGAGCTCAGGACCGAGATCGAGGTCGAGATGGGAGAGGGCGAGGTGGAGCTGGAGATCGAGCTGAAGTGGCCGGTCGCGGGCCTCCGCCCGAAGCCTCGCACGAGGCCCCGGGCGGACGGGAAGGAGGAGACGGAGCAGGACGGGACCACCCCGCCCGAAACCAAGCCCAAGCCCAAGCGCTCCGGGACCGCCACCCGCAGGAGCGCGCCCGCGAAACGTTCCGCCGGATCGTCCTGATCCGGGGCCGTCGTACACCCCGCTCCCCCGCGCGCCCGGCCATGATCCGCCGGACTAGGCGCCCAGGCGCTCCCCCGGAGTGATCCGCACCCCGCGGGCCCAGTCGGCGGCCTTCATCGGCTTCTTGCCCTGCGGCTGGACCCAGAGGAGTTCGACGGCGTACGAGCCGGTGCCCGCGTACACGTTGTTCTTGCCGACCGAGAGCTCGCCCGGGGCCAGGTCCGTGCGGTCCGGGAGGGGGACGGCCTGGATCAGCTTGAGGCGCTCGCCGCGGAAGACGGTCCAGGCGCCCGGGGCCGGGGTGCAGCCGCGCACCACGCGGTCCACCCGCAGCGCGGGGGCCGCGAAGTCGACGTGGGCGTCCTCGACCTGGATCTTCGGGGCGAGGGTGACGCCCTCGACGGGTTGCGGGACGGCCAGGAGCGTGCCGTCCTCGATGCCGTCCATGGTCGCGGCGAGCAGCCCGGCGCCGGCGAAGGCGAGCCGGGTGAGCAGGTCGCCGCTGGTGTCGGTCGGGCGCACGTCCTCGGTGACGACGCCGTAGACCGGCCCCGAGTCGAGGCCCTCCTCGATCAGGAAGGTGGAGGCGCCCGTCACCTGGTCGCCGGCCATCAGCGCGTGCTGCACGGGTGCGGCACCGCGCCACGCGGGCAGCAGCGAGAAGTGCAGGTTGACCCAGCCGCGGGCCGGGACGTCGAGGGCGACCTTGGGCAGCAGGGCGCCGTACGCGACGACCGGGCAGCAGTCCGGCGCGATCTCCCGCAGCCGGGCGAGGAAGTCCTCGTCACGGGGCCTGGCCGGCTTGAGGACCTCGATCCCCGCCTCCTCCGCGCGCTGGGCCACCGGGCTGGCGACGAGCCGCCGGCCGCGTCCCGCCGGGGCGTCGGGCCGGGTGACCACGGCGGCCACCTCGTGCCGCCCGGAGGCGATCAGGGCGTCCAGGGCGGGAACGGCGACCTCGGGGGTGCCTGCGAAGACGAGCTTCATGGATGGCGACTGCCTGTCTCTCCGGGGGCGTTGCGGGCAGCGCACCAGTCTAGGGCGTGCGTCGGAGGCGGCGCCGTCCGCCCGGAGGGCGGGCGGGGCTTGTGGCACACGTCCCGGGGCGTACCCGGAAGGCCCCGCCCCCGGCGCGCGGCGCCGGGGGCGGAGGGGGCGTACGCGAGGGCGGGCGCCCCGCGCATATGCGTGTACGCCCCCGCAGCGTGACCCAACTCCCGGTGGCGCGTTGGTCAAGAGAGATTGACCGATCGGGTCGCACCGCTCCCTTCGCGACCCCGCCCCTTCATCGCCGGTTCGAGAGGCTTTCACATGGCCGACCACGCAACCCACGACGCCCAAGCCCGGGCGAGTCTGCACCTGCTCGTGCGGGACATCGAGCGGGTCCGGCGGCAGGTGGACGCGCTGCGCACGCTCACGGCCCAGCTGGGCAATGTCTACCGCCCTCGCCGCTCCGGCCCGTCGACGGGCTTCGTCGTCTACGGGCGCGCGCCCGCCCCGACCGTACGTCTCGCCCAGGAGCTGCGGGACAGCGTCGAGACCCTGGTGACCGCGGCGGTCGACTTCGACCGCTCGCTCGGTTTCTCGTGGGACGCGGTGGGTTCCGCGCTCGGGGTCACCAAGCAGGCCGTCCACCGCCGCTACGGCGCCCGCCGGGCGTCCCAGCAGAGCGCCGCCGTGGAGCAGGAGCACGGGATGGAGCCGGGCGGGATCCGCCCCGTCCCGTCGGTTCCCGCCGCCCGTTCGATGCCGCCGCAGCCCTCCGCGGGCGGCCCCGCCCTCCGCGAGGACGCCCGCCCGTCGGCCTTCCCCGCGCCCCGCAACGTCTGACGCCCGAGACGCCACGGCCGCCCGCCCCCCAGGGACGGGCGGCCGTCTCGTGCGCGGGGGCGGGGCCCTCCCGCCTCCGGATGACGGAGACCGCCCCGAGCCCTGGAACGGAAACCCCCTTCGAGTCCGGGGCGGACGAGGGCCGCCCCGCGTCCGGGGACGGACGGCCCTCCCCCTTCCGTACGGAAGGGGGCCCGGCGTCAGCCGATGTCCGGCGGGTCCACGCGGACGCGTACCGGGTCGCCGCCACCGCGTGCGAGGCGGGCCGCCCGGGCCTGTTTGAGGGCGGTCGCCAGGGCCGCGCCGCTGCCCGGCGGGACCCGGACCAGGGCCCGCTCCCACTGCTCGCCCGGCGGCGGGTCGCCGGGCCTGCGGGTGCCGCCGGGACGCACCACGGGCAGCGGCACCGGCCCGAGGACCTCGGCGTCGGGGGGCAGCCCGGCCGCCGCCAGGAAGCCCTCGACGGCTTCCGGCGGGCCGGTCACCGCGGCCATCCGGGAGACCGGCGGGAAGCCCAGCTCGGCGCGCTCGGCCAGCTCGCGCCGGGCGTGTCCGACCGGGTCCCAGCGGACGAGCGCCTGCACCGGCCGCAGCGTCGGCTCGGCCACCACGACGACCGTGCCGCCCTCGGCCTGCCCCCGCACCAGGGAGGCCGCGTCGATCCAGCGGCGCAGCGCCTCCTCGCCCGCGCGCAGGTCGGGCCGGCCGAGCATGGCCCAGCCGTCGAGGAGCAGCGCGGCCGCGTAGCCGCCCTCGGCGACGGGCTCGGCGCCGGGGGTGGAGACGACGAGCGCGGGGCGTCCGGGCACGCTGTCCAGGACGTGGTCCCGGCCCGAGGTGCGGACCGGCACCGCCGGGAAGGCCCGGCCCAGCTCCTCGGCGGTCCGCCGCGCGCCGACCACCTGGGCGCGCAGCCGGGTCGAGCCGCACTCGACGCAGTGCCAGTCGGGGGCGCCGCGCCCGCACCAGCCGCAGCACAGCTCCCGCTGCTCGGGGGCCTCCAGGGGCCCGGCGCAGTGCCGGCAGCGGGCGGGCGTCCGGCACCGCTCGCAGGCCAGCCTCGGCACGTACCCCCGGCGGGGCACCTGGACGAGCACCGGACCGGTCTTCAGGCCCTCCCGCACGGCCTGCCAGGCGAGCGAGGGGAGCCGGGCCGCGCGCGCGGCCTCGTCCCGGGCGAGTTCGCCGTCGCCGACGGTGCGGATCAGGGGCGCGGCCGCGCGGACCCGGTCGCGGCCGGCGGTCAGCGCGCGGGCCCAGCCGGACTCGACGAGCTGGGCGGCCTCGACGGTGCAGCTCGTACTGCCCAGGAGGAAGGCGCACCGGTCGTGGGCGGCGCGCAGCAGCAGCACCTCGCGCGCGTGGGGCTGGGGGGCGTGCGGCTCGCTGTGGCTGCCGTCGCCGTCGTCCCAGACGACGACGAGCCCCAGGTCCCGTACGGGGGCGAACATCGCCGCCCTGGTGCCGACGACGGCCCGCACGGACCCGCGCCGCACGGCGAGCCAGCGCGCGTACCGCTTCTCGGGGCCCGCCTCGGCGGTGAGCAGCGCGTGCCGCCCCTCCCCCAGGACACCGGTCAGCGCCGCGTCGACCCGGTCGGCGGCCCGTCCGTCGGGGACGACGACGAGGGCGCCGCGCCCGGAGGCGAGGGTCGCGGCGACGGCCCGGGCGATCTCCTCGGCCCAGTACGGCCCCGGCAGCGCGTTCCACACGGCTCGGGGCGCCCCGCCGTGCGCGAGGGAGTCCAGGAAGGCGGGCCCCTGCTCGTACCGCGTCCAGCTCCCCGGCTCCGGGGCGCCCGGCGGCGGCAGCGGCTCCGGGGAGGGGCGGCGCTCGGCGGCGGCGCTGCGCGGCGGCACGGCGAGCTGGAGCACGTCGGCGAGGCTGCCGGCGTACCGGTCGGCGACGGCCCGGGCGAGGCCGAGCAGCTCGGGTCCGAGGACCGGTTCCGGGGAGACGACGTCGGCGAGGGCGGCGAGCGGTCCGGAGTAGTCGGACTCGGCCCGGCGCTCGACGAGGAAGCCGTCGATGAGCCGTCCGCCCTCCCGGCGCCCGTTCTTGACCTGGTGCGCCCCGGCTCCGAACCGCACCCGCACCCGCACTCCGGGCCGGGCGGCCCCGTCCAGTTCCTCGGGGACCGCGTAGTCGAAGAACTGGTCGAGGTGGAGCGCGCCCTTGTTGACGACGACCCGGGCGACGGGCAGCTCCTTGGCGAGCGCGGCCCCCCGCCACGTCCGCGGCTTGGCCCGCGGCACCTTCGCCTTCCGCACGGTCTCCCGAATGAGCGCGAGCTGCTCGGGCTCCTCGGAGGACTTCTCGTTCTCGCTGCTCACGGCCCCATACCTACCAGATGCCACCGACAGCCCGGACACGGCGAAGCCCGGCGCCCCCGTGAGGGGTGCCGGGCTTCGTCACGCGCGTCCGGGGGTCAGACTCCGGCGGCCTTCTTGAGGGCGTCGACGCGGTCGGTGCGCTCCCAGGTGAAGTCGGGCAGCTCGCGGCCGAAGTGGCCGTAGGCGGCGGTCTGGGAGTAGATCGGGCGCAGCAGGTCCAGGTCGCGGATGATCGCGGCCGGGCGCAGGTCGAAGACCTCGGCGATGGCGTTCTCGATCTTCTCGGTCTCCACCGTGTGGGTGCCGAAGGTCTCCAC
>NZ_JBFBJO010000022.1:0-95794 GCF_040702165.1 Streptomyces sp. NPDC086147 | reverse complement strand
CCCCGCGGGTGCGGGGGCCGGCGCGCGGTGTGGTCCGCCTGCCGGGGACGGCGGCTTCGGGGACCGTCGGCGTCCTCGTCAGCCGGCGAGGAGCTGGAGCGTGTCGATCACGCGGTTCGAGAAGCCCCACTCGTTGTCGTACCAGGCGACGACCTTGATGTGGCGGCCCTCGACGCGGGTGAGTTCCGAGTCGAAGATCGAGGAGGCCGGGTTGCCGGTGATGTCGGAGGAGACGAGCGCGTCCTCCGAGTACTCCAGGACGCCCTTGAGCGGGCCCTCGGCGGCGGTGCGGTACGCCGCGAGGACGTCCTCGCGGGTCACGTCGCGGGAGACGGTCGTGTTCAGCTCGACGATCGAGCCGACCGGGACCGGCACGCGGATCGAGTCGCCGGACAGCTTGCCGTCGAGGTTCGGCAGCACGTGGCCGATGGCCTTGGCGGCGCCCGTCGAGGTGGGGACGATGTTGACGCCGGCGGCGCGGGCGCGGCGCGGGTCGCGGTGCGGGCCGTCCTGCAGGTTCTGCTCCTGCGTGTAGGCGTGGACCGTCGTCATGAAGCCGTGCTCGATGCCGGCGAGGTCGTCGAGGACCTTGGCCAGGGGAGCGAGCGCGTTGGTCGTGCACGAGGCGTTCGAGACGATCGTGTGCAGCTCCGCGTCGTACGCGTCGGTGTTGACGCCGTACGCGAGGGTGACGTCGGCGCCGTCGGCGGGGGCGCTGACGAGCACCTTCCTGGCACCCGCGTCGATGTGGGCGCGGGCCGCCTTGGCCGAGGTGAAGCGGCCGGTCGCCTCCAGGACGATGTCGACGCCGAGTTCGGCCCAGGGAAGCTGCGCCGGCTCGCGCTCGGCGAGCACCTTGATGCGGTGCCCGTCGACGACCAGGGTGTCGCCGTCCACGCTCACGGGGCGGCCGAGGCGACCGGAGGTCGAGTCGAAGGCGAGAAGACGCGCGAGCGCGGTGGGCTCGGTGAGGTCGTTGACGGCGACGATCTCGAGGCTGCTGTCGCGCTCGAGCAGCGCGCGCAGCACGTTGCGTCCGATGCGGCCGAATCCGTTGATGGCGATACGAGTCATGGCGATGTCCCTTCGGTTCGCCACCCATGCTCGTGCGCGGCGCCCGCCCGTGACAGCGGCGTGATCGCCACGGTCCGCAAGTATCGCGCCAGAGCGCGGCGGGCCCCGGGACCGGGCCCCGTCCCCTCTACTCGCCCTGGGCGAACGTGCGCCGGTACTCGCTCGGCGTGGTGCCCAGGATCCGCTGGAAGTGCAGCCGCAGATTGGCCCCGGTGCCGAGGCCCACGTCGGCGGCGATCTGCTCGACGCCCCGCTCGGAGCGTTCGAGCAGCTCGCGGGCCCGGTCGACGCGGGCCCGCATGACCCACTGCATGGGGGTGTAGCCGGTGTCCTCGACGAACCGGCGCGAGAAGGTGCGCGCCGACACCGCCGCGTGCCGGGCCAGGACGTCGAGGGTGAGGGGTTCGCCGAGCCGGTGCAGCGCCCACTCGCGGGTGGCGGCGAACCGCTCGCCGAGCGGTTCGGGCACGCTGCGCGGCACGTACTGCGCCTGGCCGCCGCTGCGGTACGGGGCGGCGACCAGGCGCCGGGCCGCGTGGTTCGACGCGGCCACCCCGAGGTCCCCGCGCAGGATGTGCAGGCACAGGTCGATGCCCGAGGCGGCACCGGCGGACGTCAGGACGCTGCCCTCGTCGACGAAGAGGACGTTCTCGTCGACGCGGATCAGGGGGCGCTTCGCGGCGAGCGCCCGCGCGTAGTGCCAGTGCGTGGTGGCGCGCCTGCCGTCGAGGAGTCCCGTGGCGGCCAGCGCGAAGGCGCCCGTGGAGATCGCGGCGAGCCGCGCGCCCCGCGCGTGGGCGGCGATCAGCGCGTCGACGACGGCCCGCGGCGGGTCCTCGCGGTCGGGGAAGCGGTAGCCGGGGACGAAGACGATGTCGGCCCACGCGAGCGCGTCCAGGCCGTGGGCGACCTGGTACGCCAGGCCGTCGCCCCCGGCGACGACGCCGGGTTCGGCGCCGCACACCCGTACCTCGTACGGCATGCTCGCGCGGGTCGTGAACACCTGCGCGGGGATGCCGACGTCGAGGGGTTTCGCCCCTTCGAGGACGAGGACGGCGACGCGATGCAGACGGGAAACGGGCACGTCATGAGGGTACGCGGGGCGTGTCGGGGGTGGGGCGCGGGCATCCGGGTCCGACCGCGGCAGGGGGGACGCGCGAACCGGGAGCGGCCTCTTCGCATTCCGTTACCCGTGTCAGGAACCCTTCCCGGGCGTTGGCACTCATGATCAATGGGCCCGGGGCCGCACCGTGACGGCGGCGCTCCTCCGGGCTCCGCGGCGCACCGCTGCCGTGTGCCGTTCCGGACGATTCCGACGAAGTCGAGGAAACCACCGTGCCCCTGACGCCGCACCGACGCCTGGTCGTGAGCGCCACCCTGATCGCCGCACTCGCCGCGGGCGTGGCTCCCGCCACCAGTGCGTCCGCCGCCCCGCGGACCCCGGTCGTCCCGCAGGCCCCCGCCGCCCCGACGGCGAAGACCGTTCCCGCCCCCGACATGAAGGGCGTGGCCACCGCGCTGGACGCCGCCCTGGCCAACGGCGCGCCGGGGGCGATGGCCCGCTTCTCCGGCCCCGGCGGCGTCCAGAGCCGCGCGGTCGGCGTCCAGGACCGGGTGAAGGGCACGCCCATGGACGTCCGGTCGCGGTTCCGCATCGGCAGCGTCAGCAAGACGTTCTCCGCGGTCGTGCTCCTCCAGCTGGTGCAGGAGAAGCGGCTGAGGCTCGATGCGCCGGTCAACGCGTACCTGCCCGGCCTGCTCCCCGACGACCGCATCACGGTCCGTCACCTGCTCACCCACCGCAGCGGGCTCGCCGACTACACCGACCCGATGTTCGCCGCCACGGTGCCGGGCTTCGAGTCCGTGCGGAACAGGGTGTTCGGCTACCGGGAGCTCGTGAATCTCTCCCTGGCGCTGCCCCGGACCACCGAGCCCGGCGTGTCGTACAAGTACTCGAACGCCAACTTCGTGGTGGTCGGGATGCTCGTCGAGAAGCTCACGGGCAAGCCGGTGGCGGACGCGTACCAGCGCCGCATTTTCACGCCGCTGGGGCTGCGGGACACCTCGTACGTCCACCCCGACACCCGCATCGCGGGCCGGCACGTGCGCGGTTACCTGTACCCCGACGCGGCCGGCGACCCGCTGGTGGACTCCACGGAACAGACCGCGTCCTGGGCGCAGTCGGCCGGGGCCGTCATCTCCAGCCCCGCCGATCTGAACACCTTCACCGAGGCCCTCATGAGCGGCCGTCTGCTGTCCCCGGCCATGATGGAGGCGATGACGACGGTGACGCCGACGGACACCACCGGCGCCCGGTTCTACGGGCTCGGCCTGCGCCGCTACGACCTGTCGTGCGGCACCCGGGTGTACGGCCACACCGGCACCGTGCAGGGCTTCTACACGTACGCCTTCTCGACGCGCGACGGCCGGCGCAGCCTCTCGGCCATGGCCAACTCCTCGAACCGCGGCGTGGTCAACACGGCGCTCGGCGGAACGCTGGAGGCGGCGTTCTGCGGCAGGAAGCCGACCGTGGCGCCGTCGTCGCGCGCCGCCTCGCCCTCGGCCCGTGACTTCTCGTCGCTGCCGGCGGAGCGGGACCTGGCCGAGCGGCACTGACCGGCTCCCCGAGGGGGCGTCCGCGGTCTCCACCGGGCGGACGCCCCCTCGGGTTCACGCCTGGTACTCGGTGAGGTCGATGGCGTAGACGCGCAGGGGCACGCCGAGGACCGGGTGGTCCAGGTCGCGCTCGGGCGCCATGCCGAGCTTGGCGGCGACGTTCTCGGACGCGCGGTCGCCGAGGTGCGTGACGGCGACGACCCGGTCGAGCCCCCGGTCCTGGAGCGCCCACTCGAGGACCGCGTGGGCGGCCTCGGAGGCGTACCCCTGGCCCCAGAACTGCCGGCCGAGACGCCAGCGGATCTCGACGTCCGGCACCGTCTCGTCCGGTACGGAGAGCCCCGCGAGGCCGATCAGCTCGCCGGAGGCGATGAGCTCCACGGCGAAGAGGCCGAAGCCCTCCTCGTCCCACTCCTCCTCGTACCGCTCGATGTCCTCGGCGGTCTCCTCCAGGTCTCGGAGGGAGCCGTCGCCGATCCGGCGCATGACCTCGGGGTCGGCGTTGATCTCGGACAGCGGGACGAGGTCGTCGTCGCTCCAGCGGCGGAGGACGAGGCGGGGGGTGCGGATCTCGGTCATGGTCCCATCCTGACGCACGCGGCGGACCGCCCGCGCCACCGGGCGACGGGGGTCCGCCGGCCACGGCCCCGCACATGGTGACGCCCCGGAGGCGCCGGCTGCCTCCGGGGCGTTTCCCGGTCCCGTGGTACCGCGGACCGTGTCGCGGTCCGTGTTACGGGACGATCCGCAGGAGGCGGTTCGGGGAGCCGCTGCCCGGGCCGGTGACCTTGCCGGGCGTGGAGCCGTTGACGAGGGCCGTGGCGACCTGGGCCGGGGTGGCGGAGGGGTGTCCGGCGAGGTAGACCGCCGCGGCGCCCGCCACGTGCGGGGCGGCCATCGAGGTGCCCGAGATGGTGTTGGTGGCGCTGTCGCTCGTGTGCCAGCCCGCGGTAATGGACACACCGGGGGCGAAGAGGTCGAGCACCGAACCGTAGTTGGACCAGCTCGCCTTCGCGTCGGTGTTGCTCGTGGCGCCGACGGTGAGGGCCTCGGCGACCCGGGCGGGCGACGAGGAGGAGGCGTTGGCGCCGGAGTTGCCGGCCGCGACGGCGTAGGTGATGCCGTCGGCGATGGACCTCTTCACCGCGTTGTCGAGGGTGGTGGAGGCGCCGCCGCCGAGGGAGAGGTTGGCCACGGCCGGGGTGCCGGCGGTGTGGTGGGAGGTGACCCAGTCGATGCCCGCGATGACGCCGGCGGTGGTGCCGGAGCCGTTGTTGTCGAGGACGCGGACGGCGACGACCTTCGCCTTCTTGGCCACGCCGTAGGTGGTGCCGGCGACGGTCGTGGCGACGTGGGTGCCGTGTCCGTTGCCGTCCTGGGCGACCGTGTCGCCCTCGACCGCGTCGTAGCCGTTCACGGCGCGCCCGGTCAGCTGGGAGTGGCTGATGCGGACCCCGGTGTCGATGACGTAGGCCGTGACGCCGCCGCCCGCGCTGTCGGGGTAGGTGTACGTGCCGGAGAGCGGCAGGTTCGCCTGGTCGATGCGGTCCAGGCCCCAGGGGGCGTTGGTCTGCGTCGCGTCGGAGCGGACCACCTGGTTCTGCTCGACGGAGGCGACGGACGGGTCGGCGGCGAGGCGGCGGGCCGCCGTCGCGTCGAGGGTGGCCGTGTAGCCGTTGAGGGCGGAGCCGAACGTCTTGCGGACGGTGCCGCCGTAGGCGGATATCAGCTTCCGGCCCTTGTCCGAGCCGGCCTTGAAGCCCGCGCCCTGCTTCAGGGTGACGATGTAGCTGCCGGGGACGGCGTCGGCCGAACCCGCCGCGAGGACCGTGCCCTCGGCCGGGGCCGCCTGGGCGGGGACGGCGGCGAAGGTGCCGAGCAGGGCGGCCGCGGTGGCGGCGGAGGCCGTCACGGCGAAGCGGGTCTTGGTGCTCTTCGGGAGTGCCATTGCGAGGGAGTCCTCCTCGTCCGCGTCGTGCCCGGGGGGTGGGACGGCACGACTGTGGGGGGGTGCACGTGGGGCCACGTACACGGTCGGAACCGGTGTGTCCGGTCTCGGCGTGATCAGCAGCCTGGCGGCTCTACGGGCGTAGCTCAAGGAAGTTGACGCCTTGTCATGCATCCGCCATACGCCTGCAATCGAACCCCCTTCGAAGCCCCTCCGGGTGGCCTGATCAGGCACGCGGGTGGCCGGAAACCGGACCGGCCCGGTCTGCACGGTCCGGCCGGCCCGGCTGGTCCGGCTGGTCCGTCTGATCCGTCTGATCCGTCTGATCCGCGGATTCCACCGGAGCCTCCGCGAGGCAGCGGGCGAGCGCCCCGGCGAAGCCGTCCGGGTTGTCCAGCATCAGGTTGTGCCCCGCGCCGGGGACCTCGGTCACCGGGACGCCGAACGCGGCGGCCTTCTCCGCGGCGGCGTCCGGCAGGCTCTCCTCCCCGACGAGGAAAGCGCGGGGCGCCGTGATCCCGGCCAGCAGGTCCCCCGTGGCGGGCGTGCTCCCCTCGACGAGCGCCACCGCACTGCGGTGGACGGCCAGCGGGTCGGCGAGGCGCAGCCGGGCGGCGTAGTCGGCACGTCCGGCGAGGGCGAGCATGCGGGAGAAGCCCCTCTCCACGAACGCCTCCTCGCTCTGGGCGGCCACCGGCGAGCTGAACGCGCCCCCGCCCGCGTACAGGTTGGGCTCCGCCACCACGAGCCGGGCGACCAGGTCGGGCCGGGCCGCCGCCAGGTGGATGGCCACGGCGCCGCCCATCGAGTGCCCGACGAGGTCCACCCCTGCCACACCGAGGTGGTCGAGGACGGCGGCCACCACCGCCGCCTGGGACTCCATGCGGTAGTCGAAGTCCGCGGGCCGGTCGCTCAGTCCGTGCCCGAG
The DNA here is from genome assembly GCF_040702165.1 of Streptomyces sp. NPDC086147. Lineage (NCBI taxonomy): Bacteria > Bacillati > Actinomycetota > Actinomycetes > Kitasatosporales > Streptomycetaceae > Streptomyces > Streptomyces sp. NPDC086147. Next base: position 89,228 of record NZ_JBFBJO010000022.1, on the reverse strand, counting down.
GAGGTCCACCAGGAGCGCCCGGCCGCCGCGGAGCGCGGGATGGGTGGCGATGTGGGCGAAGTCCGAGGCGGCCGTGCACCCGAGGCCGTGGACGAAGACCCGTACGGGCTCTTCCCCCGGCAGGTCGATCCACCGGACGTACGCCCGCTCCTCCGTCAGGAACAACTCCCGCATGCCACTGCTCCCCCGCGTCGTACCGCTGTCGTGTCGCCGTCGGGCGCCACCCTACGAGCCGGTACCGACGACACCCGCCGGAGCGGCCTGCTCCCGCGCGCGGGGGCGGTCGGATAGCGTCGGGTCCGACGCCGAGTCGGCGACGCCGGACACGACCCGAAAGGACGCCCATGCCCCTCGAAGGTGAGTACGAGCCCAGCCCGGAGGCGTGGGTGCGGAACCAGGTCGAGCTCTACGAGTCCTCCGGGGGCACGGAGGGCACGACCATGCGCGGCCTGCCCGTGGTCCTGGTGACCAACCGCGGTGCGAAGAGCGGCAAGCTCCGCAAGACCCCGCTGATGCGGGTCGAGCACGACGGGGCGTACGCGCTCGTGGCGTCGAACGGCGGCGCCGTGAAGCACCCCGTCTGGTACCACAACCTCGTCGCCTCGCCGCTGGTCGACCTGCGCGACGGCACCGAGGTGTGGGACATGAAGGCCCGTATCGTCACCGGCGAGGAGCGCCGGGCGTGGTGGGACCGGGCCGTCGCCGCCTTCCCGGACTACGCCGACTACCAGCGCAAGACGGACCGCGAGATCCCGGTGTTCGTGGTGGAGCGGGTCGGCTGACCGACCGGCGGAGGAAGTGCCCGGGCCGGGGGCGGTCCGGGCCCTTCCCCTGTCGTTGCTCAGCCGGTGCGGAGGACCCGGAAGCGGCCGGGTTCCGCCGGGTCCCGGTCGGCGACCTGGACCGGCGCCCAGGTCCACTGCAGGACGCCGATGTCCGGCGTGCGGGAGAACCGGATCGGCCCCCGGGTGCCCTCGGCCTCCACGCGCGGCCACGACGCGGCGACGGACGCCCGGTCCGTGCCGTGGGAACGCAGCGCCGCGGCGAGGAAGGTGACGGTGTCCCAGCCTTCGAAGGCGACGAAGGAGGGGTCCTCGCCCAGCCGTTCGCCCAGTTCCCTCCCGACCCGTTCGCCGAGCGGGCCCGGGGACTCGGGCAGGTAGCGCAGGAACGGGATCCCGGCACCGTCCCCGCCCAGCGCCGCGGCCCATCCCGCGAACTCCGGCTGTCCGGCGGGGGCGCCGATCAGGAGTTCCGCGAGCCGCCGGTCGCCCCGGACGGCCCTGACGATCGGCACCGCCGGTTCCGGTTGGCCGACGAGGAGCAGGAGCGCCGTCGCGCCGTGCTCGACGAGCGCGTCGCACAGGGCCCCGGGGGTGAGCGCGTTCGCGTCGAGTGCGACGACGGTGCCGCCCCGGGGGGCGAGGTGCTCCCGCAGGACGCGGGTTCCGGACGCCCAGTAGACGCTCGGCTGGGTCGCCACGGCGATCCGGTGCCGGCCCTCGGCGAGGAGGAAGTCCGCGTAGAGCCGCCAGCCGTGGGACTGGGCCGGGGCCAGGCGCGCGACCCACTCCGTCGGCTCCTCGGTGAGCGCGTCGAGCACGGCGGAGGAGCAGAGGAACGGCACGCCGAGGGCTGCGGCGCGGGCGGCGGCGGCGCGGGCGACGACGCTGTGGTACTCGCCCGCCACGGCGGCCACGCCCAGGCCGGCCAGTTCGTCCACGGCCGCCGCGGCCCGCTCCGGGTCGGCCGCGGTGTCCCGGACCAGGAGTTCCAGCGGCCTGCCGTCGATGCCGCCGGTGTCGTTGACCTCGCGGACGGCCAGGTCGAGTCCGGCGAGCAGGTGCCGGCCCGCCTCGACCCAGCCGGGCGGCGTCAGCGGAACGAGGGCGCCCAGGCGGACGGGCGGTCCGCCCGCCCGCTGCTCCGCTCCGGACGGCGACGGTGACGTGCTCGGCGGCATGCTCGCTGACGTGTTCATCGGGTGGCGCCTCCCCTGGGACGATGCGGTCGCGGTCCGCCCGGGTCAGGCGCCGGCCGGGACCGGCGGTCCGCGTCCCCCGCGTCCCGGCCCGGCGGGCACACCCGGACGGTCACGCCGGACATTGGATCCGCCGCCGCCCCGGCGGGCAACCGGTTATCCGTCCGCCGGACCGGCCGACCTCGCCGCCGGCCGTACGCCGCCGGTCTCCGTCCCGGGGCCCGGCCGCCCGGTCACCCGGGTCAGCCCCACTCCGAGCAGGACGACCGCCATGCCCGTCACCACCCGTGCGGTCAGCGGCTCGTCGAGGACGAGTGCGCCCAGGGCCACGGACACCACCGGCAGCAGGTAGCCGACCGTCGCGGCGCTGGTGGGGCCCTCCTCGGCGATCATGCGGTAGTTCAGGTGGAAGGTGACCCCGGTCGCGAGGACGCCGAGGACGACGACCGCGCACACCCCGGTCCAGGTGACCGCCGCCGGGCCGCCCGCCGCCGGGACGGGCGCGCTCAGGGCGGTCGCCGTCAGGAGCTGCGCGGCGGAGAGGGCCAGCGGAGCGGTGCCCCGGCCGGTCAGCCGGCGGGCCATGTACGCGAAGGCCACCGCGTAGCTCGCGGAGGCGCCGAGCAGGGCGAGCGCGCCTCCGCTCAGCAGGCCGGAGCCCGCGCTCCAGGGCGCGAAGATCAGCAGGACGCCGGCGAACCCGAGGACGAGCCCGCCGAGCCGGAGGGCGCGGAACGGGCGCTCCGTGCCCAGGCCCAGGCCGATGAGGAGGGACCAGAGCGGGGTGGTGGCGTTCAGGACGCCCGCCACTCCGCTGTCGACGGTCTGCTCGCCGACCGAGAAGAGCAGGAACGGCAGCGCGTTGCAGAAGAAGGCGGCGACGACCAGCCGCCCCCAGGTGCCCCGGTCCCTCGGCAGCCGCTGCCCGGCCCCGTGCGCGAGCGCCAGGAGCACCGCCGCGCCGAGGAGGCACCGCACGAAGGTGATCCATCCCGGTGTGAGGCCCTCGTTGAGGGAGATCTTGATCCAGAGGAAGCCCGAGCCCCAGAGCAGGGCGAGGACGCCCATGCGTGTCGCCGACGTCATGCCTCCACGCTCCCTCGCCCCCTGCGTGCAGGACAAGCGAAGAGTCGTACATCCAGCGTTAAGCTCTCCTACATGCTGGACGTGAAGCGCATGCAGGTGCTCCGGGCCGTGGTCGCCAGCGGCTCCGTCACGGGCGCCGCCGCGAACCTGGGGTACACCCCCTCCGCCGTGAGTCAGCAGATCGCCGTCCTGGAGAAGGAGGCGGGCATCGCGCTGCTCGAACGCTTCGGCCGGGGCGTGCGGCCGACCGCCGCCGGGCTGCTGCTCACCGAGCACGCCGCCGCCATCGGCAGCCGGCTGGCGGAGGCCGAGACCGCCCTCGCGGACCTGCGGGCGGGTCGTACGGGGCGGATCTCCGTCCGCTACTTCGCCACGGCGGGCGCCGACCTCGTCGCCCCCGCCCTGGCCCGCTTCCGTACCGAGCACCCCGGTGTGCGCGTGGATCTGAGGATCGCGGAGGGCGCGCCCGACGCGGAGGCGGACCTCACCCTCGTCGTACGGCCCCGGGGCGGCCCGGACGCGTACGGCGAGGGCTTCCGGCTCGTCCACCTGGTCGACGACCCGTACCGGGCCGTGCTGCCGAAGGGGCATCCGCTGGCCGGCCGCCGCGCCGCCGTCGACCTGGCGGCGCTCGCCGCCGAGCCGTGGGTCGGCAGCGAGCGGCCGGGGCCCTGTCTCGACGCGGTCCTGGACGCCTGCGCGGCGGCCGGGTTCAGTCCGGACGTCGCGGTGGAGTGCGAGGAGTACGCCACCGCCCAGGGTTTCGTCGCGGCCGGCCTGGGCGTCAGTCTGATTCCGCTGATGGGGCTGGGCAGCCGTCACCCGGGCGTGGTCGTCCGCAGGGTCCGGGGCCCGGAGCCGGTGCGCGCGATCCACGCGGCGGTGCGGGAGTCCTCGCTCGCCCTGCCCGCCGTGCGCGGCCTGCTGACCGCGCTCCGGGAGGTGTGAGCGCCCGGGTCAGGCCGGGGCCAGGACCGTTAGGAGGAGGGCGACCTCCCGGGCCACGGCCGCGCGGGCCGGGGTCAGGTAGTGGCGGGGGTCGACCGCGTCGGGGTGGTCGGCGAGGTGGTCCCGGACCGCCCGGGTGAAGGCCTTGTTCAGGTGGGTGGAGACGTTCACCTTGGTCATGCCGGCCGTGACGGCGGTGGTGAGGTCCGCGTTCGAGACGCCGGAGGAGCCGTGCAGGACCAGCGGCACGTCGACCGCGACGCGCAGACGGGCGATCAGGTCGAAGTCGAGGACCGCGTCACGGGTCAGCATCTGGTGGGAGCTGCCGACGGCGACGGCAAGGGCGTCGACTCCGGTGGCGGCGACGAAGGCGCGGGCCTCCTCCGGGTCCGTGCGCACGCCCGGGGTGTGGGCGCCGCCCTTGCCGCCGACCTCGCCGAGTTCGGCCTCGACCCAGACGCCGTGGCGGTGGCACTCCTCCACGATCTCGCGGGTCGCGGCGACGTTCTCGGCGTAGGGGAGCTTCGAGGCGTCGAACATGACGGAGCCCAGGCCGAGTCCGACGGCCTCGCGGACGAGGTCGGGGTTCTCGGCGTGGTCGAGGTGGACGGCCACGGGGACCTTGGCGGCGCGGGCGACCGCCAGGGAGGCGAGGGCGACCGGCTCCAGGGCGCCGTGGTAGCGGACGGTGTTCTCGCTGATCTGGAGGACGACCGGCCGGTCGGCGTCCTCGGCGCCGGCCACGATGGCCTGGGCGTGTTCGAGCTGGAGGACGTTGAAGGCCCCCACTCCGGTGCCGGCCGCGCGGGCGCGGCGGGCGATCTCGTCGGTCGGCGTCAGCGGCATGGCGCGTCTTCTTCCGGGATGCGGTCGGCTTCTTCTGGGGTGCGGTCGGCGGGGCGGCGGCCGGGCGCGGCCGTCGGGGCGCCGGACACGACGGCCCGGTCGGCGGACATGGCCGCCGGGCCGTCGGGTGCGGCCGCCGTGTCGCCGGGCGTGGCTGTCGGACCGTCAGGCATGGACGTCGGAGAGGACCACGGAGCGGGTCAGGTTGCGCGGGGTGTCGGGGTTCAGGCCCCGGGCCTCCGCGACGGCGACGGCGAGGCGCTGGGCGCGGACCAGGTCCGCGAGCGGGTCGAGGCCGCTCTCGGAGAGGATGCCGCCGACCTTCCGCACGTCGTCCGCGAGTCCGGCGGGGAGGGCGCCGAAGCCCCAGGCGACCCGGCCGGGGCCGGTGATGCTGATCGGGCCGTGGCGGTACTCCATCGCGGGGTACGCCTCCGTCCACGCGCCCGCCGCCTCGCGCATCTTGAGGCCGGCCTCCAGGGCGAGTCCGTAGGTCCAGCCGCTGCCGAGGAAGGTGAACTGCTCGGCCGTGAGGACGTCTTCGCCCAGCGGGGAGGCGAGGGCCTGCTCGGCGTCCCGCGCGGCGTCCTCGACGGTGGACACGCCCTCGGGGAGGGCGTCCTCGGCCTCCAGGTGGGCGCGGAAGAGGGCGAGCGCCGTGGTGGCGAAGCGGGTCTGGACGACCGACTCCTCGTCCGCGAAGTCGAGGACGGCGACCTCGTCGGCGAGGCCCATCACCGGGGTGGTCGGGTCGGCCGTGACCGCGCCCGTGGGCACGGTGCCGCGCAGCCGGGAGAGGACGGCGAGGACCTCGCTGGTGGTGCCGGAGCGGGTGAGGGCGACGACCCGGTCGTAGCGGCGCCCGTGGGGGAACTCGGAGGCCGCGAAGGCGTCGGTCTCGCCGTGGCCGCCGGACTCGCGCAGCTCGGCGTAGGCCAGGGCCATGAACCAGGAGGTGCCGCAGCCGACGACCGCGACCCGCTCGCCCCGCCGGGGCAGGGCGGCGACGTGCCGGGGCAGGGTGCGGACGGCCTGGCGCCAGGTCGCCGGCTGGGAGGCGATCTCCACGGCGGTGCGGGTGGTGCTCATGCCGATCTCCTTGCAAGAAAGACTGCGAGATATTGAACGAACATGCTTGAAGTCGAAGTCATTCAAGCAGAAACATGCATGACGTTTCCAGATCCCACACCCCTCGGCGGCTAGAATCGGACGCTCGCACGACCGGGAGGGAGGGACCCATGTCCAAGCACGAGCGGTGGAACACGCTCCTCGAACTACTGGCGGCCTCGGGAAGGATCGAGGTGGAGGAGGCGGCGACGACGCTCGACGTCTCTGCGGCCACGATCCGCCGGGACCTCGACGAACTCGCCGAGCAGCAGCTCCTCGTACGGACGCGGGGCGGCGCGGTCGCGCACGGCGTGTCGTACGAACTCCCCCTGCGGTACAAGTCGACGCGGCACGCGCCGGAGAAGAAGCGGATCGCGGAGACCGCGGCCGACCTGGTCGCGCCCGGCGAGGTCGTCGGGCTCAACGGCGGCACGACGACGACGGAGGTGGCGCGGGCGCTGGCGCTGCGGTTCGCGAGCGGACGCGCCGAGGGCCCCGGCCCGGTGACGGCGCCCTCGGGCCCGGCGCTGACCGTGGTCACCAACGCGCTCAACATCGCGGGCGAGCTCGCGGTGCGCCCGCAGATCAAGCTCGTCACGACGGGCGGCGTCGCCCGGCCCCAGACCTACGAGCTGGTCGGCCCGTTGACGGTCGGGGTGCTCAGCGAGGTGGTGCTCGACGTGGTGGTGCTGGGAGTCGACGGGATCGACGCCGGGTTGGGCGTGATGGCGCACCACGAGGACGAGGCGAGCATCAGCCGGCTCTTCGCGGAACGGGCGAGCCGGGTGGTCGTGGTGACCGACTCCTCGAAGATGGGCCGCCGGGCGTTCGCGCGGATCTGCGGCCTGGACCGGATCGACACCCTGGTGACCGACACCGGCATCGCGCCGGAGACGGTCGCCCGGCTCACCGAGGCCGGGGTGAAGGTCCTCACCGTCTGACCCGCCCGCCGCTCCCGGCGGAGGAGCGCTTCGACGACCGGCCCCGACGATCGGAGGGGAGGGCGGGTGCGGCACCGTCAACGGCCGGCGTGCGCGGCGCGGCGGATCGTGGCGTCGAGGAGGCCGAGCGCGTCCTCGGCCGTGCGTCCGGGAGCCCTGTTCCACGGACCGATGAGGTCCCGCCAGCCCCGCGACCGCAGCTCGGTCATGATCCAGGCGGCCGCCTCGTTCATGGTGTCCGCGCCGCCGTGACCGAGGCGGTGGGCCGCGAGGAGCGCCCCGCAGACGCAGCGGGCCCCGCGCCTGTCGCGCAGTCTGTACGGGGCGTTCTGCCAGCCCCACTCGGTCAGGACGAGGCGCGCGTAGCCGAGGTGGACCGAGGGGCGCAGCTCGGGCCGGCCGATGCGGCGCCAGACGTGGAGACGGTCCGGCAGTACGGCTCCGATCCGGCCGGGGAGGCGCTCGGCCGGGCCCGGGGCCGGGAGCGCGTCGAGCGCCTCGGCCACGAGCCGGTCCACGGGCACGCTGAGCAGGTCCCGCCAGCCCCGCCCCTCCCCCGGCGGCAGCGGCTCGGGGGCGGGCGCGAGCGGTTCGGGAGCGGTCCAGTCGGTGACGAGCCGCTGCCAGACGGCGCTCTCGTAGAGGGCGGCGGCCTCGCGGTCGAGGGTGTCGGGGGCGTCGGGGGCGAGCTGGGGAACGGCGGGTGGCATCGGGCGGCTCCTGGGTCGGGCACTTCATCCTTCGAGAAGGATGTCGGCTTTGCACCCTTTGCCCTTGAGTGACCCTGATGAGAACAAAGCACCCCTCACTCTCCCGAAGGCCCCACTCCATATATTTTCGCCTTATTTACCCATCAATGGAATTACGCCGCATATTCGGACATAACTCACCGGGTGACGCGACTCACTCCGCACGGCCCACCACACGGCCCCCACCCGCCCCGCCCCATACCGCACAAGGAAGTTCGGCACTTCTGCGGACCGGCCGATCTTGAATTCCCCGAATTCGGTGATCCAATTACGGGGGCCACCGCTCTGATCCTCTTGTTATTCGCCGCATTACTGGCCTACGGTCACCCCCATTCGAGCGGAACGCCTAATCCTGCCGCCGCTCGACAACCTCCCTTTTCACCCGACGGCAGGAGCGGGGGACCCACGAATACGCCGGCCCGGAATCCGGGACGGCTCGGGGTGCAGCCGCGTGCGCGCGGCCGGACATCTCCCGTCCGAACCCGACAGCTCACCTCGTAGGCGCCGGAGAGGAATCCGTCATGCCTGCACACGGTAAGCACCGCCGCATCCGCCGCAGCCGCGTCTCCCGCGGTCTGGCCCTGGTCGGGACGGGTGGGGCCGCGCTGTCCCTGCCCCTGATCGCCTCCACCACGGCCGGAGCCGCGACCGCCGCGCCCGCCGCCGGGACCCCGGAGATCGCCGCCGAGGCCTTCGCCGCTCCCGCCGCCGCCCCGGTCGCCGCCAAGGCCCCGGCCGCCCCGGCGGCCGCGCGCACGTACACCGTCGTGAGCGGTGACTCGCTTTCCCTGATCGCCCAGAAGAAGGGAATTCAGGGAGGCTGGAAGAGCCTTTACCGTGCCAACCAGAGCGCCGTGGGTGACAACCCGTCACTCATTCACCCCGGTCTGGAACTGACGATTCATCGGGGTTCGGCCGAGGCCGCTCCCGCGCGGGCCGAGACGCAGGAAAAGGCCGAGCGGAAGAGCACCGCGAAGACGGAGAAGTCCGGTACGACCGAACGGGCGAACCGCTCCGAGCGCCGCGCCACGCCGACCGCCGCCACCACCGGCACGGGTGCCTCCGCCGCCGCTCCCGCGGTCGCCGCCGCCCCGGCCGCCGTCCCCCAGTACACCGACAACCTCGACGGCTGGATCCGGGAGTCGCTGGACGTCATGGCCCGGCACGGCATCCCCGGTTCCTACGAGGGCATCCACCGCAACATCATGCGCGAGTCCTCCGGCAACCCGCTGGCCATCAACAACTGGGACATCAACGCCGTCAACGGCACCCCCTCGAAGGGCCTCCTCCAGGTCATCGAGCCGACGTTCCTCGCCTACCACGTGCCCGGCACGGCGATGGACCTGTACGACCCGGTCGCCAACATCACCGCCGCCTGCAACTACGCGGCCGACCGCTACGGCTCCATCGACAACGTCAACGGGGCCTACTAGTCCGCACCGGGCACTTCCGGGGCCGGGGCGCCCCGGAAGTGCTTGGTGAACCAGGAGGTGGCGAGCTCCGCCACCTCCTCCAGGGCGCCGGGCTCCTCGAAGAGGTGGGTGGCGCCCTCCACCACGTCCAGCCGGTGCTCGCAGCGCAGCAGCGCCCCGGCCCGCCGGTTGAGGTCCAGGACCAGCGGGTCCTCGCCGCCCACCACCAGGAGGGTCGGGGCCCGCACCCCGGCCAGGCGGTCGGCCGCGAGGTCCGGCCGCCCGCCGCGCGAGACGACGGCGGCGACGGGGGACGCGGGGTCGCCCGCCGCCCACAGCGCGGCCGCCGCCCCCGTGCTCGCGCCGAAGTAGCCGAGCGGGAGGCCCGCGACGTCGGGCCGCTCGGCCAGCCGCTCCGTGGCCCCGGCGAGCCGCCCCGCGAGGAGCGGGGTGTCGAAGACGTGCGCCCGGTCGGCCGCCTCGGCCTCTCCGAGCAGGTCGAACAGCAGGGTCCCGAGACCGGCCCTGTTCAGCTCCGCCGCGACCGCCCGGTTCCGGGGGCTGTGGCGGCTGCTGCCGCTGCCGTGGGCGAACAGGACGAGCCCGACGGCCCCCTCGGGCACGGCGAGCCTCCCGGCGAGGACGGCGCCGTCGACCGGGATCCGTACGTCCGTGTCCAGGACGACGGGGTCGCGCGCGGCCCGGCTCCGGTCCAGACAGGCGATCACCTCGTCGTCCGGCGTCTGCGGGAACTCCCGGTAGAACTGGCCGACGGCGTAGAACCCCTCCGGGGTGCGGACGCCGACGGTCTCGTCGGCCTCGCCGCCGAGTCGGGCCGTCCAGCCGGGCGGAGCGACCGGCACCGCGAGGACGATCCGGGCCGCTCCCCGGGCGCGGACCACCCGGCAGGCCGCCAGGGCCGTGGCGCCGGTGGCCAGCCCGTCGTCGACGACGAGGACCGTCCGCCCTTCGAGCGGCACGGGCGTCCGGCTGCCCCGGTAGCGGCGGGCGCGCTGGTCCAGTTCGGCCAGCTCGCGCTGCTCCACGGCGGCCAGCGCGCGGTCGTCCACCCCGGCCTCGTGGATCACCCCGTCGTTGAGCACCCGCACGCCGCCCTCGCCGATCGCGCCCATCGCGACCTCCGGCCGGTGGGGCACGCCCAGCTTCCGCACGAGGCAGATGTCGAGCGGGGCGCCGAGGGCGTCGGCGACCTCGGCGGCCACCGGCACGCCGCCGCGCGGAAGGCCGAGGACCACGACGTCCTGGTCCCTGAAGTGGTCGAGCCGGGCGGCGAGCTGCCGCCCGGCGTCGCCGCGATCGCTGAAGAACATGGTCCGACGCCCTTCCGCCTGTGCGCCCGCCCGGGCGGGCCCGGGACGGACGACCACGTTCCTCCAGGGTAGGCGCGGCGGGCCGCGGGGGTCGCCGTCAGGCGGCGAGGAAGGCCTCGATGGCCTCGGCGAGGGCCTTCGGGGTCTCCTCGGGGGCGTGGTGCCCGGCGTCCTCGATGACCTCCAGGCGCGCGTTGGGGTACCAGCGCAGCCAGGTGCCCTCCATCGCCTCGGCGCCGAGCGCCGGGTCGTGCGCGCCGACGACGAGGAGGACGGGCGTGGGGTTGTCGCGGACGCGCTCGTGGAAGTCGGCGCGGGACCAGGAGTCCAGGTAGGCGCGGAAGGCCGTGGCGGAGGAGCGGCCGAGGGAGCGGTCGACGAGCCTGCCGAGCCAGGCGTCGTCGTACCGGCCGCCGGTGGTGTGGTCGATGATCGCGCGCCGGTTGGCCGGCTCCCCGGCGGCACCGGCGAAGAGGTCCCAGGACTCCCCGTCGAGGGGGAACCCGGCGGCGGAGACCGGCGAGACGCCGATGAGCGAGCGCACCCGGCCGGGGGCTTCGAGGAGCATCAGCTGGGCCGCCTTGCCGCCCATCGAGTGGCCGATGACGGAGAAGGAGTCCCAGCCGAGGTCGTCGGCGACCGCCAGGGCGTCGGCGGCGACCTCCTCCATCGTGTAGGCGCCCTCATGGTCGAGGGCCTCGCCGTAGCCGCGGCAGTCGACGAAGGCGTAGGTGCCGACGGCGCCGTCCAGATGGGCGCGCAGCGGGGCGAAGCCGGTGCGGTCGCCGAACCAGTCGTGGAGCACGAGGGCCCTCGCCGGCCCCTCGCCGTGGACGTCGTACGGAAGAACCCGGCCGGTCATCGTGCCCCCTGGTCGCGCGGTGGCGCCGCCGATTCGACGACGGCGGTCGACCACCGAGTGTGACGGAACGGGCGCACACGGTCAACGCCCTCGACCGGTGGAGGGTCCTCCCGGGATGCGGGCGCTTCGGCTCCCGGGGCATCCTTGCTGTGTGACCTCGCACGGTGCTTCCGGCCTCGGCCCGGCGGGCGGTACCGGGCGTCCGTCCGGGAGCGGAGCCGGCGGCGAGCCCGCTCCCGTAGCCCTGACGTGGGCGCTCGCGGAGGCGGCGCTCGGGGCCGTGGAGGAGGTCGGCGGATACGCGGGCGGGGTGTACCTGCGCTCCGAGACTCCCGGTCTGCTGCGGCTCGCGGTCCTCGTGGGGCTGCCGGGGCCGTTGTTCCGACCGTGGTGGCGGATGCACGCCAATCGTCCGTTCCCGGTGGCGGAGGTCCACCGTTCGGGCCAGGCCGTCCACCTCGCCGACGTCGAGGAGGCGATGCGACGCTTCCCCCAGCTGGTGGCGAGCCTGCCGTTCCCCTTCGCTTCGCTGTACGCGCCGGTGACGGCGGGCCGCGAGCGCTTCGGCGTGCTCGTGGCTCTGCGCGCGCCCACCCCGGGCGTACCGGTGGACGCGCGGGACCGGAGCCGGATGACGCGGGGCGCGCTCCGGCTCGGCGAGGCCCTCACCGAGCTGTCCCACGCGGGAACGGCGGTCGAGTGGGCGGGCGATCCGGTGTGCGTGCAGCTGCCGACCGGCTCGGGACCGCCGGTGCGGTTCGGCTCCTTCGACTGGGACCTGGTCGCGGGCACCGTGACGATGGACGAGGGTCTCCTGAAGATCCTCGGCGCGGGTGTGCCCTCGTCCTGCACGATCGAGACCCTCATGTCCCTCCTGGAGCCGGAGGACGGGTACGCGCTGTGGGCGGCGGCCCGGCACGCGACGGGCGCCGGCGGGCGCCCCCTGGTGCGCCGGCTCCGGCTGAAGGGCCCGGACGGCGGGCTGCACCTCCTGGAGGTGTCCGCACGCGCGCGGCGGACCGGCACCGAGAAGGGCTCCAGACTCGTGGGCACCCTCGTCGACCTCGGTACCGGCCTGATCGGCTCGGACGCCACCGACCGGCTGCCGCGGGCGCTCCTGGCCGTCGACCGACTCGGCCGCGTCACGTACGTCAACGAGCGCACGGAGCAGTTGCTCGGCCGGCCGCGCGGGGACCTGGCCGGGCGGCCGCTGTGGGAGGCGCTGCCCTGGTTCGGGCACGCCTTCCACCAGGAGCAGCTGCGCGCCGCCCTGCTCTCGGGCGAACCGGTGCGCTTCCTGGCCCGCCCCGAGGGGGGCCACTGGCTGTCGGTCTCGCTGCATCCGGGACGGGACGGGGTGACGATGGTGCTCCAGCCCGAGGAGGGGGTGGCGGTCCGCGCGCACGGGGCCGGGACGGGCCGGCGCATCGCGGACGACCTGGCCTCGCCCGGGGACCGGGCGGCGGACCTGTACCGGCCGGTGGCCCTCGCGATCGCGCTCACCGAGGCGGTGACGGCGCGCCAGGTGTCGGCGGTGGTGACGGAGGAGCTGCTGCCGGCGTTCGGCGGGCGGCAGCTGGCGATCTACCTGCTGAGCGACCGGCGCCTCTACCTGGCGTGGGAGACGGGTTTCCCGCAGGGCTTCCTCGAACCCTTCGACGGCGTGGGCCTGGACGCGCGGGTGCCTGGGGTGGTGACGCTGACGACGGGCAGGCCGCTGTTCTTCGAGTCCATGGAGCAGTTGGGCCGGGCGTATCCGGGCCTTCCGCTGGACGCGGAGCAGGGGGCTCGGGCGTTCCTGCCGCTGATCGCCTCGGGCCGGCCGGTGGGCTCCTGCATCCTCGGCTTCGACCAACCGCGCGGGTTCAGCCCGGAGGAGCGGACCGTCCTCACGGCGCTCGCGGGGCTGATCGCGCAGGCCCTGGAGCGGGCGCAGCGGTACGACACCGAGTCGGCGGTCGCGCGCGGGCTCCAGGACGCGCTGCTGCCGCACCGGTTGCCGGTCCGGGTCGGGGTGGACACGGTGGGCCGCTACCTTCCGGGCACGCAGGGCATGGACGTGGGCGGGGACTGGTACGACGTGATCGAGACGGAGCAGGGGCGGCTCGCCCTGGTCATCGGCGACGTGCAGGGCCACGGGGTGGCCGCCGCCGCCACCATGGGCCAGCTGCGCAGCGCGGTGCGGGCGTTCGCGCTCGGGGGCCACCGGCCGCAGGACGTCATGCGGGGCACCAACCGGCTCCTGATCGACCTGGATCCGGGGCAGTTCGCGAGCTGCTGCTACGTCCTGCTCGATCCGGAGACGGGCGAGGCGCGGGCGGTGCGGGCGGGACACCCGCAGCCGCTGCTGCTGCGGCCGGACGGGACGGCGCGGCAACTGGACCTGCCGGGCGGGATGGTCCTCGGGATCGACGACGGGGCCACGTACCCGGTGTCCAGGCTGCGGCTGGCCCCCGGGGCGGTGCTCGCGCTGTTCACGGACGGGCTCGTGGAGCGGCCGGGCAGGGACATCGACGAGGGGATCGAGCGGTTGCGCCGGGCGCTCGCCGCGACGGCCTCCCTGCCGCTCTCGGAGACGGCGGACCGGCTGACCCGGGAGGCCCGGCAGGCCACGGCCCGGCCGGACGACATCGCCCTGCTGCTCGCGGCGCGTTGGCCGGAGGGCGGCTGAACCGTACGGGGAGGTCCGCGCCGGGCGGAAGGAGCGTAGGGGGATCCGAGCCGGGCGAAAGAGCCGTACGGAGGGAGTCCGCGCCAGGTCGGAGGAGTCCGGCGGCGGTACGCGTGCGCGTGTCCCGTTCACCCGGTCGGGCCCGCGGCACTGGTCGGCGGCCCCGGGCCCGGGGAGGCTGGGGGTGCCGCGCCGATCAGGCCGGACGAGTCAGGGCGGAAGCCCGAGGAGGACACGTGCAGCAGGACAAGCAGCCCGAGTACGGCCCCGTGGTCTTCCGCGACCGCTCGGCCGGGTACGCGTTTCTGACCCGCTCCACCGCGACCAGCGACCGGACCATCGAGTGGGACGACGGCAACACGTACCCCGTGATCGACGTCGAGATCTCCTCCGAGAGCCACCCGTTCTACACGGGCAAGGCGCGGACCGTGGACACCGAGGGCCGGATCGCCAGGTTCGAGCGCCGTTTCGGCGAGCAGGGCTCTTCGGAGGGCTGAGCACTCCCCCGGGGCAGCGGCCCGGCCTTCAGGGCTTCGGGAACGCGGCGGGGCGGGAACACGGGTCCGTGGGACCGCGTTCCCGCCCCGGCCGGGGTCGGTGAGCGGGGGCCCGGGGCCCTCCGCTCAGCTCCGGAAGGCGATCAGGCCTTCACGACGCCGGACTCGGCGACCTTGACGGAGGCCTTGGTGGAGCCGGAGGGGGAGCCGAGGCCCTCGATCTTCTTGACCAGGTCCTGGCCCTCGACGACCTCGCCGAAGACGACGTGCTTGCCGTCGAGCCAGTCGGTGACGATCGTGGTGATGAAGAACTGCGAGCCGTTGGTGTTCCGGCCGGCGTTGGCCATCGAGAGCAGGAACGGGCGGTCGTGCTTCAGCTGGAAGTTCTCGTCCGCGAACTTCTCGCCGTAGATGCTCTTGCCGCCGGTGCCGTTGCCGTTGGTGAAGTCGCCGCCCTGGAGCATGAACTGCGGGATGACGCGGTGGAACGGGGAACCGGCGTAACCGAAGCCGTGCTGGCCGGTGGCGAGCTCGCGGAAGTTCTGCGCGGTCTTCGGCACGACGTCGTCGAACAGCTGGAAGACGATGCGGCCCGCGGGCTCGTCGTTGATGGTGATGTCGAAGTAAACGTTGTCGCTCATGGGGACATCCTGTCATTACTCGCGCACCGGGTGCGCACGGGCTGCCTCCGGCCGTGTCACGGCGCGCCGGTGCCCCGCCGCCCGTGGGGAGCGCGGGGCACCGTTCGCACCGCCGGACAGGTCCTAGAGCAGTCCGCCGGTCTCCGGGGACTGGAGGGCGCCCCCGGCGCCCTGGACGGTGTCCTGGAGGACGGACTCGGCGCCCTTGTCCTCCTGGAGGAGGCCGAGGGGGCTGCCGACGGGGTTGTCCCCGACGACGGCGTTGGCCTGCGGCGGAGGTGTGATGAGGGCGGTGACGACACCTGCGGCGAGGGAGGCGATGGCGAGCATGCTGCGCTTCTTCATGCCCGGGTCAACTGCCGAACGGCCGAGGGGTTACGGGCTTTCCCGGATCGGACGCGGATCGGGCCCGGTCCGGCCCCGTACCCAGACGAGCAGCAGCAGGGAGGCGACGGCGGCGAGGGCGCACCAGGTGGAGACGAACTCGGTGGTCCACAGGAGGGCGCAGACGACGGCTCCGGCCCCGGCCAGGAGCCCGAGGAGCCGCAGGAGCCGGTCGCGGGCGAGGAGCAGGGCGCCGACGGTGGCGAGGAGGTACGCGGCGAGGAGCAGCGGCGCGTGCGGCAGGTCGACGACGTAGCCGAGGGTGCGGCCGCGGATCTCGGCGGTGACGGGGCCGGTGGCGAGCCGGTGCGCCAGGACGCCGGCGGTCGCGAGACCGGCGGCGAGCGGTACGAGCAGGCGCGGCCGGTCGGCGGGGCGGGCGGCGGTCAGGACGCCGACGGAGAGCCAGAGGGGCAGCAGGGGAAGGGCGATGACGGCCCAGGCGAGGGTGGCGGGCCCGGATCCGCCGCCGGCGTGCCAGACGGCGGCCTCCACGACCTGGTGGGCGCCCAGGAGCAGGGGCAGGGCGGCGAGCGGCGCGTCCCCGGGACGCCGTACGGAGGCGAGGGAGGCCACGCCCACGGCGCCGATCCCGAGGCCCGCCCAGAGGTCGGCCGTCGCGCTCCAGCACATAGCGCACTTCTACCCCATATCGGGTGGAACCGTACGGCCGTGGCGGATGTCTCTCCCGGTGACATCACTGTCCCCGAGCACCAGGAAATGGGGGACGTCATGCAGCACCGTCATGCGTTCGCCGCCGTCTCCGCCGTCGCCGCGGGAGTCCTGCTGACCGCCGGGATCGGCGCCACGATCCCGGCGGGCGCGGCCGGCACCCCGCCCCGGAGCGGGCCCGCCCCGTCCACGGCCCTGGTCGTCGACGCCCGCTGGGGCGGCCACGCGGCCTTCGACCGGCTCGTGATCGACGTGCGGGGCGCCGTGCCCGCGGTCACCGTGCGCCAGGTCTCCGCCCTGTACCAGGACGGCTCGGGACGAAAGGTCCCACTGCCGGGGAGGTACTTCCTGGAGATCAGGCTCTCCCCCGCCGCCGCCCACGACGGCGCCGGAAGGTCCGTGTACCGGGGCCCCCGGCTGGCCGAGGTCTCCCTGCCCGCGCTCAAGGGGGTCGCGCTGACGGGCGACTTCGAGGGCGTGGTCACCGTCGGAGCGGCCTTCGACGCCAAGCCGGTCCACAAGACCTTCCGGCTGCACGCGCCGGAGCGACTCGTGGTCGACATCGCCCATCCGGTGGGCTGCCGGTCCTGAGGCGCGCCGCCGGTGCGGCCGGTCGGCCGCACCGGCACGCGCGTGCCTTTCCTACGAGCCGGTCTCCACGTACAGGGGGATTCCGGTCCGCCGGGCGCGGTCGGTCGCCGCGAGGCGGGCGAACTCGGCCGGGTCCATCTCCCGCTCCCATTCGTCGAGGGTGCGCAGGCGGTACTCGCTGTGTTCGCCGGGGTCGAGGACGACGGCGGCGATCTGCTCGTCCGTCAGTTCGCCCCCGTCGAAGACGAAGCCGATGTGGTTGGCGGGCCAGGCGTCGCCCCGGTCGGTCGTGAAGTGGGTGCCGAGCAGCCGGGGCTCGCCGGTGAAGACGATGCCGGTCTCCTCGCGGCACTCGCGCACCGCCGTCTCCCAGGGCGTCTCCCCCGGGTCCATGTTGCCGCCGGGCCACTGCCACATCCGGGAGTGGTAGGTGGCGCGCAGCTGGAGGGGGCGGCCCCTGGTGTCGGTGAAGTAGAGGCAGGCGTAGGCCGTCGCTCTCGGCAGGGTCGCTACGTACTCGACGGGCGGCAGCCAGATATTCGCCATGGGGCGGCTCTCTCTCGACGGGCCGATGGGGTCGCCTCCATCCAAGCGGTCGCGGAAGCGCGGACCGGCCGCTCGCGGGCGGATCACCGGATCGTGTGATCAGGCCCTGCCCGCGGGCCCTCCGGGGCGGTGCAGGAGGCGGCGCAGGCGGCGCCGGACGAGCTGCTCGTGGACGAGGCGGCCGACGAGGGCGCCGCCGTAGACGACGAAGCCGACGCCGACGAGCCAGGACTGGAGGACGAGGACGGTGCCGAACTGGCCGTACGTCACCGCGTTCGAGGCGATGAGGGGGGAGAAGACGAGCTGGGAGAAGATCCGCAGCCCGAGGAGGCCGAGCGCGGTGAGGACGGCGCCGGGGAGGAGGGCGCGCCAGCGGATGCGTCCGCAGAGCAGGAAGCGCTGGGACCACCAGAAGAAGAGGAAGGTGCCGAGGGTGTCGCCGACGGCGACGGCGGCGGTGGTGAGGGCCGGGGCGTCCTCGGGGGCGGGGAAGGCGACGAAGACGAGGAGGGCCGCGACGAGGACGGCGAGCCAGACGACGTGCCGCCACATGGTGTGCCAGCGGGCCGTGGGGAGGTCCCAGACCCGTTCGTACCCGGTCTGCACGGCGGATCCGAAGGTGACGCCGAAGGCGGCGAGGGCGGCGAGGCCGAAGGCGGTGGTGCGTTGCAGGGCCTGACCCGGCCGGCCGAAGAGCTGTTCGACCTCCTCCTGGGAGACCTCGGTGACGCCGAGGCCCTGGACGAGCCAGCGGGCGAAGCCCTGTCCCCTGGCGAGGTCGGCCGCCGCGACGACGATGAGGAGGGGGACGAGGGTGAGCAGGCTGAGCGCCGCGAAGCCCATGGCGCGGTGCATGAGTTCCATGGCGCGGCCGCGGTTCCACGCGAGGCCGACGGGGGAGGCGGCGACGCGGTCGTGGACCCGTCGGAACCAGTGGCCGTGTTCGGTGGGGGCACCGTCGTGCGGCGGACCGGATGTGGAGGGCATGCCTCGTGAGGTACCCGGCCGGGCGGCGCGGCATCGCGGGGGTGCCGCCGAACGGGTGGGGCGGGTGTCCGGAGGGAGGGGGCCGGGCCCCGGAAGGGCGGGAAGTGGGCGCCGGAAGGAGGTTCAGGCGGGGAGGGGGCGGGCGCCGGGGCCGGGGCGGACGGTGACGTCGCGGGCGGAGAGGGTGGCCCGCTCCTCGCCCTCGCACTGGACGACCACGCGGACGGGGGCTCCGCAGTCGGCGTGGCGGATGTCGAGGACGGGGCCTCCCGGAGCCTCCACGTGGGCGTCGCCCCACTGCTTGAGCGCGAGGAGCACGGGCCAGAGGTCGACGCCCTTGGCGGTGAGCCGGTACTCGTACCGCGTCCGGGCGCCCGGCTCGCGGTAGGGCTCGGCGCGCAGGACCTCCGCCGCGACGAGCTTGCGGAGGCGGTCGGCGAGGACGGCCTCGGAGAGCCCGAGGTGCCGGCGGAACTCGTCGTAGCGGCGCACGCCGTTGAACGCGTCCCGCAGGATCAGCAGGGTCCACTTCTCGCCGACCAGGTCCAGGGCGCGCCGGACCGAGCAGTTCTCCGTGTCCGTCTCCAGCCACTTCATCGTCCCACTCTAACCACCTGGCTGCGTCGTTGACAGTCAGCTTTCCGGACAACTAGCTTCGGTATGCAAAGTCAGCAGGTCGGAGTGAGCGGAGTGTGGTCGTGGGACGGACGCGTACGGTCGAGTGGGAGGATCCCGCGGCCTCCGCGCGGGCGGCGGGGACGATGGCGGGGCTCGACTTCCTGCGGGAGATCGCCGCCGGGCGGCTGCCCGGACCGCCGGTCGCCGCACTCCTCGGCTTCACCCTCGAAGAGGTCGGGGACGGGCGGGTGGTGTTCTCCTTCGAACCGGCCGAGGAGCACTACAACCCGATCGGGAGCGTGCACGGCGGCGTGTACGCGACGCTGCTCGACTCGGCGGCCGGGTGCGCGGTGCACTCCACGCTCCCCCGGGGGACGGCGTACACCTCGCTCGACCTGTCGACCCGTTTCCTCCGCCCGATCACGATCGCCACCGGCAAGGTCAGGGCCGTCGGCACGGTGCTGACCCGGGGGCGCCGCACGTCGCTCGCGGAGGCGGGGCTGTACGACGCGGAGGACCGGCTGCTCGGCCACGCGACCAGCACGTGCATGCTGTTCCCGATCCCGGCCTAGGGCCTGTCCGGCGGATCAGGGTCGGACAGGCCCCAGGACTCCGCGTCGCGCGACACGGACCGGACGGAGCGCGTCGGCTCAGAGGCCTCGGCGGACGCCGGGGACCGGGCAGGTGCGGGTGCAGCCGTCCGGGACGGTGTCGGGGACGCCGCTGGCCTGGAGGGCCGCGCTCACCAGGGTGGCGAGCAGGTCGATGTCGGAGCCCATGTCCAGACGGACCGTCACCCACCCGGACCCGGCGCGCAGACGGACGGCGCTCGACCCGAGGAGGGCCGGGCGCAGCCTGGCGATCATGGCGCGGGTGAGGTGGACGTCGGCCTCGTGCTCACCGTGGAAGTGCACGATCTCCTGCGTCGCGGTGCCCAGTCCGACCTCGGCGCCGCAGTGGGCACGGCCGGGGGTCAGCGAGGGCCAGCTCATCAGACGTTCACTGGCATGCCTGGCCGTGTTCATACGAGGAGCGTGCCGGGCGCCGGGGCCGCGCACAAGCGTCCTGCGGCAAGAATCCGGCCTGCGTCCGAAACAGGTCGCTGGAAGGGCCCTCGCGGCCGCGCGTCACGGCGGCGCGTGGGGAGGGAGTGACCGTGTGTCACGGTGGGGCGGGCGGCTCCGGGCGTCCCGGTTGTACGCCGGACGGGTCCTCGAACTAGCGTGGCGCCCATGGAACTCTTGGGAGAGATCACGGGCGACCGCCCCCTGCTGGTGCTCGCCGTCAAGGAGGAGGCGCAGTTCCTCGACGCGGGGCTGCCGGTGCTGCTCACCGGCATGGGCAAGGTGAACGCCGCGACCGCGCTGGCGACCGTGCTCGGCCGGGGGCCCCGGCCGTCCGGGATCGTGAACCTGGGGACGGCCGGGGCGCTGCGGCCGGGCCTGACCGGGACGCACGTCGTCGGCACGGTGGTGCAGCACGACTTCGACGGGCGGCTGCTCGCCATGCTGACGGGAGAGTCGTACGGGGCGCCGCTGACGCTGCCGGACGGCGGTGACGTGGTCCTGGCCACCGGCGACACCTTCATCTCGGACGAGACCGCCCGCGCCCGGCTCGCGGAGCAGGCGGCCCTCGTCGACATGGAGGGGTACGCCCTCGCGCACGTCGCCGAGGTCGCCGGGGTGCCGCTGCGCGTCGTGAAGCACGTGAGCGACGAGGCCGGCGAGGGCGCCGCGCGCACCTGGCGCGAATCGGTCGCCGGATGCGCGCGGATCCTGGCCGACTGGGCGGCTCAGAACGTTCCGTACCGCTCCTGAGGGGCAGGCCCCGGTCAGGGGTTCTGGAAGTGCGCCTCCGGGTTGGCCGCGGACGGGCCGTCCAGGACCGGGCGCGGGAGTCCGCGCAGGTGCCGGTCGAAGAAGGCCGAGACGTACGTCCGGGTGAGGGCGACGGCCCGGTCGGCGGGCAGCTCCGGCTCGGGCAGGCCGAAGTGACGCGAGATCACCGGGCCGTCCGAGAAGGAGAAGTGGTCCGACCCGGCCAGGGTGATCCAGCGCTTCCAGCCGTCGAGCGCGGACCACGTCCGGTCCCAGCTCGTGTCGGCCCCGCCCGGCAGGTGCGTCTCGTCGTGGGTGCCGAGCATCAGGAACGGACGGCCCCGCAGGCCCTCCGCCGGAAGCTCCTCCCAGAAGGCGCCGTCCATGTTGATCCCGGCGTCGATGCGCCGGTCGGCCACCATCGCGGTGGCCGCGCTCGCCCCTCCGATGGAGTGGCCCGCCATGCCGATCCGGCGGGCGTCGATCATGTCGGCGTGCCGCCAGACGGACCGGGGACCGACGAGCCGGTCCAGGACGTACCGCACGTCGGCGGCGCGGGTCGTGGTGACCACGCTCCCGTGCACCCCGCCCTCGTCGAGGGCCGTGCAGGCGACACAGGTGAGGGTGCGGCCGCCGGGGAGGCTGATCCCGAACGACTCGTAGGCGTGGTCGACGGAGGCGACGACGTAGCCGCGCGAGGCGAGGTCCTCGGCGAGGGAGGTGAGCGTCCAGCGGGAGACGCTGAAGCCCGGCGAAAGCACCACCAGGGGGTGGCGGCCCGGAGCGGGCCGGGCGTCGGTCCCGCTGTGGGTGCGCGTCCGGGCGAGCACGTCGCCGGAGACGCCGGGCCCGAGCTGCTCGGCGAGCAGCCGCGCCTCCTCCCGGGTGGCGTACGGGGCGGGGCCGCCGCCGCCGGAACGGGCGGCCGGGTAGTGGAGCGTGACCATCAGCGCCCGCCCGTCGGCGGTGGGCACCCAGGGGTCGGTGCGGGACCGGTCGACCAGCGGCAGGACCGTGCTGCCGACGGCGTGCGGTCCGGTGGGCGCGGGAAGGGCGGCGGGCCGCGCCGGATGCGTGGCCGCCGTACGCGCGCCGGGGGCGGGGGCGTCGGCGGCGGTCGCGGTGGCGACTCCGGCGGTCAAAGCGAGGGAACAGGCGAGAGCGGTGGCCGCGACGGCCCTGGTGAGTCGAGTCATGCGGGCACGGTAGGCGCCGGGAGCGGTACGGCGCGTCCGCCCGTGGGCCCACTTTCGATCAACCTCGGGTCTGAGACGGGGGCGTGCCCGTCCCCCACGGGTACACCCCCTGGTTCCGATGCCCGGCCCTCCTCGACTCCCCTCCTCCGCACCGTTTCTGACGTGCCGACCGGCCGGGCGGCCCCGTGCGGCTCCGGCGGCGAGACGACCTTGACAGGGCGGAAGGCCGCCTGCCTATGGTGAGGAGTCTCCGTCCGCGTCCGGGCGGGGCCGGGACCCGGGGGGAGGCGTACGTGCTCGCAGCGACCACGGCGCCGCACGCCCCGGTCCGGGCGGGTGCCCGCCTCGTCTGCCGTCGGCACGTCGACTTCTGCCGCACCGCCTCGGCCATCTGTCCTTCCCCTCGCGCCTGACCCCGCCCCGCGGGCCCGCACGTCCCGTCGCCCGCCCGGCGCGGGACTTCGCGGCGATCCCGCCACGCCCGGGTCCGCGCGCCCCGTGACGTCCCGTCGCCCGGCCCCGCGCAGCCGTGTCCCGCACCGCTGCCGTGCCGCCGTGCGCCCCTGCCGTTCGGAAGGACTCCCATGCCCCAGCCCGCCCTGCACCTGGCCGTCGAGATCGACGGCGACGGTGCCCATCCCGCCGCGTGGCGCCGTGCCGCGCACACCCCCGGAGAGCTGCTGAGCCCGCGCCGGCTCGCCCGGACCGCGGCCGCCGCCGAGAACGCCGGGTTCACCCTGGTCACCCTCGACGACTCGGTCCTGCCGCCCGGCTCCGCCGACGGCACCGGCCCGGTGGGCCGGATCGGCGCGGTCGAACGGGCCGCGTTCGCGGCCGCGTCGACGAGCGTCCTCGGCATCGCCCCCGTCCTCGCGACCACGTACGCCGAGCCGTTCCACGTCTCCTCGCAGATCGCCTCGCTCGACCACGTCTCGGCCGGCCGGGCCGGCTGGGTGGTGGGCACCGAGGAGGATCCGGCCGCCGCGCGCGCCTGGGGGCGCCCGGTCGTCGAGGGCGCCGACGCGATCGCCCGCGAGGCCCGCGACGGTCTCCGGGTCGTACGGGACCTGTGGGACTCGTGGGAGGACGACGCGGTGATCCGGTCGGTGGCCACCAGCCGGTACCTGGACCGGTCGCGGCTGCACTACGTGGACTTCGCGGGCGAGACGTACTCGGTGAAGGGGCCGTCGATCGTGCCGCGTCCGCCGCAGGGCCGGCCCGTGGTCCTGGCGCCTACCGGTCTCGTCCCGGCGGAGCTGGTCGACGTGGCCCTGGTCGACGGACCGACCCCGGCCGAGGCGGGCGCGGCGGCATCGGCCGCCGGTGCGCCGCTCGCCTTCGCCGAGGTCGAGGTGGCCCTCGACACCCCGCGCGAGACGGCGCGGAAGCGGATCGCCGACCTGGAGCGGTACGCACCGTGGGAGGGCCGCCCCGGGCGGCTGCGGTACACCGGTCCGGCCGCCGGTCTGGTGGAGCTGCTCGCGGAGCTCGGCGGGCGCGTCGACGGGGTGCGGCTGCGGCCGCTCGTCCTCGACGAGGACCTCGCCGTGCTCTCCCGGCTCGTCCTGCCCGAGCTGTTCGTGCGGCGGCTCGCGGCCCGGCCCCTGCCGGGCACCACCCTCCGCACCTCCCTGGGCCTCCCCCGGCCCCTCAGCCGCTTCACGACCGACGGCGCCGCCGCGCCCGTTCCGGAGGAGACCCGATGACCCGCACCGATCCGCACGACGTCCCGCGCCCGGACGCGCGGCTGCACCTCGGGGTGTTCTTCCAGGGGGTCAACCACTGGACGATCTGGTCGGACCCGTCCAGCGGTTCCCAGATCGACCCGGCCTCCTTCCTGCGGGTGGCCAGGACCGCCGAACGCGGGCTCTTCGACGCCTTCTTCCTCGGCGACGGCCTGCGGCTGCGCGAGTCGCGGGGAGGCGTCCACGAACTGGACGTGGCGGGCCGGCCGGACTCGATCACCCAGTTGTCGGCGCTCGCCGCCGCGACCGAGCGGATCGGGCTCGTCTCCACCTCCAACACCACCTACAACGAGCCGGGCGACCTCGCCCGGCGGCTCGCCGGGCTCGACCTGCTCTCCGGCGGCCGGGCCGGCTGGAACGTGGTGACCACGCACAACGCCTGGACCGGCGAGAACTTCCGGCGCGGCGGGTTCCTCGACCACGCCGACCGGTACCGGCGCGCCGAGGAGTTCCTGTCCGTCGCGCGCGCCGTGTGGAACGGCTGGGCGGAGGGCGCGGTGGCGGACTCCGCCGAGGCCCGTTCCTGGTCGGTGCCGGGGGCGGTGGGGCGCGTACGGGCGGAGGGCGCCCAGTTCGACGTCGACCTGGTGCCGACCCTGCCGCGCAGCGCCCAGGGGCATCCGGTGATCTTCCAGGCGGGCGACTCAGGCGAGGGCCGGGACTTCGCGGCCCGCAACGCGGACGTCATCTTCTCCGCGCACGGCACGGACTTCGACGACGCCCTCGCCTTCGCCGAGGACGTCCGGCGGCGGCTGCGGGCGGTCGGCCGGGCCGAGGACGCGCTGCGGATCCTGCCGGGCACGGAGATCGTCGTCGGGGCGACCGAGAAGGAGGCGGAGGAGAAGGCCCGCTGGGTGCGCCTCGAACAGGTCACGCCCGCGGTGGCGCTCGGCATCGCGAGCCGGCTGTGGGGCTTCGACCTGTCCGGGCGGGACGCCGACGGGCCGCTGCCCGCCGAGGACCCGGTGGTCGCCGAGGACCAGGGGAAGTTCGGGACGCGCTGGGTGGAGGATCCCCGGGAGGTGGTGGCCGAGTGGCGGGCGAAGGCCGGGGCCAACGGCTGGTCGCTGCGGGAGACGGTGATCGAGCTGGGTCCGCAGCGCGGGCACGTCGGGACTCCCGCCGGGCTCGCCGAGAAGTTCGCGCGGTTCGTCCGGCACGGTGCCCTGGACGGCTTCAACATCTCGCCGTACCTCGTGCCGGACGGCCTCGACGACATCGTGGAGCTGCTGGTGCCGGAGCTCCAGGAGCGGGGCGTGTACCGGACCGCGTACACCGGGACGACGCTCCGGGAGCACCTGGGACTCGCCCCGGCGGTGTGACGGCGGGAGGCGGGACCGGGAACCGCCCGGCGTTCAGGGGGCGTCGGGCGGGCGGACCACCAGGAGGGCGGCCACGTCGTCGTCGGGGCCCCTGCCGCCGTAGGCGGTGAGGTCGCGGCGGAGGAGTTCCAGGAGGCCCGCGGAGGGTTCCCGGTCCCAGCTCCGCAGGCGTGCCTCCAGCGGGTAGAAGGCGCCCGCCCGGTCGCGGGTCTCGCTGACGCCGTCGGTGTAGAGGAGCAGCCGGTCCCCCGGGCCGAAGGGGGCCTCCTCGACGCGGTGGCGCCCTTCGGCGAGGCCCGCGAGGTTGACGGGGAGCGAGGGGTCGGCGAAGCGGACCGGCTCGACCCCGCCCCCGTGCTGGAGCAGCGGGGCCGGGTGGCCGCGGCTGAGGAGCCGTACGACGTCCCGGTCGTCGGGGAGTTCCACGAGGACGACGGTGGCGAAGCGTTCGGCCGCGTCGGAGTCCGGGTCCCAGGCGCCGTAGCGGGCGAGGCCCTCGTCGAGGCGGTCCGCGAGGACGGCCAGGTCCTCGGCGTCGTGGACGGCGGCGCGGAACGCGCCGAGCAGGACGGAGGCGGTCTCGACGGCCCCGAGCCCCTTGCCCTGGACGTCGCCGAGCATGACGCGCACGGCTCCGGGGACCTTGACGGCCTCGTAGAAGTCGCCGCCGATCCTGGCCTTGGCGGCGGCCGCGACGTACAGCAGGTGGAGTTCGAACCGGCCGAGACGGCGGGGCAGGGGACGGAGTACGACCCGCTGGACGACCTCGGCGACGGCGGTGAGTTCGCGCAGGTCCCGTTCGCGGCGGGTGCGGACCCTGCTGGCCCAGGCCGAGGCGGCGGTCACGACGGCGAGGACGGTCTCGCTCGCCAGGATATCCGGCAGGGGGTCCCCGCCCCGGTCGAGGCCGAGCAGCACGCGGACCGCCATCGCGAGCAGCCCGATGCCGACCGTCCCGCGCACGCTCCAGGTGACGGCGGCGAGGGCGGGCGCGGCGACCAGGAGGCGGTCGAAGCGTTCCTGGTCGGGGGTGAGCAGATCGGCGAGGGCCGTCAGGAGCAGGACCAGGAAGGGCAGGGCGCGACCGATGGTGAGCTGGGTGCGCGTCGCCGTGCCTGGGCTGTTGCGGGGACCGGCTGCGGGCATTTCATGATCGTACGCAGGGCCGTCGGCCGGGGCGGGGCGGGACCGGCTCCGGGCGTGTCCTCCGGCGGGCGGTGCCGGGGAGGGCGAGGGCGGCGGGCAGCGCGAGGGCGGCGATCGCCGTCAGGGCCGGGAGCGCGGCGCCCTCGGCCGGTACGAATCCTCCGTGCGGTACGAGGGTGAGCAGGAGGGTCGCGGTGGCGACGCCGAGCGCCGGGCCGACGTTCATGGCGGTCTGCTGGAGGCCTCCGGCGACTCCGGCGTGGGCCTCGGGGGCGCGGTGCACGACGACGGAGGTGGCGGTGACCATGAGCGTGACGAAGCCGGCGCCGAGGAGGGCGGAGCAGAGGCCGATGGGGAGGGCCCCGGCCGTGGCGTCCAGGCGGGAGAGCAGCAGGACGCCGAGCGTGAGGAGGACGGCGCCGGCCGTCGCCGTGCGGCGGGGGCCGAAGCGGCGCTGGAGGGGCGGGCAGAGCGGTGCGCCGAGCACCATGAGGAGGGCGAGCGGCAGGACGCGCAGCGCGCAGGTGAGGGGGTCGAGGCGCTGGACGTCCTGGAGGAAGTACGTCGCCACGAACAGCGAGCCGAAGAGGGCCGCCGAGGCGGCGAGGAGGGCGGCGACCCCCGCGACGACGGGCACGCTCCCGAGCAGTTCCGGGGGCAGCAGGGGGTGGGGGGCGCGGCGCTCGTGCCGGGCGAGGGCGATCCCGGCGACGGCGGCTCCGGCGCACGCGAGCGCACCGGAGGCGGCGCCGCCGGGCCGCGCGGCCTCGACGAGCCCGTGGACGAGCAGCCCCAGGGCCACGGCGAGCAGCAGGGCGCCGAGCGGGTCGAGCGCGGCGAGGCCGGAGGCCGCCCGGTGGGAGGCTTCCGCCTCTCGTCCCCGGGAGCGCGGCTCCCCGGCGGTGAGGGCCAGGAGGCCGATGGCGAGGGTCGGCGGAACGCTCAGGAGGAAGACGGAGCGCCAGCCGTACGCGGAGACCAGCGCACCGCCCACGAGCGGCCCGGCGGCGGCCGCGAGGCCGATGACGGCGGTGCGGACGGCGATCGGGGTCGCGAGCCGGTCGGGCGGGAAGGCCGTGCGCAGCATGCCGAGGGTGGCGGGCTGGAGCAGCGCCCCGCACACCCCCTGGAGCACGCGCAGCGCGATCACGGCCCCGATCCCGGGGGCCAGGGCGACACCGGCGGAGGCGGCGGCGAAGCCGAGGGCGCCGGCGGCGAAGACGTGGTGGTGGCCGTGGCGGTCGCCGAGGCGGCCCGCGAAGACCAGGAGGCTCGCGACGGCCACGAGGTAGCCGGTGCTGGTCCACTGGACCTGGCCGACGTCGGCGTGCAGGTCGCGCTGGAGGGCGGGTTGGGCGACGGTCAGGACCGTGCCGTCGAGGGCGACGACGGCGGCTCCGACGACGCTGCAGGCGAGGACGGGGGTGCGGCGCCGGTTCACGGGGCCGGCTCCGCGGGCCCGAGGTGGGCGTCGAGGGCGGCCGCGAGCAGCGGGGCGGGGTCGGTGCCGCCGGTCGCGAGCCGGAGGCTGCCCCAGTGCCAGAGCTGGGCGATGCCGTGCAGGTTGGCCCAGAGGGCGCCCGCGGTGGTGACGGGGTCGGCGTCGGGGCGGACGCGGGCGACCAGTTCGGCGAGCCGGGCGAAGAGCGGCAGGCTCGTCTCGCGCAGCCCGAGCCGCCCGCTCTCCAGCAGGTCGTGCCGGAACATCAGCTCGTACATGCCGCGCCGCGATCCGGCGTAGTCGAGGTAGACGCGGACGAGGAGCGCGATCCGCTCGCGCGGCCCGGCGTCCTCGCGGTCCTCGGCGGTGACGCGGGCGGACAGTTCGGCGAAGCCCTGCCGGGCGATGGCCGACAGGAGGTCGAGGTGGGTGGGGAAGTGGCGGCGGGGCGCGCCGTGGGAGACGCCGGTGCGGCGGGCGATCTCGCGCAGCGAGAGGGCCTGGGCGCCCTCGGCGTTCACGAGCTCGACGCCGGTCCGGACGAGCCGCGCGCGCAACCCGTCGTCCTCGTGGCCGTCTTCCTCGCGACCTTCTTGATCTCTCCGTATAGGCATGGACACTGTCTACCAAGCTTGAGTAGACGGTGTCTACTGAATCCGAGTAGACACCGTCTACTCACCCTCGCGCCCCGGTCCGCTACACTGGACGGCAGCGAAGGGGAGTAGCCCTGCGAACCGGTCGTCGACACACTGGAACCCCCGGGTTCCCGGTGACCGGGTCCACGCAGGACGTGGACGGGCGAGACCTTCGGCCAGGCATCAACCGCGTCCGCGCTTCCGTGGGCACGGTCCGTCATGCCGGGCCGAGTGGTCCTCCCGTCGCCCACCGAGGTGTCGCGCGGGGCCCGGCGGCCCGGACCGAGCAGAGAGCCCCGGTATGCACCTCGACCCCTTGGCGATCCTCACCGCCTTCGGGCTGATCTTCCTCGCCGAGCTTCCCGACAAGACGATGTTCGCGTCCCTCGCCATGGGCACGCGCATGCGTCCCCTGTACGTGTGGATCGGCACCTCCACCGCCTTCCTGGCGCACGTCGCCATCGCGGTGGGCGCCGGCAGCCTGCTCGGGCTGCTGCCGGGCTGGATCGTCAAACTCGTCTCGGCGCTCATGTTCGGCTTCGGCGCCTTCATGCTGCTGCGCGGCGGGGGCGACGACGAGAACGACGACACGGGCGGCCGGACGGTCACCGGCTTCTGGCCCGTCTTCTCGACTGCCTTCATGGCCGTGTTCATCAGCGAGTGGGGCGACCTGACCCAGATCACCACCGCCAACCTGGCCGCCACCAACGGCACCTGGTCGACGGCGATCGGTGCGTTCGCCGCCCTGACCAGTGTCTCCGCCCTCGCCCTGATCGCGGGCCGCTTCATCGCGAAGCGCGTCCCCCTCAAGACCGTCCAGCGCGTCGGCGGCGTGTGCATGGCGGGCCTGGCGATCTGGTCGCTCACCGAGGTCTTCACGGGCTGACACCGGCCCCGTCGACCCACCGGCCGACACCCTCTCCACTGCCCCGCCGTCCTCCGCAGGACGGCGGGGCAGTCCTTTCGCCCCCGCCCGTCCGGACCCTTGATGAAGCAGTGAATCACTGCTTCACTCCTTCCATGCCCTACCGACGCACCCCCGCCGTCCAGGCCCGGCTCGACGCGCAGCGCGCCTCCGTCGTCGAGGCGGCCCTCGGGCTGCTGGCCGAGCAGGGCTACGCGGGGTGCACCGTGGCGGCCGTCGCCGCCCGGGCCGGGATCGCCACGGGCAGCGTGTACCGCCACTTCGACGGCAAGTCCGAACTCGCCGTCGAGCTCTTCCGGACCGTGGTGGGCCGGGAGGTGGCGGCCGTCTCCGAGGCGGCCGGGCACCCCGGGCACCGTTCCGCCGCCGAGCGGGTGGTCGCCGTCGTCGAGACCTTCGCCCAGCGCGCCCTGAAGTCGCCGCGCCTCGCCTACGCGCTGCTCGCCGAGCCCGTCGACCCGGCCGTGGACGCGGAGCGGCTCGTCTTCCGGCGCGCCTTCCGGGACGTCTTCGCCGCCCGCGTCGAGGAGGGCGTCCGCTCGGGCGAGCTGCCGCCCCAGGACCCCGTCCTGACGGCCTCGGCGCTGGTCGGGGCGGGCGCCGAGGCGCTCGTCGGCCCGCTGGCGGAGGGGTCCGTCGGGCCCGGCACCGTACCCGCACTCGTCACCTTCACCCTGCGAGCACTGGGAGTCCCCGATGCCGACCACGCATGAGGTCACCAACCAGGTCCCCCCGCTGACCGGTCACGACGTCTCCGCCGACCCCGCCCTCCTGGAGGCGCTGCGCCGGGAGGGCGCCGGCTGGGCCGAGGCGGAGGTCCGCGAGCTGGGCGTACGGGCCGGTGGCGCCGAGGCGCAGGAGTGGGGGCGGCTCGCCGAACGCCACTCCCCCGTGCTGCACACCCACGACCGGTACGGCCACCGGATCGACGAGGTCGAGTTCCACCCGTACTGGCACTCCCTGATGGACGTGGCCGTGCGGCACGGGCTGCACGGCGCGCCCTGGGCCGACGAGCGGCCCGGCGCCCACGTGGCGCGCGCGGCCAAGGTGTTCGTGTGGGGGCAGGCCGACGCCGGTCATCTGTGCCCGGTCTCAATGACGTACGCCGCCGTGCCCGCGCTGCGCGCCCAGCCGGAGCTCGCCGAGGTGTACGAGCCGCTGCTCACCTCACCGTCGTACGACTTCGGGCTGCGGACGCCGACGGAGAAGCGCGGGATCATCGCCGGGATGTCGATGACCGAGAAGCAGGGCGGTTCGGACGTCCGGGCGAACACGACCCGGGCGGTCCCGGCGGGCGAGCCCGGTCTGTACGCGCTGACCGGTCACAAGTGGTTCACCTCGGCCCCCATGTCCGACGTCTTCCTCACCCTCGCGCAGGCGCCGGGCGGCCTGTCCTGCTTCCTGGTGCCGCGCGTCCTGCCCGACGGCACCCGTAACGCGATCCGCCTCCAGCGCCTGAAGGACAAGCTGGGGAACCGGTCGAACGCCTCCTCCGAGATCGAGTACGAGGGCGCCCTCGGCCGACTGGTCGGCGAGGAGGGGCGCGGGGTGGCGACCATCATCCGGATGGTCAACATGACGCGACTCGACTGCGCGATCAGCTCGGCGGCCGGGATGCGCCTCGGGCTCGTGCACGCGGTCCACCACGCCACGCACCGCGGCGCGTTCGGGGCGCGGCTCGTCGACCAGCCGCTGATGCGGAACGTCCTGGCCGACCTGGCCGTGGAGGCGGAGGCGGCCACGCTCGCGGCGCTGCGGCTGGCCGGGGCGGTGGACCGGGCGGCGCGCGGCGACGCGGAGGAGGAGCAGCTGCGGCGGCTCGGCCTCGCGGTCACCAAGTACTGGGTGTGCAAGCGGGCGCCCGCGCACGCGGCCGAGGCCCTGGAGTGCCTGGGCGGCAACGGCTACGTGGAGGACTCGGGCCTGCCGAGGCTCTACCGGGAGGCGCCGCTGCCCTCCATCTGGGAGGGGTCGGGGAACGTGGCCGCGCTCGACGTGCTGCGGGCGATGGCCCGTCAGCCGCTGGCGGTGGAGGCGTTCTTCGCGGAGGTCGACCGGGGCGCGGGCGCCGACCGGCGCCTGGACGCGGCGGTCGCCGGGCTCCGTAAGGAGCTGGCCGGGCTCGGCGATCCCGACGCGGTGGCGTACGGGGCGCGGCGGCTCGTGGAGCGGCTCGCGCTCGTGCTCCAGGGCTCGCTGCTGGTACGGCACGGGAACCCGGCGGTGGCGGACGCGTTCTGCGCCTCGCGGCTCGACGGCGACCGGGGCCTGGCCTTCGGCACGCTCCCCGCGGGCCTGGACACGGCCGCGATCATCGAGCGGAGCGGGCCGGACGCGGCGGTCTGACAGGACGGTCCGCGGGGGCCCTTCTCCGCCGCGTTCCCGCCGTGCCCCCGCCGCCTTCCGGTGGCAGGCTGAGGGGGCACGTCGGAGCGCGAGGGAGGAGTCCTCTTGGACAGCGGGGCGATGCACGAGG
Organism: Streptomyces sp. NPDC086147; assembly: GCF_040702165.1. Lineage (NCBI taxonomy): Bacteria > Bacillati > Actinomycetota > Actinomycetes > Kitasatosporales > Streptomycetaceae > Streptomyces > Streptomyces sp. NPDC086147. The sequence goes on along the minus strand of NZ_JBFBJO010000022.1, from coordinate 57,655 downwards.
AGTTGGACGCGCGGGCGGCCGGGACGGCGGAGCGGGTGGTGTCCTGGCGGCACCACCTCCACCGGCATCCGGAGCTGTCCAACCGTGAGGTGAACACGGCCCGTCTGGTGGCGGACCACCTGCGCTCCCTCGGCATCGACGAGGTCCGCACGGGCATCGCGGGCCACGGGGTCGTGGGGGTCCTGCGCGGCGGGGCGGCGGGCGAACGGGTCGTGGCGCTGCGGGCGGACACGGACGCGCTGCCGGTGCGGGACCTGTGCGGGGCGGACTTCGCCTCGGAGGTGGTGGACGCCGACTACCCGGGCGGCCCGTTCCCCGTGTCGCACGCCTGCGGCCACGACTGCCACACGGCGATGCTGCTCGGCGCGGCGACGGTCCTCTCCGGGGTCCGCGACCGGCTGCCGGGGACCGTCCTGTTCGTCTTCCAGCCCGCCGAGGAGGGCCCGCCGGTGACCGAGGAGGGCGGTGCGCGGGCGATGGTCGAGGCGGGCGCCTTCGCCGGTCCGGTGCCGACGATGGTCTTCGGGATGCACGTGACGCCGTACCCGAAGGGGTACGTGGGGTACAGGATCGGCAACCAGTACGGCGCGTCCACGCTCGTCCGGGTCGTCGTCACCGGCCGGCAGACGCACGGCTCCACGCCCTGGCAGGGCGTCGACCCGATGCCGGCGGTCGGCGCGGTCCTCACGGGCATCGGCCAGCTCTACCGGCAGGTCTCGGCCTTCGACCCGGTCACGGTCTCCATCGGGCACGTGGAGGACGTCGGCCGCTTCAACATCGTCGGGGAGACGGTGACGCTGTGGGGCACGATCCGCACCGCCGTCGAGTCGGACATGACGGAGGTGCAGCGGCGGCTCACGGCGCTCGTGGAACACTCGGCGGCGGCGTACGGGGCGACGGCCACGGCGGAGTACCTCCAGCCCGTGCCGCCCGTGCACAACAGCGGGCCGTGGGTGGCGGCCGGGCTGCCGACCTTCCGCCGGGTGGTCGGCGAGGAGCGCGTGGTGGAGACGGGCGGGACGCTCGGGTACGACGACGTCTCCGAGTTCGTACGGCGGTTCGGCGGCCTGTACGTGACGCTCGGCGTCCAGGACGCGGCCCTGGACGCGTCGGGCCGGCCGGTCCCCGTGGAGGGCGGGCGCGGTCTGGTGACCAACCACAACCCGGGCTTCTACGCCGACGACTCCGCCCTCGTCACCGGTGTCCGGCTGCACGCGCACGTGGCGTACGACCATCTGAGGGGAGCGCTCGTCATCCCGGAGGAGAGTCCCGACGCGGGCGGTCGGCTCCCGGCGCGGCGACCGCCGTCACATAGGCCCTGAGCAGGGCGGAGTCGGCCGCCGTGGGCCAGACCAGGGCGTAGGAGAGCGGCGGGACGTCGCGCAGGGGTACGTAGGCGACGCCCGGCCGGGGGTGATAGCGGGCGCCGCGCGCCGCACCGGGGGCGACGCCCCGTCCCGCGGTCACGTGGGAGAGGACCTCCTGCCAGGTGGCGGCGGCCGGACCCCGGCCGACAGGGGCTCCGGAGGGGGTGCGGCGCGGGTAGTGGTGGTCGAGCCAGTACCGGGGATGGGTGCCCGTCGGAGCGATCAGGGGCAGGCCGGCGAGGTCCTCCGGACCGAGGGAGGGGTGGCCGGCCAGGGGGTGGGCGGCGGGAAGGAGCAGGACCCGGTCGTCGCGCAGGACGACGGGGCCGGTGGTGAGGCCCGGCTCGCGGACGGGCAGGGCGGCGAGCTGGACGTCGAGCATGCCGTCGAGGAGGGCCCGCACCCCGCCGTCGAGGGGGACCTCGCGGACGGTGACCTCGCAGCCGGGGTGGGCGGCGAGGAGGGCGTCCGCGGCGGCCGTCAGGAGCTCGCCGCCCCAGGGGGTGACGAAGCCGGCGCGCAGCCCGCCGAGGACGCCGCGTCCGGCGGCGGTGGCGCGCTCCACGGCGGCGCGGAGCTGCCGGTACGCGGGCAGGAGGTCCTCGTACAGGGTCCGGCCGACGGGGGTGAGCCGGACGCTGCGGCTGGTGCGGGCGAAGAGCGGGGTGCCGACGCGCCGCTCCAGCTTCTTGACGGTCTGGCTGATCCGGCCGGTGGAGACGCCGAGGCGTTCGGCGGTGCGGCCGAAGTGGAGTTCCTCGGAGAGCGTGAGGAAGGCCTCCAGTTCGTACCGTTCGAGCACCGTCCCCCCCTCGTGGTCGAGCGTCGCGATCGTTCACCGGCCACCCCGGCCGGGCGTCGCGATCGTTGAGCGGGGCTCAACGCCGGTTCCATGATGACAGCTTGTTCCGGCGGGTCGTCACCGGGGAGCCTGGAGGCCTCCCCCAGCCCCTACGGAAGAGGTTCCGTGGCTCCCTCCGCACGCCCCCTCGCACCGTCCCCGAACGTCCCGCTCCTCGCCGTGGCGGGGGCGGTCGCCGTCGCCAACCTCTACTTCCCGCAGCCGCTGCTCGCCGCCGTGGCGCGCGGTCTGGACGTGCCGGAGCGGACGGCGGGCCTGATCACCCCGGCCGCGCAGTTCGGGTACGCGCTCGGCATCCTGCTGCTCGTGCCGCTCGCCGACACCGCGCGGCTGCGGCGCCTCGCCTCGGTGCTGCTCGCCCTCACCTGTGCGGCGCTGCTCGTCGCCGCGGCGGCGCCCGGCATCGTCACCCTCGCGCTCGCGACGCTCGCGCTCTCCACCACGACGGTGCTGCCGCAGATCCTCACGCCGGTGGCGGCGGTGCTCGCGGATCCCGGGCGGCGGGGGCGGGTCGTGGGCCTGGTGGGCCTCGGCCTCACCCTGGGCTCCACCCTGTCCCGTACGGTCTCGGGGGCCGTCACCGACGCCACCGGCACGTGGCGGACGGCGTACGTGGTCGCCGCGGCGGCGACGGCCGTGCTGCTGTGCGTCCTGCCGCGCCGGCTGCCCGAGCGGCTGGGCCCGCCCGGCGAGCGTGGCGGCGGGTCGTACGCGAGGCTCCTGGCCGGACTGCCCCGGCTCCTCGCGGCCCACCGGGAGCTGCGGGTCCCGGCGCTGCTCGGGGCCTGCGCCTTCGCCGCGTTCAGCGTCTTCTGGGCGGTGCTCGCCTTCCACCTGGCGTCCCCGCCGCTCGGGTACGGGCCGGGGGCCGCCGGTCTCTTCGGGGTGCTCACCCTGCCGGCGGCGCTGCTCTCGGCGGGGGCCGGGCCGCTGGCGGACCGGTACGGGGCGGCGGCCGTGGGCGCCGGGGGCCTGGTGTGCGCGGGGCTCGGGCTCGCGGTGGCGGGCCTGCTGCCGTACTCCCCCGCGGCCCTGGTGGCCGGGGCGAACCTGCTCGTGGTGGGGGTCGGCTCGTGCCAGGTGGCGAACCAGGCCAGGATCTTCGGGATCGGCCGGGCGGTGGCGGCCCGGGTCAACACCGTCTTCATGCTGGCCACCTTCGGCGGCGGGGCGGCCGGGTCGCTCGCCGGGACGTGGCTGTACGCGGCGCACGGCTGGCCGGCCGCGCTGTTCGCGGCGGGGGCGTGCGTCGGCGTCGGCGGACTCGTCCTGGTGACGGCCCTGGTGCGGCCGGCGGTCCCGACTTGCGGCTCCGTCGGCACGCGGGAGGCTGGGGTCGTCCACCCGCGCACCCCGCAGGGAGAGTCATGATGCTGGACCTCACCGCCCTCGCCGACGAGCACCTGGCCGCGGCCCGCACCGCGCCGCACGGGCGGAGCGCCCATCTGGTGATGCACGACGGAGTGCTGCGGCAGACCGTCATCGCCCTGACGGCGGGCACGTCCCTGGACGAGCACAACGCGCCGCCCGCCGCGAGCCTCCAGGTGCTGCGGGGCCGGGTGAGCCTCACGGCGGCCGACCGGGCGGAGGAGCTGCGGGCGGGCACGCTCCGCATGATCCCCAAGGAGCGGCACGGGCTCACCGCCCTGGAGGACGCGGTGGTCCTCCTGACCGCCGTGAACGACTGACCCGAGCCCCGCCGCGCCCGGTCATCCGGTCGCGTCGAGGTCCTCCGCGTAGTGCTCGATGGCCGGCCGGTACGTGCGGACGGACGGGTCCTCGCTGGTCGAGGCGAGCAGGCGCAGCAGCAGGGAGACCGACTCGTGGTGCCGGCCCGTGTTGTAGAAGGCCATCGCGAGGAAGGCGCGCAGGGAGCCGTCCTCGGGGAACTCGTCGGCCGCGCGGGTCAGGAGGGCGACCGCGTCCTCGTACCGGCCGAGCACCCGGTAGGTGCTGCCGAGGCCGAGGAGGGCGCCGCGCCGGTCGTCGGGCGCGAGCCGTCCGGAGGCGTCGCCGAGGGCCCTCTCGTAGTACGGCACGGCCTCCGCCTCCAGGCCCAGGACGTCGTGCGCCCAGGCCGTCTGGTAGGCGATCCCGGCGTCGTCCGGCCACCGGGCGGAGAGCGCGACCAGCCGCTCGCGGGCCTCCTCCCGACGGCCCTCTTCGCGCAGCGCGACCGCCTCGGCCAGCAGGCCGTCCTTCTCCTCTTGGTGCTCCATGGCGCCATCCTCGCAGCTCGCGGCGGACGTCCCGGCACCGGCTGCCAGGTGACGGGCCGCCATAGCGGACCGGCCGGATTGTGGCGTCCTCACCCATGGAGGACGGCTCCGGGAAGCCCGTAGCCTCCCGGCCGATCCCCTGTCAGGAACGAGCCGCCCGGGAGCCCCCATGCGTTCACTCCGTCCCGCCCGCCTGCGCGGGCCACGCCGTCTCGCGGCGCTGCTGCTGTGCGCCGCCGCGACCCTCTTCCCGACCGCGGTCCCCGCCGGGGCCGCCGCTCCCCCGCCCGTGCCCGGCACGCTCCAGGGGTACGACATCGGCTCCGTGTTCAGCGCGGGCGTCTCGTCCGGCGGGTACATGGCCACGCAGCTGCACGTGGCGTACTCGGGGACGTTCGAGGGCTCGGCGGTGTTCGCCTCGGGGCCGTACGACTGCGCCCGGGGCCAGCTCGCCACGGCGCTGAACGCCTGCATGGACACCACGCAGAACCTCCAGCTCGCCGCCCTGGAGCAGGCCACCCGCGACCGGTCCGCGCAGGGGCAGATCGATCCGGTGGCGAACCTGGCGGGCGACCCGGTGTACGCCTTCAGCGGGTCGGCGGACACCACGGTGAAGCGGCCGGTGGTGGACGCGCTCTCCGACTACTACGGGCGGTTCGGCGCCCGGGTCCGCTACGACCGGTCCACGGCGGCGGGCCACGCCTGGATCACGCCGCTCGGCCCCAACTCCTGCGGGGTGACGCAGACCCCGTTCCTGAACAAGTGCGGGACCGACGCGGAGGGGGCGCTGCTCGGCCATCTCTTCGGGTCGGTCGCGGCGCCCGGTTCCGGGACGGGCGGCTCGCTGATCCGCTTCGACCAGAACGCGTACGCGCCCGGCGGTTCGGCCTCGGCGATCTCGATGGGCGCGGAGGGCTTCGCGTACGTGCCGAGGTCCTGCTCGGACGGGGCGCGCTGCCGTCTGCTCGTGGCGCTGCACGGCTGCAAGCAGGGGTACGCGTACCAGGGCTTCGGGACCCGGTTCGTCGAGGGCGCCTACCTCAACGAGTACGCCGACACCAACGACATGATCGTGCTGTACCCGCAGGCGGCGGCCACGGGGACCCTGGAGAACCCGAACGGCTGCTGGAACTGGTGGGGTTACCTCGGTGACACCGCCTACGCCCGGCACGGCGGGAAGCAGATCGAGGCGATCATGGGCATGGTCCGGGCGCTGCGCGGCACCGGGACGCCGCCTCCCTCCTCCGACCGTACGGTCCTGACCAGCACGGACGCCGATGACGGCTACGTGAAGGCGGCGGCGGACGGTTCGGGGGCGGCGGTCGGCACCCTGGAGGACGTGTCCGGGCTCGCGCTGGGCCGGGGCACGGACGGGAAGGTGAACCGGACGGTGGTCTCCTTCGACACCTCGCGGATCCCGGCCGGCAAGGAGGTCTCGCGGGCCTGGCTGACCGTCACGCGGTCGAGCGGTTCGGGCGACCCCTGGGCCTCGCCCGCGGGGAACCGGCTGCTGGCGGACGTGCGGACGGGCTGCTTCGGCGGGTGCGCGGTCGAGCCGGCGGACTGGTCGGCGTCGGCCTCGGTGGCGGGCGGCGCGCGGATCGACGCGTTCTCGTCCGGGAGCGCGGTGTCGACGGACCTGTCGGCGGAGGCGCTCGCGGCCCTGAACCGGGGCGGGACCACCCAGTTCCGCCTCGGGTTCGCGTCGGCGCCGACCGGCACGGCGTACCTCTTCGTGAACCGGGACGCGCCGGTGACGCTGACGGTCGAGTACCGGTAACCGACGGGGGTGGTCCGTGGGCCGCGGGGGCGGTCAGCGGGGCGGCTCCGGGAGTTCCTCCCCGGTCTCCAGGAGGGACTTGAGGCTGGAGATCAGCGCGGGCCAGCCCTCGCCGATCAGCTCCTTGACGGGGCCGTCGGCCGCCAGGTCGCCGTGGGTGACCGTCAGCCTGACCGTGTCGCCCGACGGTTCGATCTCGAAGGTCGCCTTGGACCGGGGCCCGGCGGCGAGGCGTTCGTACACGTCGCGCCCGAGGCCGACGGCGTCCGCCCAGGCCGGGGTGAAGGTGTGCCAGGTGTACGAGAGGAGGCGGCCGGGCTCGGCCCGGAGCACCACCTGCTCGGGATCGGCCGTCCGGCGGCCGCCCTCCTCCCAGACCATGGGGGCGCCGGGCGTCCAGTCCGTCTCGAAGGCCACGCCCCAGTAGCGGCGGGTGAGCTCCGGTTCGGTGAGCGCCTTCCAGAGCTCGTCGGGGGTGGTCCGGATGTAGGTGGTGTAGACGAACGTGTCGCTGCCCATCGCGCTGCCCTCGGATCTGCTCCCCTGCGGCTTCCCCTCCCCTCCAGCCTAGGCGGGCGCCGGAGGTACGTGCCAGCGAGGGCGCCCCGGGCGTACGTGCCGGCCGGGGCGCCGGAGGTACGTGCCGGCGAAGGGCTCACGGCCCCTGCCGGTCCCCGCCCGCCTCCAGCGGTGCGATGATCCTTCTTCCGTTGAATAGGTGCGGAAGAAACTATTCAACGGACTGCTAGCGTGTCCGGATGTCCCTCAAGCACGCCGTCCTCGCAGCTCTCCTGGAGGGCGAGGCCTCCGGATACGACCTGGCCAAGATCTTCGACGTGTCCGTCGCCAACTTCTGGGCCGCCACCCCGCAGCAGCTCTACCGCGAACTCGACCGGCTGGCGGAGGCCGGCCTGATCACGGCCCGCGTGGTGGAGCAGGAACGGCGCCCCAACAAGAGGATGTTCAGCCTCACGGAGACGGGCAGGCGGGATCTGGCCGCCTACACGTCGACGCCTCCGCGCCCGAGCGCCGTCCGTGACGAGCTGCTGGTCCAGGTGCAGGCCTGCGACGAGGGGGACACCGCGGCCGTCCGCGCGTTCGTGGCCCGGCGGATGGAGACGGCCCGGACGAAGCTCGCCCGCTACGACCGCCTGCGGGAGCGGATGCTCGCCGGCCGGGACGAGGAGACGTACCTGGAGGAGGCGGAGCGCATCGGGCCGTATCTCACGCTGATGCGCGGCCGGTTCTTCGAGGAGGAGAACCTGCGCTGGGGCGCCCGCGCCCTCGCCCTGCTCGACCGGCGCGTCGCCGTGGAAGCCCGGGAAGGGCGGAAAGAGCGGGAGGGGCAGGAAGGGACGGGGCGGGCCGCGGCGGAGGCGGCACGGGGGGCGTGACGGGACCCGAGGGGTGACCGGGGGTCCTACTCTGCGGTAACGTCACCGGCCGGCCGCCGGAGGCTCCGGCGGCGCATCGGGACGGATCGGGGACGGATCTCCATGAACGTCGGTGACCTCGTCGAGGACTTCAGCCTTCCGGACGAGACGGGTACCTCTCGCTCCCTGACCGGGCTGCTGGCCGAAGGGCCGGTCGTCCTCTTCTTCTACCCGGCGGCGCTCACCCCGGGCTGCACCGCCGAGGCCTGCCACTTCCGCGACCTGGCGGCCGAGTTCCGCGCCGTCGGCGCGCTGCCCGTCGGGATCAGCTCCGACGCGGTGGAGCGGCAGCAGGAGTTCGCCGAGCGGCACTCCCTCGGCTATCCCCTGCTGTCCGACCCGGACGGTGCCGTACGGGAGCGGTTCGGCGTCAAGCGCGGTTTCTCGCTCGCGCCGACCAAGCGGGTCACGTTCGTGATCGGCCGGGACCGGCGGGTGCGGGAGGTCGTGCGCAGCGAGCTGCGGATGAGCGCGCACGCGGACCGCGCGCTGGCCGCCCTGCGCGACGCCTGAGCCGCGTCCGGTCCGCGTGGGGGCGGGCGGCCCGTACGGCGGGCCGCCACGACGTGCGGGGACGCGGCGCCCGGGTGAGACTCGCTCCAACGACCGGCCGTTCCCGGCCGGCGCCGGAACGGAGCGTGCTGGCATGGACGACTACCCCCTCCTCAACCTCTTCTGGACCATGCTGTGGTTCTTCCTCTGGATCATGTGGCTGTTCCTGCTGTTCAAGGTGGTCACCGACATCTTCCGGGACCACAGCCTGCACGGCTGGGGCAAGGCCGGCTGGCTGGTCTTCTGCATCCTGCTCCCCTACCTCGGCGTGCTCGTCTACGTCATCGCCCGCGGCAAGGGCATGAGCCGGCGTGACGTCAAGCAGGCGAAGGACAGCGAGGCCGCGTTCCAGGACTACATCCGCAAGACCGCCGGGACGCAGGGCGGCGGCACGAGCGCCACGGACGAGCTGGCCCGGCTCGCGGACCTGAAGGACAAGGGCGCCATCACGGCGGAGGAGTTCGAGAAGGCGAAGGCCAAGGTCCTGTCCTGAGGTGCCGCCGCGACGACCGGTACCGGTAGGAGTCGGTACCGGTGCCGGTGTCGACGGGTGCACCCACCCCCTTAATGCGTATCTCGAATACCACTTTGATACGGTCGGGTCGTGAAGCTGACGAAGTTCACCGACCTGGCGCTCCGTGCCGTGATGCGCCTGGCGGTCACCGCGCAGGAGGAGTCCGTCACCACACGCGAGGTGGCGGAGTCCATGGACGTGCCGTACGCCCACATGGCGAAGGTGATCACCCGGCTCCAGCACCTCGGCGTGGTCGAGGCGCGACGCGGACGCGGCGGCGGGCTCGCCCTGACGGAACGGGGCCGGCGCTCGTCGGTGGGCTGGTTGACCCGCACCCTGGAGGGCGAGGAGGAGGTCGTCGCCTGCGAGGGCGACCCGCCCTGCCCACTCAGGTCCGCCTGCCGGCTCCGGGGAGCGCTCCGCGAGGCGCAGGAGGCGTTCTACCGCGTGCTCGACCCGCTGACCGTGGCGGAGCTCGTCTCCTCGCCGACAGGCCCGCTCCTCCTCTCCCTCTCTCCCCGCCCCACCCCCTGACCGCACGCGCCCCGAGCGCGTGCTCCCTTCCGCCTTTAAATTGGTAGATGATCTACCAGATTAGGAGTCCCCCATGCTGTCCGAGCAGGCCGTCCCGGTCGTCCGCGCCACCCTGCCCGCCGTCGGCGGCGCCCTGGACCGGATCACCGAGCGCTTCTACGGGCGCCTCTTCGCCGCCCACCCGGAGCTCCTGCGCGACCTGTTCAACCGGGGCAACCAGGCCAACGGCGAGCAGCGGCAGGCTCTCGCGGGCTCCATAGCCGCCTTCGCCGCGGCCCTCCTCGAACACCCGGACCGGCGCCCGGACGCGATGCTGGCGCGGATCGCGCACAAGCACGCCTCGCTCGGGGTGACCTCCGAGCAGTACAAGGTCGTGCACGAGCACCTCTTCGCCGCGATCGTGGAGGTCCTCGGCGACGCGGTGACGCCCGAGGTCGCGCGCGCCTGGGACGAGGTCTACTGGCTGATGGCCAACGCGCTCATCGCCGTGGAGGCCCGGCTGTACCAGGAGGCCGGCGTCACCGAGGGCGAGGTCTGGCGTTCGATGGAGATCGCCGAGCGGCGGGAGGAGACGGCCGACACGGTCTCGTTCGTCCTGCGCCCCGCGGACGGGAGCCCCGCGGCGGCGTTCCGACCGGGCCAGTACGTGAGCGTCCGGGTCGCCCTGCCCGACGGCGCCCGGCAGATCCGCCAGTACAGCCTCTCCTCCGCTCCCGGCCGCCCGCAGTGGCGGATCACGGTGAAGCGGGTCGACGGCGACCCGGCGGGCGAGGTCTCGTCCTGGCTGCACGCCCGCGCCCGCGAGGGGGACGCGGTGGAGGTGTCGGCCCCGTTCGGCGACCTGGTCCTGCGCGAGGGCGACGGGCCCCTGCTGCTCGCCTCCGCCGGAATCGGCAGCACCCCGATGCTGGCGATGCTCGACCACCTCGTGGAGACCGGGTCGGCCCGCCCCGTCGTGGTCGTGCACGCCGACCGGGCCCCCGCCTCCCACGCGCACGCCGCCGAACTGCGGCGCCTCGTGGACGCGCTGCCGCAGGGGACCCTGCACCTCTGGTACGAGGAGCCGGGCGACTCCGGCGCCCTGCCGGGCCGCGCGGACGTCACCGCGCTCGACCTGCCGGCGGGCACGACCGCGTACCTCTGCGGGCCGCTGCCCTTCCTGCGCGCGGTGCGCGGCGACCTCCTCGGCCGGGGCACCGCCGCGGCCGACATCCACTACGAGGTCTTCGGCCCCGACCTGTGGCTGGGTGCCGAAAGCTGAACCTCCATCCTCGGAATTCCTTCGATCTCCAAGCAGCATGGCGTTGTTGCTACGGATAATGCATAGTGAGGTGCCATATCGGCCTCGCATTCAGCGGGTCCGGGAGGAACGGACGGAAGCGACGGAGACGATGGCATCGTTCGGGTCAGCACATGGCGGTCGAGGTGCCGGACGGCCGGTGCGCGGGATCGCCCTCGACATCGGCAGTTCGCGGACCCGCGCCTGGGCACCGGGAGCAGGCGTCTTCGCGGACGTCCCCAGCGGTCCGGTGCTGCGCGGCCGCGTGACCGATCCGGACTCCCAGCTCCGACTGCTGCGGAGCCTGACGGCCAGGGCGCCGGGCGGCGACGGTGACGACACCGTCGTGATGCTGACCCACCCGGTGCTCGCCGGCCCGAAGGAGCGGGAGGCCGTGAAGCGGGTGGTGGACGGTCTCGGCGCGGTACGGGTCTTCGCCGTGGACAGCGCCCGCGCGGCGGCTGCCCACGCGGCCCCGCCCGGCGACGGTCCGCTGCTCGTGGTCGACCTCGGCGCGCAGTTGACCGAGGTCACGCTCGTCGTGGACGGCCTGGTCGTGGACGCCCGGCTCGCCGAGGTCGGCCTCGACGACCTCCCGGAGTCGGGGAGCACCCCGGACTCGGTCGCCGGGACGGCCGCCGACCTGGTGAGCGACCTGTGGCGGCGCGACCGCACCGGCGCCGTGCGGGGGGCTCTGCGCCGCGGCGTCCTGGTGACGGGCGGCGGCGCCCTCCGCCTCGACGTGACCGGCCGGCTGGCCCATCTGCTCCGGGCCCGCCTCCGCCTGGCCAACGACCCGTCGACCAGCGTCGTCCGCGGCGCGGGTCTGATGCTCGCCTCCGCCCTCCGTCACCCGACCGCCCCTCCCGCCCGGGTCTGACACCGGCCGGGGCGGAGGGATCCTCCGGAGAGTGCGGGAGAGGGACGGACACGACAAAGCCCCGGTTGGACGGGGGATTCCAACCGGGGCCGATCGCCGTGACGGACGAAGGGCGGTCACCTCTCGGGGGGGGACCTTGGGGACCGGGCCCCTTCGCCGTCACATACGTATGAACGGTAAACCTTTCCCGAATGTTCCGAGAGTTCCCGAGTGGGCGATGTGAGCCACCTCACCCGTTTTCGGCAGTGCTCGGCGGAGCGTCGCGGGGCCGGTGGCCGCGGCGGGCCCGTCAGTCCTTCTCGGGGCGGTAGACGGTGCCGGGTTCCGCCTTCCCGGGGGCGAGGAGTTCCGGCACGGTCACGAAGGTGAAGCCCCGCCGCTTGAGCTCGTCGATGATCGGCGGGACGGCGGGGACCGTGCCGTCGTAGATGTCGTGGAGCAGGATGATCCCGTCGCCGTGCGCCTGTTCGAGGACGCGCTGCTCGATGAGGGCCGAGTCGTCGGTCGAGTAGTCCTTGGCCGTGATGCTCCACAGGATCTGGGCGAGCCCGAGTTCCCTGCTGACCTCGGACACGGTGTCGTCGGTGCGGCCCTGCGGCGGGCGCATCAGAGTGGGCTTCCGGCCCGTGATCCTCTCGACGGCGTCCTGGGTGCGCGACAACTCCTCGCGGACCCCGGCGGCGTCGAGATCCGTCAGGATCCGGTGCGTCCAGGTGTGGTTCGCGACCTCGTGCCCCTCGTCGGCTATGCGCTTGACCACCTGGGGGTAGCGGTCGACGTGCTTGCTGCCGAGCAGGAAGAAGGTGGCGGGGACCTGCTTCTCCTTGAGGATGTCGAGGAGCCTGGGGGTGTCCTTGCCCGGCCCCGCGTCGAAGGTCAGCGCGATGCACTTGGTCTTCGCGCAGTCGACGCGACGGCCCGCGCCACCGGGCTTGTCGTCCGATCCGGCTTCCTCCCGCGCCTCCTGGGGAGTGAGCGGGTCGACGCCGCAGCCGCTCAGCGTCATCATCAGCGACGCGGCGGCCAGCAGGGCGACGGCGGTTCCCCCGCGTCGGCGCAGCCTGGATCGGAACATGGTGGAACCCGCTTTCCCCGGTGACGTTCGACAGGGCCGCGGCCGTCGCCTGGTCAGGGCGGGCCGTGCGACCGAACACGCACACTACACAGGGTGTATACCGGGGACGGCAGGGGGGTCGCACGCCTGTTCGCGGGCGCGCGAGAGCCCCGGGAGCGCCCGTCCGCGCTTCCCGGGGCGTCCTCAGGCGGTGCCTCCGACAGCGGTGGTGCGCTGCGGCGCCCGCCGCTCAGCGGGAGGCGAGCAGCAGACGCGCCTCCTTCTCCTGGTCACCGGAGACGGTGTGCCGGGACTGGACGTCGAAGCCCGCGGCCAGGACCTTCTCCACCTCGTCGACGGCGTGGTAACCGCCGGTGAGCGTGACGCCGACCATGGCGGACAGAGGGGCCGGAGACGTCTTCCGGTGCTCCCCTCCGGCCGTGTCGAACGTGGCCGTCCAGACGGTGGGGGACGGCCCCGTCGCCGCCTGCGGGCCGGATGTCGCCACGTCCTCCAGCCGGTAGGTCGCATCGAGGACGTCGAACACGGCCTTGGCGTCCTCCCGGCCGCAGTCGCTCAACTGGACGGTGACGTCGGTGTCGATGTGCAGGTCGTACACGTCGCTCATCTCCTCACGGCCCCCCGGTCGCCGGTGACACCTCGCGCTCGTCGCGCCACCTCTCCAGCATCCCTCCGGGGGCGCCGCTCCGCGAGGGCCGTCGGGCGCTCGACCGCCCCCGGCACCCTCCGCGACGGCGTGCCGCCCGGCTGCCCGGCCCCGCGCCCGACCGGACCGGCATCAGGGAGGCGCCCATCAGGGCCACGACACCGGGCGCCTCCGTCGCCGGGCGCGCGCCTCACCGCCCGCCCTCCCCCGGCGGAACCGGTCGAGGAACCGGGTGCGGGCCGGACGGGACGGCCGATGCGAGGCAGGTTGGACGACCCCCGGCTCCGCCTCCGCCCGCGCTTCCGCTTCCCCCCACGTCGCCGCCCCTGCCGCCACCGGTGGTTCCGCCCTCATCGGAGAGCGTCCCGCTTCCGCCGTCCCCGACGGTTCCGGCTCCCGCCGGGCAGTCGGCGGCGGGGTCGCCGAGAGAGGTTGCGTCGTCGGGAAAGGTCGCGTCGTCGGGAAAGGCTGGGCTGTCGGGAAAGGCTGCGCCGTCGGCAGAGATCCGGACCGGGACCGGGCCGACAAAGCCCGTGGGCCGCCGCGGACGACCACCGGGACAGCCCATGGGTCCGCCGCCCCGGGCCGTACGGGAGGTGTCGCGTCGGGCCGTACGGACAGCTCGGCATCGGACCGTACGGAAGGCCAGGCGTCGGACCGTACGGAAGGCTCGGCCTCGATCCCCCGGCCGGTCGGGGCGGTCGGCGCGGACGCGGCGGCGTCTCCCGGATACGGGGCCGGGCACGCGGCCCGTGCCTCGTCCAGGGCGAGCGCCAGGCTCAGCCGGTGCCAGAGGATCTCGTCCGGGTCGTCGGCACGCGTGAGCCGCTCGGCGAGCTCCCGCGCGGCGGCGGGCACCGGCATTCCGGGCGGTGGCGGCGGGCGCAGCCGGTCGAGGTGGGCGCGTTCGTACGGATCGTCCACGACCTCGGCCACCTGGAGCGGGTCCAGCAGGGAGGCGACGGCCGAGGCCCGCGCCCACGGGTCGTCGGCGGCCCGGAGCAGCAGGGAGAGCCGCCGCGCCCGCCAGTTCCTCGGCCGCAGGTCCTCCCCCGCGGCCAGACGTTCACGGAGCTCCAGCGGCAGCCGCCCCGCGAGCAGCGCGGGGCAGGCGCGGCCGAGGTCGGCGACCTCCTCCGCCACGTACGTCCACACCACCGCCCGGTAGCGGTTCAGCGAGAACCGCACCGGGCTGAGGTGACCCGTCCGGACCAGCCTGGTGAACCGCTCCGGGGTGATCCCGAGGAGTGCGGCGGCCTCCCCGGTGCCCACCGCGCGCACCCGGTCGCGCAGGCCGGCGGGGAAGTTCGGCGCGGCCTTGAGGCGGTCGAGCTCGCACCGCTCGACCTTCCGCCGTCCGCCCTCCCCGGCCGGCACCGTCCGCACCAGACCGAGCTGGGCCGCGAGCCGGAACTCGTCGCGCTTCAGCTCCAGTTCCCGCGCGGCCCGCGCCGGCGTCACCGTGCGCGCCCCTGCGTCCGCCGTCCTCTCCCGACCGTCCACCTTCATCACGCGGCCCTCCCCCGTACGTCCGTACTCTCCGTGGCGCGGATCCGTCCGACCCGCCGAAAAGAACGTAACGCAGAGTGACGAACCCCGCACCACCTGTGGACAACCACCTGTGGACAACCCTTGGCAGCACACCGGCGAGGGGCACGGCGAGGGACAGCGGAAGGGAAGGCCGGACAGAGTGGCGGAAGGCCGGGGCAGAGCGACGGACGGAGGGCCGGGGCAGAGCGTCAGAGCGGGCCGTCACCCGGATGGCCGGGCTGCCGCGCCTCCACTCCGAGGTGCTCGCCGACGCGGTTCACCAGCAGTGTCATCTCGTACGCCACCTGGCCGACGTCGGCCTCGGCCGCGCTCAGGACGCACAGGCAGCTGCCCTCGCCCGCGGCGGTCACGAAGAGCAGCGCCTCGTCGAACTCCACCATCGTCTGCCGCGCACGGCCCGCCTCGAAGTGCCGGCCCGAACCCCGGGCGAGGCTGTGCAGCCCGGAGGAGACAGCGGCCAGGTGCTCGGCGTCCTCGCGCGCCAGCCCGTTGCTCGCGCCCGTCACCAGGCCGTCGTTCGACAGCACCAGCGCGTGCCGTATGTGCCCGACCCGCTGTGTCAGGTCGTCCAGGAGCCAGTCCAGTCCCTTGTTCAACGCCATCAGTGGTCCTCCCCCTGTGTGGTGCGTCCCCGTCGACCCGGATTCCCGTGCTCCCCGTGCCACCGTGGTCCGCGTGTCGGCGCAAGCCTTACGCACTGTCGTGGACAGGGCAAGCACTGCACCACGCCCGCGTGTGCCTCAGGATGGGAGGCATGACGAGGATGACCGAGGAGCAGTGGCGGGCCTTCGTGTCCGCGGGCACCCGCACCGGCAAGCTGGCGACTGTCCGGGACGACGGCAGTCCCCACGTCGTGCCGATCTGGTTCGTGCTCGACGGCGAGGACTTCGTGTTCAACACCGGCAAGACCACGGTGAAGGGCCGCAACCTCGCCCGCGACGGACGGGTCTCCCTGTGCGTCGACGACGACACCCCGCCGTTCTCCTTCGTCACGCTGTTCGGGCGCGCCGAACTCGGCGAGGAACCGGACGCGTTGCGCCACTGGGCCACCCGCATCGGCGCCCGTTACATGGGTGAGGACCGGGCGGAGGAGTTCGGCGAGCGCAACGCCGTCCCCGGCGAACTCCTCGTCCGGGTGAGGATCGACAAGGTGATCGCCGAAGCCGGCCTCGCGGACTGAGGACCCGCTCCGACCGAACCCGTGGTCCGACCGAACCCGCAGCCGGAACGAACCCGCGGCCGGACGGACATCAGGTCCCACGGCCCCGTGGCCCCGCCTCCGGCCCGCTCAGCCGACGGTGTCGAGGAGCCGGGCGGTGTGCATCCGTCCGGCGTGCTCGACCAGGCGGATCAGCACCTCCTTCCCGGAGTCCCGGTCGCGCGCGTCGCACAGGACGACGGGCGTGCCCCGGTCCAGGTCGAGCGCGCGGGAGACGTCGTGCGCGCCGTAGGTACGCGCGCCCGTGAAGCAGTTGACGGCGACCACGAAGGGGATCCGCCGGTGCTCGAAGTAGTCGACCGCCGGGAAGCAGTCCTCCAGGCGCCGGGTGTCGGCGAGGACGACCGCCCCGAGCGCGCCCTGGGACAGCTCGTCCCACAGGAACCAGAACCGGTCCTGGCCGGGCGTCCCGAAGAGGTAGAGGGAGAGCCCGGAGCGGATCGTGATGCGGCCGAAGTCCATGGCGACGGTCGTGGTGGTCTTCCGGTCCACGCCGCCGGTGTCGTCGACGAACTCCCCGGCCCGGCTCAGCCGTTCCTCGGTGCGCAGGGGCCGGATCTCGCTGACCGCGCCGACGAGGGTGGTCTTGCCGACGCCGAAACCCCCGGCGACGAGGATCTTCAGGGCGAGGTCGGTGCTGTCCGCGTCGTCGTCCGCACCGGTTCTCTCAGAGTGCTCGTAGGCCATCGATTACTTCCCTCAGGATTCTTTCGTCGGGGAGCCGCGCGGGCGGCACGGGCCGGCTGACACGTACGAAGCCCGATTCGAGGAGGTCGCCGAGGAGCACCCGGACGACTCCGACGGGCAGGTCGGCGTCGGCGGCGAGTTCGGCCACCGACTGGGTCTCGGCCCGGCACAGGGCGAGCAGGGACCGGTGCTCGGGACCGAGGAGGGACTCCTCGGCCGGTCCGGGCGGATCGTCGTCCACGACGACGAGGGCGATGAGGTCGAACCGCACGTTGCCGGGCCCCGGTCTCGTCCGGCCGCCGGTCATCGCGTACGGGCGTACGAGCGGCCCGGCGTCGGAGTCGTACCACCGGTCGCCCGGCACGGACGGGCCGCCGCCGGTGCTGTCCTCGTTCATGGGGTTCTCCGGGTCAGCCGGCGGGCGGCGGGGTCACCGTGAGGCGCGGCGGGGTGTGCAGGTGCTCGCCGACGCGTTTGACGAGACGGGCCATCTCGTAGGCGACGAGGCCGATGTCGGCGTCGGCGGAGCCGAGGACGGCGAGGCAGGAGCCGTCCCCCGCGGCCGCCACGAAGAGGAAGCCGTCGTCCATCTCGACCATCGTCTGGCGCACCCCGCCGGTGCGGAACTGGCGGCCCGCGCCCTTGGCGAGGCTGTGGAAGCCGGAGGCGATGGCGGCGAGGTGTTCGGCGTCCTCGCGCCCGAGGCCGCTGGAGGCCCCGACGGCGAGTCCGTCGCCGGAGAGCACCACGGTGTGGCGGACCTCGCGGATCCGTGCGACGAGGTCGTCGAGGAGCCAGTCGAGTTCGCCGGAGCGGTGGTGGGAGACTCTCTCGTGGTCGATCATGCGTCGTCTCCTTCGGGGTGAGGGGCGGGGCGTCCGCCGTCGTGGCCGGGGCCGAGCGGACGCCTGTTGCCCGGGGCCGTGCCGCCGCCCCGCCGCCAGCCGTCCTGATAGGCCGTCATCCGTTCCCGGACCCGTTCCGGGGTGCGGGCGTCCGTGCCGGGTGCGGCCGGTGCGGAGACCGGCTCCTGGGCCGGGGCCTCGCGCAGCTGCGGGACGAGGCTCGCCTGCCGTACGCGGCGGGGCAGTTCGCCGTCGGGATCGCCGGAGGCGCGGGGAGCACGGGGAGTGTCGGGAGCACCGGGGCCGTGGGCCGGTGCTCCGGCCGGCTGCTCCCGCTGTTCCCGCTCTTCCCTCCGCTCCCCCGTCGACGGCGGTACGGAGGTGCCGCGGGGGCGCAGGGCGGTGACCCCGGCGGGCACCTGCCCGGATCCCGACCGCGGTTCCGGCCTGGGTTCCGACCCGGATCCCGGCCTCGGTCCTGCCCCGGACGCCGCTGCCCCGGATCCCGGCCGCGCCGTGAGCGCGGGGACGGCGGTCGGGCGCGACAGCGGTCGCGGGCGGGTGGGCGAGGGGATCCGGGGCAGCGGCGTCCGGGGCCCGTCCGGCTGTTGCGGCGGGCTTCCGTGCCGCCCGCTCCCCTGCGGCCGCGGGGCGGCCCGGTGCGCGTCCCCGGAGTCGGCGGGGTCGTTCCGCTCCCCGGAGGGGCAAGGCGTTCCCGGCGCACCGGAGCCCGGCGGCAGCGCGCCCTGGAGCACGTCGGTGGGGAGCAGCACGACGGCCGTCGTCCCGCCGTAGGGAGAGGGCCGCAGGTGGACCTTGACGTCGTGGCGGGAGGAGAGCCGGCTGACCACGAAGAGGCCGAGCCGGTCGCTGTCGAAGAGGTCGAGTTCCTCGGCACGGGCGATGCGGGCGTTGGCCTCGGCGAGGCTCTCCCTGCCCATGCCGAGACCCCGGTCCTCGATCTCCAGGACGTACCCGTTGCCGACGTGTTCGCCGCTGACGCGCACCTTGGTGTGGGGCGGGGAGAACTGGGTGGCGTTCTCGACGAGTTCGGCCAGGAGGTGGGTGAGGTCGGCGACGGCGCCGCCGACGACGGCCGTCTCGGGGAGCCGCGGCACCTCCACGCGCGCGTAGTCCTCGATTTCGGAGACGGCGGCGCGGACGACGTCGGTGAGGGGGACGGGCCTGCGCCAGGCGCGGCCGGGGGCGGCGCCGGAGAGGATGATCAGGCTCTCCGCGTGGCGCCGCATGCGGGTGGTGAGGTGGTCGAGCCGGAAGAGGTCGTCGAGTTCGCCGGGGTCGTCCGCGCTGCGCTCCATGGCGTCCAGGAGGTCGAGCTGGCGGTGGACGAGGACCTGGCTGCGGCGGGCGAGGTTGACGAAGACGCCGGAGACGCCGTCGGCGAGTTCGGCCCGTTCGACGGCGGCGGAGAGGGCCGCTCGGTGGACGGTGGCGAGGGCCTCGCCGACCTGTCCGATTTCGTCCGGGGAGTCGGGTCCGGCCGGTGCTTCGGCGCGGATGTCGATCTCCTCGCCCGCGCGCAGTCGGCGCATGGCGGCGGGGAGTTCGCGGCGCGCGATGCCGAGGGCGGTGTTGCGGAGGCTGACGAGTTCGACGACGAGGCCGCGCCCGATCCGTACGGAGACGAGAAGGGAGGCCACGACGGCCACGAGGCCGAAGACCACCGCGGCGCCGCCGGTGGTGAGGGCGCCGCCGGCGAAGGGGTCGGCGCGGTCGGCCGCCCCGGTGCGCGCGCCGGTCTCGATCGCGGTGAGTCCGTCGCGCACGGCGGCGAGGTGGGCGTCCCAGTCGGTGGAGGCGACCGCCCGGGCGGCGGGGCGGCCGGGGCTCGCGGCGCGGATCCGGTCCTCCGCGCGGGTGAGCCGGGTGTGGTCGGTGCCGGTGGCGAGCCGGGCCCACGCGGCGCGTTCGGCGGCGGGCAGGTCGGCGGTGGCCGAGGCGACGAGGGTGCGCCGGGTCTCGACGGCTCCGGAGAAGGCACGCAGCCGGTCGGCGGTGAACAGGCCGGTGAGGTGGGCGGAGCCGAGGAGGGCGTCCTCGCGGGACAGCATCTCGCCCGCCCGGCCGAATTCCAGGAGTACGCGCGCGTCGGCTCCCCGTTCGGCGTCCTGGATGCCCGTGAGGGCGCCGCCGACGGCGAAGGCGGCGGAGATCGCCCCGGTGTACTCCGTGTACACCTGGTCCCAGTCGGCCCGCCCGTCGGCCGCGGCGGTGCGGAGCAGGGCGAGGCCCTCGACCGTGCCGACGAACGCGCTCACCCGGTCGGCGACCTCGCCGGGCAGGTCGCCGGTGTCGCCGACGGTGTGGGTCCCGTCCAGGCGGAGCCGGTCGACGGCCTCGTCCGTGCGGCGCATCAGGTCCCTGAGTTCGGCGGCGCGGCCGGCGCCGGGGGCCGCGACCTGGCGTACGGCGGCGCGCCGTTCGGCCTGGAGCGCCGCGAGGGCGGCCGAGACGGGTTCGCGGACCTCGGCGTCGACGCGCTGGAGCTGGCGGAGCCGGGCGACGTCCTGGGCGGTGGTGACGGTGGCGAAGCCCCACAGGGCGAGGAGCGAGACGACCGGGACCATCAGGAGCGAGACGATCTTGGCGCGGACCGTACGGGGGCGCAGGCCGGTGCGCGTGGCGGGCCGGACGCGGTCGTCGCCGGAGACGGAACGCTCCCCGGAAGAAACGGCCCCGGAGGGGGCGGAGGGCACGTCGGCGTCCGGAGGCGCGGTCGGCGCCCCGTCGGCCGTGCGGTCGGCCGCCGGGAAGGACCCGGGGCCGTGCTCCTCCGGCTCGTCGGCGGGCGGCCCCGCGTGTGCGCGCCGCCCGCGCGCGGCTGTCGGCGGTGCCGGTACCCCGGCGTCCTCGGTCCTGCGGGGAGTTCGCATGGCCTCCTCGTTCCGGCTGCGGCTGTCTCTGGTGCGGTGGGGCGGACGGTGGGCGGCTCGACCGGGAGAAGTGTCGGCAGCTCAGTGCGTACGGGGGCGGACGACTCCGGCGGCCTGGGGGCCGGGAGGCGCCACGGCGTCCGCCGGATGCCCGTCCGGTGCGGCGGGGCGCCCGGCGGAGGCGTACGCGGCACGTTCTCCGGCCGTCGGGGAGAGGGCGACGAAGGCGGCGGTGATGAAGAGGTACGAGCCGAGGCCGACGGCGAGCGGGAAGACGAACTGCATGACCGTGGCGCCGGGGAGGGCGGCACCGGAGGGGGCGACGTCGACGCTCACCGCGAGCATGCCGGTGTAGTGCATGCTGCTGACGGCCGCGCCCATGACGAGGGAGGCGACGGCCACGGCCGCGGGCGCGTGGATGTGGAGGGCCGCCCACAGCGCCGCGGTGGCGGCGACGACGGCGATGAGGACGGAGAGTCCGACGAGCAGGGGGTCGTACCGGACCTGGCCGTGGAGCCGGAGGGCGGCCATGCCCAGGTAGTGCATGCTCGCCACGCCGACGCCCGTGGTCAGTCCGCCGATCAGCAGGGAACGGACCCGGTCGCCCCCGTGGCCGACGACGAACACGCCGCCGCCGACGACGCCCATCGC
Source organism: Streptomyces sp. NPDC086147 (assembly GCF_040702165.1). Classification (NCBI taxonomy): domain Bacteria; kingdom Bacillati; phylum Actinomycetota; class Actinomycetes; order Kitasatosporales; family Streptomycetaceae; genus Streptomyces; species Streptomyces sp. NPDC086147. The sequence goes on along the minus strand of NZ_JBFBJO010000022.1, from coordinate 36,667 downwards.
GACGACGAGGCTGAGGACGGTGAGGGGAACGTCGTAGCGGATGTCGGTGCCCCGCACGCCGAATCCGAGCATCGCCACGAAGTGCATCGTCCAGATGCCGCTGCCGATCGCGGAGGCGGCGGTGAGCAGCCAGTTCCGTCGCGATCGGCCGGTCGCGTCGAGCGCCCGCACGGTGCAGCGCAGCCCGAGGGCGGCGCCGACGCAGGCCATCGCGTACGACAGCACGGGGGTAAGCCAGCCGAAGGCGGCGTGGTCCAGGTGTCCCATGGCTCAGGGACGCTAGTGCGCACCGAGGGGCGCATCGGGGGCGCATTTCGAAAGCTGATGGAATGTGACAGAGAGCTGTCCCCGAACGATCGCGCCGGGTTCGAACGCTCACCCAGAAAGCCCGCACCGAACGTTCACCCCTCCGGGTGGCGTACGTGCCGGACCCCTGCCCCTCCGGGTACGGGATCATGGGCGCATGAGCGACGACCCCACACGCGTCCGAGAGTTCTTCGGTGCCCGCGCCGCCGACTGGGACAGCCGGTTCCCCGACGACGGCCCCGCGTACGCCGCCGCCGTGGCCGAGCTGGGCCTGCGTCCGGGCGACTCGGTCCTCGACGCGGGCTGCGGGACCGGCCGCGCGCTCCCACCGCTCCGCGCCGCCGTGGGCCCCTCCGGCACCGTCGTCGGGGCGGACCTGACCTCCGAGATGCTCGAACGGGCCGTCCGGGCCGGACGCGACGGCGCGGACGGCGGGGCGCTGCTGCTCGCCGACGTCGGCCGGCTGCCCGTCCGCGGCGGCGCGCTCGACGCCGTCTTCGGCGCGGGGCTCGTCTCGCACCTCACGGACCCCGCCGCCGGTCTGCGGGAGCTCGCCCGTGTCGTACGGCCCGGCGGCCGGCTCGCGCTGTTCCACCCGATCGGGCGGGCCGCCCTGGCAGCCCGGCACGGCCGCGCCCTCACCCCGGACGACCTGCGCGCCGAGCCCCGGCTGCGCCCCCTGCTCGCCGGGGCGGGCTGGCGGCTCGTCGAGTACGTCGACGAGGACGCGCGGTACCTGGCCCTGGCCGTCCGCGAGGGCTGAGCCGCCGACGGCTCCTCCTCCGGCCCGGCCCGGGAGGGCGTGCGCCCCGTGACCGGACGCCGGACACCGACGCGCCCTTCTGCGCCGACGCTTCACTGTCTACGGTGGAAACGCCGGGCAGCCGTGCCCGGGAAAGGCGGCGGGCCGTGACGCAGATACCGGAAAGACTCCGCAGGCTCCTTCCCTTCGCCCGGAGGACGCCCGGGGCCGCCGCGCCGACGGCGGCGCGCCCCGCCCGGCAGGGGCACAACCTCTTCGAGGCTGCGGCGGTGTACGTGGCCGCGTGCGCCGAGGACGACCAGGTCCGGGCGGAGGAGGCCGCGAACCGCGTCTCCCCCAACGCGCTCTCCTTCGGCGTGAACGAACTGGCCTGCCGGGCCCTCGTCGTCCTCGCCCGGCAGCGGAACGAGTCACCGCTCACCGTGGCCCGCTCGCTGCTCGGCCTGCGGAACGACCCGGTGTGACCCCGGACGCACACGGCCCTCCCGTCACGGGGAAACCCTCGACGCGTGGGTTACTCACTGGTTAAGGTGCGCCGACGACCGGATGGGGAGGCTGCCGTGGCTGGGACGGACCCGATCGCCGAGGGCGACGGCGACGCCGACGCGTTGTTCGTGCTGACCGCGGCGCTGCTGACGCCCGCGCGCTTCCCGAGCGTGCTCGGGGACGACTATCCGGCGGCCTGCGCGGCCCTGGGTCTGGCGGCGCAGCCGGAGGGGTACGGACTCGTCTTCGGCCAGGACGGTCTGGGGGCACGGTGGACGGTGGTCGTCGACGACGTGTCGCTGGTCGCCGTGGCCATCTCCTCCTGGGACTGCGGCATGGCCTACGACCTGTCCCCGGACGAGCGGTCCGTGGTGGCCGGGCTGCCGGGCTGGCCGCTCCCCGTGGCGACCTCCGCCCCGGGGGTGCCGGCCCCGCACGACCCCGAGCCCGAGGAGGGCGACCCCGCTCCGCTGGCCCCGCCCTCGGGTGACGAGTGGGGCCCGGCCCAGCGCCGTCTGGGCACCGACCAGGTGGCTCTCCACTGGACCGCCTGGCGGTCCCGGATGGGCGACGACGGCACGTATGCGGAGAGCGCCGAGGGCACGGAGACGGCGAAGGCGGAGGACGCGGAGACCACGTCCTCCGGAGCCCCCGGGAGCGACCCGTACGACGGCGTCAGGAGGGTCCTGGACGAGCTGCACGCCTATCTGGAGGAGCCGCCGCCGTCGGGACGGGTGCGCTCGGCCCCCGACGCGGAGGCCGGCGCGCGGCTGCTGCGCGCGGACGGCCCCGGCTGGTCGTTCGTGGCGAAGGCCGACGACATGGCGTTCGTCCTGCTCGACGAGGTGCCGCGCGAGGTGCTGCCGGTGGCACGGGGAGAGAGGCTCCCCGCGCTTCTCAAGGGCCTCGACGCGATGGCCGTGCGCCCGGTCTGAGCCGGCACCTCCTGGAGACCCGCGGGGCTCAGGTCAGGGCGTGCCCGTATGCGGCGGCCAGGCCGTCGAGCTCCGGGTCGCCGTACGCCGCGCGCAGCGCCCCGAAGGCCGCGACCTTGTCCTGGCCGAACCGGCTCACGGACACCGCGTAGGTCTCCGGGGACAGGAACCTCGGCGGTGTGCTCTTGCTGTGGAACTTGTCCGCGTACATGACCATCCGCTCCTCCGGCGTGACCGCGAGGTAGTCGGCCGGCGGCAGCGGCAGGCCCTGTGCGAGCACGTCCTCCTTGGTCAGTCCGACGCCCGTGTGGCACGAGCAGAACCGGCACACGGCCTCCGGCAGTCCCTCGGCCGCCAGGAGCTCGTGCCCCAGGATCCCGTGCCGGATGTAGTTCCGGCCGTCGAGCCGCCCCTCGGCGTCGTACAGGCGGTACACCCCGATGTCGTGGAGCAGGCACCCCGCGCGCACGAGCTCCGGATCGAGGTTCCCGCCCGAGCGCGGGAGCAGGCGCTCGGCGATCCGCCACACGATCTCGCAGTGGGTGAAGACGCGCTCGAAGGCCTCCTCATGAGGAGCGTGTCTCCTGTGCAGCGCGCGGATCTCTTCGACCGAGGGAATGTCCATCCCCGCAGCCTAATGAGCCGGGTACGCGGCGGCTCCGGGCCCCCGGTCCGGGGCGCGCCCCATAGGACGACGGTCCGGGATGTGGTCTCCGACCATGGTCCGGCGGACGCGGCGCGCCGCACGATGTGGCGCCACCTCGCTTCTCCACCGTCCCACCGGAGGCCCATCATGCGCCTGTTCCCGGGCGTCTCCCTGTTCGCCGCGTTCCTGGCGGGGGTCACCGTCCTCGCCCCCGCGTCCCCCGCCGGGGCCGGGTCGGGGGCCGCCGCGCACTGCGCGGACCGGCACCGGCTCCACGTGCCGGGCGCCGAGCACCAGCGGTCCGCCTGTCTGGACGACCTGACGACCGCGGGGCTCGCGGGCACGCCGTACACCGACATGGCGGACCAGGCCGGTCTCGCCGCGAAGGGGACCCGCAACCCCTCGGGGGTGCCGGGCGTCCAGATCGACGGCTACTTCCCGGACGACTCGCGGCTCAACGCCACGCACGGCTGGGCCCACGACGCCCAGTTCGTCATCCGGCTGCCGGACCGCTGGAACGGCGGGCTCGTCGTCACCGGCGCGCCCGGCACCCGCCGCCAGTACTCCACGGACGCCCTCATCTCCGACCAGGTGCTCGCCCGGGGCTTCGCCTACGCCTCGACCGACAAGGGCAACACCGGCCCGGACTTCTTCACCGACGGGCGGAGGCCCGGCGACGCGGTCGCCGAGTGGAACCGCCGGGTGACCGAGCTGACGCTCGCCGCGAAGAAGGCCGTGCGGCAGCGGTACGGGCGGTCCCCGGAGCACACGTACATGACCGGCATCTCCAACGCGGGCTATCTGACGCGCTGGCAGCTGGAGAACCGGCCCGAGCTGTACGACGGCGGGGTCGACTGGGAGGGCGTGCTGTGGACCGCGCGCGGCCCCCACCTCCTGACGAGCCTGCCCGTCACCGTGGCGCGCTCCCTGGGGCGGGCCACCGACGAGGACCTGATCGGGGCCGGATTCGCGCCGGATTCACGCTTCCTCTGGCCGTACCACGAGCAGGCGTACTGGGGACTGACGCAGAAGATCTTCCGGGCCGAGTTCGACCCCTCGTACGACCCGGCCTGCCCCGGTTCCACCGCCGGCCGCACCGTGGAGGAGATCTTCGCGCCCTGCGCCTCGGACGCGTCGTACGACTACGCCTCCCGGCCGGTGTCCGTCCACCGCGCCGTCGCGAAGGTCGCGCTCACGGGCCGGATCGGCAAGCCCCTCATCACGCTCCACGGTGACCTGGACACCCTGCTGCCCATCGCCACCGACTCCGACGTGTACGCGCGGATGATCGACGACCGGGGGCGGGGCCGGCTGCACCGGTACTACACGGTGCGGGACGGGACGCACACCGACGGCCTGTACGACACGTATCCGGACCGGCTGCGGCCGATCCTGCCGTGCTACCGCTCGGCGTTCGACGCGCTGACGCGCTGGGTCGAGGAGGGCGCGGCGCCGCCCGCGGACCGCACGATCGCGCGGCCGGCGGGCGGTGACGTGGTCAACTCCTGTGCGCTGACGGGGTGAGCGTCCCGGGCGCCGGGGGCGGTGCGGCCCCTCCGGCGCCCGGCCCCGGCCCCGTTCAGCCGCGCAGGGACGCGCCCACCTCGCGCAGGTGCCCGAGGGCCTGGCGGTACGAGTCCACGAAGCCGGTCTCCGTGTACGGGACGCCGAGCGCGGCGCAGTGGGCCCGTACGGCGGGCCGGGCGAGCCGGAGGTTCGGGCGCGGCATGCTGGGAAACAGGTGGTGCTCGACCTGGTAGTTGAGGCCGCCGAGGAACCAGTCGGTCAGGGCGCCGCCGCGGATGTTGCGCGAGGTGAGCACCTGACGGCGCAGATGACCCCAGTCGTCGCCGTCCTCGTGCTCGTCCGGCCGGTCCATGCCCTTGTGGTTGGGGGCGAAGGCCATGCCCAGGTGGACGCCGAGGAGCATCTGGTGGAGCAGGGCGAAGGCCAGGGCCTGGGCGGGGGTGAGGAGGACGAGGAGCAGGGTCGCGTACCCGGCGAAGTGGGCCAGGAGGAGGCCGCCCTCGACGAGCCGCTCGCGCCGGGTGCGGCAGGGCCCGTCCTTCGCGAGCAGGGCCCGGATCCCGTACGCCTTGAGCGCGATGCCCTCCAGGGTCGTCAGCGGGAAGAACAGCCCGGCCTGGTGGCGGGTGAGGAAGCCGCGCAGGCCCGTGCGGCCCGCCGTCTGGTGCTCGGCGAAGACGAGGACGTCGGCCGCGACGTCCGGGTCCTTGTCGAGGTGGTTGGGGTTCGCGTGGTGCCGGTTGTGCTTGTCGTTCCACCACTCCTTGCTCATGCCGAGGAGGAGGTTGGCGTGGACGAGCTGGACGGCTCGGCTCACCCTGCGGTCGGCGGTGATCTGGGCGTGCCCGGCGTCGTGGCCGACGAAGGCGGCACGGGTGGAGAGCAGGGCGAGGGGGACGGCCAGCGGGAGCGCCCACCAGGAGGGGCCGACGAGGGCGAGTCCGGCCACCACGGCGGCGATGCCGAGGAGGTTGAGGACGATGACGCGGGCGTACCAGCCGGGGCGGTGTTCGAGGAGGCCCTGTTCCCTGACCGTCCGCAGGAGCGGGGTGAACTCGCTGCCGCCCCTGGCGCGGGCGGGCGCCGCGGAGGGTGCGGCGGCCGGGGGCAGGACGGTGGCCTGGGACATGGCGGGCTCCGGTTTCTGTCGGTCGGTGGGGCGGCTCGCGGGGGCCGGCCGGTGAGACGGTCGGCGGGTGCTCGGTGGGCAGTCGGCGGGTGCATGGTGAGGGCTCGGCGGACGTTCGGTGGGCAGGTGGCAGATGCCCGGTGGTGAGGGCTCGGCAGGCAGTCGGTGGGTGCTCGGTGGGTGCCCACTGAACGTACGGACGCGCGGCTCCGTGGAGCCATGGCGTCACCACCCGGCCCGGTCGGGGGGTGCGCCAGGGGGCCGGGGTGGGGAGAGCCCCACCCTGGAAGGAGCCTTCGGGAAGGGCGTGCGGCCTGTGGCGCGGATCACCCCGGACGGGGGCACGCCAGGACGTCCGGTGGGGTACTCTCGGCCGCTCGGTACACGTAGTCAAATTTGAGGAATGCGTTGTCGCTGTCGCACAAACCCGATGATCCGACCCGCGAACCCGCCGGGAAACCCTCCCGCCACTCCGCCGTCTTCCTCCCCGCCGATCCGCCCCGCGCCGGACGGATCGCCTTCTGGTCCCCGGACGGCGAGCCGCTGCCGGACTCCCCCGGCGCTCCCTCGGCCGCCGAACTCACGGTCGTGGACGGCGACTCCCTCCGGCCCGTGACCGTCCCCGCCCGGACCCTCTCCGTACGGGACGCCCTGCCGCTGCTCGTCCGCGCCCGGTTCTCGGACGCCGCGTCCCCCTCGGCCGCCTTCTGGGGCGCCGCCGCGCTGCTCGCCCTCGACCTCGTGGCACGCGGTCTGCTCCTGCCCGGCCTCACGCCCGGGGACCACGACGCGTGGCGGGCCGGACCGCTCGGCCCCGAGGACCTGGGGAGGCTCCGTACGCTCGCCGCTTCGATGCCGCCCACCGCCCACGCCGTCCCCCTCCCTGCCTCCTCTCCCGACGCTCCGCCCCTGCTGCCCGAACCGGAGGCGCTGCTCCGGGCCTTCGCCGACGCCGTCGCGGACACCCTGCCGCGCACCCCGGCGGCTCCGGCGGCGGCCGGCGGCCCCGCCTTCGCGGCCGAGGCGCCGGGGACGTTTCCCGAGCAGCGGGCGTGGGCGGCCGACGTGGCCGCCGTGCACGACGCGGGCGTCCGCCTCTCGCTCCGCCTCGAACTGCCCGGTTTCACCGCCGCGTCGCAAGAGGCCCCCGGGTTCCGGGCGGTGCTCCAGCTGCACGGCGTCGCCGATCCGGCGCTGGTCGCGGACGCGGCCGAGGTGTGGTCGGGCTCCGGGCCGGTCGGGGCGGCGTTCGGCCCCCGCGCCCGCATGGACGCCCTGCTCGCCCTCCGGCGCGCCGCCCGCGCCTGGCCCCCGCTCTCCCCGCTCCTGTCGGCTGCCGTGCCCGACACGGTCGAACTGGCCGACGAGGAGGTCGCGGAACTCCTGGGCCCGGCGGCCGACGCCCTCGCGGCCCTGGGCGTCCGGGTCCACTGGCCGCGCGAACTCTCCGACCGGCTGACGGCCCGGGTGGAGATCGGCACGCACACGTCCGGCGCAGGCACCGACACAGATACCGGCGCTACCCATACAGACGTCCACGCCGATGCCGACGCGAACGCGGGCACCGACGCCGACACCCGTACCGGCGCGGCCGCCTCCTCCCTGCCCTCGCTCCTCGCCGCCGACTCCCTCCTCGCCTTCAACTGGCGCTTCGCCGTGGGCGACCACGAGCTGACCCGCGCCGAGCTGGACCGGCTCGCCGAGACCGGGCGGCCCCTCGTGCGGCTGCGCGACAAGTGGGTCCTCGTCGATCCGGCCGAGGTGCGCCGCGCCAGGACGCACCAGGACCGCAAGGTCACTCCGGTGGACGCGCTCTCGGCCGTCCTCACCGGGACGGCCGAGGTCGACGGGCGGGCCGTCGAGGTGGCCGCGACCGGCCCGCTGGAGCGGCTGCGGGAACGGCTCGCGAATCCCGAGGGCGACCGGCCCGAGGTGGCCCAGCCCGCCGCGCTCGCCGCGACCCTGCGCGACTACCAGCTGCGCGGGCTCGACTGGCTGCACCGGATGACCTCGCTCGGTCTCGGCGGCTGCCTCGCCGACGACATGGGCCTCGGCAAGACGATCACCCTCATCGCCCTGCACCTGCACCGGCAGACCGATCCGGCGTCGGCGGGTCCCACCCTCGTCGTCTGTCCGACCTCGCTCATGGGCAACTGGCAGCGGGAGGTCGAGAAGTTCGCGCCCGGAACGCCGGTGCGCCGCTTCCACGGCGCCGCCCGCGATCTGAAGGGGCTCCCCGACGGCGGCTTCGTCCTCACCACGTACGGCACCATGCGGCTCGACGCCGAGCGGCTCGCCGAGCGGGACTGGGGGCTCGTGGTCGCGGACGAGGCCCAGCACGTCAAGAACCCGTACTCGGCGACGGCCCGCCGGCTGCGGACCATCGGGGCACGCGCACGCGTGGCGCTGTCCGGCACGCCGGTGGAGAACAACCTCTCCGAGCTGTGGGCGATCCTCGACTGGACCACGCCGGGGCTGCTCGGCGGCCTGGGCGCCTTCCGCGCCCGGTTCGCCACCGCAGTCGAGGGCGGCCGCGACCCGGCCGCCGCCGCGCGCCTGGCCGCGCTCGTCCGGCCGTTCCTGCTGCGCCGCCGCAAGTCGGACCCCGGCATCGCGCCCGAGCTCCCGCCGAAGACGGAGACCGACCGGACCGTGTCGCTGACGCCCGAACAGGCCGGTCTGTACGAGGCGGTGGTGCGGGAGACGCTGGCGGCGATCTCCGAGGCCGACGGCATGGCGCGCAGGGGTCTCGTCGTGAAGCTCCTGACGGGGCTCAAGCAGATCTGCAACCACCCGGCCCAGTACCTCAAGGAGGAGCGGCCGGAGATCGAGGGGCGGTCGGGCAAGCTGGAGCTGCTCGACGAACTCCTCGACACGATCCTCGCCGAGGGCGCGTGCACCCTGGTCTTCACCCAGTACGTGGGGATGGCCCGGCTCCTGGAGGCGCACCTCGCGGCGCGGGGCGTGCGGACGCAGTTCCTGCACGGCGGCACGCCGGTCGCGGAGCGGGAGGCGATGGTCGCCCGCTTCCAGAACGGGGAGGTGCCGGTCTTCCTGCTCTCCCTGAAGGCGGCGGGGACGGGGCTCAACCTCACCCGCGCCGAGCACGTCGTGCACTACGACCGCTGGTGGAACCCGGCGGTGGAGGCGCAGGCCACCGACCGCGCGTACCGGATCGGGCAGGACCGGCCGGTGCAGGTGCACCGGCTGATCGCCGAGGGGACGATCGAGGACCGGATCGCCGCGATGCTCGACCGCAAGCGGGAGCTCGCGGACAGCGTCCTCGGCACCGGCGGGGACCTGCCGCCGGAGCTGACCGAACTGACCGACGCCGAACTGGCGGAGCTGGTGCGACTGCGGGGGGACGGACGATGAGCGGGTACGGACACGGGGACGGCGAGCGGACGTTCGCGGCGCTGCCGCCGGCGCGGGGCGGGGTGTTCACCCGGACCTGGTGGGGCCAGGTGTGGCTCAAGGCCCTGGAGGACACCGCGCTCGACGGGCAGCAGCTCAAGGCGGGGCGGCGCCACGCGCGCGCGGGGGCGGTGGGCGCCGTGTCGGTGCGGCCCGGCCGGATCACCGCGGTGGTCAAGGACCGGGACGGCACGGCGCACCGGAGCGACGTGCTGGTGCGGGAGTTCTCCGAGGAGGAGTGGGAGCGGCTGCTCGACCTGGCGGTGGACAGCGCGGGCCACATCGCGGCGCTCCTCGACCGCGAGATGCCGCCGCACCTGGTGGAGGACGCGGCGGCGGCCGGGCTCGACCTGCTGCCGGGGATCGGCGACCTCGATCCGGAGTGCGGCTGCGAGGCCTGGGACCACTGCCCGCACACGGCGGCGCTCTGCTACCAGGTGGCGCGCCTCCTGGACGAGGACCCCTTCGTGCTGCTCCTGATGCGCGGGCGCGGCGAGCGCACCCTCCTCGACCAGCTCCAGGAGCGCAGCGCCTCGCGTGCCGCCGCTCCTCCGGCGCGCGACGGGGACGACGGCTCTTCCGGGGACGTCGGCGGGATGCCCGGCGTGCCGGCCGAGGAGGCGTACGCGTCGGCGTTCCTGCTGCCGCCGCTGCCCGGCCCTCCGGTCGCTCCGGCCGCGCCGGGGCGGGCTCCGTCCCTGGACGCGGACACCGAGCCGGAGCCGGGGGTGGATCCGGCGGCCCTCGAATTCCTGGCGGCGGACGCGGTGGGCCGCGCGCACCGGCTGCTGGTCGAGGCACTGGGGTCGGACGGGGAGGCGCCGGGGTTCGCGGAGGCAGGGCTGACGGGAGCTCAGGACGCGGTGCGGCTCGCCGCGGGCTCTCCCGCTCCGTGGATCGCGGCGCGGCTCACCGCCGGTTCGGGCCGGTCGCGGGCGGAGATGGACCTCGCCACGCGCGCGTGGCGGTTCGGGGGCGCCGCCGCCCTCGCCGTACTGGAGGAGGAGTGGGCGCCGGACGCCGAGGCACTGGCGCGCGCCGGAACGCGGCTCGCGGAGGCCTGGGAGGACGACGAGCGGCCGGTCCTGCGGCGGGCGGGCGGCGCGCGGTGGACGGCCGTGGGCGCGGAGGCGCAGCTGCGGCTCGGCGAGGACGGCCGCTGGTGGCCGTACCTCAAGTCGGGGGGCCGCTGGGTTCCGGCGGGCCCGCCGGACCGGGACCCGGCGACGGCCCTGGCGACGGCCTCGACGGCGGGCGCGGTCTGAGGCGGGCACCGTTCCGGGCAGGCGCGGCCCGAGGCGGGCGCCCTCTTGGGCCGGGTGTCCGTCCGTGCCCGCGAACGGTGCTCGCACCGGTGGGCGGACGGCACCCGCGTCGGCGCGCGCCGCCTGAGCCGGTGACCGACCCGTGGGCGGGCGGCATCCGCGTCGGCGCGCTACCTGAGCCGGTGGCTGATCGTGCCGCCGGCGGAGGGGGCGACCAGGCTGCAGGCGACGGTGTCCGAGCCGAGGAGGTGGCTCGTCCGGTACGGGTACTGGACGAAGGTCGTCCAGCGCGTGCCGAGCGGCTGTCGGGCGGCCTTGCGGCGCAGCGGCTCGCGGCAGAGTTCCGTGGCCGCCTCGCGCACCGCCCGGTCCGTGGCGTAGCGGCCGGTCAGCCGGGGGCGGGAGACGAGTTCGGCGGAGTGCGGCGTGTCGCAGGGGCGCCGGACGACGGTGCCCGGCGCGGCGCGGTCGATGTCGAAGCAGTCGCCCACGCGCAGTGCCTCGAAGGAGACGGGCCGCCCGGAGCGCCGTTCGCCCTTCGGGGTGCCGGAGGGGGTCGGGGCGGTGCTCGCGGAGGGGGTGCTCCCGGTCCGGGACGGCACGGGTGACGCGCCCGTGCGCGGGGTCCGGCCTCCGGGCTCCGTACGGGTCGGCGTGCCGCCCCGTGTGGTCGCGGTCGCCGGCGCGCCGTCGTGTGTCGTGTCGGGTTGTTCCGGCGTGTCGGTGCTCCCGGCGCCGGACGCGCCGGGCGACGGGCTGCCGGTCGCGGGAGGGGCGGTGTCCGGGCCGGTCTCCTCGGTGACGACGGGGGACGGCGCGCTCATCGGGTTCCCGTCGTCCTCCCCGCCCCGGACGGACAGGAAGGCGGTCGCCACCACGGCGGCCGTGAGCAGCGGCACGAGCGGCGTGCCGAACCAGCGGGCGCGGCGGACCGCCGGCCGGTGGTCGCGGCCCCGGCGTTCCCCGTCGGCCGGGCGTCGTCCGTACAGCATCGTGACGACCGCCGAACGCGCGCCCTGCCGCCTTCCCGTCATGGCCGTCCTACAGTCCCAGCTGGCGCTCGGCGCCCTCGACCGTCTGGGCGAGGAGCACGGCGATGGTCATGGGGCCGACGCCGCCGGGGACCGGGGTGATGAGGGAGGCGCGCTCGGCGGCCGACGCGAAGTCGACGTCGCCGATGTTGCCCGGGTTGTAGCCGGCGTCGACGACGACGGCGCCGGGCTTGATGTCCTCGCCCTTGATGAAGTTCGGCCTGCCGACGGCGGCGACGAGGACGTCGGCCTCGCGGACGACCGAGGAGAGTTCCCGGGTGCGGGAGTGGCAGTAGGTGACGGTGGCGTCGCGGCCGAGGAGGAGCAGGCCGGCCGGCTTGCCGAGGATGGCGCTGCGGCCCACCACGACGGCCCGCTTGCCGCTCAGTTCGACGTCGTACGCGTCGAGGAGGCGCATGATGCCGCCGGGGGTGCAGGAGACGAAGCCGGGGAGGCCGAAGCCCATGGCGGCGAAGGAGGCCGTGGTCACGCCGTCGACGTCCTTCTCCGGGGCGATGGCCTCGAAGGCGGCGCGCTCGTCGATGTGGGGGCCGACCGGGTGCTGGAGGAGGATGCCGTGGACCTCGGGGTCCAGGGAGAGGGCGGTGATCGCGGCGACGAGTTCCTCGGTCGTCGTGGTGGCGGGCAGCTCGACGTGCCTGGAGCGGATGCCGGCCTTCGCGCAGCGGTTCTGCTTCATCTTCACGTACGTCACGGAGGCGGGATCCTCGCCGACCAGGACGGTCGCGAGACAGGGGGTGACGCCGGTGCGGCGGGTGACCTCGGCGGCGCGGGCGGCGGTCTCCTCGACCGTGCGGCGGGCGAGGGCCGTACCGTCCATGAGGGTGGCGGTGCTGGTGGACATGGCAACTCCTGGGCGTCGTCTCTGACCGGTGGTTCGCCCAGGCGCACGGCATTCGGCACGGCCGCGCCGGTGGGCGCTCCGCCGGGCCGCTCCACGGTGGTGATCCACCTCAAGCGCCAGTCACGGCCCGGGCCCCACTCTACGTGAGGGGCCGGGGGCGAGTCTCGGACAGGTCCGGGTCGGGCTCCGGGGGCGGTGGCCGCTCGCGCGGGACGAATCGTCCCTGACCGCCCCAGGTCCCACCGCGACCGGCCGCCGGTCGGGTTCCGGCCGTTCGGATCCGGATTCGATCCCCTTGTTATTCCTGGCAGTTAGTGATCAATTCAAGTACTCTTCGATCGCGCCGGGGGGCGTCGGTGGCACCCGGGCCCAACGCCCAGGGGGTGCACGTGTTCCACGCCGCAGTGCTCGACCTTCCGTTCCCGCCGCACAGCCATCCGGACCGGGAGCCCGCCGCCCGGCTCCACCGGGAGTGGCTGCGGCGTCACGAAGGGCTCGCCGGGGCCGTCGACCGGGCGGTGTACGAACGGTGGGAGGTGCCCCGGCTCGCGGCGTTCACCAGTCCCGACTGCGCCACCGGCGACCTCGCCCTCGCCGCGGACCTGCTCGGCTTCTACTTCCTCTTCGACGACGGGTTCGACACCGGCCTCGGCCGGGCCCCCGCTCGGGTGGCGGAGGTCTGCACCCGGCTGACGGCCCTCCTGCACGGGGACGGCCCCGAGCCCGGCGCCCGCACCCCCGCCGAGCGGGCCTTCGCCGACCTCTGGGAGCGCAGTGCGCGCGGCATGTCCGCCCGGTGGCGGGCCAGGAGCGCCTACAACTGGGAGTGGTACTTCGCCTGCCATCCGGCGGAGGCCGCCGGCCGGCTCTCGGGGCGGCTCCCGGACCGGGAGGGCTATCTGGCGCTCCGCCGGGGCACGGCCGCCATGGAGACGCTCTTCGACATGGTCGAGCGGCTCAACCGGTTCGAGGTGCCGCAGGAGGTGCTGCACCATCCGACCTTCCGCCTGATGCGCCAACTGGCGGCCGATATACCGTCGTTCACCAATGACGTGCACTCGTACGCGCAGGAGCTCGCCCGGGGTGACGTCGCCAACATGGTCATGATCGTCCGCGAGGAGATCGGCGGCACTCCCGAGGAGGCGGCCGCCCAGGTGATGCGCGAGGCCCAGGCGATGGTCGACCGCTTCGTGGAGCTGTCCGCCCGGGTCCCCGGGATCTGCGACCTCCTCGGTCTCTCCCCGGCCGGGAACGAGGCCGCCCGCCGGTACGTCGACGGCCTCTCCTCCTGGATCGCCGGCTATCACCGCTGGGAGGTCGACACCGGCCGCTACGGCAACTGAGAACGCCCCGCACGCGTACGCGTGCGGGGCGCCCGGATCACGGCCGGCGGATCAGACGTCGCGCCACTTCGCCTGGCCGAAGGAGAAGACCCCGAAGAGGACGAGTCCGACGGCCACGGCGACCAGCAGCCACGGTCCGGCGGGGGTCTGCGCGAACGAGCGGATCGCGTCGTCCATGCCCTTGGCCTCGTTCGGGTCGAACTCGATCGCGGCCTTCAGGCCGAAGAAACCGATGGCCGCGAAGACGAGCCCGCGTCCGACGCCTCCGACGATGCCGGTCACGTCCATGAAGCGCCGCTCCTTCTCGGACATCGTGGCCCACTTCAGGCGCTTGCGGTACTTCCGCATCACGGCCCGGCCGCCCATCCACAGTCCCGCGCCCAGGAAGCCCACCGCCGCCGCGCCGACCAGCCACTGTCCCGCCGGCAGGTCGAGGAGACGCCCGGTGATGTCGTGGCTCTGCCGGTCGGTCGAGCCGGCGCCGCTGTCCCGGTTGCCCGTCGCGAAGGACAGGACGAAGAAGGCCGAGACGGCGTAGAAGACGAACCGGGCGGCGGCCACGGCCCGCTTGGCCGGCTTGTCGCCCTTCGGACCGGCGCTGCCGAACAACGCCTCCGAGAGCCGCCACAGCGCCATCCCGACGAGTCCGATGCCGAGGGCCCAGAGCATCACCGCTCCGAACGGCGTCTCGGCGACCTGCGCGAGGGCTCCTCCCTTGTCGGCCTGTTCGCCCGTGCCCGTCAGCCCGATGCGTACGGCCAGGACTCCTATGAGCAGATACAGAACTCCACGGGCGACGAAGCCCGCCCGGGCACCCGCCCTCACCACGTCCCCACGGGCCGCTCTTCTCGCGACGGCCGTGGTCGACCCCCCTGCGCTCATGCCCCTTCACCCCTTCCCGGATCGGAATGACCGGGTGCCCCGTCTTCTCCGTTCGAACCCTCGCGAGAGGTTCGAACAGCGGCCGGCACGGCGCGGACCACCGTTTGCGCCGCTCCGGCGCCCGGCGGACACTGGGCGGGATCAGGGGGCGATCCGGAGAGGGCCTGGACGACATGGGCGCATACGCTGACCTTCCCGGGGTCAGGACCTGGTACGAGACCGAGGGCGAGGGCGACCCGCTGGTCCTGCTGCACGGCGGCTTCTGCACCAACGAGACGTGGGGCGCCCAGCGGCCCGACCTCGCCGGCGCGTACCGGCTCCTCCTGCCCGAGCGGCGCGCGCACGGACACACCCCCGACGTGGCCGGGCCGCTGTCGTACCGGGACATGGCGGACGACACGGTGGCGTTCCTGGAGCGGGTGGTCGGCGGTCCGGCGCATCTGGTCGGATGGAGCGACGGCGCCGTCGTCGCGCTGCTCGTCGCCGCCGCCCGGCCCGACCTGGTCCACAAGGTCGTCGCGATCGGGGCGAACTTCCGCCCCGGCCCCGAGTGCTTCGTCGAACCGGCGATGCTCGACGCGATGACGCCCGACAGTCCGGACATGGAGTTCTTCCGCGAGATGTACGCGGCCGTCACGCCGGACGGCGCGGACCACTGGCCGGTGGTGGCGGCGAAGGTGGTCGACATGTGGCGGACCCAGCCGACGCTCACCCCCGAGGACCTGGGGCGCGTGCGGGCGCCCACCCTGGTCGTGGTCGGCGACGACGACCTGATGACGCTCGAACACACCGCCGCCCTCTACCGCGCGATCCCGGGGGCACGGCTGGCCGTGGTGCCCGGGGCGTCCCACCTGGTGCCGCTGGAACAGCCGGACCGGGTCAACCGGATGATCCTCGACCACCTGGCGCGGGACGGGCCCGCCGAGACGATGATGCCGGTCCTGCGCGCGGCGCCGGCGGCCCCGGACGGCGCCCCCGGCTGATCGCGGGCGGAGCCGTACGGGGCGGGCTACGCTCGTGGCCATGGCTGGCGACGGTGAGTACGAACGCGACCGGAACTACATCACGACACGGATCACGGCCGACGGCCGGGACGGCTTTCCCGTGGAGCCGGGGCGCTACCGGCTGATCATCGCCCGCGCGTGCCCGTGGGCGAACCGCGCCTCGATCGTCCGGCGCCTCATGGGTCTGGAGGACGTCCTGTCAATGGGCATCGCCGGGCCCGTGCACGACGAGCGCAGTTGGTCCTTCCACCTGGACCCGGACGGCAGGGACCCGGTCCTCGGCATCGAGCGGCTCCAGGAGGCGTTCTTCCGGCGGGACCCCGACTACGCGCGCGGGATCACCGTGCCCGCGATCGTCGACGTCCCCACCGGCGCGGTGGTGACCAATGACTTCGCGCGGATCACGCTCGATCTGGGCAGCCAGTGGACGGCCCATCAGAGGGAGGGCGCGCCGGAGCTCTATCCGGAGAAGTGGCGCGACGAGATCGACGACGTGGCGGAGAAGGTGTACCGGGACGTCAACAACGGTGTCTACAAGTGCGGTTTCGCGAGCGGCCAGGAGGCCTACGACAAGGCGTACCGGAGGTTGTGGGACCGGCTGGAGTGGCTGGAGGAGCGGCTTGGGAACCGGCGCTATCTGGTCGGGGACACCCTCACGGAGGCCGACGTCCGCCTCTTCACGACGCTCGTGCGGTTCGACGCCGTCTACCACGGCCACTTCAAGTGCAACCGGCGGAAGCTGACCGAACTCCCGGCGCTGTGGGGCTATGCGCGGGACCTGTTCCAGACGCCCGGTTTCGGCGACACCATCGACTTCGAGCAGATCAAGACGCACTACTACGTCGTCCACCGCGACATCAATCCGACCGGGATCGTCCCGCTGGGCCCGGACACCCGGAACTGGCTCTCGGCGCACGGCCGGGAGGAGCTGGGCGGGCGTCCGTTCGGCGACGGCACGCCGCCCCGGCCGCCGCCCGCGGCCGAGCGGGTGCCGCCGCTCGGCGCGGGCTGAGCCCCTCCCGGCCGGGCGCGGCCCCGTCTCGTACGCGCGTCGGCCACCACCCTGCGACAGGGTGGGGGCCGACGGACGTGACCGCTCAGGTCACCGGTTCGGGACCGGGGCCCGGCTCGGGCAGCGGGCCGGGCTGCGGGAAGGGGTCCGGAGGCGGTGTCGGGGCCGGCGGGTCCGGTTCCGGCTGGGGCGGGGCGGGCGGAACGGGGTCCGGGCCGCCGGGCCCGGGAACCGGCCCCGGGAGCGGTCCCGGTCCGGGAGCGGGGCCCGGCCCGGGCGGGGGCGTGGGACTCGGAGGGACGGGATCGTTCGGGGGCGTGCTCATGAACCCTCCTGACGGTTCTCCATGGTCTCGCTGTCGACCCGCGCCTACCCGCGTCCGGAGCGATCACTCGCCCCCGGGGTCCGGTCGTGTCCTCCCGCCGTGTCCGGCCGTGCTCCCCCGCCGCGCCCGCGCGGGTGCCACTCGGTGAGCAGGATGGTGGCGTCGTCGCGCAGCTTGTGGCTCTGGTGCTGCCGCAGGCCCTGGACCAGGCGGCGGAGGGCCTCGGGGGCGGGGGCGCCGGCCGCCGTGGCGCGGATGACGGTGTCGGCCAGCCGCTCTTCGCCGTAGAAGTCCCCTCCGGGCGAGCGCGCCTCGGTGACGCCGTCGCTGTAGAGGAGGATCCGGTCGCCCGGCTGGAGGCGCTCGGTGTGCTCGGTGGGCGGCGCGTCCCTGAGGAACCCCCAGCCGAGCGGCAGGTCGGGCTCCCGTTCGAGGACCTGCGGGAGCACCCTGCCGTGGCGGATCAGCAGGGGTGGCGGATGCCCGCAGTTGATCCAGGTCAGCCGTCCGTCGGAGGTGTCCAGATGGGCGACGACGGCGGTCATGAGGCGGTCGGTGAACCAGGTGTCCAGGATCTCGTCGATCGAGGTGACGATGTCGGTCAGCGAACCCCCGGAACGGCGGGCGGCCCGGCAGGCGGCGAGTCCGGCCGCGCTGGCCCCGCCGGAGGCGAGGTCGTGGCCCATGGAGTCGATGACGGTCAGGTGCAGGCCGCGGTCGTCCAGGGTGTGGTCGAAGGTGTCGCCACCGATGTCGTACGCGGGTTCGAGGACCGCCGAGGAGGTGACCTCCGCCGTGCCGATGGTCCGCGGCGGCAGGAAGGCCCACAGCAGTTCGGCCTGCACCGTCATCGCCCGCGCGCGTTCGGTCTCGACCAGCAGGTCGCTGTGGGAGGACTTCGACACCACGAGCAGGGCGGCGATCCCGGCGAGCGACTCCCCGCGCCCGAGCAGGGCGTCGTCCAGGGCGGGCGCCGTCACCATCAGGACGCCGACGCGCTCGACCCCGTCGATCATCGGCAGCCAGGCGGTGGCGCCGTCCCTCGACCGCTGCGGCTGCTGCGTACGGTAGGCCAGGCCCGCCAGCGAGCTGTCGACGTCGAGCGTCGGCGGGCCGGTGGCGTCCGGCTGGGGCAGGGCGATCAACCGGATCTGCTGGAGGTCCGTGACGTACATGGCCGTCCCCCCGAACCCCATGCAGCGGCCCGCGTCCTGGACGAGGCCCGCGAGCTCCCGCCCGGACCGCAGGTGGGAACGGGCCAGCAGACCGCCCAGGACATCCTCGTACGTCGACACACGACCTCCGCGGCTCTTCTCCGGCGTCTTGCGGCGGCGTGGAGCGGCCCGTCCTCCCCCGGGCACCCCGGGAGTGGCTCCCAGGCTACGCAGGCGCTCCGGTGATCGCACTCCTCGCGCGCGCGTGCGTGCGAAAGCGTCCTCACGGGCCCCGGCTTGCCGCGAGGACCTTCCCGCCGGGCCTGAACGGGGGGGGTGGCACGCACGCCGGGAAAAGGGAAACTCCAGGCGGATGGGATGCCGACCTGTGGGAAAGAGGACGCCATGGCTGAGGATGCGATACCCGACAGTGACCGGCGGACCAGAAGACACGAGTCGTCCGAAGAGCGTGCGGACCGGCGCTGGACCGAACTCATCCAGGAGATCAGGGTCGCCCAGACCGGCGTCCAGATCCTCCTGGGATTCCTGCTCACCGTGGTGTTCACACCACATTTCCAGGGCTTGGAGCAGACCGACAAGACGATCTACATCGTCACCGTCGTGCTCGGTTCGCTGGCGACCGGCGCCCTCATCGGGCCCGTGGCCTTCCACCGCATCGTGTCGGGGCGCCGCATCAAACCCCAGGCGGTCGTCTGGGCGTCCCGGCTCACGTTCCTCGGCCTCATCCTGCTGCTCGCGACGCTGATCTCGGCGCTCTTCCTGATCATGCGCGTGGCCACGCACGACGGCTACGTGCCGTGGCTGGTGTCCGGGGTCTTCGCCTGGTACCTGGTCTGCTGGTTCCTCCTGCCGTTGTGGGCGCGGTTCCGCTACACGAACGGGGACGAGAACGGGGACGACTCGTCGTCCGACCGGTGAGGCGGCGTCCGGACGGGGCACCGGGAAGGTTTACCCCGTCCGGACCGGAGGAGGACCGCGATCGGGTGGTTGGGCGGGCCGCCGCGTCACGGAGCGGAGGGCACGGGTCAGGAATGGGTGCATGAGCACTTCTCTGCGACATCGACTGCGCGGCCCGGCCGTCGCCTGCCTCGCCGCGTCCTGCGCCCTTCTGCTCGCCGCCTGCGGCTCCGAGCAGAAGGAGACCACCACGACCTCCGCCCGCGTCGCGCCGGCCCAGACCACCGGCACGGCCGAGCCGTCGGCGCCGACCTCCGCGCCCGCCTCCCCCTCGGGGTCCGCCTCGCCCCGGCTCACCGACGACCAGGCCGAGCGCGAGCGCCTCGTCCCGGCCACGAAGGTCACCTGGGACAAGGCCACGCAGACCGCCGTGGCCACCGTCCCCCAGGGCAAGCTGGTCGAGACCGAGCTCACCTGGGCGCCGCCGAACGCCACGGCGAGCGGCAGCCCCCAGCCCAGCGGCAGCGCGTACGCCTCCCCGTCCGTCAGCGCCGACGCGTCCGCCTCCGCGAGCCCGTCGGCGAGTCCGGGTGCGCGGACCCCGGCGTGGCACGCGAGCGTCGCCGCCTCGGACGGCACCCTCCACGACGTCTGGGTCGACGGCGTCAGCGGCAAGGTCATCAGCGACAAGCCGGACGCGGACCAGGACGCCGAGGACAAGCAGGAGCTGGCCGACCGGCTGAAGCGGACCACCGTCACGCCGGAGCAGGCGGTCCAGACGGCCACCCAGGACGACAAGGGCACCGTCACGGCCGTGGAACTGGACGACGACGCCTGGTCGGTGGACGTCGTCAACACCAGCAACTGGGACAAGACGACGTACGACGTCTCCACGACCGAGCAGCGGGTCCTCCGCAAGGAAGTCGACCGCGACTGACCGTTCCTGTCGGACCGTTCCCTTCCTCCCGCCCGTTCCGGCCCGGCCGGAACGGGCGGTTCGCCGTCGACCGCCGGTGAGGGCGGGAGACGGCAGACCGCCGGAAGGGAATCCGCCCCTGATTTCCCCCTTCCCGTCCCGTCATGCACCGCCCGGCGAATTGCCTTCGATCGTGTACAACAGCCCGCTTTTGTACACCGGAAGCGCCCCCGCGCCCCGATAGTGGATCAGCGGCCGGGCGCGTGTCCCGGCGTCATCCTCACCGAAAGCCGGGTGCATCCTCATGCCCACCACCGAGGCCACCGACCGTGTGCAGCTCGTGTTCTCGCTCTTCGACGCCGACGGGAACGGCTTCCTGGAGCCCGCCGACTTCGAACTAATGGGGAAGCGGACCGTCGCGGCACTGCCGGCGGCCGACGAGAAGGCCGGGGCGCGGCTCCTCGGTGCCTTCCGCCGGTACGGGGACACGCTCCTGTCCGAGCTGGACGCCGACGGGGACGGACGGGTCAGCCCCGAGGAGTTCACCGCCGTCGTGCTCGACCCGCAGCGGTTCGACGCCGCCGTCGACGAGTTCGCCGAGGCGCTGGCGGCGATGGGCGACGTGAACGGCGACGGCTTCGTCGCCCGCCCCGACTTCCTCGCCCTCATGACCGCCATCGGCTTCGACCGGCCCAACATCGAGGCGCTGTTCGAGGCCTTCGGCCCGGTGGACGGCGACCGCGTCCCGGCGGCCGTCTGGGCGGCCGGGATCCGGGACTACTACCGTCCGGAGAAGGCCGGCATCGCCGGTGACCATCTCGTCCCCGGCGCCGCCCGATGACCGGGGAGGCCGGGCGGGGGGCCGCGGGAACCATCCCGTTAGCAGGAGCCGCGCCGACGAGGGGAGCCGTTGCGTCGGCGCGGGTCTCCCCGTCGGCGACGGGCCCATCGGACGGCGACCGCCCCGCGATCGGCCTGGCCGTGGGCCACGGCACGGGCCCGGAGCTGGCGGACGTCTTCGAGCGCGTACTGAGCGCCTTGGCCGCCGGCCGTCCGGGCGGCGCGGACGTGGACGTCGTCCGTTCGCCGCGCCTGTACCACTCGTACGTCTCGCTCCGCCGGGACCACGACGTCGCCGCCGTGCAGCGGCTGACCGCCGAGGACGCCGACCACTACGAGGCGTGGTGCCGTGGCCTGGCCGAGCGCGGGACCACGGCGGTCTTCCGCACCGCGATCAACGCCCAGTCGCTGTACCTCGTCCGGCGCCGGCTGCGGGCCGTGAAGGTCGACCTGCTGGCGGCCGACGGGCGGTCGCTGCTGCTGGTCAGGGACCAGGCCCAGGGCTTCTACACCGGCGAGAACACGCACACCGAGGGCGAGGTCACCCGCACCCTCACCTTCAGCCGCGAGATCACCGGCGCGGTCGTCGAACACGCCCTGGAGCGGGCCCGGCGCACCTGGCCGGACGGGCGGATCGGCCGGGTCCTCATGGCGTACAAGTTCCATCTGCTCGACGGGGCGTTCGACGCGTGGGTGGCCGACCTGTCCGAGCGGCTCGGGGTGCGGATCGAGGTGTTCCAGCCGGACACGGTCAACCGCAACCTGCTCGCCCACGGGCTGCCCGACCGCACCCTGCTGATCGCCGGGAACGAGTGGGCCGACATCATGCACGTCGTGCTCCTCGACCGGTACGGCTCCGACCGGCAGGAGAACCGCTGCACGGAGAACGTCTGTCTCGATCCGGCGCTGCGGGGCCTGGTGGAGTACCAGACCGTGCACGGCTCGGCCGACGACCTGGCGGGGCGGGACCTGGTCAACCCGGTGGCCACGGTCCGGGCCGCCGCGCTCGTCGCCGAGCACCACGCCGGGTGCCACGGTGCCGTGGCGGCCGTGGAAAACGCCCTCGCGGTCCTCGACGAGCGGGGCGTGCGCACCCCCGACCTCGGCGGGCGGCACTCCACGAGCGACGTGGTCGACGCCCTGCTCGACGCGCTCGACGTCTCCGGACCGGGCGGCGTCCGGCGCGACGCGGCCCTGGTGGGCGGCCCGTGACGGCACCGGCGCGCACGGCCCTGGTCGTGGTGGACCTGCAGAACGACTTCTGCGCGAGTCCCCTGGCCAGGGCCCGGTTCCAGGGCGACCCGGCGGTCCTGGACGCCGTCGTCTCCGCGACCGCCGGAGCGGTCGCGGAGGCCCGGCGCAGGGGCGTGGAGGTGGTCTTCGTCCGGTTCACCGGCGACCCCGCCCACCAGGGGGCGAGCTGGCGGCTGCGGGACCGGGGCCGGGGCAGGCCGCCGAAGTGCCTGGAGGGCACCTGGGGCGCGGACTTCCACCACCACGTCCTGCCCGCCGCCGGCGAGGCCGTCTTCACCAAGCGGGCCTGCTTCGACGCCTTCCTCGCGGCGGGCTTCGAGGAGCACCTGCGCGCCCGGGGCGTCGAACACCTGGTGTTCGCGGGCCTGTTCGCGGACGTGTGCGTGGACTCCACCGCTCGTACCGCGTTCCAGAAGGGCTTCCACGTCACCGTGCCGGCGGACTGCACCACGTCCCTGCACCTGCCGTACGAGGAGGTCCTCGCGTTCATGCGCGTCCTCTACGGCGCCCGTACCCCCGCCTCGGACGACCCGTCCGTGTGGGACGTCCCCGCGGCGGAACCGCGTCAGCGCGAAGAGGAAGAGGAGGAGAAGTGCGCACCGCAGCCGGTCCGGCCCCGGGGGTGACGGCGGGCGTGGGCCGCACCGCCCTGCTGGTGGCCGCCGCCCGCGCCGTCGAGACCCACCGTCCCGACGCGCTCGCCCGCGATCCGTTCGCCGCCGCCTTCGTCCGGGCGGCTCCGGACACCGCCGACTGGCCGCTCCACCCCGACGAGGTCCCCGGCGGTTCCTCGGATCCGCTGTGGGGCAGGCTCGGCCGGTACTTCGGGTTGAGGACGCGGGTCCTGGACGATCACCTGCTGGCGTCCGCCCGGTCGGGCGTGCGCCAGGTGGTGCTGCTGGGCGCGGGGCTCGACTCCCGGGCCTTCCGGCTCGACTGGCCCGCCGGGACCGTAGTCCACGAGATCGACTCGGCCGATGTGCTGGCCTTCAAGCAGTCGGTGCTCGACGGCGTCGGGGCGGAGCCCGTCGCCGAGCGCCGCCCGTGCGCCGCCGATCTCCGGCACGACTGGACGACGGCCCTGCTCGGTTCCGGTTTCGACCCGTCCGCCCCGACCGCCTGGCTCGCCGAGGGCCTGCTGCTCTACCTCCCCGCCGAGGCCGAGCGGCGGCTGATCGACGACGTGGACCGGCTCAGCGCCGCCGGCGGCACGCTGGCGTACGAGATCAAGGAGGTGACGGCCGAGTCGTCGCGCGTGCGCGGTGGCCCCGTGTACACGACGGCGCGCGAGCGGATCGGCATCGACCTGCCGGGCCTCTTCGCCGCCGGGCCGCGCCCCGACTCGGCCGGGTTCCTCGCCGCCCGTGGCTGGCGGGTGGCCGTGCACCGCCCGTACGACTTCACCGTGCTCCACGGCCGGGGCCCGCTCCCGGAGCCGGAGGACGCCCTGGCGGCCAACCGCTGGATCTTCGCCGAGGCCGGCCGTTCCTGATCCGGCCGACGGGCGGGGCCCGGCGGCCGGTCTCCGAGAGGGCCGTACCGTTGGTGTGATCATCATCGGGACGAGGATTCACGGGGGCACGCATGACCATCCACCGGCCGGGACTTCCGGAGGACCTTCCGCCGGGCGAGGCGCTGTGGGGCCGGTGGGCGCTGCTCGCGGCGATCGGGGCGACCAGCGCCGAAGAACAGCGCGCGAGCGGCTGCCGCACCGGTCTCCGGGTCGACACCGAGGGACTCCACCACGACGACTCCGGCTGCACCTGGTGGACCATGTCCCGAGGGGGCGAGGGCCGCTTCGTGCTCTACGGCGAGGACGAGTCGAGCGGTGTGAAGTGGCACGGGACGCCGATCGACATGCTGGCCGGCGGACCGGACTGGCTCCCGTACGACGAGCTGCGCGACCGGATCGAGGGGTACGAGCTGGGCTGTGTCTACTGGTACGAGGACGGCGTCTGGGCCCGCGCGCCGTACCCCGACGACCTCCGGGACGACGGTCTGGACTGCGGCATGAGCGGCCTCGTCGACCGGGAGCAGGTGCTGGGAGAGCTGGCGGACCGCCTCCACGTCCCGGACGGCGGCGGGGCGGACGTAGCGGGTCTCCTGACGGACGCCGAGGCGCACCGGCTGCGGCCGGAGCCCCTCCTCGAACGGTTGCGGCCCGCCCGCCACGAAGACGCGCCGCTCGACCTGCCCGCCGTGGCCAGGGCCCTCGACCTGGCGGGCCTCACCGTCTCCTCCCATTCCTCGTGACGGCGCGGGCCGGAGCCGTGGTGCTCAGTCCGACCGCGGCAGCAGGGGGCCGAGCGGGCCGAGGTCGAGGTTGAGGTCCTGGAGCGTGTAGCCGTGCTCGGCGCAGAGGTCGGACAGGGCGTCGTGCAGGGCCATCAGGGTGGCGCCCAGCTCCTCCTCCTGGGCGTCGGTGAGGTCGCCCGCGTCGACGCGCCGCAGTGCCTGCCGCTCGATGAGCTGGCGCAGCAGTTCCACGACGGTGAGGACGAGTCTGAGCAGGTCCTCCTCCACCGATTCGTGGTCGGTCCGGAGTCTTCGGGCGGGGCGCGGGGGTTCGTCGGCCGGGGCGGGCGGGGCCTGGAGGAGGCGGAAGGCGTCGTTCAGGGCGGTGCCCGCCCGGTCCAGGGGCGGAGACGCCTTCGCGGGCCGCTCGGGCGGAGGCCTCCCGGGAGGACGCCTCCGCTCCCCCGGTGCCGGGGCAGCCTCGTCGTTCACGCCGGACCCCGGTCCAGCGGTGTCAGGGGGTCCGCCGCCGAGTCGACGGACACGATCAGGGCGCGGAGGGAGATGCGGACGAGGTCGATGTCCGCGATCGACAGGACGATGTCGCCGGAGAGGACCACTCCCCCGCTGAGCAGCCTGTCGAGCAGGTCGACCAGGGCGACCTGCCGGCCGGGCAGCGACTCGGTGGGCCGGGAGACGGTCATGGCGCCGTCCCCTCCCCGGGGGCTTCGGGTGCGGGTGACGGCGTGGCGAAGGAGTACGGGGCCCACGGGCCGGTCACCTCGACGCGTACGCCGTTGAGACCCTCCACCGCGGCGGTGAGCGCCGTCCGGAACTCTTCGGCGCGGTCGTGCGGGACGAGGTAGGCGTCGTTGAGGACGTTCTCCTCCGGGCCCGCCAGGGCTCCGCGCTGGGCGGGATGGCGCACGCGGTGCGTGCTGAACCGTGAGGCCAGGGCCTCGACGCGGTCGGCGGCCTCCTGGGCGTGCCGGTAGCGGACCTGCTGGGCGCTGTGCTGGGCCCGGCGGCTTCGCAGATAGGCCTTGCCGGGGCCGAGGGAGGCCCCGGCGGTGTCCTCTCGGGGCTCCGAGGGGCCGGTGGGGCTGATGTACAGCTTGACGCCGAACTCGCTCCGGTCGCGGAGGAGGGCGATCCGTTCGGCGAAGACGTGGTGCTGGGCGGCGAGGGCGCCGCGGGCGCGGTCGTCGTTCTGGTAGACGGTCGCCAGGCGCAGCGGGAGGACGGTGTCGTGGCGGGCGACGGTCTGCACGACCTCGTGGTGGGCGCGGGCGACGCCCTCCAGCCACTCCAGGTCCTCGAAGCGGGCCTTCAGCGTCCGCTCGTCGAACTCGTCCGACGCGACCCGGCTGACGACGAACGCGACGGGGGCCGGGGCGGTCGTCCGGATCGGGTCCGTCGGCGGGGAGCCCGCCGGGAAAGAGCCTGTCGGGAGGGAGGTCGTCGGCGGAGAGGCCTTCGAGAGGGGCAGGAGGGCCACGGAAGTGCCCGACACCCCCCGGACGCCCGCGAGCGACGCACGTACCTCCGGCGTGTCCGGAGCCGCGGCGTACACGTAGGTGAGGTCTTCGCGGCCGTTCATTTCCTGCGCTTCCGCGGCGTCCTCGCCCCCGTTCCGCGGCCGGGGGCCGTCCCGTCGTCCGGCTCGGCCTCGTCGTAGGCCTCGGCCTCCTCGACGGCCTCCGCGTCCAGCGGCTCCCCCGGCTCCAGCCTCTCGCGCCGCAGCTCCTCCAGCTCCGCGCGGAGCCTGCGGTTCTCCTCCGCCAGGGGGCCGCCGGTGTGCTTCGAGGAGAGCGAGGGGTCGTGCTCCCACCAGTCGATCCCCATCTCCTTCGCCTTGTCCACGGAGGCGACCACGATCCGCAGTTTGATCGTCAGCAGTTCGATGTCGAGCAGGTTGATGCGGATGTCCCCGGCGATGACGATGCCCTTGTCGAGGACCCGCTCCAGGATGTCCGCGAGGTTGGCGGAGGAGCTCGGTCCGTACGGCGAGGGCGCCGCCCGGGAGGGGGCGGATCCGAACCGGTCGGGCAGGGGGTCAGACACGGCGGCCTCGCTTCCGGGTCATCGCTCCCCCCGCCGGTAGGCGTCGATCTCGTCCAGCCGGTCGAGCAGCTCGTCCTCGCGGTGGTCGAAGGCATCCTGGTCGATCTCACCCCGTACGAGCCAGCTCTCCAGCTCCCTGAGCTCCCGCCAGACGGGAGCCGGGTCGTAGTACTCCTCCTCGGCCTCCTCCACGACCCGCTGGGCGATCCAGACGGCTCCGCGCACCGGGGCGACGGGGAGCGTGAGCAGCTGCGTCAGCAGTCCCATCCTCCGCGTCCTCCTTCCTCGTCCTTCTCCTGCCGTCCCTCTTCCTTGTCCGTCCCCTGCCGTCCCCGCCGTCCGCCCCTCCCCGCTACCGGACGAAGCTGTACGGCGGCAGGGGGCCGTTCAGCCGGAAGTCCACCCCGTCCCCGAGCTGCCGGACGAGACCCGACTGCGCCGAGAGGAACTCTTCCTTCCGGTCGTCGGAGATCAGCAGCGAGAGGTTGAGGAAGTCGTCGCCGGACGCCTGCCGGACGCTGTGCTCCCTGGCGTACGGGACGAGCGCGTCGGTCAGCCCGGCCGCAAGCGCGTCCTGCCGTTCCTCCACCTGCGCGGCGACCATCCTGCCGAGGGTGAGCGGGAGCTGGGGGTCCGGGTCCCCGGCGCGGATCCGCTCGTTGAGCTCCCGGGTCTCGGGCGTCTCCCGCAGGATCTGCCGCAGGAGCTCCTCCTCGTTCTGGGAGGCCCTCACGTGGTACTCGGCGCAGCCGTCGAGACGTTCCAGGTTGGCGAGGTAGCCGTCGGCGTCCTTGCGGAGGGCCTGCTCGACCGCCGCCTCGTCGGCGGCGGTGTAACCGAACTGGAGGGGCAGGACGGGGCCGCCCTCCATGAGGCGCTCCTGCACCTCCTGGTGGATCAGCAGATCGCGCCGCTTGGGCCGGATCTCCTCGGAGACGTCGCTGACCACGGCGTACAGCGGCCCGCACGCGAGGGCGCGCACCGGGGACGGTTCCGCGCCGACTCCGGTCATGTCCGCGACGGCGAGGGGGTGGTCCTGCCCCGTGATCGCGTAGACGTAGAGGGCCATCGGTCACTCCTTCTCCCGGCGTGCCGCGCGTCGGGCGGGAGGCCGTCGGCGCCGGGGAGCGGGCTCCTCCTCCGCCTCTTCCTCCTCGTCCGGCTCCTCGTCGTCGCGGGACTTCCCGGTCAGGGACTCGGTGACGGCGTCGACCGCCCCGCTGAGCGCTCCCTTGGACTTGCCGTGGGCCCCGCCCTCCATCATGCCCCCGACGACCTCGGGGAGCTGCGCCGGAGCCTTGCGGCCGGATTCGAGGTCGAGCCTGTTGCAGGCCTCGGCGAAGCGCAGATAGGTGTCCACGCTGGCCACGACGATCCGGGCGTCGATCTTGAGGATCTCGATCCCCACCAGCGAGACGCGGATGAAGACGTCGATCACCAGGCCCCGGTCCAGTATGAGCTCCAGGACGTCGTAGAGAGTGCCCGAGGAGCCTCCGCCCCTGCCGACGGCACTGCCGCCGCCCTGCGGCACCATCGTCATGGCGCCTCCCTTCACGGCCGAACCGTTCTCAGAACGGCCGATCGATCATCCCGCGGCTGTAGCGGCGGGTGCGTTCGAAGGAGATCAGCGCGCCTTCCTCGTCGAGTGAGACCTTGTAACTGGCCAGGACACTGGTCGTGTCGGGGATGCGCTCCAGCTCCAGCACCTCCACCTGCGCCTCCCACCCCGAATCGGTGGGTTTGAGCGAGGAGACGGACTCGGGCGGTCTGCCGAGCAGCTTCGCCAGTTGCTCGGCGGCCGAACTCATGGCCGAGCCCGCGTCGACGGCTTTCGCCTTGCGCGGCGCGGGTCCGCGCCGGGCGGGGGGGCGCTCCCGCCGCTCGTCGCCGGCGTGTGGGGCGGACCGCCGGGGGCGATCCGAATCTGCTGAGGCCATGTGGCACTTCCAGAAGACGTACAGCCAGTTAGGGCTAGAATTTCACGATATAGGGACAAATGCCATGTCCGGGAGAGCAGGCTCGTTCCCCACCGCCCGAACGGGGCGTCCTCCACAGGCATATGAGCGGAGGTGCGACTCGGTATGGAGGCCCCGTACGAGGCGACGGCGAGACCGCAGACGCCCGGTGAAGGGACAGAGGCCATGGATGACACGTCCAAGATCGCCCTGGCGGCCGCGGTGGCCGGGGGCTACGTACTGGGGCGGACGAAGAAGGGGCGTCTCGCGTTCACCGCGGCGACCTACCTGGCGGGGCGGCGTTTCGGCCTCGAACCTCGGCAGCTCATGGCGGAGGGCCTGAGCAAGCTCAAGGAGATACCCCAGGTGGCGGAGATGGGTGACCAGCTGAAGGGGGAGGCCCTGAACGCCGGCCGCCAGGCACTCAAGGCCGCGGCCAACCGCAAGCTCACCGACCTCGCCGACTCGCTCCACGAACGGACGCTGGCGATCGGCAGCGGCGGCGAGGACGAGGACGAAGAGGAGGACGAGGAAGGGCGTTACGAGGACGAGGAGGACCAGGAGGGCTACGAGGACGACGAGTCGGAGCCCGAGGACGACGACGAAGAGGACGCCTGGGAGGAAGAAGAGGAGGAGGAGCCCGGAGAGGACGGGGAACCGCAGGAGGACGAGGAGGAGACCGAACCGGAGGAGGACGAGGAGGAGACCGAACCGGAGGAGGAGGACGAGGAGGAGACCGAACCGGAGAAGCCACGGCCGCGCCGGTCCTCACGTTCGTCGTCCCGGACGCGCGGCACGGACGCGCCCGCCAAGAAGACGGCCGCGAAGAAGACGGCCTCGAAGCCGACGGCGAAGAAGAGCACTCCCGCGAAGAAGACCGCCCCCGCCAGGAAGAGCGCCTCCGCGAAGAAGACCGCCCCCGCGAAGAAGAGTGCCCCGGCGAAGAAGACGGCGACACGCAAGACGACAGCCGGGAATGCCTCGGCCAAGAAGACCTCGGCACGCAAGCCGGCGGCGAAGAAGACCGCCTCGAAGAAGACGGCCGCGCGCAAGCCGTCGGGGCGGAGGTAGGTCATGGCACCCGAGAACCGCAACTCCGCAAAGGAATCGAGTTCCGGACTGGACCGGCTGTTCGGCGAGCTCGGCGGCTTCCTCTCCGCCCAGACCGGACAACTGGCCGAGAAGGCAACGGACAAGCTCGGGGACGTCACCGGACAGCTCCAGGACGTGGCCGACAACGGCGGCAGCATCGCGGACATCGGCGGGCGCATGCTCCAGGGGGACTCCCCCGTCAAGGCGATGGTGGGCCACGGCATCGGCGGCCTGAAGGACAAGGTCACCGACGCCGCGTCGAACCTGTTCGGCGGCAAGGGGAAGGGCAAGCGCAAGAGCGGGACCCAGAAGATCACCAGCATCGTCGAGACGGTCGACGTGGGCGCTCCGCTCCGGAGGGTGTACGACCACTGGGCCCAGTACGAGGACTTCAGCGGTTTCACGAAGGGCGTGCGCAGCGTCTCGCAGGGCGACGAGACCAGCAGTGACTGGAAGGTCAAGGTGGGCCCCTCCACACGCAGTTGGAAGGCCACCGTCCAGGAGCAGGTGCCGGACGACCACATCATCTGGACCTCGGAGGGCGCCAAGGGGTCGACCCGGGGCTGCGTCAGCTTCCACGAACTGGGACCGTCGCTCACCCGGGTCCTGGTCACCGTCGAGTACTACCCCTCCGGTTTCTTCGAGAAGACGGGCAACGTCTGGCGTGCCCAGGGACGTCGGCTCCGCCTCGACCTGAAGCACTTCCGCCGCCACGTGACCCTCACCGACGACGAGCCGGAGGGCTGGCGCGGCGAGATCCGCGACGGCGAGGTGGTCCGCACGCACGAGGAGGCCATGGAGGAGGAACAGGAACAGGAAGAGGAAGAGGGGCAGGGAGAGGAACAGGGGGCGGACGGGTTCGACGAGGAGGAAGGGGAGGGGGAGCCCCGGGGCGAGGACGAGGAGGACGAGGAGTACGGCCCCGAGGAAGAGGAGGAGTACGAGGACGAGGAGGCCGGGCCCGGCGAGGAATACGACGAGGAGTACGAGGACGAGGACGAGGACGGTGAAGGGGGCGAGGAGGAGTACGAGGACGCCCACGAGACCGCCGGCCGGGGGCGGCGCGGGCGCTGAAAGTCCCGTCGTGACCGAACGAACGGCCCGCCGCACCCTCTCGGATGAGGGTGCGGCGGGCCGTCGTCGGGCGGGTGTGATCACTCCACGATCTTCAGGAGCTTGTTGGCGGTGCCGGGGGAGGCGTTGCCGATCTTGTCGGCGGTCGCGCCGCCGACGAGCGCCTCGGCGACCTGGGCCGGGGTGGCGTCGGGGTGGCCGCCGAGGTAGACGGCGGCGGCGCCGACGACGTGCGGGGTGGCCATGGACGTACCGGAGATGGTCTTGGTGCCGGTGTCGCTGTCGTTCCAGGCGGAGGTGATGTCCGAGCCGGGGGCGTAGATGTCCACAACCGAACCGAAGTTGGAGAAGCTGGACTGCTGGTCGTCCTTGGTGGAGGAGGCGACGGTGATCGCCTCGGGCACGCGGGACGGGGAGCCCTGGCCGGCGTCGGAGGACTCGTTGCCAGCGGCGACGCCGAAGGTGACGCCGGAGGCTATGGCCTTCTTGACCGCTTCGTCGAGGGCCGGGTCGGCGCTGCCGCCGAGGCTCATGTTGGCGACGGACGGGCCCTGGTGGTTCTCGGTGACCCAGTCGATGCCGGCGATGACCTGCTCGGTGGTGCCGGAGCCGTTGTCGTCGAGGACCCGGACGGCCACGATCTTCGCCTTCTTGGCGACGCCGTGGGCGGTTCCGGCGATGGTGCCGGCGACGTGGGTGCCGTGGCCGTTGCCGTCCTGGGCGGTGTCGTCGTTGTCGACGGCGTCGAAGCCGTCGGTGGCGCGACCGCCGAAGTCGCCGTGGCCGACGCGGACGCCGGTGTCGATGACGTACGCGGTGACACCCTCGCCCCCGGCGTCGGGGTAGGTGTACTTCTGGTCGCCCGCGGTGTCCGCCTGGTCGACCCGGTCCAGCCCCCAGGAGGGCGGGTTGGCCTGGGTCTCGTTGATGGTGAAGGTGCGGTTCTGGACCACCTTCGCGACGGCCGGGTCGGCGGCGAGGCGCTTGGCCTCCGTCTCGGTGAGGTCGTTGACGGAGAATCCGTTGACGCGGGAGTCGTAGCTGCGGCGCAGCGTGCCGCCGTACTCCTTCGCCAGATCGGTCTTGCCGGCCTTGTCGGTCGTCTCGTCGAGCAGCACGACGTAGCTGCCCGCCACGGCGTTCTCCGCTCCGAGGCCGTAGACGGTTCCTTCGGCGGGAGTGGGGGCCGCACCGGCGAACGGGCCGGTGGCGACGGTCACTCCGGCCGCCGCGGCGATCGCGGTCGCGACGGCGACGATCCTGAACTTGCGGACGCGCTTGTGAGTTGCCATGAAAGAAGGCTCTCCTCGTCAGGATTTGTGGGGGGTTGGACCACCGGAAGGAAACTCTCCGGCGGCTCGCTCGAAACCCTGACCGATTGACGAGTGCAAATCAACGGGCCTTCACAGAGCTATGACTTTCTCAACAAGGTTTCTTAAAAAGTGAAGGGACAATTCACCCCAACCCGCCCGCATCGATTGCCACTCCCTTTCCGAAGTGACGACAACGGGCTCCTCCGGCAAGGTCGTTGACCGAGCGACACCGGAGAGGGAGACCCGGATCGCCACCCGCTTTCCGTCCCGTACTGGAAGCCCTTCCACGGGGACACTCTTCTTTCGGCCATGTGGATCGCGGGGCGCGGTCCCGTGCCACAGGGGTCGGTGTACCCGGCACGAACACCCATTCGCCCGCACGGGCGGTTCGCACCGCGTCCGAAACACATGTGTTCGACACGCCCGGCGGCCTCGTTGGACCTCACGACACTCCACCTCCTCACCTCCGGAGGCCGCCTTGCGTCCCGTACCGCCCGTTCCGACTTCCCCTCCCCTCCGGCCCCCGGCCGCCGCGCCGCGCATCCGCCGCGCCGCCGGCGCCTCCCCCTCGATGCGTCCGGAGACGAGGAGGACGGCATGAGCCACGACGACAGCGCTCCCGGGGCGGCCACTACGGAACGCACCTCGGCCTCGGAGCAGCTCCTCTTCGGCGGCGAGCTCACCTACGACTACGGGTGGGGCGCCCACAACGGCGCCTGGCTCAAGCTCAGTCTCCGCTCCATGGCCGTCTCGCTCCCCCGGCAGGTCGCGGTCGCCGTCCGGCTGGCACGCCGGGCGGACCCCCGGGCGCTCACCACCGTCGCCGTCGGCGAGATCGCCCGGGGCGTCACCCAGGCCGTCTCCCTGATCGCGGTCAACGCCCTGCTCGTCGAACTGCTCGCCCCCGGCGACATCACCGGCCGGCTGCGGGCGGCGCTGCCGTCGCTCGTCCTGGTCGCCGTCCTCTCGGTCGTCGGGTCGGCCTGCGGGTCCGCGTCGACCGCCGCGACCGGTGTCCTGGAGCCGAAGGTCCAGCGGGCGGCGACCGAGCGCTACCTCGGCCTGGTGGCCGGGGTGGAGCTGGAGGCGATCGAGGACGACGCCTTCCACAAGCTGATGGACTCCGCCCAGTGGGGCGCCGAGTCGGCCCGGCGGATGGTCGTCTACTGCACCGCCGTCGTCACCTCCGCGATCTCCCTGGTCGCCGCGGCCGGCGTCCTGACCGTGCTGCACCCCGCGCTCCTGCCGCTGCTGATCTGCATGGCGCTGCCGAGCGCCTGGGGATCGCTGACCATGGCCCGCCACCGGTACGTCAGCTGGCACCGCTTCGTGCAGCACGTACGGGCCGGCCAGCTCATCAGCCGCCTCCTGATCGACCAGCAGGCGGCGGCCGAGGTCCGCGTCCACGGTGTGGCGCCGTTCCTCCTGAAGCACTTCCGGCAGATGGCGGAGACCAGCGAACGGGAGCAGACCCGGCTGGCCTGGATCGGTGCCCGCACGGGCCTGTTCTCGGACTCGGCGCGCGGGATCGCGACCGTCGGCACCTACGGCGTCCTCGGGCTGCTGCTGTGGAACGGGCGGATGGACCTGGCCGTGGCCGGTACGGCGGTGCTGGCGATCCGCACCGGGTCGGCGAGCATCACCGACCTCGTCCTGCGCGTCACCGAGGTCCAGGAGGAGGCCCTGTTCGTCGCCGACCTGGAGACCCTGTGCGAGGAGGCCGTGCGGCGCGCCATCCCCGTCGGCGGGCGCGACCTGCCCGAGGGGTTCGACGAGATCCGGTTCGAGAAGGTGACCTTCACCTATCCCGGCGCGGACACGCCGTCCCTGCACGAGGTGGACCTCGTCATCCCCCGGGGCCGGACGGTCGCCCTCGTGGGCCGCAACGGCAGCGGCAAGTCGACCCTCGTCCGGCTGCTGAGCGGGGCCCGGCTCCCCGACGCCGGCCGGATCCTCTGGGGAGGCGTGGACACGGCCGAGGCCGACCGCGCGCAGGTCTTCGACCGCGTCGCGATGGTCGCCCAGGACTTCTACCGCTGGCCCTTCACCGCGCGGGTCAACGTCGGCATCGGCCGCCCCGGCGCCGCGATGGACGACACCGCGATCGGGGCCGCAGCCGCCTACGCGGGGGCGGACGAGGTGGTGGGGAGCCTTCCGCGCGGCCTGGACACCCTGCTCGCCCGCGGCTACAGGGGCGGGCAGGAGATCTCCGGCGGCCAGTGGCAGAAGATCGGCCTGGCCCGCGCCCGGTACCGCGACGGGGCCGTCCTGATCGTGGACGAGCCCACGAGCGCGCTCGACCCGGCCGCCGAGCAGCGGGTCTTCGACCAGATCCACCGGCTCGCCGGCACGGGGCAGACCACGGTCCTGATCACCCACCGCCTCCACAGCGTGCGCCACGCCGACCTGATCTACGTCCTCGACGAGGGCCGGGTCGTCGAGCAGGGCACCTTCGAGCGGCTCATGGACCCGGCCACGGGCACGGGCGCGTTCCGGACGGCGTACGAGCTCCAGGCCCGCCAGTTCACGTCCCCGTCGGCGCCGGCGCGGCCTGTCCCACCGCCGGAAGCCGTCCCATCGGCTCGGCCCGTCCCGCCGCTGGAGGCCGACGGGTCCGCAACGCCGCTCGGTGAGGGGAAGGCGTCGTCGTGACCCCCGCGCCGTGCTCCCGCGGCCCGACCGGCCGGACGGCCCGTGCCGTACCGCCGCCGCCCACCACACGCGAAACCCGGCAGTGGTACGGAGAAGTCGGCGTGTGCGGCACGGACGACCGCCGGGTCCCGCTCGTTCCCCCGTCCCCGAATTCCGCGAGGTTCTGACATGCCGCCCTCCCCTTCTCACATCGGTGACCTCCTGGCCGCTTACCTGGCCCGACATCCCGGCGAACGGAGCACGCTGGAACCGCTGCTGGCCGCGCTCGGCGCGGACGGCGATCCGGCCTCCCTCTTCCCGTCCGGGAGCGTGCCGCAGATCGTCGGGGTGCACCTCTGGCTGGAGCGCGACGGGAAGGTGCTGCTCGGTCTGCGCCACCCGGACTCGGCGTACGCGGGGAACCTGTGGCACTTCCTCGCCGGGCACTGCGAGGCGGAGTCGGCGACCGCGTGTCTCGCCCGCGAGGCGTACGAGGAGGCCGGGCTCGTGGTCGACCCGGCCGGCCTCGACCTCGTGCACGTCGTCCACCTGCTGCACCGGCCCGGCGTCCCTCCGCGCGTCCAGCTGTTCTTCCGGGCCCGCCGCTGGGAGGGCGTCCCGGAGCTGCGCGAGCCCGACAGGTGCGCGGCGTGGCGGTGGTGGGACCCGAAGGACCTTCCGGACGCCCTCGTCCCCTACGCCCGCGCGGCGATCGAGGGTGTCGGGGCCGGCCGTCTCTACACCGAGACGGGATGGCCGGGTTGACCGGTCGCGCCGTCGGCGGCGTCGGCCCGTGCGCCCCGGCGGACGGACGCGTACCGTAATTTTCTACACTGCTGTAGATTTCTCCGCACTGGTACTCGATGATCCGGGGCCGGGCCCGGCCCGGCCCCGTACGAAGGGGGATGCGGCATGGGTGTGAGTCTGGCCAAGGGCGGCAACGTCTCGCTGAGCAAGGAGGCCCCGGGGCTGACCGCGGTCGTGGTCGGTCTGGGCTGGGACGTGCGGACGACCACCGGCGCCGACTACGACCTGGACGCCAGCGCGCTGCTCCTGGACGAGGCGGGCAAGGTCCTCTCCGACCGGCACTTCGTCTTCTACAACAACCTGACCAGCCCGGACGGTTCGGTCGAGCACACCGGCGACAACCTCACGGGCGAGGGCGACGGTGACGACGAGAGTATCAAGGTCGGCCTGTCCGCCGTCCCCGCCGACGTCCGGCGGATCGTCTTCCCCGTCTCCATCCACGACGCCGCGAACCGGGGCCAGAGCTTCGGCCAGGTCCGCAACGCCTTCATCCGGGTCGTGAACCAGGCCGACGGCGCCGAACTCGCCCGCTACGACCTCTCCGAGGACGCCGCCACCGAGACGGCCATGGTCTTCGGCGAGCTCTACCGGCACGGTGCCGAGTGGAAGTTCCGCGCGGTGGGACAGGGCTACGCCTCCGGATTGGCCGGCATCGCGGCCGACTTCGGCGTGAACGTCTGACCCCCGGTCACCCTCCCTCCTCGCCCCCGCTCACCCTCGTCCCACCGAAGAGGCCACGGACACCATGTTCGGCATCAGCGAAATAGCCATTCTGCTCATCGTCGTCATCCTGCTCCTCGGCGCCAAGAAGCTCCCCGACCTCGCCCGCTCCCTGGGCAAGTCGACCCGGATCCTCAAGAGCGAGGCCGCCGCGATGAAGGCCGAGTCGACGTCGCCGCCCACGGTCGAGGGACCGACCGTGATCACGGGGATCGTGCACCCCTCCCAGGGCGGCACCACCCGTCCCCCGGCGGGCCCCGCCGGTCCCGAGGCGCCCCGCGCCTGAGCCGACGCCCCCGCCGGACACCACCCCTCGACGCCGTACGGAAGGCAGCCTCCACCCCATGGGCATCATCAGCTGGATCGTCCTCGGGCTCCTGGCCGGAGCCATCGCCAAGGTCCTCCTGCCCGGCCGTGACCCGGGCGGCCTCATCGGCACCACCCTCATCGGCATCGCCGGCGCCTTCCTCGGCGGCTGGCTCTCCGCCCGGTTCCTCGACCGGCCGATAGAGAACCAGTTCTTCGACCTCGCCACCTGGGGCGCCGCCATCGCCGGGTCGTTCGCCCTCCTGGTCGCGTACCGCCTGCTGTTCGGCAACTCCCGCGACTGACCGGCGGGGCGGCACGCTCTCGCGGACCGGCCCGCACGCGCACCGTCCGCCCGTGCGGCAGAACTTCGTTGCCCCCTGTCGAAACCCCGTGAGAGCATCGAGGTCCGACGGTCCGTCTGCTTTTGTTCACACCGCGCGGTGTGAACAAAA
>NZ_JBFBJO010000021.1:0-101352 GCF_040702165.1 Streptomyces sp. NPDC086147 | reverse complement strand
CGGGGGGGGGGGGGGGTTGGGGGGCCCCCCCCCCCGCGGGGGCGGGCCCCGCCGCCCCCCCCCCCCCCCCCGCCCGGGGGGGGCCGGGGGGCCCCCCCCCCCCCGGACCGGAGCGGACCCTCCGGCCTGCGAGACTGGGGACATGATCGAAGCGCGGCGGTTGCACATCCTCCGTGCGGTGGCCGACCACCGCACGGTCACCGCGGCGGCCGCCGCGCTCTACCTCACCCCCTCCGCCGTCTCCCAGCAGCTCGCCGCTCTGGAGCAGGAGACCGGCCACCGTCTGGTCGAGCGGAGCGCCCGGGGCGCCCGCCTCACCCCGGCCGGCGAGATCCTGCTGAGCCACGCCAACGCCGTCCTGGCCCAGCTGGAGCGCGCCGAGGCCGAGCTCGCCGCCTACGGCTCCGGCGAGGCCGGCACGGTCACGGTCGCCGCCTTCGCCACCGGCATCGGCCTCGTCGTGGCCCCCGCCCTCACGGCGCTCGCCCGCACCGCGCCCGGCATCCGGGTCCGGGTGCGGGACGCCGAGGGCGACGAGAGCCTGCTCATGGTCCTGGACCGGCAGGTGGACGTGGCCGTCGCCGTCGAGTACCGGGGCGCCCCCGGCGAGGACGACGACCGCCTCACCCGCGTGCCGCTCTACGCGGAGCCCTTCGACGCGGTCCTGCCGCCCGGCCACCCCCTGGCGGCCGGCGGGCGGGTCGCGCTCTCCGCCCTCGCCAAGGACGACTGGATCGGGCAGTCCACCGGCAACCCCTGCCACGACGTCACCGTCCTGGCCTGCGAGTACGCCGGCTTCGCCCCCCGCTTCGCGCACGTCTCCGACGACTTCCGCGCCGTCGTCGCCCTCGCCTCCGCCGCCGCCGGGGTCGCCCTCGTGCCGCGCTCGGCGCTGCGCGGGATGGACCTCACGGGCGTCGAGGTCCGCCCGGTGGAGGGGGTCGCCCCCACCCGCCGGGTCTTCGCGGCGGTACGGCGCGGAGCCGAGGAACACCCCCTGATCAGCCCGCTCCTGACGGAGCTGCGCACGGCCGCCGCCGACTGAGGGCGGCCCCGGGGCCGGTCCGGCCGGTCAGTCCCGGGACGCCGTCCAGCCCACCGCCTCGATCCGCGCGCCGTCCGCCGGCCGGGCCTCGTCGAAGAGCGGGCGCCCCGCGCCGTCGAGGACCCGCACCCCGTCCACGTACACCCCGCGTCCGACGTACCGCGCGTCCGTCGCGTACCGCCACCGCAGCCGTACGGGGACGGATCCCCGGGCCGCCTCCGGCACCTCGGCCGCGAGCCGGTGCCAGGCGCGCCCGGACCAGCCGCCCGCCGTCCCCGCCGGGTGCGGCGACGGCTCCTCCCTCGGACGCGCGGTGACGAACGGCAGCGGCTCCCAGGTCACCCCGCCGTCGCGGGACGCCTCCAGGAAGACCGCGTCCGCGTCCGGTTCGGTGTCCCACCACAGCGCGCACTCCAGCCGCGCGGCGCCGGGGACCGGGGGCAGGGCGAGGGTGGCGGTGGCGCCGCTCCCCATGCCGGAGAACCAGGCCGTGCGTCCCCGGGCCGGCCGTACCGGTACGGCCCTGGCCAGCCGGTTCGCGGTGGCGACGCGCGGCGCGGAGCCGGAGCGCCAGGAGCGCACCGGGTGCACGGAGTTGCCGAGGACGATCAGGAAGGCGTCGGTCGTCGGGTCCAGGACGAGGCTGGTGCCGGTGAAGCCGGTGTGCCCGGCCGTGCGGGGCGTGGCCATCGCGCCCATGTACCAGTGCTGGTGGAGCTCGAAGCCGAGCCCGTGCGCGTCGCCGGGGAAGGCGGTGTTGAAGTCGGTGAACATCAGCTCCACCGACGCGGGGGAGAGGATGCGGGCCCGGCCGTACGCCCCGCCGTTGAGCAGGGCGCGGGCGAGGACCGCCAGGTCCCAGGCGCGCGAGAAGACCCCGGCGTGCCCGGCGACCCCGCCGAGCGCGTACGCGTTCTCGTCGTGGACCTCGCCCCACACCATGCCCCGGTCCAGGCCCGACCAGGGCGGCCGGGCGTCCTCGGTGGCGGCGATGTCCGGCCGCCAGGAGGGCGGCGGGTTGAAGCGCGTGCGGTCCATCCCGAGCGGAGCGGTGATCTCGTCGTGGAGCAGGACGTCCAGGGCGCGGCCGGTGACCTCCTCCAGGACCGACTGGAGCGAGATCAGGTTGAGATCGGAGTAGAGGTACGCGGTCCCCGGCGGGTTCGCGAGCCGCTCCTCCCAGAGCAGCCGCAGCTTCCCCTCCCGCGTCGGCTCCCGGTACAGCGGGATCCAGGACCGGAAGCCGGAGGTGTGGGTGAGCAGTTGGCGCACCGTCACGTCCCCCTTCCCGCCGCCGCCGAACTCCGGCAGGTACGCCGTGACCCTCGCCTCCAGATCGAGCACCCCGCGCTCGATCTGCTGCACCGCCAGGATCGAGGTGAACAGCTTGGAGACCGAGGCCAGGTCGAAGACGGTGTCCTCGGTCATCGGCCGCTGCCGCTCCGGCGGCAGTTCGACGCCGGTGCCGGTCTTCTCGTCGTACGCGGCGTACCGCACGGCCGAGCCGATCGCCCGGTGCAGGGCCACGGTCCCGCCGCGCCCGGCGAGCAGGACGGCGCCCGCGTACCAGGGGTGCGCGGGGGAGGGGGCGAGGAACGCCTCGGCCTCCGTCACCAGCCGGTCCAGGTGCGGCGCGAGCAGTCCGGCCCGCGCGGCCGAACCGCGCCGCAGCGTGGTCCGCCGCGCGACGGACCCGGCCCCGGACCCGCCTCCGGCACCCGCCGCGAGGCCGGCCCCCGGCACCGCACCGATCGCCACGGCTCCTCCGAGGGCCAGCAGCCCGCCGCCGAACGCGCGCCGGGTCGAACGTCCTTGTCTCGCCGCATCCTCCGTCATGCCCACTGTCTCCCACCGGGGGCAGCCGCCAAACGGCCCTGCTCGAACATGCCTTCCGGTAGCATCGTCCGTAAAGATATCTTTGCTTTGAAAGCAAAACGAAGAGTGTGAAACCGAAACGAAGGGGGAAGGTGCGATGGCGAACGCCCACGAGGAGGACGAGGACCCCGGACCGGATCTGGACGAGGCCGTACGCACGTTGCTGCTGCTGATGCCTCGGACGGTCGCACGGGTCAAGCGCGTCAGGATCCCCGAGGACCTGCAGTCGCTCACCCTCGCGCCCCGCCACCTCTCCCTCCTCGCCCACCTCCTCTTCGACGGACCGCTGAGCGTCAACGAGCTCGCCGCCCACCTGGAGGTGGCCCCCACCACCGTCAGCCTGATGGCGGGGGACCTGGTGAAGAAGGGCGTCCTGGAGCGGGTCGAGGACCCCGCCGACCGCAGGCGGAAGATCGTCTCCATCTCCGAGCGGTACCGGGCCGCCATCGACGGCTGGCTCGGACGCAGCGCCGACGCCTGGCGTACGGCCCTGGCCCCGCTCGACGCGCGGGAGCGGCGGATGTTCATCGAGACGCTCGCCGCGTACGAGCGAGGCCTCACCGAACCCCTGGAATGACCGAAATCGGGCGAAAGCCCCCTTTGTGGCAGGATGCGGATCATGAGTTCGAGCACGGCGGCAATGACACGTCAGTGGACCACCTGGGGACCAGTGGTGGCGGCGCTGGCCATGGGCGCGGCCTGGGGGCGTGACCTCCCCGGCTTCGCCGTGGGGCTGATCGCGCTCTGCCTCCTCGTGGCGGTCCTCGCGGCGGTCCACCACGCCGAGGTGATCGCCCACCGCGTCGGCGAACCCTTCGGCTCGCTCGTCCTCGCCGTGGCCGTCACCGTCATCGAAGTCGGACTCATCGTCACCCTGATGGCCGGAGGCGGCGACAAGACCTCCACCTACGCCCGCGACACCGTCTTCGCCGCCGTCATGATCACCTGCAACGGCATCGTCGGCATCTCCCTCCTCGTCGGCGCGCTCCGCAACCGCGTCGCCGTCTTCAACGCCGAGGGCTCCGGCGGCGCGCTCGCCATCGTCTGCACCCTCGCCACGATGACGCTGGTCCTGCCGACCTTCACCACCAGCCACCCCGGCCCCGAGTTCTCCGGCGCCCAGCTCATCTTCGCCGCCGTCGCCTCCCTCTTCCTGTACGGCGTGTTCGTCGGCGTCCAGACGGTCCGGCACCGCGACTACTTCCTCCCGGTGCCGCGCCCCGGCCACGAGTCGGAGGACGAGCACGCCGCCCCGCCGGGCAGCCGCGAGGCCTGGACCAGCCTCGGCCTGCTCCTCCTCGCCCTCGTCGCCGTCGTCGGCAACGCCAAGCTGGTCTCGCCCACCATCGAGGACGCCGTGGAGTCGGCCGGTCTGCCCAAGGCGGTCGTCGGTGTCGTCATCGCCCTGATGGTGCTGCTCCCCGAGACCCTCGCCGCCGTCCGCGCGGCCCGCCGGGACAGGATGCAGACCAGCCTCAACCTCGCCTACGGCTCCGCGATCGCCAGCATCGGCCTGACCGTCCCGGCGATCGCGCTCGCCTCGATCTGGCTCTCCGGGCCCCTGGTCCTCGGCCTGGGCCCCCTCCACCTGGTCCTGCTCGCCCTCACCGGTGTGGTGAGCGCCCTGACCGTGGTGCCGGGACGGGCCACGCTCCTCCAGGGCGGCGTCCACCTCTCGATCTTCGCCGCCTTCGTGTTCATGTCGTTCAGCCCCTGACGGGCCCCCGGCCGGTCGGTCCCGTCGGCCGCCAACCGCAGCGCCGGCGAGCGCGGGACGCCCTTCTCGTGGAAGCGGGAGGCCGCCCGGCGCTCGTCGGCGCACAGCCGTGTCCCGGCGCGCCGCCGAGTACTTGACCCCGCGTGCGGTGCGCGCCGAGGATCGCGCCATGAGCCGACTCCCCAGCCGCACCGTCGACGGCGTCCTGCGCGCGAGCGCCCGGCGCGTCCCCGACCGGACCGCCCTCCGCTACGCCGACCGGAGCTGGACGTACGCGGAGCTGGACGCGGCCGTCTCCACCGCCGCCGCCGTCCTGCGGGAGGCCCACCACGGCATCGGGCTGCCGGAGTACGCCCGGGTCGCCACCTACGGCCACAACTCCGACGCCTATCTGATCGCGTTCCTGGCGTGCGCCCGGGCCGGCCTGGTCCACGTGCCGGTCAACCACCACCTGACCGGCGACGACCTCGCGTACGTCCTGGAGCAGTCGGACAGCTCGCTCGTCCTCGCCGACCCCGCCCTCGCGGACCGGATCCCGGACGGCTTCCCCGTCAAGCCGCTGCGGGACGCGCCCGGTTCCCTGCTCGACGCGCTCGCCGAACCGGAGGCGTACGACACCGACCGCGACGCCCGCGACCTCGCCCAGCTGCTCTACACCTCGGGCACCACCGCCCAGCCCAAGGGCGCGATGATGACCCACCTCGCCCTGGCCCACGCGTACGCGAGCGCCGTCGAGGCCCTCGACCTGCGCGAGGACGACCGGCCCGTGCACGCGCTGCCGCTCTACCACTCGGCGCAGACGCACGTCTTCCTGCTGCCCTACCTCGCCGTCGGCGCCGAGAACACCCTCGTCGACGGCCCCGACCCGGCCGTCCTCTTCGACCTGGTCGAGGCGGGCCGGGCCGACAGCCTGTTCGCCCCGCCGACGGTCTGGATCGGCCTCGCCAACCACCCGGAGTTCGCCACCCGCGACCTCTCCGCGCTCCGCAAGGCCTACTACGGGGCCTCGATCATGCCCGTGCCCGTCCTGGAGGGCCTGCGCGCCCGTCTGCCGGAGCTGCGCTTCTACAACTGCTTCGGCCAGTCCGAGATCGGCCCGCTCGCCACGGTCCTCGGACCCGACGAGCACGAGGGCCGGATGGACTCCTGCGGCCGCCCGGTCCGCCACGTCGAGGCCCGGGTCGTCGACGAGAAGGGCGACGACGTCCCCGACGGCACCCCCGGCGAGATCGTCTACCGCTCGCCGCAACTGTGCGAGGGCTACTGGAACAAGCCCGAGGAGACCAGGGCGGCCTTCAGGAACGGCTGGTTCCACTCGGGCGACCTCGCGGTCCGCGACGCCGAGGGCTACTACACGATCGTCGACCGGGTGAAGGACGTCATCAACTCCGGCGGCGTCCTGGTCGCCTCCCGTCAGGTCGAGGACGCCCTCTACACCCACCCCGGGGTCGCCGAGGCGGCCGTGATCGGCCTCCCCGACGAGCGCTGGATCGAGGCGGTCACGGCGGTGGTCGTCCCGCGCGGCGAGGTCACCGAGACCGAACTCCTCACCCACGCCCGCGAGAAGCTCCCCCACTTCAAGGCTCCGAAGCGCGTCCACTTCCTGCCCGAACTGCCCCGCAACGCGAGCGGCAAGATCCTCAAGCGCGAACTCAGGGACCGGTTCGCGGAAGCCTAGGACGTGCCCGGCGGGTCAGGGGCGCGGCCCCGGCCATGATCCGCCGCGCACCGCTGCTCGTCCTGCTCGCGGAGCGCAGCCGCACCCATCGCGCCGCCGAGGTCGCCGACCGGGTCCGGCGCGCGCTCCCGGAGGCCGAGGTGGTCCTGCTGCCCGGAGCCGCCCACCACTCCCTGCCGCTCGTCGAACCGCACCGGCTCGACGAGCGGCTGCTCGGCTTCCTGGGCCGACCGCACCGGCCGGAGCACGTTTCCCCGGCCCACCGGACAGGACCTGTCCGGACAGGTCCCACCCAAACGGGAGCTACGCGGAGTCCCGCAGGTCCACGATCCGCCGGATCTTGCCCACCGAGCGCTCCAGCGTCTCGGGGTCGACCACCTCGACCCCGACCGAGACGCCGATGCCGTCCTTGACCGCCGCCGCGATCGCCCGGGCCGCCTCCGCCCGCTCCCCGGCCGTCGCGTCCGGCCGGGCCTCGGCCCGTACGGTCAGGACGTCGAGCCTGCCCTCCCGGGTCAGGCGCAGCTGGA
This sequence comes from Streptomyces sp. NPDC086147, assembly GCF_040702165.1. NCBI lineage: Bacteria > Bacillati > Actinomycetota > Actinomycetes > Kitasatosporales > Streptomycetaceae > Streptomyces > Streptomyces sp. NPDC086147. Next base: position 94,507 of record NZ_JBFBJO010000021.1, on the reverse strand, counting down.
AGTGCGGGGCCACGGCCGGGGTGCGCAGGACGATCTCCTCGATCTGGGTGGGGAAGAGGTTCACCCCGCGCAGGATGATCATGTCGTCGCTGCGCCCGGTGACCTTCTCCATCCGCCGGAAGACCCGCGCGGTGCCCGGCAGCAGCCGGGTCAGGTCCCTGGTCCGGTAGCGGACCACCGGCATGGCCTCCTTGGTGAGCGAGGTGAAGACCAGCTCACCCTCCTCCCCGTCCGGCAGCACCTCGCCCGTGAACGGGTCCACGACCTCCGGATAGAAGTGGTCCTCCCAGATGTGCAGGCCGTCCTTGGTCTCCACGCACTCCTGCGCCACGCCCGGCCCCATGACCTCCGACAGTCCGTATATGTCGACCGCGTCGATCGCGAACCGCTCCTCGATCTCCTTGCGCATCTCCTCCGTCCACGGCTCGGCCCCGAAGACGCCCACCTTCAAGGAGGTCGACCGGGGGTCCACGCCCTGCCGCTCGAACTCGTCGAGGAGGGTGAGCATGTACGAGGGGGTGACCATGATGACCTCGGGCCGGAAGTCCTGGATCAGCCGCACCTGCCGGGCCGTCATGCCGCCCGAGGCGGGGATCACCGTGCAGCCCAGGCGCTCCGCCCCGTAGTGGGCGCCGAGCCCGCCGGTGAACAGGCCGTAGCCGTACGCCACGTGGACCTTGTGCCCGGGGCGCACGCCGGCGGCGCGCAGCGAGCGGGCCACCACGTCCGCCCAGACGTCCAGGTCGCCCTCGGTGTAGCCGACGACGGTGGGCCGGCCGGTGGTGCCGCTGGAGGCGTGGATCCGCCGGATCCGCGACGGGTCGACGGCGAACATCCCGAAGGGGTAGTGGTCGCGCAGGTCCGACTTGGCGGTGAAGGGGAACCGCGCCAGGTCCGCCAGCGTGCGGCAGTCGTCCGGGGAGACCCCGGCCGCGTCGAAGGAGCGCCGGTGGAAGTCCACGTTCTCGTACGCGTGCCGCAGGGTCGCGCGCAGCCGCTCCAGCTGGAGCGCCGCCAGCTCCTCCCGGCCGAGCCGCTCGCCGCCGTCCAGCGGTTCTTCCGTCATGCGCCGCTCCTCCACGCTCTTCACCGCGCTCCTCGCCGTACTCTCGAAGCAACCTACCGATCATTCGGTAGATCCGCTCGGGCCAGTAAAACCGGAGGTACGGGGGGCTTGGCAAGGGGTCGGACGCGAGGGGGCCGGAGACGGGGCGCCCGATCGCCCGCATGGACCACGCCTCCCGCGCCGTCCAGACCCCTTTGTGTGCTTTCGCGGCGGCCCGGTGCCCGTGGCCGGGCGGGGCGGGAAGGAGGGGAGCGCCCCCGTCCCGCAGAAAGACAGGTCCCCGTGCTCGACGCCCCCGCCCCCGACGCCGCCGACGCCCCCCGGATCCGCTTCTGGGCCGTCCCCCACCTCACCGGCCTCGACTTCGACCCGCTGCTCGCCGAACTGCTCCACGAGGACCCCGTCACCCGGATCCGGCTGCCGCACGGCGACGGCCACGCCTGGCTCGTCACCCGCTACGAGGACGTCAGGTTCGTCTCCGCCGACCCCCGCTTCAGCCGCCGGGCCGCCCGCGGCCGCCCCGTCACCCGGGTCGCGCCCCGGCCCGTCCCGCTGGAGGGCGACGTCGGCTTCGCGGACCCGCCCGACCACACCCGGATGCGCCGGGTCCTCGCCCGCGCCTTCGGCCCCGGCCCCCTGCGGACCCTGCGCGACCGCGCCCAGGAGGCCATGGACCGGCTCCTGGACCGCGTCGAGGACCACGGCGCCCCCGCCGACCTCGTGGAACTCGTCCACCGGCCCTTCCCGCTCGCCGTGGCCGGCGCGCTCATGGGCGTGCCCGAGGGCGACCGGCCCCTGCTCGCCCACTGGGCCGCCACCGCGGTCTCCGCCGACGCCGGCCGGCGCGCCGGCGAACGGGCCAGGGCCGACGCGGTCCGCTACTTCACCGAACTCGTCGGCCGCAGCCACGGCAGCGGCGGGGAGACCCTCGCCGCCGTCCTCGCCGACGCCGTCGACGACGGGGCCCTCACCGGACGCGAGGCCGCCGGACTCGCCTTCCTCGTCCTGACCGGCGGGACCCACGCCGTCCGCAACAACACCGCCCACATGGTGTACGCGCTGCTCACCCACCCGGAACACCTCGCCCGGCTGCGCGCCGAACCCGCCCTGCTGCCGCGGGCCGTCGACGAACTCCTCCGCTACATCCCGCACCGCGACGCCGTAGGGCTCCCCCGGATCGCCCTGGAGGACGTCGAGGTCGGCGGGGTCGTCATCCCGGCCGGGGACCCCGTCTACGTCTCCCACCTGACCGCCAACCGCGACCCGGCCGTCTTCCCCGAACCCGACCGGCTCGACTTCGACCGGGACCGGGCCCCGCACCTCGCCTTCGGCCACGGCCCCCACGCCTGCCCCGGTGCCGCCCTCGCCCGGATCGAGTCCGAGGTCCTCGTCGCCTCCCTGTGGGACCGCTTCCCCGACCTGCGCCTCGCCGTCCCCGCCGAACGGCTCCGCTGGCAGCGCGGCACCTCCGTCCGGGGCCCCGAAACCCTGCCGGTGACGTGGTGACCCGCCGACCGGGGCCGCGCCCACCCGCCGAAACCCGTTGCCGGGCGCGGGCCCGGCTGCTGGAGTGGCCGCCATGGAATCCCCGCACCCGAGCACCCCGCACCCCGCGCGCGACCCCCGTGAACTGCTCGACCTGTACGACCGCCAACTGCGCCGAGAGGCCCGCCCCGACGGCCCCGGCAGCCGCGTCGAACGCGTCGGAGCCGTCGTCCGCCAGACCGGCCCCGCCCACGCGTGGAACGGCGTCCTCTGGTCCGGACTCGACGCCGGCGACACGGCGGGCGCCGACGCCGCCGTCGCCGCGCAGATCGCCCACTACCGGACCGCCGGCCTGCCCTTCGAATGGAAGCTGTACGGGCACGACGCCCCCGCCGACCTCGGCGACCGGCTCCGCGCGGCGGGCTTCACCGCAGGGGAGCCCGAGACCCTGATGGCCGCCGAGGCCGCCGCCCTGCCCCGGGACGTCCCGCTGCCCGAGGGCGTCGAACTCCGCGCCGTCACCGACGAGGCGGGCGTGGGCCAGGTGGTCGAGGTCCACGCACGCGCCTTCGGCACCGACAGCGCCCCTATCGGGCGCCAGCTCCTCGACCACCTCGCGGTCGCGCCCGACGCCGTCGCCGCCGTCGTCGCCGTCGCCGACGGCGAACCCGTCAGCGCGGCCCGCCTCGAACTCCACCCCGGTACCGACTTCGCCGGCCTCTGGGGCGGCGGCACCGTCGAGGGCTGGCGCGGGCGGGGCCTCTACCGCGCCCTCGTCTCCCACCGCGCCCGCGTCGCCGCCGACCGGGGCCACCGCTACGTCCAGGTCGACGCGGCCCCCACGAGCCGCCCGATCCTCCGCCGCCTCGGCTTCCTGGAGCTGACGACCACGACCCCGTACACGTACGAGCTCTGAACCGGCCTCCCCGGCCGCTCAGGCCGTCCAGTGCGCGGGACGCTCGAAGGCCTCCGGGAGGCGGGTGGCGGCGTCCCCGCGCGCCGCGTTCAGCTGGGGCTGGGTGAGGAACAGGGCGTCCGTCAGGTCCGCGCCGGACAGGTCGGCGTCCCGCAGGTCGGCGCCGATCAGATCGGCGAGCGACAGGTCCGCCCCCGTCAGGTCGGCGGCGATGAGCAGCGCCCCGCGCAGGTCCGCGCCCCGCAGTTTCGCCCCGCGCAGCCGCTTGCCGATCAGGTCCGCCCCGCGCCGGCTCTTCGGCCGCCCGCCGGCCGTGGCGCGGACCAGCTCGCTCGTCCGGAGCAGCAGCGGGTTCACCTCGCCCCGCACGGCGTTCACGTCCAGCTTCCCCAGCGCGTCCGGCGTTCCCGCCGCGAGCGCCTCGACCCGGGCGAGCGCCGCCCGCACCTCGGCGTGCACGGGCCGGGCGGCGCGCAGCGCCAGCGCCTCGGTGAGGTACCGCAGCAGCTCGTGGAGCCCGCGCACCACCGGGAACACCTCGTACATCGGCCGGGCCGTCTCCGGTGCCTCGCGCCACGACACCCCGCCGAAGGTCACCTGCGACACCCGCTGGCCCGCGCCGAAGCAGTCGTACACCGTGCAGCCCTGGAAACCGCTCGGCCGCAGCCGCGTGTGGATGCCGCAGCGGAAGTCCTCCCGCAGGTTCCGGCAGGGCTCGCCGGAGGACTTGTCCACGGCGAAGTCCGCCGACTTGGCGAAGGGCAGCGCCACGCAGCACAGGCCGAAGCAGTTGGCGCAGTCGCCGCGCAGCGCGGATTCCCGGGTGTCGGGCACGGTGAAACGGTTCCTTAGGGGTGAGGGAGAGCGCCGGGGACGGCCCGTCCACCGTATCGCGCCCGGTCCCGCGCTCTCGGCGAAATACGTTGCCAAGATCATCGGGGCCGGTGAGGATCGGCGCATGCCGACGTTCACCACGTATGACGGAACCGAACTCGCCTACCGCACGCAGGGGGAGGGCGAGCCGCTGGTGTGCCTGGCGGGCGGGCCGATGCGGGACGCCGCCTACCTCGGTGACCTCGGCGGGCTCGCCGCCCACCGCACGCTCGTCCTCCTCGACGCCCGGGGCACCGGGGCGAGCGCCGAGCCCGCCGACCCCGGCACGTACCGCTGCGACCGGCAGGTCGGCGACGTCGAGGCGCTCCGCGCCCACCTCGGCCTGGAGCGGATCGACCTCCTCGGCCACTCGGCGGGCGGCAACCTCGCGACCCTCTACGCCGCCGCCCACCCCGAGCGGATCCGCTCCCTCGTCCTGGTCACCTCCGCCGCCCGCGCGCTCGGCGTCACCACCACCGACGAGGAGTGGGACGCGGCCGCCGAGGTCTTCGCCGACCGGCCCTGGTACCCGGAGGCCAGGGCCGCGCTCGACGCGACCGGCCCCGAGACCCCGCTGTCCCGCGTGTGCGCCGTCGCCGCGCCCTTCGCCTACGGCCGCTGGGACGAGGCCGCCCGGGAACACGCGGCCGCCGCCGACCGGCAGACCCGCTGGGAGGCCGCCGGCACCTACCACGGCGAGGGCGCCTACGACCCGGCGGCGACCCGCCACGCCCTCGCCGCGCTCACCGCGCCGGTCCTGGTCCTGGCGGGCGAGCACGACGCCGGACCGACCCCCACCAAGGCCGCCGAGGCGGCCGCCCTCTTCCCGTCCGCCGAGCTCGTTGTCCAGCCGGGCGCCGGCCACCACCCCTGGGTGGACGACCCGGACGCCTTCGTCCGCGCGGTCGCCGCCTTCCTCGATCCCGCCGTCCGCACGGTCACCGTGGACGGCGTCCGCCTCGCCCACCGGGTCACGGGCCCGGAGGACGCCCCGCCCGTCGTCCTGGTCCACGGACGCGGCGAGAACGGCACCACCTGGGCGCGGGTGGCGGCCGACCTCGCCGCCGACCACCGGGTGTACGCGCTCGACCTGCGCGGCCACGGACTCAGCGGCCGACGCCCCGGCGGCTACGGCTTCGACGCCTTCCGCGACGAGCTCGGCGGCTTCCTCAGGGCCCTCGGCCTCACCGGCGCCACCGTCGTCGCCCACTCGATGGGCGCCGCCGCCGCGTACCTCCTCGCCCGGGACGAGCCCGGCCTCGTCGGCCGCCTCGTCCTGGAGGAGCCCCCGGTCTTCTTCCCGCTCGACCCGCCGCGCCCCGTCGCCGAGCGCCCCGAGGGCCCCCTCGGCTTCGACTGGGAGATCGTCCCGGCCACCGACGCCCAGCTCAACGACCCCGACCCCGACTGGCGCGACCGGCTCGCGTCGATCACCGCCCCCACCCTGGTCCTGGCCGGCGGCCCGACCAGCCACGTGCCCCAGGAGCGGCTGTCCTGGCTGGCCGGCCGGATCCCCGGAGCCCGCCTCGCCACCCTCGACGCCGGACACCTCGTGCACGCCGACCGCCCGGACGAATTCCTTTCAATGGTAAGGGAGTTCGGCCTGTAGGGAGAGACCCCTCTCACCCGCCGTGCCGCTCCTGCGCGGCCATCACCTCGTCGCCGTGCTCGAAGGCCCACTCCCCGAACGCGCCGATCGGGCCGAGCAGGGTCCGGCCCAGCGGGGTGAGCGCGTACGCGGCCCGGGACTCCGCCCCGGCGCTCACACGCCGCTCCACCAGGCCGTTGAACTCAAGCCGCCGCAGCGTCTCGGTGAGGACCTTGGAGCTGATGCCGCCGATCCGCCCGCGCAGCTCGACGTGGCGGCTCGGGCCGTCGCGCAGGGCCCAGAGGACCACCGAGTTCCAGGTGTTGGCGAGCAGGTCGAAGGCCAGGCGGGCACGGCAGTCCGCGAGGTATGCGTCGGAAGTCACGTACCGGATGGTGCCCGACCGGCTCCCTAGTGTCATCCCCGAAGTGCCGGACGACGGCACCGGAGGACCGGGAGACCGGACGACCCGAAGGACAGGAACGATGAGGATCGGTGTACTGGGAACGGGCAACATGGCGGACGCCCTCGCCACCCACTGGGTGCGGGCGGGCCACGAGGTGCTCGTCGGCGGCCGGGACGGACGGCGGGCGGAGCGGCTCGCCGCCCGGCTGGGCGGCGGGACGCGGCACGGGACCCCGGAGGAGGCGGCCGGGTTCGGGGCCGTCGTCCTCGCCGCGCTGCCGTACGGTGCCGGGGCGGAGGTCGTCGCGGACGTACGGGCCTCCCTGGCCGGGCGGGTCCTGCTGGACTGCTCCAACCCGGTGGGCCCCGGCTTCCGGCTGCTGACGGAGGGCGGCCCCTCCGCCGCCCGCCGACTGGCCGACGCGGCGCCCGGGGCGCGGGTCGTCAAGGCCTTCAACCTCTGCCACGAGGACGTGTGGCGGATGACCCCGCCCGTCTTCGACGGGAGCCCCCTCGCCGTCCCGGTCTGCGGCGACGACGGGGAGGCGCTCGCGCTGGTCGGGGAGCTGGTGCGGGACGCGGGCTGCACCCCGCTGGCCGGGGGCGGCCTCGACCGCGCCGGCCTGCTCGAAGCGACCGCCGCGCTCTTCATCGGGCTGTGGGTCGGGGAGGGCGCGGACGCCCGGGCGATCGCCCCGCCCCTGGCGTTCGCGACGGGACCGGCGGAGGGCGCCCCGCCGCGCCCGTGACCCCGGCCGCCTACCCTGGCGCCCATGAACGCGGAACGTGATCTGACCCGGCTCCTCGCCGGCCTGCGACCGGAACTCGACCCCGGCCGGTACGTCTTCACCACGGTGGACGGCCCCGCCCCGGCCGGGCTCGCCCCGGTGGTCACCGTCGCCGAACCCGAGGGGCTCACCCTCGTCGTACGGCAGGAGGAGGCGGACGCCGCCTCCCTCGCGTACGACTACGTGGCGGGCCGGATCACGCTGCGGGTGCACTCCGCGCTCGACGCCGTCGGGCTCACGGCCGCCGTCGCGCGCGAACTCGCCGACGCCGGCCTGAGCTGCAACGTGGTGGCCGGGTTCCACCACGACCACCTCTTCGTCGAACACGCCCGCGCCGAGGAGGCCTTGGACCTCCTGACCCGGCTCGCGGAGCGCTCCGGGGGCCGGGGCGAGTGACGCGTACGCGTGGCCCCGGGCCCCGGCCGGCCCCATGGGCGCGCCGAGGCCCGGTCGCCCGAACGGCGCACCCGGGGCGACCGGCCGGACACCCCGGGTGACCGCCGGGGCGCCCGGCCTCCGGGCGCGATCGGGACGGCCGTACGGAGCCGCCCGGCGCGTCGCGTCCCGCCCCGGGGCACGTACCATGGCCGTATGTCCTTCCTCCGCCGCCGCAGCGCCGCCACACCCGCGGGTCCGGACTTCGACGTCCTGGCCATGGACCCGGGGGACTGGCCGGGCAATCTCGGCGCCGGCCTGCTGCCCGCGCCCGACGGCTCCTGCCAGGGCGTGTTCCTCCGGTACGACCTGTTCGGCGGCCGCGGCCCCGCGATGATCATCGGCAACCTGCCGGCGGGCTCCCCGGCCCGCGAGCTCGCGGACGGCCAGATCCCCTTCGAGGTGGCGCAGCTCCTCGCCGCCCTGGAGAACGACGAGCCGGTCGAGGTGCTCGACACCGAGGACGTCCCCGTGATGCAGGGCGACAACCTCCTCATCGTCCGCCGCCTCAAGCTCTCCGAGAGCCGCATCTCCTGCGTCCAGTTCGACCGCAGCGACAACGTCCTCGTGACGATCGCCAGTTGGGACCGGCCGATCACCGACGACCTGTACGCACTGCTCAAGCCGCTGCCCGCCGAGCTGTTCCAGCAGGGCTGACGGGGGAACGGGGCAGCGTGAGCGCGCGCGTCGACAGCTGGATCTGGGCGGTCCGCCTGACCAAGACCCGCTCCCAGGCCGCGGCGGCCTGCCGGGCCGGACACGTCAAGGTCAACGGTGAGCGGGTCAAGCCCGCCCAGCCGGTGAAGCCCGGCGACGAGGTCCGGGTCTTCCACGGCGGCCGGGAGCGGATCGTCGAGGTCAAGGTGCTGCACACCAAGCGGATCGGCCCGCCGGTCGCCGCCGAGGCGTACGTGGACAACAGCCCGCCCCCGCCGCCCCGCGAGCACGTCGCGGTCGCCGCCGTCCGCGACCGGGGCGCCGGCCGCCCCACCAAGCGCGAGCGCCGGGAGATCGACGAACTGCGCGGCCGCCGCGCCTGAGACCTGAATGAAGGCCCCCGGGAATTCCCCGGGGGCCTTCGCACGCGTCAGCGGGGCACGGCCCCGAGCAGCTCCGTCACCCGCGCGGCCGAGGTGCCGAGCCCCTTCGGGCCGTGCCGCAGGAGCGGGGTCCCGGCGCCCGAGCGCACGTCCTCGGCCCGGTAACGCCGCACGTTCCGGTGCCAGTTGAGGATCCCCGCGAGCCAGTCCTCCAGCTCCCGCAGATACGCCCCGAAGGCCGCCCTGCCCTCCTCGTCGAGCCCGAAGTCCTCGTACAGCAGCGGCACTTCGTGCTTCTTCACGTGCTCGTACTGGCGCAGCCTGCCCCGCATCAGGTCGTCGACCATCGCGACCGCCGTCGGGTAGTCGCAGTCGAAGAACTTCTGGAGCACGAGCACGCCGTTGTGCACCTCGCCCTCGACCTCGATCTCCTTCTGGTACGAGAAGAGGTCGTTGAGGAGCGTCGCGTAGTCCATGACCGACCGCTCCAGGGCGCGCACCGTGCCCGTGCGGTGGAGCGCGGCCGGCAGCGCGTCGGCGTGCCGCAGCCGGCACAGCAGGGTGGTCAGCTCCGAGCCGAAGGTGGAGCGGCGCATCTCGATGTAGTCGACCGGGTCGGGCACCCGGTGCTGCGCCTGGTTGTGCAGCTCCCACAGCCAGCTGTCCAGCATGGCGTCGAGCGCGTGCCGCAGCTGCCCGCGCGCCTCCGGCGGCATCGGGCCCGCCGTCCGCGCCCACAGGTCGGCGAGGGAGCGCTCCATCGGGTTCACGGCGAACGCCGCCCCCAGGGCCGGGTCCTCCAGCGGCATGCAGGCCTTGAACCGCTCGGTCTGTCCCTTCGCTCCGGCGAGGTCGCGCGGTCGGCCGAAGACCAGCGGGTAGTGGTCGTCCCCGTACGTCCCCCAGGTGAGCCACTCGGAACTGAGCTCCAGTTCCTCCAAGGTGGCGTCCGGGTCGAGTCCCGCCGCGCACAGCGCCAGGTCGAAGCCGTCCATCATCGGCCGGTCCCAGATGTCGTCCAGGAGGCCCATCCGCTCGGCCCAGTCCCCGGAGCGCCGCTTCGCCTCCGCGTGGTGCGGGCTGAGCGCCAGCGGGTACGGCAGGTCGAACTCGGGCAGCAGCGACGGCCCCACGTACTGGTGGGGCACATGGGTGAGGGCCCGCAGCCGCGAGGCCGCCGGCCGCCCGAAGAGGTTCCGGACGTCCAGGGCCGAGGTGCCGACGACCCCGTCCAGGTGCGAGGAGCCGCCGACCATGCCCTCGTTCATGTACCGGCTGGAGCGCATGTGCCACTCGTGCCCGCCGGACTGCCAGTCCTGGAGCCCCTTCGCGTACGCCGCGACGGCCGCGCACTCCTCCGGCGTGAGTCCCTTCTCGGCGGCGAGCGCCGGCACCTCGGTGAGGGCCGTGTTCTCGAACTGGTGGAGCCGCGAGGTCAGCAGGTCGTTGACGGCGTTCGCCGCCTCCTGCGTCGTGCAGCCGAGGAACCGCTCCAGGACGAGCACGCCGTTGCTGTTCTCGCCCTCCTCCTCCACCTCGCGCTGGTACGAGAAGAGGTCGTTGCGCAGGTGCACCGCGTCCGAGAAGGTGTCCCGCAGCACGCACAGCGGCCGGGAGCGCGCCACCCGGTCCGGGACCTCCGCCCCCGCCGCGTACTCGACGAGCCCCGCCGACCAGGGCGCCCCGCCCACCTTGCGGCGCATCTCGATGTACTCGACGGGGTTGGCGACGCGCCCCTCGTTGATGTTGTCGAGCTCCCAGAGCGACTCGTACAGCAGGTGCTCCGTGGCCTCCGCGAACCGCTCGCGCCAGCCCTCGGACATCGCGGGAACGGTCCGCCGCCAGAGGTCCGCGAGACCCGCCTCGACCGGGTTGGTCGGCTCGGGCACGACCGCCGGGTCCGCCGGCATGAACATCGGCAGCCGGTCCAGATAGGCCTTGCCCCCGGCCCGGTCCTGGGTGCGCTTGAAGACCTCCAGGAAGTGGTCGTCGAAGAAGAAGACCCAGGTGTACCAGTCGGTGACGAGGTTCAGGACCTCCTCGCCGCAGTCCGGGTGGGTGTAGGCGCAGAGCAGCGCGTAGTCGTGGGAGTCGAGGTCGTGCTCCTCCCAGACCCCCGAGCCCTCCAGCATCCCCCTCCCGCGCGCCCAGGCACGCGTGTGCGTGCGGGCGGCCTCCACGTGGGGGTTGAGGCGCGCCGGATACGGGACGTAGAAATCCGGCATGACGAAGGGCTGCGGCATGTGCTGGGGGGCCTTCCGGTGTATGAGGAGCGGTCCGACCGGCCCAGCCTTACCCCTCGCCCGTACGGCGCACACGATCTCCTGAATAGTCGTATGAACGCCGACGGGGTGGCGCCGGACCGTGCGTCCGGCACCACCCCGAGGCTTTCGGCCATCCCTCCGTCAGATGCGGGAAACCCGCACGTCGGCGGCCTTCACGAAGGCCACCCGATGGCCGAACTGGATCTCGTAGTACTCCTCCCGGCCCCGGACGACCGTGTGCCCGGCCGTGTCGAACGTCGGTGCGAAGAGGTACTCGCCCGGGGTGCGGCCGCCCACCACGTACCGCTGACCGGCGAGCAGCCCGTACGGCAGCGGCGACACCGCCTGCACCGGCACGCCCGCCGGATAGGCCGAGGCCTCCGGGTAGGCCCGCCCGTACACCGGCACCTCCGCGAGCCCCGGCCTCGGCGTCAGGACGAGCCCCCGCCCGTCCACCGCCGTGGGCTGCCTGCGCGGGTTGTGGAACCACGCCTTCTGACCGAGGTACCAGACCGCCGTCCAGTCGCCCCGGCGCTCCGCCACCGCGAAGCTCTGCCCCGTCGAGGCGCGCGCCCCCGTGTCGTTGACGCCGGTGGTGGAGTCCTCCCCGCCCGGCCGCAGCCCGACGTCCTTGACCAGGGGCGCGTCGGCACTCGGCGCGGTGTGCAGGCGCACCGCCCCGCTGCCGTGCGGCGCGCACGCCGTCCCCGCCGTCACGCAGCCCGTGTGGACCGGCCGGTGGGCGTCGTAGTCCGGCCGGATCGTCACCACGCCCGCGTGCGGACCCGCGCTCGGGACGATCGGACGGCCGAGCAGACGGAAGTAGTGCGCCCAGTCCCAGTACGGACCCGGGTCCGTGTGCATGCCCCGGATCGAGGACGTCACCGTGCCCGGCACGTTGTCGTGGCCCAGGACGTGCTGCCGGTCCAGCGGGACGTCGTACCGGTCGGCGAGGTACCGCACCAGGCGCGCCGACGACCGGTACATCGCCTCCGTGTACCAGGAGTCCGGCGCGGTCAGGAAGCCCTCGTGCTCCAGGCCCACCGACTTGGCGTTCACGAACCAGTTGCCCGCGTGCCAGCCGACGTCCTTCAGCGGCAGGTGCTGCGCGACGTGCCCGTCGGAGGAGCGCAGCGAGTACTGCCACGACACGTACGCCGGGTCCTGCACCAGCCCCAGGGTGACGTCCCAGGTGGCCTCGGTGTCGTGGATCACGATGTAGTCGATCGACTGGGAGACGGGCCGGTCCGCCTTGTCGTGGTTGCCGTAGTCCCCGTCGCCGAACTCCTCGTACGGCGCGGGGATCCACTCGCAGGCCACCGTCCGCGGGCACTCCACGGGACCGGCGGCCGGCGCGCGCAGGCCGAGCGCCGACACCTGCCCCGTGGCGGGCGCCACCGACGGGTCGGCCGGGAGCGTCACCACCTGCCCGCCGTCCGTCGTCCGGGTCTCCCCGGTCCGGATCACGTCGAACACGTCGTTCGCGTACGTGGCCGCCGTCGCCGAGTCGTCGGCGCCGGAGTACCGCGCCACGGCCCCGTACCAGTCGGCCGGGTCCGCGCTCGCGGGCAGCCCGGCCTCCCGCTGCGCGGTGGCGAGCAGGGCCGCGCCGCCCTCGATGTTGGCGGCCGTCCGGGTCCGCAGCTCCTCGGCCGGGATCCCGGACAGCGCGGACGCCCGCTCCAGGGTCCGCAGCCGCTCCGGCAGCCGGCCGGCGGACGGCACCGGCGCGGGCGCCCCGGTGCGCGCCGGGCGCGAGGAGTCGCCGCGCGGGTCCTCCTCGCCGTCCGAGTGGTGCGGGGCGGCCCGCGTCAGGGCCGTCACCGCGTCCGTCAGGTGCATCGGCCCGTACCCGCCGGTCACGCTCGGCGCGCCGCCGTGGCCGTCCCACCGCGACTGGAGGTAGGAGACGGCGAGCAGCACGCTCTCGGGCACGCCGTGGCGCGCCGCCGCCCGGGCGAACTGCCCCTGGAGGGCACCCGCCTCGGGCGCGTCGGCACCGGCCGGCGGCGCGGCGGACAACAGGGGGAGCAGCAGGGCGGCGGACGCCAGGGCGCCCACCGCCCTCGGTGTGCGTCGGGGGAACCCGGAACGGAGCAAAGCGGCCTCCAGGGGCGTGGGGGTGGCACGGAGGGGCGTGCGGGGCCGAACCCGTACAGGGGTATCGGCTCCCGGACGATCCGTCAATCACACCCGCGACGAGGGAAGTTCCCACGTCAGAGCCGGAATGGAGGCCGGACGGCGGAGTTTCGCGGCGACGGGCCCCGGGCCTGGGACGCGTCACTGGAGTGGACCACTGGAGGGGCGGGCGCGGCCGGGAAGGCCGGTGCGCCGCGTCCCGGTGTGTCGGCACCGGGCGCACGGCGCACCACCCCCGTGGGGGTCGGCAGGACCCGCTCCTCAGCGCGTCCCGACCGCCGCGCGCACGGCCCGCCGTGCCATGGCGCAGTCGTCGTGCAGCCGCCTCAGGAGCAGCCGCTGTTCCTCCCCGGGCGCCAGCGCCCCCGAGGGCACCGGCACGGAACCGGCCGGCGGGGCCTCCTTCATGGTGCGCTGCACCGCCGTCTCGTAGGTGCGGATCTCCCGCGTCAGCACGATCATCAGGTTCACCAGGAAGGCGTCCCGGGAGGCCGGGCCCGCCTGCTGGGCGAGCTGACTGATCTGGCGCCGGGCCAGCGGCGCGTCACCGAGCACCGCCCACAGGGTCGCCAGGTCGTAGCCGGGCAGGTACCAGCCCGCGTGCTCCCAGTCGACGAGGACGGGACCCGCCGGGGAGAGCAGGACGTTGGAGAGCAGCGCGTCGCCGTGGCAGAACTGGCCCATGCCCTGGCGGCCGCCCGCGTGCGCCAGACCGTGCAGGAGCTTCTGCAGGTCGTCCCGGTCCCGGTCGGTGAAGAGACCGAGCTCGTGGTAGCGGGCGATCCGGGCGCCGTAGTCCAGCGGGGCGTCGAAGGTGCCGGCCGGCGGCCGCCAGGCGTTGAGCCGGGCGATCGCGCCGAGCGCGGCCCGCACGTCGGCGCGGGGCGGGGCCTCGGCGGGGTGGCGCGAGAGCGCCGCCGCCCGTCCGGGCATCCGCTCGATCACCAGCGTGCAGTTCTCCGGGTCCGCCGCGATCAGCCGGGGCGCCCGCACCGGCGGACGGTGCCGGACGAAGGCGCGGTAGGAAGCTATTTCGTGCCGGAACCGCTCGACCCAGGCCGGCGAGTGGTCCAGTAAACACTTCGCGACCGCCGTGGCCCGTCCGGTCGTCCCGACGATCAGTACGGAACGACCGCTGCGCCGCAGGACCTGCACCGGCTTGAACTCCGGGCAGATGCGGTGAACCGAGGCGATCGCCATCTTCAGCTGCGCGCCCTGGGGGCCGGACAGATCGATTCTTCCGCTGACCGGCTGGGTACCGGTGCCGCCCGCCCAGCGCCTCGGCCGGACGGCCTGGGGAGCGGGGGCCAGGTACGGTCCGGCGCCGGCCGGGACGATGCGGTGCTGCGGCCGGGGCGGGGCGGACACGGAGGACGATGCTGTGTACATGGAGGTGACAGATCCCTTCGTGCGCCGACGAGTTGCGTGCGTCGCCCCGCCCGCCCCCGGTCCGCACCCTGGGGAATGAGGGCCGGTCGGCGGGGCGGGGTGGCGCGTTCCTACCTGACACCCGCGCGCGGGTGGCGGAACACCGGGCGACCCCTGGCGAAAGCCTGGCGAATAGTCCCCGGCCCCATGACAGGGGTTACTGTCAACTCAGCCGAGAACCTGGGGGCTTAGACGTGACCGGAGAAACCAACACCCGCCTTGCGGACCTGTTCGGCCTGGCCGGATGGTCCAAGGGCGAACTCGCGAGGCTCGTCAACCGGCAGGCGGCGGCCATGGGCCACCCCCAGCTGGCGACCGACACCTCGCGGGTGCGGCGGTGGATCGACCGGGGCGAGACCCCGCGCGATCCCGTCCCCCGGGTGCTGGCAGCACTGTTCACCGAGCGACTCGGCCGTGTCGTGACCATCGAGGACCTCGGGTTCGTACGACACGGGCGTGCGGGGAAACGGCAGGACGTCGGCAAGACGGAGAACCCTGACCAACTGCCCTGGCCACCCGATCGTACGGCGGCGGTCCTCACCGAATTCACGGGAATGGACCTCATGCTCAACCGACGCGGCCTGGTGGGCGCGGGTGCCGCGCTCGCCGCCGGCTCCGTACTCAGCAACGCCATGCACGACTGGCTGCAGACCGACCCCGCCCGCCCGGGCGCCGTTCCGCGTGCCGCCGATCCCCTCCACGCCGACCCCGCCGGGTTCGACCGCTACGAGGCCGCCCCCATCGGGTCGGAGGAGATCGACGCACTGGAGCGTTCCGTGGAGGTGTTCCGTGCCTGGGACGCCTCCCGGGGCGGCGGTCTCCAGCGCAAGGCCGTGGTGGGCCAGCTCAACGAGGTGGGCGGCATGCTCGCCTATCGCCACCCCGACCACCTCCAGCGGCGCCTGTGGGGCGTCGCCGCCAACCTGGCCGTCCTCGCGGGCTGGATGTCCCACGACGTCGGCCTCGAACCCACGGCGCAGAGGTACTTCGTCATCGCCGCCCACGCGGCCCGCGAGAGCGGCGACCGGCCCCGGGCCGGCGAGGCGCTCTCCCGCGCCGCCCGTCAGATGGTGCACCTGGGCCGGCCGGACGACGCCCTCGACCTGATGAAGCTCGCCAAGACGGGCTCGGGCGAACGGCTGCTGCCCAGGACCCGGGCCATGTTCCACACCATCGAGGCCTGGGCGCAGGCGTCGATGGGCCGGGGGCAGGCCATGCGCCGCACCCTCGGCGAGGCCGAGGACCTGTTCGTGTCGGACCGGCGCGACGAGGCGACGCCGAACTGGATGCAGAACTTCGACGAGGCCGACATGCACGGCATGGAGGCCCTCGCCTACCGCACCCTCGCCGAGCACGACCCGGCCGCCGCGATCCCCGCGCAGCGCCACGCCAAGCTCGCTCTCGACCTGCGGAGCAAGGGGCACGAGCGGTCCAAGCTCTTCGACCACATCTCCCTCGCCTCGGCCTGCTTCATCGCCGACGACCCGGAGCAGGCCGACCGGTACGCCCGGCTCGCCCTCATCTCCATGGGGGACACCTCCTCCCACCGGACCTGGGACCGGCTGCGGGAGATGTACCGGCTCACCGGCCAGTACGCCGACCACGCCAGGACCGACAGCCTGCGCGAGGAGATCGAGCTGGCCCTGACCCGGTCGCCCGTGGTCCGCCCGAGGCCCGGACAGGCCTGATCCCCGGCCCTTCGGGGGACCGGGGACCAGAACCGCGGTCGCCGGGCGGCTCAGTGGCCGACCCGGACCACCATCACGCAGGCGTCGTCCTCGCGCGACTCCTCGCCGAACTCCTCCACCACCATCCGTACGCCCTCCTGCGCGTCCCGCGCCCCGGCGAGCCGGGGGCCGAGGGCGAGCAGTCGCCGTGCGCCCGTGTCGTCGTCGTGCGCGGCACCGCCGCCTCGGGTCAGCCCGTCGGTGTGCAGGACGAGCAGGTCGCCCGGGAGCAGCCGGGTCTCGGCCTCGTCGTACGCGGCGCCGGTCGTCGCCCCGAGGAGGACGCCCTCGGGCCGCCGCAGGGCGCGCCCCGTCCCGTCGCGGAAGAGCAGCGGGGCGGGGTGGCCGGCCTGCGCCCAGGTCAGGGTCTGGGCGACGGGGTCGTACCGGCAGCACATCGCGCTGCCCAGCGCGGGCTGTACGGAGGTCTCCAGGAGCTGGTTGAGGTGGCCCATCAGGGCGGCGGGACGGATGCCGGCGACGGCCATGCCGCGCAGCGCGCCGAGGAGCATCGCCATCGAGGAGGTCGCGGCGACCCCGTGGCCGGTCAGGTCGCCGACGGTCAGCAGGGCGTCCCCGTCCGGCAGCGCGAGCGCGTCGTACCAGTCGCCGCCGATCAGTCCGGTGCTGGCGGCCGGGAGGTAGTGCGCGGCCACATCGAGCGGGGCCGGTCCCTCGTGGGCGAAGTGCAGCGAGCCGTGCCACGGCGGCAGGACCGCCTCCTGGAGTTCGACGGCGACCCGGCGCTCGGTGCGCTCGATGTCCCGGCTGCGCTCCAGGCCGGCCCGGCTCTCCCTGACCGCCCGCTGGCTGCGCCGCAGTTCGCTGACGTCGCGGACGACGGCCCACATGGAGGCGGTGCAGCCGTCGGAGTCGAGGACGGGCTCGCCCGTCATGTGGACGGTGCGCACCCGGCCGTCGGTCCGTACGATCCGGAACTCGCCGTCGATCGGCTTCCCGTCGATCAGACAGTCCGTCACCATCCCCTGGAGGAGGGGCTGGTCCTCGGCGAAGACCATCGTGGGCATCTCGTCGAGCGACAGCGGGCCGCTCTCCCGGGTGCGGCCGAAGATCCGGTACAGCTCCTCGGTCCAGCTCACCTCGTCGGTGAGCAGGTTCCACTCGGCGCTGCCGACCCGCGAGAGCAGCGCGCCGGTGCGCGTCGGGGCGGCCTGGCCGTAGGCGGTGCCGGGGTCGGTCGCGAACCCGGTGTCGGGGACGGCCTCTCCGCCGGCCTCCGCCCCCGGCGGGACCTCCACCGGGACGCCCGCCCGGAGCTGGCCCAACTGGGCGCCAAGATCGTCGAGTTGGTGCACGGCGAGGTCGCACAGGGCACGCTGCCACCGCTGCTGCGGGTCGTCCTCGTTCGCCACGGCGTCCCGGCGGACGGCGTCGACGTCGCCGCGCAGGCGGCGGGTCTGCGAGATCAGCGCGTCCACCGCACCCGGCACCGGCGGCTGGGCGGGGCGGTCCGCGAACAGAGGGGACGGCATGTCGTACTCCGATACAGGCGCGGCACGGCCACGTGTGAGGGGAAGGCCCGCATACGACTGTCGCACAGCCCGGGACGGCTCGTAAGAGGTTTGGCAACACTCGATCCGGTGGTGCTCCTGGCATATGTCAAAGGCCCGACGGCTATCGGCCACGAAGGGGCCCTCCATGGCGGAAGACGGTCGGTGGCCGCGGAAACGCGCTGGTGGGACGTGGGCGGGGGAGGAGCGGGACGGACGGGGCAAAGGTTCGAAGCGTGCGGAAGCGTGTACGAGTCCGGTCGAGGAGAGGACGATCGGCCCCACCCCGGCTTTTCGGCACCCGGTCGCGGACCGCCTCCCGGCCGTCCGGATGATGGCTCCCATGACTCACACCTCCCACGGCGGCGGCACCTCCCGGCGCACCCTGCTGACCGCGCTGACCGCCACCGCGGCCGCCGTTCCCCTCGCCTCGCTGGCCGCGACCCCGGCCCGCGCCGCGCAGGCGGCTGCTCCCGCCGCCGCCCCGACCGGCGCCGCGCTCCCGGCCGGCCTCGGCGGCCCCCGTTCCGCCGTGACCGTCGCCCCTCTCGGCGCCGACTGGTTCACCTCCGTGACCCTCGGCGCGCTCGACACCGCCGTACTGCCCGGCACCCCGGCCCGCACCGAGGTCACCTCCGGCGGCAGACGCGTCGCGCTCCTGACGCACGGCGCCCGCACGGTGGTCCTCCCGGGTCCCGAGCGCACCTTCACCGAGGACAAGAGACCCTTCGTCGACGACTTCCGGCGCACCCTGCCGGACCCGGCCCTCCCGGAGGCCGACCGCGTGTACTGGGGCACGGCGCCCGGCGGTGGCGGCTGGACCACCCTCGGCGGTCCGGCCGACGACTACGCGGTCACCCCCGGCGCCGGCGTCATCAACCTGACCACGGACTACGCGAGCCGCCACGCCAGCGTCCGCGACGGCGAGATCACCGACGTCGACGTGCGCGCGACGGCCTCGTTCGACAAGGTGCCCACCGGCCAGGCGTGTTCGTACGCCCTGTCCTTCGGCTACCAGGACACCCGCAACAACTACCGGGCCCGGCTGTCGTTCACGACCTCGGGCGCGGTCGAGCTCCGCGTCGAGAAGGAGGTCGCCGACACCGTCACGCAGCTGGCGCCGGCCGTCCCCCTGGCCACCGGGGTCGCCGCCGGCACCGCGTGGACCGTACGGGTCCGCCGCGAGGGCACCGGGATCAGGGCCAAGGCCTGGCGCACGGCCGGCGCCGAGCCCGCCGCCTGGACCGTCGAGGCCGACGACGCCACCTTCGGCAAGGGCCGGGTGGGACTGCGCGCCCTCGCCAACGACGGCTGCACCAACCTGCCGGTCAGGCTGACCGTGAGCCGCTTCGAGGTGACCGCCGCGACCTGGGAGGCCCCGCCGACCGTCACCCACGGCGACTGGGTGCGCGTCCTGGACCGGCCGTTCGACGGCACGTGGACCCCGGACCTCGAGGCGCGCGTCCGGGCCTGGGCCGGTTCGACCGCACCCGACGTGCTCGCCTGCGCGGCGATGTTCCTGCCGGGCGGCCCGGCCGTGACCGCGGGGGCCGGTCCCGCGGCGGGCCGCCAGGTCCTCGGCCGGGCCGGCTACGGCAACCTCGACCCGCGGGGCAACCGCTACGAGGGCGCCGACTTCCACGAGTACATGAACCTCGGCTGGACCTTCCCGGACGGCACGTACACCGGTCCGTCGAGCGCGCAGGTCGGCAACCTGGACTGCTCCGGCTACACCCGGATGGTCTTCGGCCACCACCACGGCGTCCCCCTGGCGGCCGGGGCGGACACCTCCGGGACCCGGCTGCCCCGCAAGTCCCGCGACATGGCGGACCACGCGCCGGGCGTCCGCGTCGACCGGACGGCCGGCGGCGCCCCGCCGGCCGCGGCCCAGCTCCAGCCGGGCGACCTGGTCCTCTTCAACGCCGACTCGGGCGACGACGGCCAGACCGCCGCGGTCGACCACGTCGGCGTCTACCTGGGCAGGGACACGAACGGGAAGCGCCGCTTCCTCTCCAGCCGCAAGACCTGCAACGGACCGACCATGGCCGACCTGGGCGGAGCCTCCACCCTGGACGGCACGGGCACGTACGCCGTCAAGCTCCACACCGTGCACCGCCTCTGACACGGCGGACCGGGGCCCGGGGCCGCTCCGCGCCGGGCCGGACGGGCTGAGAGGATGGACCGGTGCCCACCTCAGAGAGCCCGGCCCGGGCCCCGGTCCCGGCGGCGCGGCCGCTCCGCACCGAGCGGCTGCTGCTGCGGCCCGTCCGCGCCGGCGACCTGCCGGCCGTGACGCGGCTGTGGACCGATCCCGACGTACGGCGCCACCTCGGCGGCCCCGTCACCGAACCCGTCATCCGCATCCGGCAGCGGCGGATCGTCGGAGCACCCGGCTTCCACGCCGTGATCCGCGCCGAGGACGGCGTCCTCCTCGGGCTCGTCACGGTGCAGGACGGCGGACGGGACGGAGAGACGGAGGTCTCCTACCAGTTCCTGCCCGAGCACTGGGGACACGGCTACGCGCGCGAGGCGGTCGGCGCGGCCGTCGCGCGGGCCCTGGAGAGCACGCCGAGCGTGGTCGCGGTCACCCAGGAGGCCAACCACCGCTCCCGTGGGCTCCTGGAGGCCGTCGGCCTGGAGCACGCGGAGTCCTTCGTGGAGTGGGACGCCCACCAGGTGCTCTACCGGCGGCGCCGGGACGACCGGGCCGCCTGAACCCCTCCGCGCCGCCCGCCGTTTCTCACCGCGGCCGCCCGCCCGCCGCCAGCGCCGCCACCGCCCGCTCCAGCCGCGCCGCCCTCGTCCCGGCGGTGCGGGCCTGCCAGAGGCTCAGGATCACCAGGTAGCGGTCCGTCCTGCCCAGGGCCTCGAAGGCCGCCGCGGCGCGCGGCTCGGCCGCCAGGGCCGCCGCGAGGTCGTCCGGGACGGTCGCGTCCTTCTGGGAGGGGTACGCGGCCTCCCACCGCCCGTCCGCCCGCGCCGCCCGCACCTCGGCGAGGCCCGGCTCGCGCATCCGGCCGGCGGCGGTCAGCTCCTCGACCTGCCGCACGTTGACCTGGGACCAGAGGCTCCGGGGCCGGCGCGGGGTGATCTTCTGGAGGTAGCACCGCTCGTCGCGCGCCATGCGCTTGCCGGTGATCCACCCGTAGGCGAGCGTGGCGTCCAGGATCTCCCCGGCCGTCGGCGAGGCCAGGTCCGCGCCCTTGCGGGCGAGCAGCAGCCAGATGCCCGGGGTGTCGCCGTGGTGGCTCTCCAGCCAGTCCTCCAGCTCCTTTCCACCGCCGAACGACACGACCGCGAGTCCCTCGACCGTCTCTGTCTCCACCCGAACCTCCCCACGACAGGACCTGGACGGTGACACGATACGGTCGGCGGCCGGGACGCCCGCTCCCGCTCCGAGGAGATCCGACCCATGTCCTTCCTGGTGATCGGCGAGTGCGTCGCCGACATCGTCCGCGCGCCCGGCGCCGCCGACCGCGTCCACCCCGGCGGCAGCCCCGCCAACGTCGCGTACGGACTCGCCCGCCTCGGCCGGGACGTCACCCTGCTCACCCAGCTCGCCGACGACCCCGCCGGGCACCTGATCGGCGCCCATCTGAAGGGCGCGGGCGTACGGGTGGAGACCGGCGGCCACCCCGGGCGCACCCCGTCGGCGGTCGTGGGCCTCGACGCGGAGGGCCGGGCCGCGTACGCCTTCGACATCGCCTGGACGCTGGAGGCCGGAGCGCTGCCCGCGCGGGCGCCCGCCCATGTGCACATCGGCTCGATCGCGGCCGTCACCGCTCCCGGCGCGGCGGCCGTCCTGGCCGGGGCCGAGCGGTTCCGCGACCGGGCCACGGTCAGCTACGACCCCAACGTGCGGCCCGAGCTGATGGGGGAACACGCCCCGGCCGTCGCCCGGGTCGAACGCTGCGTCGCCCTCGCCGACCTGGTCAAGGCGAGCGACGAGGACCTGGCCTGGCTGTATCCGGGGGAGGAGCCGGAGGCGGTCGCCGCCCGCTGGCTGGCCCTCGGCCCGGCCGTCGTCCTGGTCACCCGGGGCGCGGCCGGCTCCTTCGCCGTCACGCGGCACCACACGGTCGCCGCCGGGGCGCCCCCGGTCGACGTCGTCGACACCGTCGGCGCGGGCGACTCCTTCATGTCCGCCGTCCTGGACGCGCTGGCCGCGCGGGACCGGGCGGCCCTCGGCGCCCTCTCCGCCGGTGAGTTGGCCGAACTGCTCGCGCGGGCCGGGGCGGCGGCGGCCGTGACCGTCTCCCGGGCCGGGGCCCACCCGCCCGACCGGGCCGAACTGGACGCGGCCCGCCGGGATCCGGCCGGGGCGTGACACGGCCGTGGCCCCCGGAGGAATCCTCCGGGGGCCACGGGCATGTGTGGTGCTTCGGCGCGGGGACCGTCAGTAGGCCGGGGCCAGCTTCGGGTTCGGGCCGTACGCGTTCTGCTGCTGCTCGCCCTCGAGGCAGTTGAAGACCAGCAGGGTGATGCCGCCGACGATCGGGACTATGCCGAACAGGAGCCACCAGCCGGAACGGCCGGTGTCGTGCAGGCGGCGGACGGACACGCCGAGGGAGGGCAGGAAGACGGCCAGGGCGTAGATGCCGTACAGCAGCGGGAAGGTGCCGAGCAGCGAGTCGACGGTCGCGAGGACGGCGATCGCGATCACGTTGAAAAGCGCGAACATCCAGAATTCCTTGCGGCGCGCTCGGCCGCTGAACACCGCGTACTTCTTGAGAACGTCGAGGTACCAGTTCACTTTGTCCCCCCAAGGACTGGGTATGCGAGCGGGAGAGCCTGTCCCTGTGGAGCAAGCTTTACGCAGAACTTAGGTGGCCGAAACCGCGTGGGTCAATTCGTTACCGTGTGGATGCGGTTCGCCCGTGGGGGACGGCGAACGGCGGCACCTCCTGGGAGTTGAGGTGCCGCCGTTCCGGACGGGGTCGGGGAGGATCCGGAGATCACGTCCTCCGCTTGCTCATCAGCAGTCCGCCGGCCGTGAGGGCGAACAGGCAGACGCACGCCCCGGTGATGACGTTGTTGAGGATCATGCCCGTGTCGGGGCCCCGCGTGACCACCCACGGCGAGACGATCAGCCACGCACCGAGCAGCAGGACCACGAAGTTCAGGTCCTGCGACCGCTCCGGGACCATCGACATGCACAGGCCGAGGACCGCGATGCCGATGCCGACGACCAGGTTGCTGATGGCGAGTTCCGGTCGTGCCGCGGCGAAGTGGACCGTCCACGCCGAGATCGCGGTGTAGATCCCGGCGAGGATCACGAGTTCCTCGACCGCCGCCACACCTCGGGTCTGGAGCATACGGGCGTATCGGTCCCGCATTTCCGGTGCGTCGGGGTGTCCCGAGATATCACCGTGGCGATGAGAGACGTCGGCCATGTGACTCGCCTCCTTCTGGCGTCTTGCATGTCGGGCCGCGCTTGCGGCGCATTGCGCCGCTGTTTCATTGTGCTCTTATCTGGCCTTTATGTGTAGTTCTGTCCCCTGGGGGATGTGTACAGAATTCGCACTGCGGATGTGCTGGGTTCCGCCAAAGGGAATCGACCGTTCGGCAAGCGGCCGGCCTGCGGAGAACGGCGTAGCCTGGAAGGGAACTCGGGGAACCGACCTTTCAGCGCCGGGAGCGGACGATGACCGGCATCGTGCGGAGAAGCTTCGATTCAGCCGACGAGACCCGTCCCTTCGAGGACGGCAAGGGCAGGCTCGACCTGCTGACCGACGAGCGCGGCCCGGTCGGCCGCGCCGTGTTCGAACCGGGCTGGCGGTGGACCGAACACGTCGGGCCGATCGCGGGCACCGACAGCTGTCGGGCCGCCCACGTCGGGTACGTCGTCAGCGGCCGGTTGAAGGTCGTCATGGACGACGGCGAGACCGAGGAGTTCGGACCGGGCGACTTCATGAAGGTCGAGCCCGGTCACGACGCGTGGGTCCTCGACGACGAGCCGTGCGTGGTCCTCGACTGGTCGGGCTTCGGCGACTACGCCAAGCCTGCCTGACCTGCCTGACCTGCCTGACCTGCCTGACCCGTGGTCGCGCGTCTCAGTGGTGCCCGAACCTCACCCCCCTCCCACGGCACCCGCCCGTGCGGGAAGGAGTCCGGGCTCCGCTGGGGGAGCGAGCGCGGCTCGGCCGGTTCGACCGCCGGCTCCGTCCCCTCCACCCGCAGCAGCCACCCGGCCAGCGCCTCCCGCAGCCCGTCGGCCACCTCCCGGTGCGAGGCGAGCCCCACCAGGTTCTCCAGCTCGTACGGGTCGGAGTCCAGGTCGTACAGCTCCGTCTCCCGGTAGCGGTCGGCCGCCGTCTCGCGCCAGGCGTCGGTCCCGGGCGGCGCCGACACCACGTACTTCCACCGCTCGGTCCGTACGGCCCGGCCCACCTGGTCCTCGCTGATCTGGACGAAGACCGACTCCGGCCGGCCCGGGTCCGTCCCGCCGCCGACCAGCGGCAGCAGCGACCGGCCCTGCACCCCCTCGGGCACGTCGAGCCCCACCGCCTTGACCAGCGTCGGCATCAGGTCGGCCGTGGACACCGGCCGCCGGACCAGCCCGCCGCCCCGGAAGCCGGGACCGGTCAGGGCCCACGGCACCCGCACCGAGGAGTCGTGCGCGGACCGCTTGTACTCGGAGTTCCGCGTACGGAAGTGGGAGCCGTGGTCGGCGGTCCAGGCGAGGACCGTGTCGTCCTCGACGCCCAGGGAGCGCAGCGCGTCCCGGAGCCGGCCCACGCCCTCGTCCACCCGCCTGACCTGCCCCAGATAGCCGCCGAGGTGCCGGTGCGCGCCGCCGTGCGGGGCGCCGGGGCTCAGCGCGGCGAGGTCGGGCGGCAGCCAGCGGCCCTCGTACCGCTCCCGGTACCCGGCGGGGGCCGGGTAGTCGTCCGTGGGGTTCTGGTGGTGCGGTTCGAGCAGCGAGAGGAAGAGCAGGAACGGCCGGTCGTGGTGGTCGGCGACGAACCGGATCGCCGCGTCCACCAGGGCGTCCGAGCGGTAGCCCGGCAGCCGGACCGGCTCGCCCTCCTCGTCGTGCACCACCGTGCGGTACGCGTCCGAGGTGAACTCCAGCCGGTCCGAGGCCAGCCAGTGGGCGTAGCCGCCCCGGAGCCCGGGCGGCACGGGGCCGTCCGGGTTCTCCTCGCCGGCCAGGTGCCACTTGCCGATGTAACCGGTCGCGTACCCCGCCGCGCCGAGGACCGAGGCGAGGGTGGGGACGTCCTCCGGCAGCGGGAGGCCGTTGCGGAAGACCCCGGTGGAGGTCGGCCAGCGGCCGGTCTGGAGCGCCGAACGGGCCGGCGCGCAGACCGGGTTGGGGGTGATCGCCCGCTCGATCAGCGTGCCCTCGCGGGCCATCCGGTCGAACTCGGGGGTCACCCCCGCCGGGTTGCCGTGGACGCCCGCGGTGTCCCACCGCTGCTGGTCGGTGAGGACCACGATCACCCGGGGCGGGACTCCCGTCATGCGGCGGAGGTCTCCGCCACGCCGGCCGCCGCATCGGCCGTCGCGTCCGCCGCCGAGGCGCCGGAGGCGATGCCGAACGCCGGGTCCGGCACCGACTCGGGCGCGAGCAGCACCGAGGAGCGCCCGTCCACGCCGACGGGCACGTCGCCGTCGATGGTCACCCGGCGCAGCTTGCGGTCGTGCTCGTCGGAGTCGTCCACGCCGTAGTGCTGGGTGGCGCGGTTGTCCCAGATGGCGACGTCGCCGACCTGCCACTGCCAGCGGACGGTGTTCTCCGGGCGCTCGACATGCCGCTGGAGGAGGGAGAACAGGTCCCGCGAGTCGGCGCCCGTCAGACCGCTGATCCGCTGGACGAAGTTGCCGATCAGCAGGGTCCGCTCGCCGGTCTCCGGGTGGACCCGTACGACCGGGTGCTCGGTCAGGAACTTGGTGGAGGAGAAGATCTCGCGGAAGCGCGCGAGCTGCTCGGGCAGGATGCCGGGGCGCAGGGCCGCGTAGTCGTAGTCGTTGGAGTGCACCGCGCGCAGGCTGTCGGCCAGCGCCCGCAGCGGCTCGGGGAGGTTCTCGTACGCGGTCGCCGTGTTCGCCCACAGAGTGTTGCCGCCGTACGGCGGGACGACGACCGCGCGCAGGATCGAGAAGGCCGGGTAGGCCGGGACGAAGGTGACGTCGGTGTGCCACTGGTTGGCCCGGCCGCCGAAGTCCGAGTCGATCGGCAGCGAGTAGCGGCCGTCGGCGGAGGGGACGGTGGGGTGGGCGACGGGCGTGCCGAGGAGGCGGCCGAAGGCCTCGTGGGCCTCCTCGTCCAGGTGGTCCTGGCCGCGGAAGAAGACGACCTTGTGCGCCAGGAGCGCGGCGCGGATCCCGGCGACGGTCTCGGCGGGCAGGTCGCCGCCGAGGCGGACGCCGGAGATGACGGCGCCGAGGCGCCCGCCGACCTTCCGGACGGTGATCCCCTGGTCGGTGTCCTGCCGGACGTCGGGAGAGGTGGTGGCGGTCGCCATGGCGGGTCCTTTCGGAGGTCCGGGTGAACAGGCCCGGAGGAATTAATCTCGGAGCGGAAGTAATGAACCGACGGAGAGGCCGGACCGGAGGCGTATGCCCACCGGGCCCGGGAGCGGGGTGAAGAGCCCGGTGCGGTACGGAGCGGGTCCGGCGGCGGCCGGGTCACGGGAGCGGAGCCGGCGAACCGGTCACGCGGAGGGTCGCGAGGGTCAGACGCCGGAGACGGCGGGACAGGAGGAGGTCGCGAACATGTCCCGGAGCCTCGCAGCGCCCGCCGCCGCCCGTCAAGCGCCCGTCCGCTCCCCGAACCGCCGCCCCCGGTGGTTGAATCGGCGCCTGCCCGGTGCCGCCGGCCCGCCCTCCCGCACCCCGCCGGACACCCCTTGACCAGCGATGATCCCCTCCCGTCCGGCGGACGCGGCCGGTTCCGTACGGCAGGCGGCGGCCGTACCGGCGGGCGTACGGGATTTCACACCGCCGCAACAGTGAC
Source organism: Streptomyces sp. NPDC086147 (assembly GCF_040702165.1). NCBI lineage: Bacteria > Bacillati > Actinomycetota > Actinomycetes > Kitasatosporales > Streptomycetaceae > Streptomyces > Streptomyces sp. NPDC086147. Next base: position 67,880 of record NZ_JBFBJO010000021.1, on the reverse strand, counting down.
CAGAGAGGCACCCATGACCACGACCAGCCCGCACGGCCCCCGGATGGCGGGCGACGGCAGGCGCGAGGCGAACGCCGCCACCGTCCTGCGGACCGTCCTCGACCACGGGCCCGTCGCCCGCAGCGCCGTCGCCCGGCTCTCCGGGCTCAGCCCCGCCGCCGTCTCCCGCCAGGCCACCGACCTCACCCGGCTCGGCCTCCTGCGCGAACTGCCCGAACTCGCCGGCGGCGGGGGAGTGGGGCGGCCCCAGATCCCCGTCGACCTGCACATCGGCGCCGGTGGAGGACCCGTCGTCGGCGGCGTCCACCTCGGCGTCCCCGGCTCGACCTTCGCCCTGGTCGACCTGCGCGGCCGGGTCCTGGCCCGCCACACCCACGCGCACGGGGGCATCGCACCGGACGACCTGCCTGGGGAACTCGCCCGCGAGCTGCGCGGCTTCCTCGACGAGCACACCCGGAGCCGGCCCCTGCTCGGGGTCGGCGCCGCGATCGGCGGCTGGGTGGACCCCGCCGAAGGGACGGTGGTCCGCCACGACGCCCTCGGCTGGCGCCGCAGACCGCTCGCCGCCGAACTCGCCCGGGGCCTCGGCGGACGTACCGTGCGCCTGGACAACCACGCCCGTTCCATCGCCCAGTCGGAGATCCTCTTCGGCCGTCCCGCCGCCCGCCGCAGCCTCGTGCACCTCTTCGTCGGCAACGTCGTCGACGCGGCCGTCGGGCTCGCGGGGGTCGTGCACCAGGGGCCCGGGGCGGCGGCCGGCGACGTGGCGCACCTGCCCGTCCCCGACTCCACGGTCCCCTGCTCCTGCGGGCGTTCGGGCTGCCTGGAGGCGACCGCGTCGAACACCGCCCTCGGACGGACCGCCGTGCGCCGCGGCATCGTGCCCGAGCCCGACACCTCCCTCGTGGTGGACGCGGCGGCGGCCGGGGACCGGCGCGCCGACCGGCTGCTGCGCGAACGGGCCCGCGCGGTCGGCCGCGCGGTGGCGCTCCTGCTCGACGTCCTCAACCCCGACCTGGTCGTGGTGACCGAGCAGGCCAGCGTCATCGAACCGGAGTACCTGGAGGAGATCCGGGGCGCCGCGATCGACCTCTCGCACGTCTGCGGAGACCCCGAACGCATCGTCAGTCCACATGCCGGACCGGCCACACTGCCCGTCGCGGCGGGCACGGTTCTCCTGAATCCCCTGTTCAGAAGGCCTCTTGAGACCCTCGAAGAGCTTCTGCCCACAGGGGAGGGAGAGTGATTCCGTCTCGGAATGCGGTCAACGCCGGTTGACCGCTCCGCGAAGCCGCTGTCATATTGCTCCCGTGAATCCGGACATGCGCCTCATCTCCCGCAGGCACGTCGACCTCTGTCGACAGGCCAGCGCGGTCTGTGCCGTCCGCGCCTGACCCCGGCGCCGGTCGTCGCACCGGCCACGCCCCTCCCGCACCGGCCCCGCCGGACCCGGGCCGCCCGCCGCACCCCCGTCGCCGACGGCCGGCGAGCGCCCCGACGCTCCGGCCGCCGACCGGTCGCACCGCCACGGCTCCGTGACGCGAAGGCCCCGAAGCCTCCTCCGCGGCTCCGTGGCACGAAGGTCCCGGAGCCCGCGGCTCCGTGACCCCCGGCTCCCCGCCACCGCACCCCTTCGCCGCCCGTAGCCGGTCCCGCGCACCTCCGTACCCGGCTCCGCGCACCCTCGTACCCCTTCGTAGTTCTTTCCTTCCGCAGCGGAAACAATTCCGCGCGCCCTGCGGACCTCCACCCCTTTCACAGGCAGGCACCGATGACCGAGCTGCACCCCACCACGCCCACCGCCCTCTCCCGGCGCACCACCCTGCGCGCCGCGGGCGGCGGCACCCTGCTGCTCGGGCTCGGCCTGGCGGGCTGCCGTTCGGCGGTCTCCGAGGCCGGACCCGAGGCGGCCGGCGCCGAGGCGGCGGCGAAGCCCCGGCGCGGCGGCACCCTCAGCGTCGCCGTCAACTCGGACTTCACGCCCAGCCTGCTCTTCGCCCAGAGCAGCCAGTCGCTCCAGCAGCGCCTGGTCTACAACACCCTCATCCGCTACGACGACCGACTGACGCCGCAGCCGGAGCTCGCCACCTCCTGGGAGTACGCCGAGGACGGCCGCGGCATCACCCTGAAGCTGCGCACCGGCGTCACCTACCACGACGGCCGGCCCTTCACCGCCGACGACGTGATCTTCGCCGTGAAGAACCTCCAGAACCCGCTGCGCGCCGCCCAGTTGAGGTCAACCGCCGCCGCGATCACCGGTTTCGAGAAGCGCGGCGACCACGAGCTCGCCCTCAAGCTCGCCCACCCGGTGAACAACCTGTTCGACCTCTTCGAGTTCATGATCATCACCGACCGGAACAGCGTCGAGGAAGCCGTCGCCGGCAAGAAGCTCAACGGCACCGGCCCCTTCAAGCTCACCAAGTGGAGCCCCGGCACCGGCCTCAGCCTCACCCGCAACGAGAAGTACTGGCAGCCCGACCGCCCCTACCTGGACGCCGTCGAGTTCCGCGTCATCTCCCAGGCCGACGCACTCCTCTCCTCCCTGCGCACCGGACAGACCCAGCTCTCCTACGGCGTCCCCGGCCGGAACCTCGCCACCCTCGCCGCCGATCCCGAACTCGTCATCAGCGAGTACGCCACCGGCGGCGGCGCCCACTACCTCGGCGTCAACACCACCGTCGCCCCGCTGAACGACAAGACCGTCCGGCAGGCCCTCGCGTGGGGCATCGACCGCGAACGGATCCTCAAGCAGGTCCTCGGCGGCTACGGACTCGCCTCCGCCACCCCCTGGCCCAAGTCCTCGCCCGCCTTCAGCGAGGCCGGCCGCACCCACTACACCTACGACCCGGGCAAGGCCCGCGAACTCCTCAAGTCCGCCGGCCACACCACCCTCGACCTGCCGCTCCTCCACATCAACCTGCCCGGCGACACCGCGGTGGCCGAGGCCGTCCAGTACGACCTCAAGCAGATCGGCGTCCGGGTCACCCTCGGACCCACCGACCCCGCCACCGCCCAGAAGAACCTCATCTCCCAGTCCATGCCCGGCCTCTGGACCATGAGCCACGGCTTCGCCCAGGTCCAGCCGTCCACCCTCGCCGTCAGCGCCTATCCCTTCAACGAGGCCAAGAACACCTCCAGGTTCCGCTCCGCCCACTACACCAAGGTCGTCCGCGACGCCTGGACCACCCCCGAGACCGGCGCCCGCGCCAACGCCCTGCGGCAGCAGATCACCGACACCCTCCTCGACGAGGCGTTCATCATCGACCTCGTCATCCGGGGCTCCGTCCAGGTCGCCGCCAAGAAGCTGCGCGGCGTCACCCTCAACAAGTTCACCTACCTCAACCTCGACGACGCCCACCTGGCGGGCTGAGATGCGCGGCTACCTGCTGCGGAGGCTCCCCTCCGCGCTCCTCGTCCTCCTCGTCGCCTCCTTCGTCGCCTTCGCCGTCCTCCGGCTCGTCCCCGGCGACCCGGCGGCCGTCCTCGCCGGACCCGACGCGAGCGCCGAGACCGAGGCCGCCATCCGGGCGCGCCTCGGCCTCGACGAACCCCTGCCCGCCCAGTACCTCCGCTGGCTCGGCGACCTCCTCACCGGTGACCTCGGACCGTCCTACGCGATCGGCGGACAGACCGCCGACCTCATCGGCGACGGACTCGGCGCCACCGTCGAACTCACCCTCGGCGCACTGCTGTTCGTCGTCGTCCTCGGCGCCGCCCTCGGCATCCTCGGCGCCACCTCCCGCAACCGCTGGGTGCGCACCGCCGTACGGGTCCTCACCACGGGAGCCCTCGCCGTGCCGCCCTTCGTCACCGGCGTCCTCCTCGTCCTCCTCTTCTCCGTCCTCCTCGGCGTCCTGCCCCCGGGCGGCCGCGTCCCCCTGCTCGCCGCACCCGACCTGGGCGTCCAGTACCTGCTGCTGCCCGCCCTCTGCCTCGCCCTGCCCAGCGCCGCCGTCCTCGGCCGCTACCTCAAGGACGGCATCGAACGCGCCCTCGGCGAGGACTACGTCCGCACCGCCACCGCCGCCGGCGTCGCCCCCCGCCGCCTGCTGTGGCGCCACGCCCTGCCGAACGCGCTCCCGCCCGTCGTCACCCTCCTCGGCATGCAGACCGGCAACCTCCTCGGCGGCGCCGTCCTCGTCGAGGCGATCTTCGCCTGGCCCGGCCTCGGCCAGCTCGCCGAACAGGCCCTGGTCCGCCGGGACTACCCCGTCGTCCAGGACCTCCTGCTCCTCCTCGTCACCGTCTTCGTCCTCGTCCAGCTCCTCACCGACCTCGTCCACGCCTGGCTCGACCCCCGGATCAGGTGGGAGTGACCGCCATGAGCACCCTCACGAAGGCCGCGCCGCCCCTCGCGCGCCGGCCGCGCCACCCCTACCGGGCCGCCCTCGCCACCGCGCGCGGCCGCACCGGACTCGCCCTCGTCGGCCTGGTCGTCCTCGCCGGACTCCTCGCCCCGCTCCTCTCCGGCCACGGCCCCACCGACCAGAGCGCCCTGACGCTCGCCGGACCCGGCACCCCCGGACACCCGCTCGGCACCGACGACCTCGGCCGCGACCTGCTGTCCCGGCTGCTCCACGGCATCCGCGCGGACCTCGGCATCATCGCGGTCTCCGTGCCGCTCGGCGCGCTCCTCGGCTGCCTCCTCGCCCTGGCCGCCGCCGCCCACCCGGTCGCCGACACCGTCGTCCAGCGCCTCTTCGACCTGGTCCTCGCCTTCCCCGGACTGATCCTGGCGCTCGCCATCACGGCCATCCTCGGCCCCGGCCGGCTGCCCGTGATCCTGGTGATCGCCCTGGCCGAGATCCCCGTCTTCGGACGGCTGCTGCGCACGGGCATCCTCGTCCAGCGCGGCCGGGAGTACGTGACGGCCGCCCGCGTCGGCGGCACCTCCGGCGGCCGGATCCTCACCCGGCACGTCCTGCCCAACGCCGCCGACCCGCTCGTCGTCCAGATCGCCGTCTCCCTCACCGTCGCCGTCTTCATCGAAGGCGCCATGAGCTTCCTCGGCGTCGGCGTCCGGCCGCCCGAACCCACCCTCGGCGCCGTCCTCAGCCAGTCCATGCCCTATCTGGCCCAGGCCCCGCACTTCGCCGCCGGACCGCTCGTGACCGTGACCGCGCTCGTCCTCGGCCTCTCCCTGGTCGCCGAGGCACTGAACCGGGAGATACGCCGATGACCACCCCTCCGCTCCTCGAAGTCCGGGGCCTGGACGTGGGGTTCACCACCCCCGACGGCCGGCCCCTGCACGCCGTGCGGGACGTCTCCTTCACGCTCCGCAGGGGCGAGACGCTCGCCGTCGTCGGCGAGTCCGGCTCCGGGAAGTCCACCACCGCCCTGGCCCTGCTCCGGATGCTCCCCGGCACCGGCCGGATCACCGGCGGCTCCGTCCTCCTCGACGGGGAGGACCTCGCCACGGCCACGGAGGACCGGCTGCGGGAGGTGCGCGGAGCCCGGATCGGCATGATCTTCCAGGACCCGATGACGGCCCTGAACCCCGTCCTCAGCATCGGCCGCCACCTCGACGAGGTGCTCAGGGCGCACGGCGACCGGGACCGCACGGGCGCGAACGGCACCGGCACCGGCACCGACGGGGCCGCCGACAGGCCCGCCCGCCCCGACAGGCCCGCCCGCCCCGGCAAGGCCGCCCGCCGCGCCCGCGCCCTCGAACTCCTGCGCCTCGTCGGCATCCCCGACCCCGAGCGCCGCCTCGACGACCACCCGCACCAGTTCTCCGGCGGCCAGCGCCAGCGCATCCTCATCGCCATGGCCCTCGCCGGCGAACCCGACGTCCTCCTCGCCGACGAGCCCACCACCGCCCTCGACGCCACCGTCCAGGACCAGATCCTCACCCTCCTCGGCGACCTCACCCGCACCACCGGCACCGCCCTCGTCCTCATCACCCACAACATGGGCGTGGTCGCCCGCGCCTGCGAACGGGTCCTCGTCATGTACGGCGGCACCGTCGTCGAGGACGGCCCCACCGCCGAGGTCCTCACCCGCCCCCGGCACCCCTACACGGCCGGCCTGCTCGCCGCCGTGCCCCGGCTCTCCGCGCCCTCCGGCACCCGTCTCACCGGCATCCCCGGCACTCCTCCCGACCTCTCCCTGCCCCTCGCCGGCTGCGCGTTCGCCGCCCGCTGCGCCCTCGCCGAGGACCACTGCCACACGACCGCGCCCCCGCTCGTCGCCCTCACCGGCACCGTCCGCGCGGCCTGCCTGCCCGCCGCCGAACGCGCCGAGCCGCTGCCGCCGCCCCCGCCGCCCGCCCGGATCGACCGGCCCGCGCCCGGCGCCGTCGTCCTGGCCGCCGAAGGGCTCCGCAAGACGTACCGGGGCCGGGGCCGCCGCACCTTCACCGCCCTCGACGACGTCTCCCTCACCCTCGCGGCGGGCGAGACCCTGGGCATCGTCGGGGAGTCCGGCTCCGGCAAGTCCACCCTCGCCCGGGTCCTCGCCCACGCCCACCCGTCCGACGGCGGCCGGATCCTCCTCGACGGAGAGGACGTCACCCGCCCCGGCCGCGCCGAGCTGCGCGCCGTGCGCCGCCGCGTCCAGATGGTCTTCCAGGACCCGTACGCCTCCCTCAACCCCCGCATGAGCGTGGGGGAGATCGTCGCCGAGCCGCTGCGGGCCTTCGGGACCGTCGCCCCGGCCGAGCGGGCCGACCGCGTCGCGGAGCTCCTGCGCCTCGTCGGCCTCGACCCGGCCGCCGCCGACCGGCACCCGCGCTCCTTCTCCGGCGGCCAGCGCCAGCGCGTCGGCATCGCCCGCGCGCTCGCCCCGGAGCCGTCCGTCCTCATCTGCGACGAACCCGTCTCGGCGCTCGACGTCTCCGTCCAGGCGCAGATCGTCGGCCTCCTCACCGACCTCCAGCGCGACCTGGGCCTCGCCCTCGTCTTCATCGCCCACGACCTGGCCGTGGTCCGCCAGGTCAGCCACCGCATCGCCGTGATGCACGAGGGCCGGATCGTGGAGACCGGCGCCGCCGACGAGCTGTGCGAGCGGCCCCGCGACCCCTACACCCGCGCGCTGCTCGCCGCCGCGCCGGAACCCGTACCGGTCACGGCCGCGCCCGTGCCCGCCACCGCCGGGGCGGTGTCCGCGTGAGCGCCTGCTGCACCCCCGGCCGCACCTGCGCGGGCGGGAGCGGCCACCCGGCCGCCGTCGAACTGCTCCCGCTGCCGACCGTACGGACCGCCCCGCCGCCCCAGCCCCTGCTCGAACTGGCGGGCGGCGCCTTCCGCATGGGCGACGCCTTCGGCGAGGGCTACCCCGCCGACCACGAGGGGCCCGCCCGGGAGGTGACCGTCGCCCCCTTCGCGATCGGCGCCACCGCCGTCACCAACGAGCAGTACGCGCGGTTCGTCGAAGCCACCGGACACCGCACCGATGCCGAACGCTTCGGCTCCTCCTTCGTCTTCCACCTCCTGCTCCACCCCGCCGCCGAGCGCCACGTCCTCGGCCGGGTCCCGCAGGCCCCCTGGTGGCTCGGCGTCGAGGGCGCCTCCTGGCACGCCCCGGAGGGCCCCGGCTCCGACCTCGAAGGCCGCGCCGACCACCCCGTCGTCCACATCTCGTACGACGACGCCCTCGCCTACTGCGCCTGGGCGGACGTCCGGCTGCCCACCGAGGCCGAGTGGGAGTACGCGGCGCGCGGCGGCCTCGACGGCGCCCGCTACCCGTGGGGCGACGACCTCACCCCGGACGGCCGGGAGAGGTGCAACACCTGGCTCGGGGACTTCCCGCACCGCTCCGACCGGCCCGGCGGACGCGTCGGCACCGTCCCGGTCACCGCGTACGAGCCCAACGGCCACGGCCTGTACAACACCTCCGGCAACGTCTGGGAGTGGTGCGCCGACGCCTTCGCCCCTGCCGACGCCTTCGACCCGACCGGTTCCGCGGAGACGGCCGAGCGCGTCATCCGCGGCGGCTCCTACCTCTGCCACTCCTCCTACTGCAACCGCTACCGGGTCGCCGCCCGCTCCCACAACACGCCCGACTCCTCGACCGGCCACGGCGGCTTCCGCGTCGCCCGCTCGCTCCTCCCGGAAGGACCCGCCCCCGCATGACCACCGGCACCCCCGGCGAAACCGCCCCGACCGCCCCCCGCCGCGACCCCTACGAGGGCTTCGCCGGACGCGTCGGCCGCACCTTCGCGGAGTCCGAACCCGCCTGGCCCGCCCGTACCGCACCGCCCGCCAAGGCCCCCAACATCGTCGTCGTCCTCGTCGACGACATGGGCTTCAGCGACATCGGCCCCTTCGGCTCCGAGATCCCCACCCCGGTCCTCGACGCCCTCGCCGACGACGGCGTGCGGCTCACCAACTACCACACCATGCCGCTCTGCTCGCCGGCCCGCGCCGCCCTGCTCACCGGCCTCAACCCGCACCGCGTCGGCTACGCCATGGTCGCCAACTCCGACCCCGGCTTCCCCGGCTACGGCATGGAGATCGCCGACGACATCCCCACCCTGGCCGAACTCCTCCACGACGCCGGCTACGCCACCTACGCCGTCGGCAAGTGGCACCTCGTCCGCGACTCCGCCTCCAACGCCGCCGACCACCGGGGCAACTGGCCGCTCCAGAAGGGCTTCGACCAGTACTACGGAGTCCTGGAGGGCCTCACCAGCCTCTTCCACCCGCACCAGCTCGTCCGGGACAACAGCCCGCTCGACATCGACGAGTTCCCCGACGACTACTACTACACCGACGACATCACCGACCAGGCGATCTCCATGGTGAAGTCGCTGCGCGCCCACGACCCCGACAAGCCCTTCTTCCTCTACCTCGCCCACAACGCCGTCCACGGCCCGCTCCAGGCCAGGGCCGAGGACATCGCCCGCCACCGGGGCCGCTACGACGAGGGCTGGGACGTCCTGCGCGAGCGCCGCTTCGCCGCCCAGCTCGCCGCCGGACTCTTCCCGCCCGGCACCGAACTCCCCGCCCGCAACAGCGAGGCCGGACTCGACGTGCCCGCCTGGGACTCCCTCACCGAGGAGCGACAGCGTCTCTACGCCCGCTACATGGAGGTGTACGCGGCCCTCGTCGACAACATCGACCAGAACCTCGGCCGGCTCACCGCCACCCTCGACGCGCTCGGCGAACTCGACAACACCATCGTCGTCTTCACCTCCGACAACGGCGGCACCGGCGAGGGCGGCGCGGAGGGCACCCGCTCCTACTTCAGCCGCTTCGTCCACCACCCCCGCCTCCCCGGCGACTGGAACCCCGACGTCGACCGCGACCCCGAGCTGATCGGCGGCCCCCGCAGCCTCGTCCACTACCCGCGCGGCTGGGGCATGGCCTCCAACACCCCCTTCCGCCTCTACAAGGGCCACACCTACGCCGGCGGCGTCCGCGTCCCCTTCGTCCTGTCCTGGCCGGAGGGCGTCCGCGACGGCCGCCTCGCCGCCGGGCTCCGTCCCCAGTACCAGTACGTCACCGACATCGCCCCCACCCTCCTCGAACTCGCCGGTCTCGCCCGGCCGGAGAGCCGCCGGGGCGTCCCCCTCCAGGAGCCGGACGGCGTCAGCTTCACCCCCGTCCTCGCCGACCCGGCCCACGACTCGACCCACCCCGAGCAGTACTGCGAGATGACCGGCAACCGCAGCCACTACCGCGACGGCCACAAGCTCGTCACCCTGCACCGCCCCGGCGCCCCCTACGACGACTCCGAGTGGGCCCTGTACGACATCAGGACCGACCCCACCGAGATCCACGACCTCGCCGCCGACCACCCCGACCTCGTCAAGGAGCTGTCGGCCGCCTGGGAGGACGCCGCCCGGCGCAACGGCGTCTTCCCGCTGCCCGACCACAGCGGCGCCCTCGCCCGCCGCAACCCCGCCGAGCAGCGCCTGACCCGCCCGCTCACGCTGCTGCCCGGCACCCCCGAGCTGGAGCGCTACCGCTCCTCCCGGCTCGTCTCCCTGCGCTCCTTCGAGATCGCCGTCGACATCGAGGAGACCGGCGACGGGGTCCTCGTCTCCCACGGCGACCAGGGCGGCGGCTACAGCCTGTACGTCGAGGACGGGCGCCTGGTCCTCGCGTACAACGAGTACGGCACCCTCCACGAGACCGACGCCGGACCCCTCGGCCCCGGCCCGCACGACGTCCGCGTCACCGCCACCGCCGAGGAGGGCCTGCGCTGGCGGTTCGCCGTCACCGTCGACGGCGAGCACCGGGCCGCACCCGACAGCGTCCACCAGCTGATCGGCATGGCCCCCTTCCAGGGCATCAGCGTCGGCGTCGACCGCAAGTCCCCCGTCTCCTGGCCGCTCCACGAACGCCACCGCTCCTTCCGCTTCACCGGCCGCCTCCGCTCCGTCACCTACCGGCCCGGCGCCCCCGGCCCCGATGCGCCCGAGACCGTCGCCGCCGCCCTGAAGGAGGCCGCCGCGGCCTTCGAGTAGGAGCCCGCCCCGTATCCGCCGACCCGGAAAACGCCTGGTCGGCGGGTACGGGGGAGGGGACAATCCCGTCATGGAACAAGACCGCCGAGCGCTTCCCGCCGACCATCCCGACCCCTCCGGCCACCCCGACGTCGCCGAGGCCGTCGAGGGCGAACTGCGCCTCCTCGACCCGGCCGTACGCCTCTCCCGCCCGCTCGCCGCCGAACTCCTCGACCCCGAGTTCACCGAGGTCGGGGCCTCGGGCCGCCGCTGGACGTACGAGGAGATGCTCGCCGCCCTCCCCGACATGGCCGGCGACCCCGAGGACGGAACGCACTACCGGCCGTCCGCCGTCACCGGGACACCGCTCGCGCCCGGCGTCGTCCACCTCACGTTCGAGACGGTCCGCGACGGCCACCGGGCCCGGCGCAGCTCGGTCTGGCGCCGCGCCCCCGAGGCCGACGGCGGACGCATGCGCATGTACTACCACCAGGCGACGCCCGTGCCCGGGGAGGACGCTCAGCCGTAGGCGTCCGTCACGCAGTCGGCGGCGCACCGCCCGTGCTCGTACCGGCGCCGCAGCGCCGCCGCCGCGTGCCGCCGCTCCACCGTGTCGTACCCGTAGCGCTCCTCCGCCGTCCGCACCACGGCCGCCACGGTGACGATCGCCGGTTCGCCCTCGCCGGCGGCCCGGCGGGCCGACGCGATCACGTGGTCGGCCGCCCGCTGGAGGTTCCGGGAGTACTCCCGCTGGGCGAAGCCACGCGCGCGCGAGGCGGCGAACGGCCGCACGGACCACCCCTCGCGGAACATGCCCGTCGCGATGAGTCCCAAGGCGGTCAGGACGACGAGCACCCCCACCAGGGCGTCGACGCTCCACCTCATCACCGGCTCCCTTCCGCCTGGACCTCCCGATTTTAGGACCCGCCGCCCGGCGTACGAGCGCGCATTTGGCCGGGGCGCCCCGATCCGGCTTTGATGGGCGGCCGGTGCGCGACCGCGCCGGGACGACGAGAGGGGTACGGGCACATGGCGGGCGGGACGCCCCTCGGGCGGGACTTCGGACGGCTGTGGGCGGCGTACGCGGCCAGTGCCGTGGGCACCCGGCTCGCGTTCGACGCCTTCCCGCTGATCGCGATCACGGTGCTGCACCGGGGCGCCGCCGAGGTGTCGGCCCTGGCAGCCCTCGGGGCCGCCGTGGGCGCGGCCGCCGCGATCCCGCTCGGCCCCTGGACGGAGGCCCGCCGCAAACGGCCCGTGATGGTCGCGGCGGACCTCGTCCGCTGCGCGGCCTTGCTGAGCGTCGCCGCCGCGTACGCGTTCGGCCTGCTCGGCTTCACCCACCTCCTGGTCGCCGCCGTCGTCGTGGCGGCCTCCGACATCGTCTTCGGCGCGGCCTCCGGCGCCTTCCTGAAGTGGCTCGTCCGCCCCGACGACCTGGTCACCGCCCAGGGACGCCTGGAATCCACGAACTGGACCGCCACCGTCCTGGGACCGCCGCTCGGCGGCGGCCTGATCGCCCTCCTCGGCCCGGTGGCGACGGTGGTGGCCGACGCGGTGAGCTACGTCCTCTCGGCGGCGGGCCTCCGGTCGATCCGGGCGGAGGAGCCCCGCAAGCATCCCGCCGGGCGGCCGCCCCGGCCGGACGCCGGGGACCTGCTCACCGGCTGGCGCCACATCCTCGCCCACCCCGTCCTGCGCCCCCTCTTCCTCCACACCGTCCTCGTCAACGGCCTGATCATGGCCGTCGCGCCGCTGCTCGCCGTCCTCATGCTGGGACCGCTGGGCTTCCCGCCCTGGCAGTACGGCCTCGCCTTCGCCGTCCCCTGCCTCGGCGGCCTCCTGGGCGCGCGCCTGGCCGGACGGCTCGTCGCACGGTTCGGCCGGCACCGGGTCCTGCGCACCGCGGGCACGCTGCGCGCCCTCTGGTCGGTCGGCCTCGCCTTCGTCCACCCCGGCGTCACCGGCCTCCTGCTCGTCATGGCGGTCGAGTTCGCGCTGATCGCCTGCACGGGCGTGTTCAACCCGGTGTTCGCCGCCCGGCGCCTCACCCTGACGCCCTCCGACCGGGTCGCCCGCGTCCTGACCGCCTGGTCGGTCACCGGCAAGATCTCCATCGCTGCCCTGACCGCCCTGTGGGGCCTCCTCGCCGCGGTCACCGGGCCCCGGACCGCCATCGCCCTGGCGGGCGTCCTGCTGCTCGCGACCCCGCTGCTGCTCCCGCGCCGGGAGGCCCGGGAGGAGACGGAGCCCGCGCGCACGCCGTGACCGGCCCCCGCCCGGCGCCGTGTCACACGTTCTTCATGCCCCGTGCATGGTCCGCCGGGCCGGGCGCGTCCATGATCGGCGGGGGCCGGAAGCCCGTACGGCTGCTTCCCGGCCCTCCCGTCCCTCACCCGCCCTCTGCCCGAGGAGCCCGCCATGCCCAGCCGCCGCCGTTTCCTCGCCGGGTCCGCCGCCACGCTCGGCCTCGGCGCCCTGCCGGCGACCGGCACCGCCGAGGCGCGGGAGACCGGGACGGCGCGGCAGGCGTCCGGGACGGCCGCCGTCCGGCCGCCGAACCTGATCGTCGTCCTCGCCGACGACCTCGGGTACGGCGAGCTCGGCGTGTACGGCCAGAAGCTCATCTCCACCCCGCGCGTCGACGCGCTCGCCGCCGACGGACTGCGGTTCACCGACGCCTACTCGACGGCCGCCGTCTGCGCCCCCTCCCGCTGCTCGCTCCTCACCGGCCTGCACACCGGGCACGCGACCGTACGGGCCAACCCGTCCGGGGCCCAGGGCTCCCTCACGGCCGCCGACACCACCTTCGCCCAGCTGCTCGGGGCCCGCGGCTACCGCACCGGCCTCATCGGCAAGTGGGGCTTCGGACCGGAGAGCGCCGGCCAGGACAGCCACCCCAACGCCCGGGGCTTCGAGGAGTTCCACGGCTACATCGACCACGGCCACGCGCACCAGTACTACCCGGCGTACCTCTGGCACGACGGCGCCAAGGAGACGATCCCCGCCAACGCGAACGGAGCGAAGGGCGCCTACGCGCCGGACCTGCTGAGGCGGCGGGCCCTCGACTTCATCGACCGGCACGCGGCCGAACCGTTCCTCCTCTTCCTCACCCCGACCGTGCCGCACGCCCCCAGCGACGTCCCCGACACCGGCGCGTACGCCTCCCGGAACTGGAGCGAGGCGAACAAGGGGCACGCCGCCCAGGTGAGCCTCTTCGACGCCCTCGTCGGCGACGTCGTCGACCGGCTGCGCGCCCTCGGCCTGGAGGACGACACCGTCCTCCTCGTCACCAGCGACAACGGCCCCCACGAGGAGGGCGGGGTCAACCCGGACCTGTTCGACTCCAACGGACCGCTGCGCGGCTACAAGCGCAACCTGTACGAGGGCGGCGTCCGCGTCCCCCTCGTCGCCTGGGGTCCCGGCCGGGTCCTGCCCGGCACCACCGACCGCCCGACCCCGCTCACCGACCTCCTGCCCACCCTCGCGGAGCTCGGCGGCGCCCCCGCCCCCGCCGACGTGGACGGACTGTCGGCCGCGCCCCTCCTCACCGGCGGCACGGAACCGGCCCGCCACGACCACCTCTACTGGTACCGCGACGAGAAGGGCGTCACCTCCCGCGCCAACGCCCAGGACAAGCAGCGCGCGACCTGGCTCGCCGAGGCGCTCCGCAAGGACCGCTGGAAGGCGGTCCGCTTCGCCCCCGTCCGCGACCGCGCCCTGCCCGACGACCAGTGGCAGGTCGAGCTGTACGACCTGGCCACGGACAAGGGCGAGACGTCCGACGTCGCGGCCCGGTACCCGGCCCGGGTCGCCGAACTGGTCGCCCTGATGCGCTCCTCCTGGAGCGACCGGTACCCCCGCACCCCGTTCGGCGCGTCCCTGACGGTCCCGCCCCTCGCCGTGCCGGGAAAGCCCTTCACCGCCACCGCCGTCCTCGCCAACGGCTCGGCGCGCCCCTGGACCTCGGCCGCCCTCGCCCTGAACGCCCCGGCCGGCTGGACCGTGCGCGCCACCACGGCCACCACCGCGGCGCGGCTCGCCCCCGGGGCGCGGCTCACCGCCGCCTGGCAGGTCACCCCGCCCGCGGGCGCCCCGGCGGGCACCCCGTGGACGCCGACCGCCGAGGGCACCGCCACCGCCCCGGGCGGCCCGGTGCGGTACGCGGCGGCCGGATCCGTCACCACTCCGCCCCCGGCGCCCACCCGGGACAGCCACCTCTCCGATCTGCCCTGGATCAGCGCCGTCAACGGCTGGGGCCCGGTCGAGCGCGACGCCTCCAACGGCAAGAACGCCGCGGGCGACGGCACCCCGATCTCCTTCGGCGGCACCACGTACCCCAAGGGCCTCGGCGTCCACGCGTACAGCGACGTCGCCTTCCACCTGGGCGGCGTCGGCGACCGCTTCACCGCCCTCGTCGGCATCGACGACTTCTCGGCCCGCCAGAGCTCCGTCGGCGCCACCCGCGCCACGGTGTACGGCGACGACCGCGTCCTGCACGCCACCGGCGTCCTGACCGCCGCCACCGGCCCCGTCGCCCTGGACCTCGACGTCCGGGGCGTCCGGGTCCTCCGCCTGGAGGTCACCGACGCCAACGACCGGACCTCCTTCGACCACACCTCCTGGGCCCTGGCCCGGGTCACGGTCGTCCGCTGACCCGGCCGTCCCCGGGGCCCGCCGTCCGGACGGCCCTCACTCCTCCGGCGGCACGCAGAGCACCGGCACCGTCGACATGTGGAGGAGCTTGTGCGGGGTGGAGCCGAGGAGGGCGCCGCGGATCGGGCTCTCGCTCCAGCTGCCGACCACGATGGCCCGGGCCGCGTGCCGGGTCGCCGCGTCGACGAGGGCCTGGGCCGGCTTCTCGTCGATCACCTCGACGACGGTCGGCACGCCCGCCCGGTCGGCCTCCGCGACCGCGTGTTCGAGGCCGGTGCGGCCGGCCTGCCGGATCGCGTCGTAGTGGGAGCGGTACTCCTCCCCGGTGGGGCCGGGGGCCGCCGCCCCGTAGACCAGGACGAGGGTCTCGTCGAAGGCGGCCGCCACCTCGACCGCGATCCGCAGCGCGCGGGCGGCCCCCGGCGACTCGTCGTACCCGAGCACGATCGACATCTCAGCCCTTCCCTCCGTGACCGTCCCCGCCGTCCCGGACGCCCCGGACCACGTCCGGATCGGCCACTCCCGGGCGTTCGTCCCAGAACGCGGGCGCCCGCAGCCGCCACACGATCATGACGACCACCCCGACGGCGGCGATGCCGAGGCCGATGACGAGCGGCGGGCCGAGACCGAGCCACGAGCTGCCGCTGTACGAGTTCGCGGGGTCGGCCATGTCCGAGACCGACCGCACGAGCAGCCACGTCAGCAGCCCCGCGCCCACCAGCGGGCCGAGCCCGATCAGCAGGAAGTTGTGCAGGCTCTCGAAGAGGTGGCGGCGGTAGTAGACCGCGCAGGCCACCCCGGTGAGCGCGTAGTAGAAGGCGATGAGCAGCGACAGGGCCGTGAGCGAGTCCAGGAGCGCGTTCTCGCTGATCTGGTTCACCGTCAGGTACCAGGCGATCGCGATCCCGGCGACCCACCACGTACTGACGTCGGGGGTGCGGAAGCGGGTGCTGATGTGCCCGTAGTACGCGGGCAGCGCCCGGCGGCGGGCCATCGACAGGGCGGTCCGGGAGGCCGGGATGATCGTGGTCTGGGTGGAGGCGATCGCCGACGTGCACACGGCGAGCAGCAGCACCCAGTCCCAGCCGCCCAGGACGTCCCCGGCCAGCTGGGCGAAGACGAACTCCTCCTCGCCGGCGTTCTCGGCGAGGAACGCGGGACCGGCGTAGGCCACCACCGCGAACCCCACGGACACGTAGGTCACGAGCAGGATCACGGTCGACCACAGGCCCGCCTTGCCGGGGGCGGTCGCGGAGTCCTCGACCTCCTCGGTGAGGTTGACCGCCGACTCCCAGCCCCAGTAGATGAAGACGCCGAGCAGCAGTCCGCCGGTGAGGGCCGCGCCGCCGGCGCCGAACGGGTTCAGCCAGTCGAGCGACGGATCCACCGAGTCGTACGAGCTGGTCCCGGCGTACACCTTGGCCAGCGCCACGCAGACGAAGACGAGCAGGAAGGCGACCTGGGCCAGGATCAGCACGTTCTGCACCTTGGCGGACAGCTCGGTGCCGATGACGCAGACGGCCGTCATCACGAGGATGAGCAGCACGGTGAGCAGCTGGCGCACGAACGCGTTCTCCACCCAGCCGTCGAGGCCGACGGCGAGCAGTCCGAAGCTCACGGCCACGTCGGCGAGCGAGCCGACGACCAGGACGCCGGTCATCGCGATGGCCCAGCCGCCCAGCCAGCCCGCCCAGGGCCCCATCGCCCGCGTGACCCACGAGAAGGTCGTGCCGCAGTCCTGGTCGGCCTTGTTCAGGTAGTAGAACGCCGACGCGATCAGCAGCATCGGGACGAAGGACGCGACCATCACCCCGGGGGCGTAGATCCCCGCGAGCGCGACGATCGGGCCGATGACGGCGGCGATGGAGTACGCGGGCGAGGTGGAGTTGAGCCCGATGACGAGCGCGTCGACGAAGCCGATCGCGTTGTGCTTGAGATCCGCCGGCCGGCCCTCGGAGGCGGGGTCCTCGACTGCCATGTTCCCTCGCTCCCGTTCCGCTCGGACCGAGCGGAGAGACGTGTCCCTCCACCGATCGTAGGAAGGGGTGGTCCCGCCCGCATGCCGGGCGGCCCGAACCATCGTCCGTCCGGGGCGCCGGCCGCCGGCATCGCGGGGGCCCGCCGCCCCCTCCGCTCACGGATCGGACCGCCCGTCTTCTCGTACGGGGGCCACGCCCCCGGCCCCGTGCGCCTCGACCCGCGCGAGCCGGACGCGCTGCGCTCCGCGCGGTTCGGGGAACACGAGGCGACGGGGCCCGGCCCCGCCGCGCCTCAGCCCTCGAAGCCGACCGTGCCGTCCGGCAGGACCGCCTCGACCCGGGCGCCGTGCTCCACGGTCCGGCTCACCGTGCAGAACTTCTCGTGCGTCAGACGCACCCCGCGCGCGAACACCTCCGCCGCCTTGGGGTTGCTGTCCGGCAGGTCGAACTCGTAGCTGACCCGGATCCGGCCCACCCGGCCGTCGTCCTCCGGGCCGGAGACCGACTCCACCACGATCCGCAGGTCGTCGTGGTCCACCGCCCGCGCGGTCCGGTCGATCACCAGGCCGCCGCAGCCGCCCATCGCGGCGAGCAGCAGCTCGACCGGAGTGAACGAGGGCTGCGCGTCGGCGTCGTCCGCGGCGGCCATCCGCACCTCCGCGCCCCGGTCGTTGCGGGCGGTCCAGTTCCGGTACCCGGTGCGGACGGTCTCGATCCGGTAGTCGGCCATGGCGGCGGGGCTCCTTCGTGCTCGTACGGTCGGCCCGCCCACGGTACGCCGGGGCGGTTCGGCGGGCTCGCGCGGACGGACGCCGGCCCCGGCGGCGAACTCCCCGGGACCCCGTGCGCACCCCCGCCTGAGTAGCGCGGCGCGCGCGTCTGAGTACGCCGACCGATACGGCGGGCGCCCGTCCGCCGCTTGACTGGGGACATGACCTCCGAAGCCCGGCGCACCCGCCCCCTCCAGCACGTCACCGCCACCGGTACGGCCCTCGCGGTGGCCCTCGGGCCGGTGCTCGTCGGCGCCCTGATCGCCCGGTCGGTCGGCGCGGACCCGATGGCCTCCGTCAACGCCCTGATCGCGGGCGGCGGCCAGCGCGCCCGGATCTCCCGCGCCCAGCTCAGGAGCGGCGCGGGACTCCGGAAGGGGGCCGGGCTCCGGAAGCGCGCCGGCTCCCGGAGCGGTGCGGAGGCCCGGTGCGGCGCGCGCCCCCGGTTCGGTTCAGCCGCGCGGCCTGCGCGCCAGGAGGAAGCCCTGCGGCGTCTTCTCCTCGGGATCCGGCTCCCGCACCAGGCGGGCCGACTCGACGAGACCTGCCGCGGCCAGGAGTTCCGCGACGCGGTCGGGTGACCGGCGGTACACGTCGAGGGCGACCTCGTGCCCGTACGCCCGTTCCAGCCGCACCCGCTCGTCGCCCACCTCGAAGGCGATCAGGAGCCGCCCGGCCGGTACCAGGACGCGGTGGAACTCCGCGAAGGAGGAAGCGAGTTCGTCCTCCGGCATGTGCACCGTCGAGTACCGGGACAGGACCCCGCCCAGCGAGGCGTCCGGCAGGTCGAGCGCCGTCGTCGACCCCACCTCGAAGCGCACCCCCGAACAGGTCGCGCGGGCGACCGCGACCATGCCCGGCGACAGGTCCACCCCGAAGGCGTCGGCGCCGAGGCTCCGCAGGTGGGACGTCACCCGGCCCGTCCCGCAGCCCAGGTCCCCGATCGTGCGGGGCCCGCCGGCCCGTTCCACCTCCTCCACGAGCCCGGCGATCACCGCCCGGTCCAGCGGGACCGCGTCCAACTGACCGGCGAGCAACCGCGCGTAGTCGGCGGCGACGGTGTCGTACGAGCGGCGGGTGGCGGTGACGTGCGCGGCTTCGGTCATGGCGGCACCCTACGATCGCCTCCTCCGACCCCTCCCCGCGGGCCGCCCACATGAGCGATGATCGGCGCATTCGAGGTGACCCGGCGGTACGGGCCGGGGCCGTGGGGAAAGGGCAACCGGATGACGAGGCGCCGCCCGGGGCGTGACGACCACCAGACGAGCGGCGCCGACGGGCCGTACACGGACGGCGAACCGGGCCCCGGCGACGGGACCGGCATCGATCGCCGCCGCTTCCTCGGCTACGTCCTCGCCGCCCCCACCCTCACCGTCGCCGCGCAGTTCGGCGCCGAGGTCCTCGCGCCCCGCGAGGCCGTCGCGGCCCCGGCGCTCGTCCCCTCGCTCCCGGGCCCGGCCGAACTCCTCGACCTCAACGACCTGCTCACCCTCGCGGCCCTGCCCACCAGCCACCTCCTCACGATCCGCCTGGACCCCGACGGCACGGCCCACCTCGCCCTGCCCCGCGCCGAGGTGGGACAGGGCGTCACCACCTCCAGCGCCATGCTCGTCGCCGAGGAGCTCGACCTCCCCCTGGAGAAGGTGCGGGTCACGCTCGCCGACGCCCGGCCCGAGCTGCTCTTCAACCAGCTCACCGGCGGCTCCAACACCACCGTCTCCACCTACACGCCCCTCCGGGTCGCCGCCGCCGTCGCCCGGGGCCGGCTCCTGCACGCCGCCTCCCTGGTCCTCGGCCAGGCCGTCGGCACCCTCACCACGAAGGCCGGCGCCGTCCTCTCCCCGACCGGCGCGCTCCTCGGCTACGGCGAACTCGCCGCGAAGGCGGCCGCGGTCTCCGACTCCGCCGTCGCGGTCACCCTCAAGGACCGCTCCCGCTTCCGGGTCGTCGGCACCGGCCGGAACAGGATCGACGCCCTCGCCGCGGTCACCGGGCGCAAGAGGTTCGCGATGGACCTCCCGGTCCCGGACGCGCTGCCCACCATGGTCTGCCGCCCGCCCACCATCAACGGCAGGGTCCGCTCCGTCGCCAACCTCGCCGAGGTCCGGGCCATGCCCGGCGTCACCGACGTCGTCACCGTCTCCACCGGCGTCGCCGTCCGCGGCCGCACCTTCGGCCAGTGCGTCGACGCCGTCCGCGCCCTCCGGGTCGACTGGGGACCCGGCACCGCCGAGGGCGCCTCCGACGCCACCGTCCTGGCGAAGCTCCGCCGGGCCGAACTCCCGCTGGTCGTCCCGCCGCTGCCGCTCCTCACCAAGGCCGTCGACGCCCGCTTCACCTTCCACTTCGCCAGCAACGCCGCCCTGGAGACCAACTGCGCGATCGCGGACGTCCGCGAGGACTCCGCCGAGATCTGGGCCTCGCTCAAGGCCCCGGTCGTCGCCCAGGAGCAGATCGCCCTCGCACTGGGCCTGCCGCCCTCCGCCGTCCGCGTCCACGTCACCGAGGGCGGCGGCTCCTTCGGCCGCAAGCTCTTCCACGACGCCGCCCACGAGGCCGCCGAGATCTCCCGGGCCCTCGGCAAGCCCGTCAAACTGATGTGGCACCGCACCGACGACTTCCGCCAGGGCCGTACGCACCCGATGTCCACCTCGCGGGTGCGGGCCACCTACTCGCTCGGCGAGATCCTCACGTACGAGCAGCGCCACACCTCGATCGCCACCGACTTCGGGCACGGCATCGGCGAACTCCTCACGGCGGAGGCGGCCCGGCTGCCCGTCGCCGACCTGACGTTCTCCGAGACGATGTTCCAGCTCACCCAGATCAGCCCCTACCACCTCGGCGTCACCACCCAGCTGCTCGCCGAGACCGACAAGGGCTTCAACACCGGCTCCATGCGGAACATCTACTCGCCCAACGTCCGCTGCGCCCAGGAACTCGTCCTGGACGAGGTGGCGAAGCGCACGGGCCAGGACGGGTACGCGCTGCGCCGCCGCCTGGTGAAGGACCCGCGGGCCCGCGCCGTCCTCGACGAGGTGGCGCGGGCGGGGAAGTGGGGCCGGACCATGCCCGCCGGCACCGCCCAGGGCGTCGCCGTCCACACCGAGTACCACTCGGCCGTCGCGGTCCTCGCCGAGATCGACTGCCGTCCGGAGACCACCGGCCGGAAGGTCCCGAACGCGTACACCGGTCCGCGCGTCACCAAGGTGGTCTGCGCCGTCGACGTCGGCCTCGCCGTCAACCCGCGCGGCCTGGAGGCCCAGATGATGGGCGGCATCGCGGACGGCATCGCCCTCACCCTGACCTCCGGGCTCCACCTGGAGGACGGTCACTTCCTCGAAGGCAGCTGGGACCAGTACTTCTACACCCGGCAGTGGAACACCCCGCCGGAACTGGAGATCATCGTGATGCCCGCGACCGGCGACGAGCCGGGCGGCGCGGGGGAGCTGGCGGTCGCCGGGGCCATGGCCGCCGTCGCCTGCGCCTACGGGCGGGCGACCGGCACGATGCCGACGGTCTTCCCCCTCAACCACGCCGAACCGCTCGCCTTCACCCCGCTGCCGACCGTCCCGCCGATCCCCGCCTCGCCCGTCGACGGCCGCGACCGCGCCCGCTGAGACCTGGAGTCCCCGTGCCGCAGCACACCTTCATCCTGAACGGCGAGGCCGTCACCGTCGACGTCGAGGGCGACGTCCGGCTGCTGTGGGTCCTCCGGGACGTCCTCGGCGTCACCGGCCCCAAGTACGGCTGCGGGGTCGGCGTCTGCCGGGCCTGTACGAGCCACCTCAACGGCAGGGAGTTCACGCCCTGCGCCGTCCCCGTCGAGGACCTCGCGCCGACCGACGAGGTCACCACCGTCGAGGGCCTCCCGGACACGGTCGGGAGCGAACTCCACCCGATGCAGGAGGCCTGGCTGGACCTCGACGTCGCCCAGTGCGGCTACTGCCAGCCGGGGCAGATCATGACGGCGGTGGCGACGGTCCGGCGGGCGCGGGAGGCCGGCCGCGAGGTCACCGAGGCCGACCTCGACGCGATCCGCAACATCTGCCGCTGCGGCACCTACCACCGCATCCGGCAGGCGGTCCTGGAGGGCGCCCGCCGCATGCCGTGACGGACCGCCCCGACGGGACAAGGCCGGTGGCCCGCCCGCGAAAGGCCGGTGGCCCGCCCCCGGAAGGGCGGGCCACCGGCGCGGCGCGACTTCGCCTTCGCGCCGGGGAGCGTGAGCTCCCGTACGGGGGGTGCCGCCCCGGCTCGCGGGGCGGCACCGGTCGTTCGTCGGTCGGTCAGTACCCGCGGCCGCGGCTGCGCGGGGTGTCGGGGTCGTCCGGGTCCTCGAGGCCCTCGACCTCGATCTCCTCCTTGCGGACCTCGCCCGAGACGGTCTGTTCCTCCGTGACCTCGTCCGCCGTGAGGCTCACCCGCTCGACCGGAACGGTCCGGGTCTCCACGACGGGGCGCTCCTCGTGGAGGATGACCTCGTGCTCGGCCTCGGTGATCTCCGCGCCGGACAGGGCCTCGCCGCGGTTGGCGTCCGTGATCGGCTCCCGCTCGATCCGCACCTCCTCGTGGGACACGGGAATGGTCTGCTGGACCTCTTCCGTCACCACGTACTTGCGCAGCCTGACCCGTCCGGCCTCCGTGCGCTCGACGCCGACGTGCATCTGCTCCTCAGAGCGGGTCATCGCCTCGTCGCCGGTGTCCGCGACGCGTCCGGCGGCGCTGCCGGCCGTGAACCCCTCCGCGGTGCCCATGGGGCCGGTCGCGGTGCCGGTCTCCATGCCGGCCGCGGTGCCCGCCGCCGTTCCGGTGCCGCCGTGGGCCCAGCCGCCCTCACCGGGCTGGTTGGCCTGCTGCCAGGCGTCGTCCCACGCGATGCCGTAGTGCTCGAAGAGACGGTGCTCCTCGCTCTCGGAGAGGTGTCCGCCGGCGTCGACGTCCACGTTGGGCGCGTCCTTGATGGTGGACTTGGGGTACGGGACCTCCAGGTGGTCGTCGACCAGAGCCGCGTCCTTGATCGGGACGAAGGATTCACTGGTGCCGAACATGCCGGTCTTCACCGTCACCCACTCCGGCAGGCCGGTCGCGTCGTCGACGAAGATGTGCTTCGCGTCGCCGACCTTCTTGCCCTCGGCGTCGTAGACGGGGTGGTCCAGCACGGCGTGGATCTGCTCTCGGGCGATCATGTCGACCCTCCTGCTCTCTCTCGGCTCGTTATCCACGCCTCTTACCAGACGAACCTGTCGGAAACGGGGCAAATCCATCTAATTATATTGAATGGTCAACGGCCTGGACCGTAGAGGCGGCCCGGGACGGGCGAAGGCCCCCGCCGCGTCGGAGCGGCGGGGGCCTTCGGCGGCTCGGGGGAGGGTCAGGCGGCCGGCGGGACCCGGGACGGACGGCCCGCGCCGCGCGTCAGGACGTAGCCGCCGATGCCGGCGAGCGCCGCGAGGACGCCGCCCGCCAGGGTCCAGAGCCAGCGGTCGGACCACCAGCCGGAGGACCAGCCGTCCTCCGGCGCCGCCGCCTCGACGGCGGACGGACGGCCCGCGTCGGCGTCCGCCTCCGCCTGGTCGGCGGTCACCGCGCCCGGCACGAGCGGCGCGGCGAGCGCTCCGTCCGTGGCGTGGGCGCCGCCCTCGTCCTTGACGTCCACCCCGAGCCGGGCGTCGAACGGCTGGCCGAGGTCCTCGTCCGGCAGGCCCGTGACGGTCAGCCGGACGTAGTAGCTGCCCGGCAGCGGATCGTTCGCCCAGGCGTCGGCCGAGGCGCGGACCGGACGCAGCACACAGGCGAGTTCCACCTTCGGGGCGTCCTTGCCCGCCGTGCGGGACTGCGTCCCGTACATGCACGGCTGACGGCGCCGCAGCCCGTCGTACACGTCGATCCGCCAGGTGGAGGGCCCGTGCCGCAGGGCCGCGTCCGGCAGGGTGACCGCGGCGTTCACCGTCGGCCGCTGCCCGGTGTCCGCCGGGAACACCCAGTACAGGTAGTCGCCCGTGGCGGCCTGCGCGGTCGCCCGCTGCCCCGGCAGGAACCGCGCGGCGGTGCGGAAGGTGGTGCCCGCCTCCGTCGGCCCGGCGGTGGAACCGGTGTCCGGGGACGCCGTGGCGGAGGGGGAGTCGGCGACGGCGGCCGGAGCCCCGAGCCCGAGCAGGGCCGCGCCCGCGAGCGCGGCCGCGGCGAGCGTGCGTACGGTGCGCATCAGTGGGTCCTCCAGACGGCGACGCGCCAGCGGGAAAGCCAGCCCCAGATCAGACCGGCCAGGAAACCGGCGAGCACCAGCCCGCCGAGCAGCCACCAGCCCCGGCCGAGACCGAACGAGGCCACGTCCGAGGCGGTCGAGGGACCGTCGACGACGTCCACGGTCAGCTCGATCGGCATGCCGGGCGCCGTCTTGACCGACGGGGGAGCGGAGAAGGAGTTGCTGACCTGGAGGCAGACCGTCTCGGCGGCCGGCTTGAGGTCGTCGGCGTCGACACCGTCCAGCTCCGGCTTCGGGTAGCGCAGCCCGGTCGATATGACGTCCGTGCGGCCGTCGCCGGCCTCGGAGCCGCGCGTGATCTCCCGGCCGTGGCGGGTGACGGCGCGCAGCAGCACCCCGTAGTCGTTGTTGACGGCGCGATCGGCCGACACGCTGACGGAGGCGCGCAGTTCCTGGCCGGGCAGCAGGTCCACCCGGTACCAGCGGTGCTCGCCGAAGGTCTCGCGGTCCGTGTAGAGGCCGGGCTTCAGCTCCGGCGCGTCGGCGCACCGCGCGGTGCCCCTGGTGGCGACGGGCGTGACGACCGGGTCGGCCGCGCGATCGACCAACTGCCGTACGCGACGCGAGAGTTCCTCGGTGCGGTGGACCGAGGTGTACGTGCCTCCGGTGGCCTCCGCGATGCAGGTGAGCTGCTGCCGGGTCTTGGCGTCCGGCACCAGGCCCAGGGTGTCGATGACGAGGTGGATGCCCTTCGCCGCGATCTCCCGCGCCACCTGGCAGGGGTCGAGCGGGGCGCAGGTGTCCTCGCCGTCCGTGATGAGCACGATCCGGCGGGTGGCGTCACCGCCCTCCAGGTCCTTCGCCGCGCCGAGCAGCGCCGGACCGATCGGGGTCCAGCCCGTGGGGGCCAGGGTGGCCACCGCGGTCTTGGCCTCGGTCCGGTCGAGCGGCCCCACCGGATAGAGCTGGCGGGTGTCCTTGCAGCCCTGCTTGCGGTCCTGTCCCGGATAGTCGGCGCCCAGGGTGCGGATGCCCAGCCGCACCTCCTCGGGCACCGCGTCGAGGACCTCGTTGAAGGCCTGCTTCGCCGCGGCCATGCGGGACTTGCCGTCGATGTCCTGGGCGCGCATGGAGCCGCTGACGTCGAGCACCAGCTCGACCTTGGGGGATTCCTTCGCCACCGGTGTGTCGGCGGCCGCGTGCGTCGGCAGGAGCGCGGCGCCCAGGGCGGCGAGCAGCGCGCAGGCCCCGGTCGCCAGCCGTTTTCTCGTGATCATCGCCGGATCGTATTGACGATCGTCCGACAAACCAAAACGGGGGTGGCGACCGGGGCCCGGGGCGGAAGGCGCGCGGTGTCAGGCGGAGGACGCGGAGGGATCGGTACCGGCCGGATCCTCCGCTTCGCCCTCGGGGAGGGCGCGGGCCCGTACGGCGTGGGCGGGGTCCTGGTGCCCTCCCGAAGGCATGACCCGGACCTCGCCCCGGTCGCTGATCTCGGCGCGGATGATGCCGGTCGGGTCGGTGTAGATCGGATGCCCCCCGGAACCCTTGTAGAGGGTGCGCTCCACGACCACGACGTCCTGGGTGGCGCCCGTGACGTCGGTGAACACCAGCTCGTACCTGGATATGCTCATTTGCCCTATTTTACGCCAGTATGGACATGGTCCTGTCCGAGCCGGCGGGGACACCGCTCAGGCCGTACGGGACACGGCGTCCACCAGGTCCGCCAGCGCCGCCCCCAGGGCCTCCGCCCCCGGGCCCGCCGCGCCGCCCGGCTCGCGCATGTAAAGGTCCCGGCGTATCTCGATCATCAGCGCCCCGACCCGCGGGTCCCGGCCGTAGTACGGCAGCGGCACGTAGGTCCCTGCGAAGGGGCTGTCCGTCCCCACCCCGCCGAAGCCGCCGAACGCCTCCCGCGCCGCGTCGAGCAGCGCGGGAGGCGTGTGGAAGGCGTCCGTGCCGAGGCAGACCGGCGGCCGGGGCCCTTCGCCGTGCAGCTCGTACGGCAGCGGTTCGCTCGGGTACGAGTGGACGTCGATCACCACCGCACGGCCCGTCGCCGCCAGCCGGTCGGCCACGGCCTCGGCCATGCCCCGCGCGTACGGCGCGAAGTAGCGGTCGAGCAGCGGCTCCGGGTCGAACCCGGCCGGCCGCAGCTCGGCCCGGTGCGTGGTGCGGGTGTACACCGCGCCCATCCCGACGGCCGCCATCTCCTCCCGCTCGTCCGGGAAGCGCTCGGGGTCGACGACGAGGCGGGAGAGCCGGTTGACGAACCGCCAGGGGGCCGTGCGGGCCGCCTCGGCGGCCGAGGCGGCGATCCCGGCCGTGTGGGCGTCGGTGATGTGGTCCAGTTCCCGACCCAGTTCGTCGTCCCCGAGCAGGATCCCGGCCCGCACGTCCGCGGGCACTGCGCGGGAGGAGTGCGGCACGTGGAGCAGGACGGGGGAGTCCGGGGCGCCGGGGAGGAGGTGGAAGGAGGGGGCCGTGTCGTACGGGTCGGGCGTGTCGTACGGGCCGGGTGCGCCGGTCGTGTCGGCGGACGGAGTCTCGTTCATGCCGGGATCCTCCCCCGACCCCGCCCGCGACGCCACGAAACCGCTGGTTAGAGTGGTGGGAGGTCGCGCCGCCGCACCAGGACCGGGCGCGAGACCGGGCCGACTGTCGACCACAGGGACCCGTACGACCACCCGTCCCCACTTCGCCCGGCCCACGGCCGCCCGCCCCGGAAACACCGCATCGCATGAGTACCGACACCGCCCCCGCCGCTCCCCGCACCACCCCCGGCGCCGTCCCCGCCGCTCCCGACTCCGGCACCACCCCCGGCTCCGGCTCCGTCGCCGCCCCCGGTCCGGAAGCCCCCCGGCGGCCGAGGCTGGCCGGGCGGGCCCCCGCCCGCCCCGCGCCCGCGGCCGCCGTCCACAGCGTCAGCGCCGCCACGGCCACCCTCCTCGGGCTCGTCGGCCTCGGCGCCCTCCTCCACGAACCCGTCCTGATACCCCCGCTCGCCGCCAGTGCCGCCCTGGTGCACTGCGCCCCCGCCCTGCCCCTCGCCCAGCCCCGGAGCGTGGTCGTCGGCCATCTGCTCGGGGCCGCCGCCGGATACGCGGTGGCCGCGGCCGCGAGCGGCAGCGCCTGGGCCGCTGCGGTCGCCGCCGGCGTCACCCTCGCGCTCACCACCCTGGCCCGCACCCCGCACTCGCCGGCCTGCGCGACCGCCGTCGTCGTCGTGCTCCAGGCGCCCGCGCCCGGCCGGTTCGTCCCGCTCCTCCTCGGCTCCACGGTCCTGCTCGTCCTGACCGCGTTCGCCGCCTCCCGCGTCCGCCGCGCGGCACCGAAGTACCCCGCCTACTGGTGGTGAAGCCGGGCCCGGTGCCCGGGTGAGCCCCGGCCGGGCGACCGTACGCCCTCCCGCCGTGCGCGTGTGCGGGCGCCTGTGACCCGATGCGCCCCGGCACTCCGCGCCCCCGCGCGCCCTCCGCGGGGGTGATCGCGTCAACTTCCGTCCGGTTCCAGTCGGAAAACCCCACCGGGGGCCGGGTTGTTCACGGTCGGGCCCACCAGTGCGTATTACCCTTCGTTGGTCTTCGCTTGACCTTGTCTTGGTGAAGCGTGATGCCGGTGGGACTCCGGGGAGGGATGCGCCGTGCCCGGCCACGGGCCGTCCCGGCCCGTCCCGTTCGCCCGCGCGACCACCGGCCCGCCCCCCGCACCTCGGATCCCATGAGGGGAGATCCGCATGCCGCCCTCCTTGCCCCGCCTCCGGGAACTTCCCCGCCTACGGCAGGACTTCGCAGCCTCCCTCGTCGTCTTCCTCGTCGCACTGCCGCTCTGCATCGGCGTGGCCGTCGCCTCCGGCGTGCCCGCCGAGCTCGGCCTGATCACCGGCATCGTCGGCGGAATCGTCACCGGCCTCATGAGAGGCAGCAGCCTCCAGGTCTCCGGGCCCGCCGCCGGCCTCACCGTCCTCGTGTTCGAGGCGGTCCGCACCTTCGGCCTCGCCGCGCTCGGCGTCATCGTGCTCCTCGCCGGACTGCTCCAGATCCTCATGGGCCTGCTGAGATGGGGCCGCTGGTTCCGGGCCATCTCCCTCTCGGTCGTCGAGGGCATGCTCGCCGGCATCGGCCTCGTCATCGTGGCCGGCCAGCTCTACGCCGCTGCCGGGCTCGACGCCCCCGACTCCGGCCTCGCCCGGCTCGCCGGGCTGCCGGCCGCCCTGGTGGGCGCGCTGACCGCCACCGCCAACCTGATCCCGCTCGCCGTCGCCGCCGGCACGATCCTCGTGATCGTGGGCTGGCGACACCTGCCCCCGAGGGCGCGGGCCGTGCCCGGCGCGCTCGTCGCGGTCCTCCTCGCGGGCCTCGCCACCGCCCTCCTCGACCTGCCGGTCGCCACCGTGAAGGTGGGCGGCGTCCTGGACGCGGTGCGCGTGCCCGGCGCGGACGCCTTCGCCGGCCTGGCCGACGTCGCCCTGCTCGGCACCGTCCTCGCCTTCGCGCTGATCGCCTCGGCCGAGTCGCTGTTCAGCGCGGCGGCCGTGGACCGGCTGCACGACGGCCCCCGCACCGAGTACGACCGGGAACTGCTCGCCCAGGGCGTCGGCAACACGGTCTGCGGCGTGCTCGGCGCCCTGCCCATGACCGCCGTGATCGTACGGAGCTCGGCCAACGTCCAGGCGGGCGCCAGGACCAAGGCCTCCCGGGTCCTCCACGGCGTGTGGCTGCTGCTCTTCGCGGCCCTGCTGCCCGCCACCCTGGAGTACGTGCCGCTCGCCGCGCTCGCCGGGATCCTCGTCCACGCCGGCTGGAAGCTGATCCCCTTCAAGGGACTGGCCGCGCTGTGGCGCGGCCACCGGGGCGAGGCGCTCGTCCTCGTCGTGACGGCCCTGGCGATCGTCACGGTCAACATGTTCGAGGGGGTCCTGATCGGACTCGTCCTCTCCGTCGCCAAGGCGGCCTGGGACGCCTCCCACCTGCGGGTCGAGCGGACCGACGACGGCCACGGGCCGGTGCGCGTCAGCCTGTCGGGGAACGTCACCTTCCTGCGGCTGCCGAAGATACTCGACACACTGGAGGACCTGCCGAGGGACCGCCCGGTCGAACTCGACCTCTCCGGGCTCCAGCACCTCGACCACGCCTGCCGCGCCGCCCTGGAGACCTGGGCCGAACGCCACTCCGCCGGCCCCGACTCCGTACGGCTGCACGGTCCGCCGGAGCACGTGCCCGGACCGTCGAAGGAGGACGAGCCCGCGCGGACGGGTTCCTGACTTACGGTCACCGAACGGCCTGTGAAAGGACATCGGGGATGAGGACGCCGGTCCGGGGTACCCGATGACCGTCCAACCCACTAAGGGAGGAATCATGGGTCTGGGAGCTTTCATCATTCTGATCGCGGTGGGGGCCATTCTCACGTTCGCGTCGGACTGGCAGATGGAGGGGGTCAATCTCGACCTGGTCGGCCTGATCCTCATGGCCGTCGGCATCATCGGAACGGCGGCCTACGTCAGCGTGCTGCGCCGTCGCCGCATGATCGTCCCTCCGGTCGCCCCCACGGTCACCGAGGACGACCGTCGGGACCTCCTCTGAACAAACGTTCCGTCATCATCCCCGTAAAGGGGTACGCGAGAGGGGTGACCACGCTTCGGGCGTGGTCACCCCTCTCGTCCTTCCGTCCGCCGACCCGCGCGTCCGGGCGGGTCCGCCGCTCACCTGTCCACCGTCACCGCCGCGTGGATGGTTTTGCCGTCCGGCCGGGCGTCCACGGTGACCTCCCGGCACAGGCGCAGCACGATCGGCCAGCCGAAGCCGCCGGGACGCAGCTCGTCGTGGAGGTCCTGGCGCGGTGCCTCCCCGCTGGCGTCCGCCACGGACACGGTCACGCGGTCGGGGCCGACGGCTATGCCGAAGTCGGTGACCCCGCCCCCGTGCCGGTGCGCGTTCGTGACCAGCTCCGACGTGACGAGCAGCAGGTCGTCGATCTGGTCCGTCGGCAGGGGGCCGAGGGCCGCGAGCGTGTGGCAGACCAGCTGCCGCGCCTGCGCGGGCGTACCGATCGGCGACGGCCCGTACGCTCCGGCGCCGGGACGGGCCGTCGGGGCCGCTGGCGTACGGGACCGGGTGTCGCTCCGGGTGTTCATCGCAGGTCCCTTTCTTCCTGGTTCATCAACACGTGATGTAATTCGCCTGCCCGTTCGCGCAGAAGTGATGCCCGCCACTCCGGGCGGAGCCGACGCCCCTTCTCGGGGAGTGCGTTCGGGAAGCGGGGGTACGAGAACCGGAACTGCTGAACGGACCGTGAGGAAGAGGAGGTTGTCGCGTGCGGACCGAGACGGCCAAGGCGATGGCGACGTACGTGACCAGCGGTACGTGTGAGGACCTGCCCGTCCTGGAGGCTCCCCACGAGGTGGCCCCACAGGACGCCCGCAACCTGACGAAGGTGTTCCTCCGCGAGCTGGCGGAGCGGGAGGAGGGCACCGAGGCATACCAGTACGTCCGGAACACCCTGATCGAGATCAACATGTCGCTCGTGCGGTACGCGGCGGGTCGGTTCCGCGCGCGGGCCGACGAGATGGAGGACATCGTCCAGGTCGGCATGATCGGCCTGATCAAGGCGATCGACCGCTTCGACCTCTCGCGCGAGGTGGAGTTCGCCACCTTCGCGGTGCCGTACATCGTGGGCGAGATCAAGCGCTTCTTCCGCGACACCACCTGGGCGGTGCACGTCCCCCGCCGGCTCCAGGAGGCGCGGGTGGAGCTGGCGAAGGCGACCGACGAGCTGAGTTCGCGGCTCGGCCGGGCCCCCAGGGTCGCGGAGCTGGCGTTGCTGATGGGACTCCCCGAGGAGGAGGTGGTCGAGGCGCAGATCGCCTCGAACGGCTACAACTCGACCTCGCTGGACGCCGCGATCAACGGCGGCGACGAGGAGGACGAGGCGGCCCTGGCCGACTTCATCGGCGGGGAGGACCCGGCGCTCGAACTCTTCGAGGACTTCCACACCCTCGCCCCGCTCGTGGTGGCCCTCGACGAGCGCGACCGGCTGCTGCTCCACCTCCGCTTCGTGGAGGAGCTGACGCAGGCGCAGATCGGCGAGCGGCTCGGCGTCTCCCAGATGCACGTCTCGCGGCTCCTGGCCCGCAGCCTCAACCGGCTGCGCGAGGGCATGCTCGGGCGGCCGAGCGCCGGGTGAGCGTCCGGCGCACGTCGACGGAAGGGGCCCGCACTCCGATTCCCCCGGAGTGCGGGCCCCTTCCGTGTCCGTGCGCCCGGGGGCTACGGACGCGCGGCGATGAAGGAGGGGCGCCGGACCGGGGCGGCGAAGGGCGCCTCCGGCAGGTTCTCCACGCTGTTGAAGACCAGGAACACGTTGCTGCGGGGGTACGGGGTGATGTTGTCGCCCGACCCGTGCAGGGCGTTGCAGTCGAACCAGGTGGCCGAGCCGGCGGGCCCGGTGAAGTGCCGGATGCCGCAGGCCTCGGCGAAGGTGGTGAGCGCCTCGTCCGAGGGCGTCCCCGCGTCCTGCATCCGGAGCGACTTCTTGTAGTTGTCCCGGGGGGTCTCACCGGCACAGCCCAGGAAGGTGCGGTGCGAACCCGGCATGATCATCAGGCTGCCGTTGGTGGTGTGGTTCGGCGTGAGCGCGATCGACACCGAGACCGTCCGCATCTGCGGCAGGCCGTCCTCGGCGTGCCAGGTCTCGAAGTCGGAGTGCCAGTAGAAGCCGCTGGCGCCGAAGCCCGGCTTCACGTTGACCCGCGACTGGTGCACGTACACGTCGGAGCCGAGGATCTGGCGGGCGCGGCCGACGACCCGCGGGTCCTCGGCGAGCCGGCCGAAGACCTCGCTGATCCGGTGCACCTCGAAGACGGAGCGGATCTCCTGGGAGCTGGGCTCGACGATCGCCCGCTCGTCGGCCCGGACGGCGGGGTCGGTGACGAGCCGGTCCAGCTCCGCCCGGAGCGCGTCGACCTCGTCCGGGGTGACGAGTTCGTCCACCGTGACGAACCCGTCGCGGTCGTAGTCCTCCAGTTCGCGCGCCCAGAAGGGGCCGGGCGTACCGGGCTCGGACCACACGACGGGGTCCTTGCGGCCGATCAGCTCCTCCCGGGGACCGCGGGTGGGGTAGAGGTCGACGGGGCGGGTGGGTGCGGAGGCCATGGGGCGGTGTGCCTTCCTTTCGTGCGTCTCGTACGGGTGCGTGCGGGGCGTGCGGTGGAGCGCGGCGGGACAGTCGGGTCAGGCGTCGTCCGCGGCGCTCGCGTCGGTCGGCTCGGGCTCGCTGAGCAGGGGGTAGACGCCGTTCTCGTCGTGGTCCTCGCGCCCGGTGACGGGCGGGTTGAAGACGCACAGGCAGCGGAAGTCCCGCTTGACCTTGAGGGTGTGGCGCTCGTGCCCGTCGAGCAGGTACATCGTCCCGGGCACGATGGTGTGGGTGAGGCCCGTCTCGTGGTCGGTGAGTTCGGCCTCGCCGGCCGTGCAGACGACGGCCTCGACGTGGTGCGCGTACCACATGGAGGTCTCGGTCCCGGCGTACAGCACCGTCTCGTGGAGGGAGAAGCCGACCCGCTCGCGGGCCAGGACGATGCGCTTGCTCTCCCAGGTGCCCGAGGCGGCCCTCACGTGCCGCTCGGTGTTCTCCAGCTCGTCGAAGGAACGGACGATCATGTTTTCCTCTCGCGGTGTCGCGGTGTCGCGGTGTGGCGGACGGGGTGGGTCGCTGCCGGACGGGTCAGGCGGTGTGGCGGACGGAGCGGGCCAGGATGCCGAGGCCCTCGTCGAGCTCGTCGTCCGTCGCGGTCAGCGGCGGGAGCAGCTTGACCACCTCGCCGTGCGGTCCGGACGTCTCCAGGAGCAGGCCGATCTCGAAGGCCCGCCGGCACACGGCGTCGGCGCGCTCCCCGTCGGCGAACTCCAGGCCCCACACGAGGCCGCGTCCGCGCACCGCGATGCCCGACCGCTCGTCGTCCCCGCACAGGTCGAGCAGGGCGCTCTCCACCCGGCCGGCCCGGCCCAGGGTGCGCTCGCGCAGGGCGCCGTCACGCCAGTACGCGTCGAGGGCGGCGGTGGCGGTGACGAAGGCGGGGTTGTTGCCGCGGAAGGTGCCGTTGTGCTCGCCGGGCTCCCACACGTCGAGCTCCGGGCGGAACAGGCAGAGGGCCATGGGCAGGCCGTAGCCGCTGATGGACTTGGACAGGGTGACGATGTCGGGCGTGATGCCCGCCTCCTCGAAGGAGAAGAAGTCACCGGTGCGCCCGCAGCCCATCTGGACGTCGTCCACGATCAGGAGCATGTCGTGCCGGCGGCAGAGGTCCGCGAGGGCGCGCAGCCACTCGGCGCGGGCGACGTTGATCCCGCCCTCGCCCTGGACGGTCTCGACGATGACGGCCGCCGGGTGGTCGAGGCCGGAGCCCGGGTCCTCCAGGAGCCGCTCGAACCACAGGAAGTCGGGGACCTGCCCGTCGAAGTAGTGGTCGAAGGGCATCCGGGTGGCGTTGGGCAGCGTCACGCCCGCCCCGGCGCGCTTGGCGGAGTTGCCGGTGACGGCGAGCGAGCCGAGCGACATCCCGTGGAAGGCGTTGGTGAAGGAGACGACGGTCTCCCGCC
Organism: Streptomyces sp. NPDC086147; assembly: GCF_040702165.1. NCBI lineage: Bacteria > Bacillati > Actinomycetota > Actinomycetes > Kitasatosporales > Streptomycetaceae > Streptomyces > Streptomyces sp. NPDC086147. The sequence goes on along the minus strand of NZ_JBFBJO010000021.1, from coordinate 34,284 downwards.
CGGTGACCTTGCGGGCGAGCTTCAGGGCCGCCTCCACCGCGTTGGTGCCGGTGGGGCCGGGGAACATCACCTTGTAGGGCAGGGCGCGGGGCTCCAGGACCGCCGAGCGGAAGGCCTCCAGGAAGTCGCGTTTGGCGGTCGTCGACATGTCGAGGCCGTGGGTGATGCCGTCGTCGGCGAGGTAGTCGAGGAGGGCGCGCTTGAGGACGGGGTTGTTGTGCCCGTAGTTCAGCGAGCCGGCTCCGGCGAAGAAGTCGAGGTACGGCCGCCCCTGCTCGTCGTACAGCCTGCTGCCGGAGGCGCGCTCGAAGACGACGGGCCAGGCGCGGCAGTAGCTGCGGACCTCCGATTCGACGGTCTCGAAGACGGAGGAAGGGGCGAGGTCGGTCAGGGTCACGGAGTCTCTTCTCCCAGGTGTGGTTCGGGGTGCGGGTGGATGCGTGCGGGAACGGCCGGCGGACGGCTCAGGAGGCCGGGAGGTCCAGGGGGCCGATGCGGTACAGCACTTCGGCCTCGTGCCCCGAGGTGGGGAACGAGGCGGCCGGGAAGAGGACCTCTCGCGTCAGCTCGGCGCCGTGACGGCGCGCGTAGGACCGGAACATCCGGTCGGACGCCAGGTTTCCCGGCGTGACGGTCGCCTCCACGCGGTCGAGTCCCCGCTCGGCCGCCACTCGGGCGGACAGAGCGTCGAGCAGGGTCCCGGCTACCCCGCTTCCGCGGTGCGAATCCTCCACGGCGACCTGCCAGACGAAGAGCGTGCCCGGCGCCTCGGGCCGCAGGTATCCGGTGACGAAGCCCACCGGGCGTCCGGAGGCGTCACGGGCGACGGCGGTCGTGTCGGCGAAGTCGCGGCACCACAGCAGGTAGCTGTACGGCGAGTTGAGGTCCAGCTCTCCCGAGCCGCGGGCGATCCGCCAGAGGTGGGCGCCGTCCTCGATCTCGGCCGGGCCGACGGAGACATCGGTCCGGGCTGTCGCGGGGGCAGTGGTCTGAGCAGTGGTCATGGAGGCCGAAGCTACCCAGAGGATCTCGGAACTTCCTCGGCCTGAGGGGTTGTTCGGGCTGGTGGAACATGATAGATGCAGTCGGCACCTTGATGAGGGGAATCCCTCTTTCCCGCTACGGCGAACCGCAGCATAAGCGGACAGAATGCCCGTTTATAACGGATGGGTAACGGCTTCGGAGTGAAGGATTCGCTCTTTCAAAAAGCGTGAGAACATCCCCAGTTTCGCGTTTGGGGCCGCCGGGAGCGGTCATGTGCATGGGTCACCCCGTGCCGCGCCTTCGTCGGCCCGCGGCACGGGGTGACCCGGTCGGACTACCAGATCGCCTCGACCCACTCCGGGTGGTCGACGAACGGGTTCCGGTTGCCCTGGTAGGTGCCGAAGATGATGTCGTTGCGGCGCTTCTCGAAGGCGCTCGGCGGGTCCAGCTCGTTCCACTGCTTCAGGACCGAGAGGCGGCCGTGGTACGGGACGCTGCCGTTGGAGGTCGACTCGTTGGGCTCCAGGTCCGCCCAGGAGTCGCCGCCCTCGTAGCGGACGGCCATGTAGAGGAGCATCCGCGCCACGTCGCCCTTGTCCGCGTCGCGCGGCTCGAAGGAGTTGCTGTCCGTGTAGCTGCCGGGCGCGCCGCTGACCGGGCTGCCGCCGTTGTCGAAGTCCTTGTTGCCGCGGGTGCTGTTGACCTGGACGTCCGCCGCGCGCAGGTGGTGCAGATCGGTGCCGGGGCCGGCCGAGGTGCCGAAGTTGCCGTGGGACTGGGCCCAGGTGTGCTCGCGGTTCCAGTTGCCCACCGCGCCGCCGTTGAGGGACTTGCTGCGCGAGATCCCGCTGTAGAGCAGGATCACGTTGCCGGAGTTGTTCGGGTCCTGGTCGACGGTCTTCAGCGCGTTCCAGACCGCGTCGTACGAGATCTTGCTCTGGCTGCTGATGATGGTGTGCAGCGAGGACTTGAGGGCCGGACCGGTCTTGCCGACCGCGTCCTTGTAGTACGTGCTGTCGTACGGGGAGGTCGTGGCGTTCGCGGGAGCCGCGGTGACCGCGGGGAGGGTGAGGGTGGCGAGGACGGCGGCTATGGAAGCCGCCCAGGCCTTCCGACGGCGGGGCTGTGCGACGGACATGGGGGGTGCCCTTTCCCGGTGGGGGCACGCGCCGGGGCACGGCACCGGCTCAAGGGCACCGCGCTCTACGCGTGTTGACTTCTTGTCAGCCGGGAGCGTGGCACGGGGGAGCGGCCCGCCGTGTAACCGGGAGGAGGCGTTTCCGTGACGTTCTCGCATACACGGGCACCAGGGGCCCGCGCGCCCGTCCGGGACCTCCTCAGACGCCCCGGACGTCCACCGGCAACCCCTTCGGCTCCTTGATCCGCTTCATGATGATCTGGGAGTTGACCTCGGTGACCCCGGCCAGCGTCGTCAGCCGCTCGATCCACAGCCGCTCGTACGCCGCCAGGTCCGCCACCGCGATCCGCAGCAGGCAGCCGGGACTCCCGAAGAGCCGGTACGCCTCGATCACGTCCGGCACGTCCCGCAGCGCCTCCTCGAAGGCCTCCACCGTCTCCCGGTCCCGCCGCACCTCCACCGAGACGAGCACCTCGAAGCCCCGCCCCACCGCCTCCGGGTCGATGATCGCCCGGTAGCCCCGGATCACCCCGTCCTGCTCCAGCTGGCGCACCCGCCGCAGACAGGGGGAGGGGCTGAGCCCCACCCGCTGGGCCAGCTCCTGATTGCTCAGCCGGCCGTCGTTCTGGAGCTCGCGCAAGATATGGAGATCGATTCGGTCCATGGCGCAATATTCTCCCACGAAGAAACATTTCAGCGGCTCATTCGGCAATCGTCTTGCGTGCTGTTTGTCCTATCCTTGCGGGCTGAGGGGCCTCGGGAGAGGACTTCTGCGGGCCCTGTCGGCACAGGCCCGTTCCCAGGGCCCCCGCCACGGGGCGGAGCCCCTTTTCGTCGGTACGGAGTCGAGGACAGCAGCCATGAAGCGGACGCACGACGGGGAAGCGCGCCGGATCGTCGTCATCAGCACCGGCGGAACGATCGCCAGCCGCTGGCAGGGCACCGGCTACGCGGCCGACGCCTCGGGCAGCGACGTCCTGGCCACCGCCCCCCTCCCCGAGGACGTCACCGTCGAGGTCGTCGACCTCTTCAACGTCAACAGCTCCCGCATGACCGCGGCCCATCAGCTCGCCCTCCTGCGCACCGTCCACGAGACGTTCGCCGATCCCGGCGTCGACGGCATCGTGATCACCCACGGCACCGACACCCTGGAGGAGACCGCCTTCCTCCTGGACCTGCACCACACCGACGCCCGCCCGGTCGTCCTCACCGGCGCCCAGCGTCCCTTCGGCACCGGCGACGGCGACGGCCCCGGCAACCTCTACGACGCGCTCCAGGTCGCGTCCACCGTCCGCGACCTCGGTGTCCTCGTCGTCTTCGACGGGCGCGTCCACGCGGCCCGCGGCACCGTCAAGTACCGGACCCTGGACGCCGACGCCTTCTCCGACCCGTCGGCCGAGCGCCTCGGCCGCGTCGGGTTCTCCCGCGTCGACATCGAGCGGCAGCCCGAGCGTCCGGCCCCGCTGCCCCTCCCCGCCGCCGCGCGCCCGGCCGCGCCCGGCACCGCCCCGCTGCCCCGCGTCGACATCGTGACGCACCACTCCGACGGCGACCCGCTCCTCCTGAACGCGGCCGTCGCCGCCGGCGCCCGGGGCATCGTCCTCGTCGCCACCGGCGCGGGCAACGCCACCCCGGAGGTCGCCGCCGCCGTCGCGGACGCGGTCGCCCGAGGCGTCCTCGTCGCCGTCACCACCCGCGTCCCGGCCGGACCGCTCGCCGAGATCTACACCGGCGGCGGCGCCGTCGACCTCGTCGCCGCGGGAGCCCTCCTCACCGGCACCCTCCGGGCCGGCCAGGCCAGGATCGCCGTCCTCGCCGCGCTCCTCGCCGAGGAGGGCGGCGCGAGCGACCCGGCCCGCGCCACCGCGCTGCTGCGCCGGCTCCTCGACGGCCCGGTCCGCGCCGAACCGGCCCTCGCCACCCGCGCCTGACCGGGTGGCCCCCCGAGGACCCCGGCTCGCGGACGGAGCCCCCCAGCCCGTCCGCGAGCCGGAATCGACCCGCCGCGTCCGTCAGCCCAGCCGCAGGGTCACGAACGGAACGGTGTCCCCGGGCAGGACGTACCGCTCCACCTCCACGAAGCCCCGCGCCAGGGCGAACCGCAGCCCCTCCTCGTTGGAGGCCAGGACCACCGTCTCCACGCCCTCGCCGCCCAGCGTCCGCGCGTGCGCGAGCCCCCGCTCGTACAGCGCGGTCCCGAAGCCCCGCCCCCGGAAGCCGGGCAGCGTCCGGGCGATGACGGTCGCCGCCGCCGTCTCCCCGTCCGGCGGGCGCACCGTCGAGCAGCCCACCGCCGCGTCCCCGAGATAGGCCACGTCCAGCCGGTTCCGGCCCGCGCGCTCCCGCACCTCGTCGGGCGAGAGGACGGCCGTGGGGACGATCGTGTTGTGGACGGCGCGCCAGTCCGCGAGCCGCGCCCCGCTCAGCGCCCGTTCGATGTGAAGATCGTTCATCCGGGCAGCCAACCGCCCCCCGTCCGGCCGGTCAACCGCTTTCCGGGCCCGCCCGGAGACACCCGGGAGGGCGCGTCCGTACGGGTGGGGGCGGAGGGACCGCGGCAGCACCGCCCGCCGAGCGGGTACGGATCGCTGCACTGTCCCCCCGGTCAGATCCCCGCCCCGCTCAGGAGGAACGCCGTCCCATGCCCGTCCGCAAGGGCACCCCCGCACTGCTGAGCGCCGGCACGCTGTGTGCCGCCCTGCTGCTCACCGGCTGCGGCAGCCCCGCCGCCCCGCCCACTCCCGCCCCCACTCCCACGACCGCGCCGGCCGCCGAGACCGGCCCGCGTCCGGGCTCGCCCGGCAAGGCCACCGCCTCCGCCCCGGTCCCCGAGACCCGGCTCCCCGGTATCGGCCCCGTCACCCACGCCTCCGTCCCCGACGACACCTCCCAGGCCCTCGTGGTCACCGGCGCCTCCGCCGACTCCACCAGGTCCACCGCGACGCTCTACTCCCGCGACCCGGTCGGCGGCTGGAAGCGCCAGGCCGGACCCTGGCCCACCCACAACGCGCTCCGGGGCTGGACCGCCGACCACACCGCGGGCGACCTGCGCACCCCCATCGGGGTCTTCCGGCTCGGCGACGCGGGCGGACGGCTGCCCGACCCCGGCACCCTCCTGCCGTACGACCAGGACGAGCAGTTCGCGATCAGCGGCACCGGCTTCGCGGGCGAACCCCTCGAAGGCTCCTTCGACCACGTCGTCGCCATCGACTACAACCGGGTCCCCGGCCGCAGCCCGCTCGACAAGGAGCGCCCCCTCGGAGCCGAGAAGGGCGGCGGCGTCTGGATCCACGTCGACCACGCCGGCCCCACCCAGGCCTGCGTCACCCTGGAGCGCGAGGAACTGCGCGAGCTGCTCCGCGCCCTCGACCCGGCCCGGGAACCGGTCGTCGTCATGGGCCCCACCACCGAACTGGCCCGCTGACGGAGCCCGTCCACACACACGCCACGGGGCGCCCGGCTCTCCGCCGGGCGCCCCGTGGCGTCTTCGCCGGTTGCTCAGCTCCCGCCGGACGCGATCGCCCCGTGGAACGACGCCGTGTGGCTGCGGACCTGGTCCGGCGACAGGTACGCGTCGGTGTACTCGAAGTCCTTCAGCGTCCCCGCCTTCGAGGCCAGGAACCCGGTCCGCACGTAGTCGTCCCCGGCCAGGGCGTTGAGCACCCAGTTCGTCATCACCCGGGTCTTCGCCACGTTGGTCCGCAGCGCGCCCCAGTGGTAGGCGCGGGCCACGGCCTGTGCCGGCATCCCGTGCAGCTCCACGCCGAGCGGCCGGGAGACCCCGTCCATCCCGCCGAGGTCCACCACGAGCCCCAGGTCCTTGTGCCGGTACGGGTGGAGCGGCTCGCCGCGCAGGGTTGAGACCAGGTTGTCGGCGACCGCCTTGCCCTGCCGCATCGCGTGCTGGGCCGTCGGCGGGCAGACCGCTCCCTCCTCGCCCTTGGCGAGGTCGGGCACCGCCGCCGCGTCCCCGAGCGCCCACACCCCGTCGAGCCCCGGCACGGCCATCTCGGGCGTGACGACCGCCCGGCCCTTGAGGGTCTCCGTGCCGAGCGTGCCGATCAGGGGGCTCGCCACCACGCCGGCCGTCCAGATCAGCGTCCGGCTCGGCAGCACGCGCCCGTCCGTGAGGGTCACCGTCTTCTCGTCCACCGACGCCACCGAGACGCCGAGCGACACCTCGATGCCGCGCTTGGTCAGGATGTCCGTCGCGGCCTTCCCCAGCTTCTCGCCCAGCTCGGGCATGAGCCTCGGCGCGATGTCCACCAGGTGCCACTTGATGAGGTCCGGGTCGAGCCGCGGATAGCGCTTGACCGCGTTGTGGGTGAGCAGCTGGAGGCAGGCCGCCGTCTCCGTACCGGCGTAACCGCCGCCGACGACCACGAACTGCAGCCGGGCCGCCCGCTCCGCCTCGTCGTTGCTCGCGTCCGCCAGGTCGAGCTGGGCGATGACGTGGTCGCGGACGTACACCGCCTCCGCGAGCGTCTTCATTCCGCGCGCGTGCTCGGTGAGGCCCGGGATGTCGAAGGTCCGGGTCACGCTGCCGGGCGCGAGCACGAGATGGTCGTACGGCTCGTTCACGTACTCCCCGGAGATCGTCCGCACCACGCAGACCTTCGCCGCCGTGTCGATGCCGACCACCCCGCCCGGGACGATCCGGGTCCGGTGCCGTTCGCTGCGCCGCAGCGACAGGGCGACCGACTGCGGGGTCAGCACCCCCGCCGCCACCTGGGGGAGCAGTGGCAGATAGAGCTGGTACGAGAACGGCGAAAGGAGCGTGATGACCGCCTCCCGCTCCGCCAGCCGCCGTTCGAGCCTCCGTACGCAGGCCACTCCGGCGAAGCCGGCGCCCACCACGAGAATCCTCGGTCGCGTCACGCTGTCCGCCCTTCCGTATGAGCGTGCAAGGAGCCATTGGCTGTGGCCGGGTACGGCCGCATGGCAACTTTTTGCCGACTACCCCTTGTTTACCCTTTTTATCGTCATTGCCGATGGACCGCTCTTCGGCGGTGTCCGTCCCGGTCCCGAGGGACCCGGCACCACCGGTTGCGCCCTCTGCTACCCCCTCGGGGCCGTTCCCACCGCCCCGTCCCACGTCCGGAACCCCGAAAGGCCGCGGCACCGCCGCCGCTTCAGAGGACCGCGATCCCCAGCGGACGCGACCCCGCCGCCAGCCGGCGGGTGTCGCCCGAGGCGAGGTCCACGACCGTCAGACCGTCCCTGTACCCGTCCCGGGTGAACCCGCCGGACACATAGGCCGTGCGCCCGTCCCGGGACACGGCCACGCCCTCGTGCGCCCCTTCCAACGGGTACACCCGCTCCTTCCCGTCCGGCGCGCGCACCGTCAGGGACGGCCCCCGGTCCGCCTCCGGGTCGATCGGCCCCGTGCCCACGGCCAGGAGCGTCCCGTCGGCCGTCACGGCGACCCCGTGCTGATGGGTGTTCGCGGTCATCGGCTCGATCTCCGTCCGGCCGGTCCGGGGATCGACCACGGCGAGCCGCTCGCCCTCGAACGGCAGGAGCAGCCTCCCGTCCGAGGGCCGCACCGCCGCGTAGTGCGGCTTGAGCCAGGAACCGAGCCCGCCCTCCGTGCCGTACGGGGCGACCTCCACCCGCCGGGGCTCCAGCGTCCCCGCCGCGACGACCGTGACGTCGAAGGAGTCGTGGTTCGTCGCGTAGACCTCGGCGCCGTCCCGCGACACGTCCACGTCGAACGGGCGCCGGCCGACCGGCACCGCGTCCGTGACCCGCAGCGCCGCCGTGTCGATCACCTCCAGGGCGCCGTTCCCGCCGGGCACGTTGACCCCCACGTACGCCCGGCGCCCGTCCGGCGCGAGCGCGATTCCCATGCCGCCGCCCCGGTACTCGCCCGTGGTCACGGGCCCGGTGTCCGTCCGGTACGGGATCAGGGCGAGCCGCCTGCGGGCCGCGGTGTCCACGACCGCCACCCCCTCGGCGGTCGCCACCCACGCGCGCCCGTCGGCGCCGAGCGCCACGCCGTACGGTGCGGTCCCCACCCGCACGGACCCGGTGGCTCCCCGTACGGGGTCGACGAAGGTGACGGTGTCGGAGCCGAAGTCGGTGACGAGCAGGGTGCCGGGGGCGGACCCGCCGCCGGGATCGGCGGAAGGCGTCGCGGTCGCGGTCGATCCGGCGGACGCCGCCGGGCCCTCCGGGGCCGCGCCTCCGGAGCCCCGGGCGCACCCCGTGAGCAGGACGGCGGCCACCGCGCCGGGCAGGAGCACCTGGGCGGTGCGGGACGGACGGCGGGACTTCCCCATGACGGACTCCTCGGTACGGCGACCGCGCGGACGGCTCCCGGAGGCCCGTCCGACGGATCGTGGCCGAGGGGGAGAGGGTCCGCGCCCTGTGTCGATCCTCCGCCCGTGCCCGCCCCCGCACGGTCCACCGGGCGTCCCGGCCCCGGTGCCGGAACGGACGACACCGGGGTCGGCCGAACGGATGATCCCGTCCCCGCCCCGGGAGGGCCTTTCCGGCGGTTACGGTGGCGCGATGACCGAGCTCTGGCAGGAGTCCTCCCCGGGCGTCCTGCGCCTGCCCTCCGGACGTCTGGTCCGCGGCCGGGGCCTGCGCCGCCCGCTGCCCGACGGCCCCGTCCCGACGTACGCCGTGCACCTCCTCGGCCGGACGCCTCCCGAGGTGCCCTGGGAGTCCACCTGGCTGCGCTGGCCGGACTTCCGGCTCCCCGCCGACCGGGACACGGCCCGTGCCGTCCTCGCCGAGGCCCGGGAACGCGCCGCCGGGGAGCGCGTCGAGGTCGCGTGCGGCGGCGGCCGGGGACGCACCGGCACGGCCCTGGCGGTCCTCGCCGTCCTCGACGGGGTCCCGGCCGGGGAGGCGGTCGCGTACGTGCGCCGCCACTACGACCGGCACGCGGTCGAGACGCCCTGGCAGCGCCGCTACGTCCGCCGGTTCACCGTGTGAGGAGGAGCCTCCGGCCGGGGCTCACGCCCCGACGCCGTCCAGGAGGCACAGGGCCCGCTCGGCGCACAGCGCCGCCGCCTCCGGGACGTGGGACGGGGCACCGGACTCCGCGAACAGGTGCGCGGTCCCGGGGTACAGGAAGAGCCGGCGGTCCGCCGCGCCCGCCACCAGCTCGCGCGCCGCCGCCAGGTCCCCCTCGCCGGCGAAGTAGGGATCGGCGTCCATTCCGTGCACCTGCACGGGCACGCCCTCCGGCCAGGCCGCGCCGAACGTGTCGACCGGGACGCAGGCGCTGAACAGCAGGGCGCCGCGCGCTCCGGACCGGGTCTGGGCCAGCTTCTGCGCGGGCAGCACGCCGAGCGAGAACCCGGCGTACACGAGGCCTTCCGGAAGGCCCTCGGCCGCTCGCGCGCCGCGCTCCACGAGCGCGCCGAAACCGATCTCCTGGGCGTGTTCGCCCCCGGCCTCCAGATCCTCGAAGACGCGCCCCTCGTACAGGTCGGGCACGTGGACCGTGTGCCCGGCGCGCCGCAGCCCGTCCGCGAAGGCGCGCACGCCCTCCGTCAGCCCGAGCGCGTGGTGGAAGAGCAGAACCTCGGCCATGTCGTCATCCCCTGGTCGCCGTGCGCGGCCCGCCCCCTCGCGGCACGGACCGTCCCGGGAGGCAGCATGGCGCACGGCACTGACAACGCCCCGGGCCCGGGACTCCCGGCCCGCAGGGGGCCGCTAGCGCTGCGGCCGGTGCGCGACGACGGCGCCCGCCGCCTGGCCCACGACGCCCATGGGACCCGTGACGCCCATCGGGCCGCCCGGGCCCGTCGGAGCCCCGGCACCCATCGGGCCCATCGGACCGCCCGCGCCCATCGGGGCACCGGGGTGCGGCGCGCCCGCGTGCGCGACGCCACCCTGCTGCGGGGCGGGAGCGGCCTGCGGCGGAACCTGGATGACCCGGCTCAGGTCCCGCAGGACCTCCTCCGCGGTCTGGCGGACGTCACCGGGAACATCCCCCCGCTCCCGTATGAGCTCGGCATAGATCGGTGCCGTGCCGTCCGAGTGGTTCATGGGGCTCGCTTCCTTCGTCTGCGCCGGCGTGCGTCACCGACAGGGCGACGGCGAGTCTACGGGGCACCACCGACACGGCCGGGCCCGGGCGCCCGGTCGTCACCCCGACGGACACTTCCCGGTCCGATAATCACTGTTCTCCGCGTCCCTTCCGTCCGAGAATGGATCATCGAACACCACGGGAGGGGACCCCATGAGCCAGGACACCCTGACTCTGCACGACCTGATGACGCCCGACGAGCTCGCCGCCGCCCTCACCGACGGGCACGTGACGCGGAAACCGCATCCCGAGCTGCCGCTGTCGATCTACACGTACACGCGCGCGTGCCAGTACGCCCAGCACTGGAACCGGGCCACCCTCCGCTGCCGCGGCCTCGTCGCCGACGACACCACCGGGCGGATCGTCGGACTGCCCCTCCCCAAGTTCTTCAACCTCGCCGAGCACGCCACCGGCAGCCCCTACGCGCCCCCGCTGCCCGACGAGCCCTTCGAGGTGTACGACAAGGTCGACGGCAGCCTCGCCGTGGTCTTCCACTACGCGGGCCGCTGGCACGCCGCCTCCAAGGGATCCTTCACCAGCTCCCAGGCCGTCTGGGCGCAGCGCCGCCTCGACGCCGCCGACACCACGGGCCTGGCGCCCGGCACCACCTACCTCGCCGAGATGCTCTACCCGGGCAACCGCATCGTCGTGAACTACGGCGAGCGCCGCGACCTCGTCCTGCTCGCCGCCTTCGGCCCGGACGGCACCGAGGTGCCGCTCGCCGAGGCCGCCGCCTCCTGGGCGCCCCTCGGCAGCGTCGTCCGCACCTGGTCCGTCGCCACCCTCGACGAACTCGTCGCCCTCACCGAGTCCAACACCCTGCCGGGCGGACACCCGGCCACCGGCACCGACGCCGAGGGCTTCGTGCTGCGCTTCGCCTCCGGCCTGCGCGCCAAGGCCAAGCTGAGCGAGTATGTCCGCCTCCACAAGGTGCTCACCGGCGTCACCGAGCGGGACATCTGGCGCGGCCACGGCGTCCAGCGCTTCGCCGGACTGCCCGCCGGCCAGGTCGCCAAGGGCCTCGGCTGCGCCGTCGCCGACGTCGAGGCCTCCGGCGGCAAGCCCCTCGACGCCCTCCTGGAACAGGTCCCCGACGAGTTCGACCAGTGGGTGCGCGGGGTGATCGCCCGCCTGGAGGAGACCGTCGCCGAGCGCGGACGGGCCGTCGACGAGGCGTACGCCCGCCTGGCCCACCTCGCCGGCGACCGGGCCGCCTTCGCCCGCGCCGCCGCCGGCCTGTCCGACAAGGGCCTGCGCGCCGCCCTCTTCCTGCGCCTCGACGGGCGCCCGACCGACCTCCTCCTCTGGCGGCAGGTCCGCCCCGAGGCCACCGACCCCTTCGCACACGACCAGGAGAACTGACCGTGCCCGTCGTCCACGTCATGACCGGCCTGCCCGCCTCGGGCAAGACAACGGCCGCCCGCGCCCTGCAGGCCGACGCCGAGGGCCGCGTGCGCCGCGTCAACCTCGACGACCTGCGCACCATGCTCGACCTGCCCGACCCCGAGCGCGGCCGCTCGCACACCCGGGAGCAGACCGTCCTCGCCGTACAGGACGCCGCCGTCCGCGCCGCCGTCGACGGCGGCTTCGACGTCGTCGTCGACAACACCCACCTCACCCCGCACATCCCCAAGCGGCTCAAGGCCGCCGTCGCGGGCCTGGACGTCACCTTCGCCGTCCACGACTTCACCGGCGTGCCCGTCGACGAGTGCGTCCGCCGCGACGCCGCCCGCGAGCGGCCCGTCGGCGAGGAGATCATCCGGATCCTCGCCGACAAGCACGCCAAGGCCACCCGGGGCGGCTGGCGGCTCACCGCCGACTGGCTCAACGACCGCCCGGCCGTCGAGCCGTACGTCGCGGACCCGGCGCTCCCCACCGCCGTCATGTGCGACATCGACGGCACCCTCGCCCTGCGCGTCGACCGGGGCCCGTACGACTTCACCCGCTGCGACCGCGACGCCCTCAACATCTCCGTCCGCGACGCCCTGCGGGCCTTCCGGAACGCCGAGCGCGACCGGATCGTCCTGCTCTCCGGCCGCAGCGAGGACCACCGCGCCCTCACCGAGGAATGGCTCGCCCGCCACGAGGTGCCCTACGACGAGCTGTGGATGCGGGCCTCCGGCGACGGCCGGGGCGACGACCTCGTCAAGGCGGAGCTCTTCGACGCCCACGTGCGCCACCGCTACGCCGTCCGCGTCTCCCTCGACGACCGCGACCGCGTCGTGGCCCTCTGGCGCCGCATGGGCCTGCCCACCTGGCAGGTCAACTACGGCGCCTTCTGACCGGTGGCCCGGGGGCGGCGCCGACCGCCCCCGGCGCCGTGCCAGGATCGTGGGATGGTGGAAAAGATCATCGCGGCGTGCGACGGCGCGTCGAAGGGAAACCCCGGCCCCGCGGCCTGGGCGTGGGTCATCGGCCGGTCCGACGGATCGGTCGACCGCTGGGAGGCGGGCCCGCTCGGCCGGGCGACCAACAACGTGGCCGAACTCACGGCCCTGGAAAGACTCCTGGAGTTCCTCGACCCCGACGCCCCCGTCGAGGTCCGCATGGACTCGCAGTACGCCATGAAGGCGGTCACGACCTGGCTGCCCGGCTGGCGCCGCAAGGGCTGGAGGACCGCCTCCGGCAGCCCCGTCGCCAACAAGGACCTGGTGGTCCGCATCGACGCGCTCCTCACCGGCCGCGACGTCGACTTCGTCCACACCCCCGCGCACCAGGTCGACGGCGACCCCCTCAACGACGCCGCCGACCGCGCGGCCAGCCACAGCGCCCGCACCCAGGAGGCCGCGGGCTCCGACTCCGGATCCCCGCTGCCCCCGCCGGAAGCGCCCGCCAGGGCCTCCGCGCCCCGCTCGCGCTCCTCCGCGCCGTCCGGCTCCCGGACCGGGTCCGCGAGCGCCTCCGCCACCCGCCGGACACGCCCGTCCGGCGGCACGCTCAAGGCGAGATTCGCGGGCCGCTGCCGCTGCGGCAAGGCCTACGACAAGGGCGAGACCATCAGCAAGAACCCCGACGGCTGGGGCCATCCCACCTGCGTCTGAACGGCCGGGCCGTCCGACTGGCGGGCGGCCCCGTCCGTTGCTTGAGACCGGCGCGACCGGGGCGCGCGAGAGGCTTCACCCACCCGTGTACGCGGGTTCGTCCGGGGTTCTGTTCTCCGAGCGGCCGGGGCTGCATACTGTCCTCCTCGCACCGGTGACGAACCGCTCTCACCTGCTCATTCGTCGTTCTCACGACATGGTCGGCACCGGCGAGAACCTCCCTCCAGCTACCGCCGCGGACTCTCCGTGACGGGAGCCTCCCCTGCCCGTGAAAGACCCGAGGTTCCGTGCCAGTACCTGTTCTCCTGACCGGGCGCTCCGTGCGCCTGGAGCCGCTGGCGATGCGGCACGCCGAAGCCCTCGCCCGGGCCGGCGGGGCGGACCGATCGGCCTACGCCTTCACCCCCGTTCCCGACGGCCTCGAATCGGCCCTCGACTACATCGCCCGCGCCCTCGCTGACCAGGCGGCGGGCCGTTGCCTGCCCTTCGCCGTGGTCAGTACCGCCGACGAACGGGTCGTCGGCTCCACCCGCTTCCTCGAACTCGACTACTGGCGGGGCCCGCTGGTCTGGCCCCCCGTCCCCGGCATGCCCCACGGCGATCCCCTGACCGCCGTCCCGGACGCCGCCGAGATCGGCAACACCTGGATCGCGGGCGCCGCCCGGGGCACCGGCATCAACACCGAGGCCAAGTACCTCATGTTCCGGCACGCCTTCGAGGTCTGGGGGGTCCGGCGCCTCACCCTGCGCGCCGACGCCCGCAACACCCGCTCCAGGATCGCGATCGAACGCCTCGGCGCGACCTGCGAGGGCGTCCGCCGCGCCCACTCCCGCGGGCTCGACGGCGCCGTCCGCGACACGGCCTTCTACTCGATCCTCGACGACGAATGGCCCGCCGTCCGCGACATCGTCGAACTCCGCATGTCCGCTCCGCGCCAGGTCCGCGTCCCCCAGGACCTGCTCCCGGCCTGAGGCCCGCGACCGCCGCCCCGGCTCCCCGGGGCGGCGGTCGCATGCGCCCCGGTACGGTGGCCGGGACAGCGAGCCGTACCGCCCGAAGGGACCGAGTGACCGTGCCGACCGGAACCACCGACGTACTCCTCCGGACGGAGGGCCGCGCCGGGTTCGTCACCCTGAACCGGCCCCGCGCCATCAACGCGCTCACCCACGCGATGGTCCTCGCCGTCGACGAGGCCCTCACCGCCTGGGAGCACGACCCGGCCGTCGAGACGGTCGTCATCGACGGCGCGGGCGAGCGCGGCCTGTGCGCGGGCGGCGACATCCGCGCCATCCACGACGACGCCCGCGCCGGAGGCACCGCGTCCGCCGCCTTCTGGCGGGACGAGTACCGGCTCAACGCCCGGATCGCCCGCTACCCCAAGCCGTACGTCGCCCTCATGGACGGCATCGTCATGGGCGGCGGCGTCGGCGTCTCCGCCCACGGCTCCCACCGCGTCGTCACCGAACGCTCCAAGGTGGCCATGCCCGAGACCGGCATCGGCTTCGTCCCCGACGTCGGCGGCACCCACCTCCTCGGGCGCGCCCCCGGCGAACTAGGCACCCACCTCGCCCTCACCGGGAGCCCCGTCGGGGCCTCCGACGCGATCCTCACCGGCCTCGCGGACCGGTACGTTCCCGCCGCCGAACTCCCCGCCCTGGCCGAGGACCTGGCGCTCCTGCCGGCCGACGAGGCCCTCGCCCGCCACGCCGCCACGCCCCCGCCCGGCCTCCTGGCCGGGCAGCGGGAGTGGATCGACGCCTGCTACGCCGCCCCGACCGTCGCGGAGATCGTCGAGCGCCTCTTCGACACCGGCGTGCCCGCCGCCAAGGAGGCGGCCGCCACCCTCCTCACGAAGTCCCCGACCGCCCTCGTGACGACCCTGGCCGTCCTCCGCCGCTCCCGCGCCCTCGCCACCCTGGAAGAGGTCCTGGACCTGGAGTACCGCGCCTCCTGTGCCGCCCTGACCACCCACGACCTCGTCGAGGGCATCCGCGCCCAGGTCGTCGACAAGGACCGCGACCCGCACTGGAACCCCGCCGCCCTCGACGCCGTCACGGACGCGGACGTCGCCCGCTCCTTCGCCCGGCCGCCCGGCGGCGACCTCGGCCTGGCCGCCGGGGAGCGATAGACCGGGCGCCCGCGAAGCGGTCCCGGGAGGCCTCAGCCCCGGCGCCGACGCGCCCGAGGCGCCTCGACAGGCCTCCCGCAGGTGCCGAGGGCTGCCGGTTCCCCCAGGGCCCCGGCCGCCGTCCGCCAGGCCTCGGTGACGGCCCCGTGCGCGAGCGCCGTCGCCTCGGCCACGTCGGCGGGCAGCGTCAGCGGCGCCCCGATGTGGACGTGCAGGCCGGGCCTGCGCACCGGCGCCGTGAGCACCCCGGCGAGCTGCTTCGCCCGCCCGCCGGAGGTGATCCGCCGCGCCCCCGCCTGACCGATCGGCACGACCTGCGCCCCGGTGGCCAGGGCAAGCCGGGCGAGCCCGGTCCGGAACGCCTCGGGCGGGTTCTCGGCGGAGTCCCGGCGCGGCGGTATGCGCCCCTCCGCGTACAGCATCACGTGCCGCCCCGACGCGAGCGCGACCGCCGCCCGGTCGAGGGCGGCCGCGGCGTGGGCCGTGCCCCGGTGCACGGGCACGTATCCCTCGCGGGTGAGCGCCCGGCCGAGGACCGGGATCCGCCAGAGCCCCGAGGCGGCCATCAGGACGGGCTCGACCGCGAGGTGCCCGCGGAGCGCGGCGAGCACGAGCGCCGGGTCCGCGAGCGAGGTGTGGTTCGCGACCAGGATGCTGCCGGGCGCGAGGCGCGCCCCCGGGTCGGCGGTGACGGTCAGTCGCCCGAAGAACGGGACGACGCGGGCGGCGATGCGGCTGAGCACGGACGGGCCCCCTGGAGCCGAGGACGATGCGCTGACCCCGTCATCGTCGCGGGACCGGGGCGGCCCCGGCATGAGCGGACGTACTCAGCCGTCGTACTCAGGACGGGAGTCGGGGAGCCCGTGAGCCGGTGGCCGGGTGGTTTCCCCGCCGGTCTACGCTGAGCCCCGGAGGCCCGGGACGACGGGGCGGCACGGACGGGGGAGGTGCGGGGCGGTGGAACGTTCCGCACGACGGCTCGCGACCCTGGTGCCCGCCCTGCTCTGCGTCCTCTGGTCCCTGATCCTGACCCCGGCGGCCTCCGCCGCGGACCCGACCGCGGCCCCGGCGACCCACACGACCCCGGCCCGTACGGTCCAGGGCCCCACCGGCCCGACCCCCGGGGACCCGAAGCCGAACCGGGCCCCGGCGGACCGCGCCGCCCCGGCACCCGCCCCCGCCCACCGCCTCGCGCCGCCGGAGCCGCACCTCGCGCCCGCCGCCGTCGTGGGGCTCCCGGCCGTCGTCGAGTACTCCGTGCGGTTCCCGGCGGTGCCCGCCGCCCCCGCGGCCGTGCCCGTCGACCTCTCCCTCCCCCCGCGCGGCCTCCTCGCCGGCGATCCCCGCCGCGAGCGGGCGCCGCCCGGCGGTCCCCACGTCCCGAGGGACCCCAGGGGCCCTCCCTCCACCCGGCACAGCTGACGTTCCTCCGCGTCGCCGTCCGGGCCATCGGCATGTCCACGGACCGGTCGCCGACGCGCACCCGACCGTACGTCCGGCACGGGAACGGCCCGCGCCCCCTCCGGGGCGGCGCCCGCCCGTGCGCTGCCTGTGGAGTACCCATGTCCTCTCGTGCCGTGCTGTGGCGCGCGCTCCTCGCGCTCGCCGTCGTCGCGCTCTCCCTCTGGATCACCCTGACCACCCCGCCCCGCCTCGGACTCGACCTGCGCGGCGGCACCCGCATCGTCCTCCAGACCGAGGACGGCCCCGTCACCCGCGCCGACGCCGCGGCCACCGACCGCGCCCTGGAGGTGCTCCGCAAGCGCGTCGACGGCCTCGGCGTCGCGGAACCCTCCCTCGCCCGCTCCGGCGAGCGCCGCATCGTCGTCGAACTCCCCGGCCTGCGCGATCCGCGCCAGGCCGCCGAGACCATCGGCCGCACGGCCCAGCTCACCTTCCACGCCGTCACCGGCGAGGCGGAGGGACCGGCCGGACCGCCCG
This sequence comes from Streptomyces sp. NPDC086147, assembly GCF_040702165.1. Classification (NCBI taxonomy): domain Bacteria; kingdom Bacillati; phylum Actinomycetota; class Actinomycetes; order Kitasatosporales; family Streptomycetaceae; genus Streptomyces; species Streptomyces sp. NPDC086147. The sequence goes on along the minus strand of NZ_JBFBJO010000021.1, from coordinate 17,005 downwards.
CCGCCGGCGGCACGCGCGTCCTCGCCGACCCCGACGCGCCCGGACGCTTCCTCGCCCTGGCCGCCCCCGCCCTCACCGGCGACGGGGTCGAGAACGCGGAGGCCGCCCTCGACACCACGAGCGTCCGCGGCTGGACCGTCGACCTCTCCTTCCGCGACCGGGCCGCGGGCGACTGGGCGCGGATCACCGGCGCCGCCGCCTGCGCGTCCCCCGGGGACCCGGCCCGCAGGGTCGCCGTCGTCCTCGACGACCGGATCGTCTCCGCGCCCGGCATGCAGACCGGCGTCCCCTGCGGGGCGGGCATCGGCGGCGGCTCCGCGCAGATCACCGGCGGCTTCTCCGCCCAGGAGGCCCGCGACCTCGCCGCGCTCGTCCGGGGCGGCGCGCTGCCCGTCCCCGTGACGACGGTCGAGCAGAGCACCGTGGGCCCGACGCTCGGCGCGGAGGCGATCCGGGCCAGTGCCCTGGCGGCGCTGATCGGCCTCGCCTGCACCGGCCTCTTCGTCATCGCCGTCTACCGGCTCCTCGGCCTCCTCGCCACCGCCGCCCTCCTGCTGTACGGCCTGATCTCGTACGCCGCCGTGGTCGCCCTGGGCGCCACCCTCACCCTGCCCGGCCTCGCCGGCTTCGTCCTGGCCGTCGGCATCGCCGTCGACGCCAACGTCCTGGTCTTCGAACGGGCCAGGGAGGAGTACGCGGCCCTGGGCCGGTCCGCCGGGCGCGATCTCCGGCGGCCGGTCACGACGGCGTTCGGCAAGGTGTGGAGCGCGGTCGCGGACTCCCACATCACCACGCTGCTCGCCGCCGGACTGCTGTTCGCCTTCGCCACCGGACCGGTCAAGGGCTTCGGCGTGACGCTCGCCGTCGGCGTCGTGACCTCGCTCCTCACCGCCATGGTGATCACCCGGCTCCTCGCCGACCTGACGCTCCGGCTGCCCGTCGTGCGCAGGCGGCCGGCGGTGACCGGCATGGCGGAACTCGGCAGGCTGCGGACCCGGCTCACCCGCCGCGTCCCGCGCCTGACGGCCCACCGCCGCCGCTGGCTGACCGGCTGCGCCGGGCTCCTCCTCGTGGCCCTCGCCGGGATCGGCGTCCGGGGCGTTGAGCTCGGCGTCGAGTTCACCGGCGGCCGGGTCGTCCGGTACGCGGCCGACCGCCCGGTGGACGCCGACGCGGCCCGCGCCGCCGTCACGGCCGCCGGCTTCCCCGACGCCGTCGTGCAGACCACCGGAGACGGGGACGTGTCGGTACGGGTGAAGGAGACCGGCGACGGCGGGCAGCGGGAGATCCGGGAGGCGCTCACCGGGGTCGCCGGACCGGTGACGGTGGAGCGCGACGACCTGATCGGCCCGAGCCTGGGCGGCGAACTGCGCACCCACGCCCTGCTCGCGCTCGGCCTGGCGGTCGCGGCGCAGCTCCTCTATCTGACGGTGCGGTTCCGCTGGACGTACGCGACGGCCGCCGTCGCCGCCATGACCCAGGACGTCCTCCTGGTGATCGGTCTGTTCGCCTGGCTGGGCAAACCGATGGACAGCGTCTTCCTGGCCGCGCTCCTGACCGTCGTCGGCTACTCGGTGAACGACTCCGTGGTGGTGCTCGACCGGCTGCGGGAGCTGCGGCGGCGCGGCGGCCGCGTACCGCTGCCCGACCTGGCCGACCGGGCGGTCGCCCAGACCCTTCCGCGCACGGTCAACACCGGCATGGGCGCGCTCTTCGTCCTGGTGGCGCTCGCCGTCCTGGGCGGCGACTCGCTGGAGGACTTCTCGGTCGCGCTGCTCGCCGGCGTCGTCCTCGGCATGGCGTCCACCGTCTTCACCGCCATCCCGCTGGCCGTGACCCTGGAGACCCGCCACCCGGCCCCCGCTCCGGCACCGGCGCCGGTGAAGCGCCGCCGTACGGGCGCCGTCGTCTGACCCGTTCCCCGTCGCTCCGTCGCCCCGCCGTCCACGGCGGGGCGACGGGGGAGAATCAGGCCATGACGACGAACATCCCGAGCGACTCCGTCGTGGAGGCGGCGTGGCGCGAACTGCTCGCCTCCGACCGGGTGAGCGCCGATCTGGTCGCGGCGGCGTACGCCGAGCCGCGGCTGCGGCGGCTCTTCCCCTGGACCGGCATGTGGGAACTGCACTTCAGCCGCTGCACCGAGCAGCGCTGGACGTGGGACGTGCCCTACATCGGTCCGACGGCGGCCGGCCCGGACCACACCGGGCCGTACTACGTCGAGGGCCCCGCGCGGTCGCGGAGGATCGGCGAGGCCGGCACGGCGCGGGAGGCGGTCGCCATGGTCGTCGAGCGCCTCCCGCCCGGCTGCGGCCCGGCCTTCGTCGGCACGCCCGCGGAACTCGCCGCGTGCGAGGGCGGGAAGGAGAGCTGACCGCCCGTCACCCCGGCAGTTCGGCCTCGATCAGGTCGGCGGCCCGCCGCGTGCCGCCCTCGCGGGCCATCGACTCCTGGATCTCGCGCGAGCGGCGGGCCACCTCGGGGTCGTCGACGAGCGCGAGGACGGACTCCCGCAGCAGTTCGGGGGTCACCTCGCCCATCGGCAGGTGCCGTGCCACGCCCAGGGACTGGAGCATCTCGGCGTTCCCGAACTGGTCGGCGGCCAGGGGCACGGCCACCATGGGGGTGGCGGTGGACAGGCCCTCCTGGCTGCCGCCCGCGCCCGCGTGGGTGACGAAGGCGTCGGCCTGCCGCAGGATCGCCAGCTGGGGCACCCAGGTGTGCACCTCCACGTTGTCCGGCAGGGCGCCGAGTTCGGCCGGGTCGACGAACTTCCCGATCTGCAGGACGAGGTGCCAGCCCGGCAGGCCGCCGAACGCCTCGACGCAGGCCCGGTAGAAGTCGGGCTGCTTGGTGAAGGCGGAGCCCAGGGAGACCAGGAGCACCTTCTCCGCGCCGTCCGGCCGCCGCCACTCGCCCTGGTCGGCGCGCTCGCCCTGGCAGGCGCCGACGAAGGTGTACACGGACTCGTCGACCCGGTCGGCCTGCGGCTGGAGGGCGCGCGGGATGAGGACGATCGCGCGGCGCGGACGGGCGACGAACCGGTCCGGCGGGGTGTCGATGCCGTGCTCGGCGAGCCACTCCTCGAACCGGGCGAAGTACGCCTTGCCGCGCGGCGAGGCCTTGAGCTCGGCGTACATCGGCTCGGCGACCTCCTCCTCGTACCCCTCCCACGGCACGAGGTTCGGCCAGAGGGAGACGGCGGGGACGCCCCACGTGTGGGCGAGGACGCGGGCCGGGTACGAGGTGATGTCGTGGAGCACGAGGTCCGGCCGGTCCCCGTCGAAGGCCTCGGCGAGCTGGGGGAGCGCCTGCACGGCGTCGTTCAGGAACGGCTCGATGTTGTCGATGAGTTCGGTGCCCCAGGCGTCCGGGTCCTCGTCGGTCGGCAGCGTCGAGGTGTAGACGACCGGGGTGGCGCCGGCCTCCGTGACCTTCGCGGCGAAGGACTCGGGGACGGCGTAGCTGACGCGGTGGCCCCGGGCGACGAGTTCGCGGATGACCTCCAGGCTCGGGTTCACGTGGCCGTGGGCGGCGATCGAGAACATGGCGATGTGTGCGGGGGATGGGGTGATCATGAGTCCACCTTGAACGAGACGATACGTATCGTCTAGCAATTTTGTCCTGAGCCCCCAGTCTGCCGGACCGCCCGTCGAACGGAGTTCACCCGGGAGTGCGGTCCACGCCTCCCTATATTGACGTGGCCATGCCACGATGACGCGTACCGCGCGGCGCACCCGGCGCCGTACGCCCTCGCGCCGGGTGCTCGCGCACGCCGTACGACCCCGCACACCGCGTGCTCCCGCGCGCCGTACACCCCGCACACCGCCGTCGTCCGACCCGAAGGGGACGCAGTTGAAGACACCCGCGTACGCCGCCCGGGGCGCCCTCGCCCTCGCCGGCGCCCTCGCGCTGGTCATCGCCCTCCCGGGCAGCGCGCTCGCCGCACCGCCCCCCGCCCTGCCCGGCAACGCCGACGCCCTGGAACGGGCCTTCCAGCCGGCCTTCGACTACGACACGGACGGCTGCTACTCCACCGCCGCGATCGGTCCCGACGGCACGCTCAACGGCGGCCTCAAGCCGTCCGGCGCCCTCAACGGCCAGTGCCGCGACGCCTCCGACCTCGCCGGCACCAACGGGTACTCCCGCGCGAAGTGCAACAACGGCTGGTGCGCGATCCTCTACGGCCTCTACTTCGAGAAGGACCAGGCGGTGTCCGGCAGCGGCCTCGGCGGACACCGCCACGACTGGGAGCACGTCGTGGTGTGGGTGCGGAACGACCGGGCGGAGTACGTCTCCACCTCCGCCCACGGGAACTTCGACACCTACGCCCGCGACCGGATCCGCTGGGACGGCGACCACCCCAAGGTCGTCTACCACAAGGACGGCATCGGCACCCACTGCTTCCGCCCCGCCAGCGCCAACGACGAACCGCCCGAGAACCACCGGCAGACCTGGCAGTTCCCGGCCCTGGTCGGCTGGAACGGCTATCCCGCGGGCATCCGCGAGAAGCTCGTCGCGGCCGACTTCGGCAGCGCGCACTTCGGCCTCAAGGACGGCAGCTTCGCCGCCCACCTCGCCAAGGCCAAACCCGCCGGGATCACCTTCGACCCGAACGGCTGACCCGTGTCACCCCGGACGATCACGAAGGGATGAATCCACGGCGATGACGCCCCGCCGGACACGGCGGGGCGCCACGCTGCCGACGTGCGCAGAGAAGGCAGCAAGGCCGTTCCCGGACAGCGGAACGCCGCACGGCGACCCGGCGCGGACCGGGCCGCGGACACCACGGCCGCCCGGCCCCGGCGGGCCCACCCCGCCCCCTCCGCGGAGGCGCGCCTCCGCTACTGGTTCGACACCACCCTCGCCCGCGGCATACCGGCCCTCTGCGGCTGGCTCGCCCTCGGCTGCCTGGCCCTCGTCGTCCCCGTCAGCGCCCTCCTCGTCTGGACCGACCAGCAGGCCCCCGCCACCCTCGGATCGAGGATCGCGGCGGTCTGGCGCAGCACCGGACAGACCATGCGCCTGGGCGGCGAGGTCGGACCGCCCCTGCGCGTCCTCCTGTCCGTGCTCCTCGCCCTCATCGCCCTCCTGTACGTCTCCACCCTGGTCAGCCTCATCACCACCGGACTCACCGACCGGCTGATGGCCCTCGACCGGGGCCGGGCCGCGATCCTGGAGCGCGGCCACACCGTCGTCCTCGGCTGGTCCGAGCAGATCCCGACCGTCGTCTCCGAACTGGTCGCCGCCCGCACCGACCGGCGCCGCCGCGTCATCGCGGTCCTCGCCGACCGGGACAAGGCCGCCATGGAGGAGGACCTCGCCACCACCGCCCGCGCCACGGGCCGCGCCCGCGTCCTGTGCCGCACCGGCCGGCCCACCGACCCCGCCGTCCTCGCCCGCGTGAGCCCGGCCACCGCGGACTGCGTCCTCGTCCTGCCCCGCGACGACCCCCGGGACGACGCCGAGACCGTCAAGACCCTGCTCTCCCTCTCGGCCGCCCTGGGGGAGGACCGGCGGGTCCGCGTCGTCGCCGCCGTGCGCGACGACCGCCACCTCGCCGCCGCCCGGCTGGCCGGCGGCCCCCGGACCACCGTCCTGGACGTGGACGACATCTCGGCCCGGCTCGTCGTCGACTGCGCCCGGCAGCCCGGACTCTCCCTCGTCCACCAGGAACTCCTCGACTTCGCCGGACACGAGTTCCACACCCTGCGCGACCCCGTCCTGCCCGGCCTGACCTTCGAGGAGGCCGCCGGGGCCTGCCCGGAGTCCGTCGCCGTCGGCATCGCCCACGACGACGGCACCGTGACCCTCAACCCGCCCCTGTCCACCCGGTTCCGGGAGGGCGACGGCCTCCTCGTGATCGCCCGGGACGAGCACTCCACCCGGCTGTCCGACCTCCCCGTGCCCCACGACCCGAGGGCCCTCACCCACGCGCCGGCCCCGGTCCCCGCCCCGGCCGAGCGCGTCCTCCTCCTCGGCTGGAACCGCAGGGCGCCCCGGATCGTCGACCAGCTCTCACGGCGCACCCCGCCCGGCTCGACCCTCGACGTCGTGGCCGGACCGCGCGCCGCGACGGCCGCCGCCGTCCGGTCCGCCGCCGAAGCCCTCGCCCCCCGCATGCCGGTGCGCCACCACCCCGGGGACCCCGCGCTGCGGTCGACGACGGACGCCCTCGACCCCACCGGCTACGACGTCGTGATCGTGCTCGGCCCCGACCCCCGGCCCGGCCGCGGCGAACCGGACGACCGGACCCTCGTCACCCTCCTGAACCTGCGGGCCCGGGAGGAGGAGAGCGGCCGTCAGGTGCCCGTCGTCACCGAGATGACCGACGACCGCAACCGGCTGATCGCACCCCGGCCCGCCGGGGCCGACTTCGTCGTCAGCGGCAGGCTCATCGGGCTCCTCATGACCCAGATCTCCCAGAACCCGCACCTGACCGCCGTGTTCGAGGAACTCCTCTCCCCGGCCGGCAACACCCTCCACCTCCGCCCGGCCGCCCACTACGTCACCACCGGGCGGACGGCGTCCTTCGCCGCCGTCGCCGCGTCGGCCGCCCGCCGCGGCGAATGCGCCATCGGCTACCGCTCCGCGACCGCCTCCGGCCACGGGATGCGCATCAACCCGCCCAAGGCCCGCGTGCGGTACTGGCACGCACGGGACCAGGTCGTCCTCATCGCACCGGGCGACTGACACCGCCCCGGCCGGACCACCCCGCTCCACCACGCCGGAGAACACCTATGGTGGACACGACTTCATGGCGGGCGGACGCGCGCGTGAACACGGGGGGAAGACGATGACGACGACGGCCGACGCCGACGGAGACGACTGTGCCCTGCCCGAGGACGACCTCAGGCAGGTCGGATACGCCTGGGACGAGGGCGAGGGGCTGGTGGCCGAGGCCCGCGACCGCGCCACCGCGTTCCTGGAGAAGGCCCGCACCGTCTGGGGCGTGCCCGTGTCCGAGCGCGCGGAGGAACTCACCCGGCTCGTCGTCAGCGAGCTGGTCACCAACGCCCGCAGACACGCCCCCGGCCCGGTCCTGCTGCAACTGCGCATCGGGGCCGGGACCGTGGACGTCGTGGTGTGGGACAGCGAGCCCACGGTTCCGGCGGCCCATGCCGCCGATCCGGACCGGATCGGTCAGCACGGGCTGGAGATCGTCAAGGCCGTCGCCCGGGACCTCCACATCCGGCGGGAACCGGTCGGCAAGCGCGTCACCGCCCGCGTCGACCTGGCCTGAACCCGCCCCGGACGTCCTCTCCCGGATGTCCTCTGCCGGACGGTCAGGGGCGCGGCCGCGCCGCGGTGTCGAGGTAGAAGGCGTCGATGCTCTGGACGGCCCGCTCGAACTCCTCCAGGTTGACCGGCTTGGTCACGTAGGCGTTGGCGTGGCTGCTGTACGCGCCGGTCACGTCGTCGGGCGCCGTCGACGTGGTCAGGACCACCACGGGGATGGTCTGGAGATCCTCGTCGGACTTGAGGACCTTCAGCAGCTCCCGGCCGTTCATCCGGGGCATGTTCAGGTCGAGGACGATGAGGTCGGGCCGGGCGGCGTCCGGGGCGCGCAGGTGCTCCAGGGCGGCGACCCCGTCGGTGACCTGGACCAGGTTGCGGGCCCCGCGCTCGGAGAGTGCCTCCTCGATGAGCATGGCGTCGGCGACGTCGTCCTCGACGAGCAGGACGTCGAAGGGGCGGGCGGGGGTGGTCATGATGGGTTGCTCCGTGGGTTTGTCGTATGAGTGGTCGAAGAGCCCCGGCCAGCGGCGACGGGCGCCCTGGCGGGTCATGCCGCAGGCCGCGCCGAGCTGCGGATAGCCGGCTCCCGCGCGGGCGCCGGCCACGACCGCTTCCTGCTGGAGCCGCTCGGCGGCCTTCTGGACGTGGTCCAGGACGTGGAGCAGGGCCAGGGCCCGCGCACGGTCGTCCGGTGCCGGACGCGAGGGATCGTTCAGGAGCCGACGGACGAGGCGCTGCGCGAGCTCGTCGACCGCCGCGTCCGCCGCGGCGGCCGTTTCCTGCGGAGTGGTCCGCAACACGAAGTTCTTGCCTGGCACACCGGCACTCTAGGTCCCCGGGAGGCCTGGCGACAACAACCGTTGTCGCCCATTACAGTGATCGCGCCGCACTTTCGGCGGCCGTCGCAGCAGAGGAGTCAGCACCATGACCGTCGAGGGGAAGCGACCGCGCGAGCGGGGACTGTCCACATGGACGACCCGGCGGTGGCTTCGCGTGGGCGCGGCCGTCTCCCTGGTCGTCCTGACCCTGCTCGGGGTGACGGGGGGCTGGATCCTCCTGCGCACCGAGACGCTCAGCAAGGAACTCGTGGACGTGCGGTCCCCCGCGCTGACCGCGGCGACCCGCCTGGAATCGGCGGTCCTCAACCAGGAGACCGGGATCCGCGGCTACGGCCTGACCGGCACCCCCGACTTCCTCACTCCCTACCGGGAGGGAGTCGCCGAGCAGGAGTCGCGGACCGCGCAGCTCTCCGGGCTCCTGGCCGGCGACCGGGCCGCCCTGGCCGACCTCGCGACCGTACGGGACGCCGTGGCCGTGTGGCAGGAGCGGATCGCGCGGCCGGTGGCCGCCGCGCCGCCCGGCTCGCCCTCGCCGCTGGCCGCCGAGCGGGCGACGGAGGGCAAGGAGGCCTTCGACGCGGTCCGCGCCGCCCTGGACGAGCAGCAGGAGCGACTGCGGGCGGACCGCGTCCGGACCAGGGACGACCTCATGAACACGATGGGCGTCCGCAACTGGGTGTTCGGAGCCATCGCGGCGCTCATCGTCGTGCTGACGACCCTGATCTTCGAAGGGCTGCGCCGGGGCATCAACGAACCCCTCGACCGGCTCGGCTCGGACGCCCGGACCATCGCCGGCGGCGACTTCGAGCACCCCATCACCCCGTCCGGCCCCGCCGACCTGCGGCGCCTCGGCGAGGAGATCGACTCCATGCGCCGGCGCCTGGTGCGGGAACTGGCCTTCACCGAGGAGGCCCGCATGCGCCTCGACGCGCAGGCCGCGGACCTCCAGCGCTCCAACGCCGAACTGGAGCAGTTCGCGTACGTGGCCTCCCACGACCTCCAGGAGCCGCTGCGCAAGGTCTCCAGCTTCACCCAGCTCCTCCAGCGGCGCTACGGAGGACAGCTCGACAGCCGGGCCGACCAGTACATCGACTTCGCCGTCGACGGGGCGAACCGCATGCAGGTCCTCATCAACGACCTGCTCGACTTCTCCCGCGTCGGGCGCCTCCACAACGCCCACCAGAGCGTCGACCTGGACGACGTCCTGGAGCGGACCCTGTCCGCGCTGAGCGTCGGCATCGAGGAGGCCGGAGCGGTGATCACGCACGACCCGCTGCCGGCCCTGGTCGCCGACCCCACCCAGATGGGGATGCTCTGGCAGAACCTGATCGGCAACGCCGTGAAGTTCCGCCGCCCCGACGAGGCGCCGCGGATCCACGTCACGGCGGCCCGGGAGGGCGAGCTGTGGCGGTTCACCGTCACCGACAACGGCATCGGCATCGCCCCGGAGTACGCCGACAAGGTCTTCGTGATCTTCCAGCGGCTGCACACCAAGGACGTCTACTCCGGCAGCGGCATCGGCCTCGCGATGTGCAAGAAGATCGTCGAGTTCCACGGCGGCGCCATCGCCGTCGACACCGATTACCGCGACGGGGCGCGCATTACCTTCACCCTGGCGCCCGAACCGCCGGAGACGCCCGGCCGTTCCGCCGTGCCGCAGGCCGTCCCCGCGGGCGCGGAGCGGACGAGATGAGCGCGACCGCGAGCGGCCGGGGCACGGCGCCCCACGAGCCGACGTACCGCATCCTCCTGATCGAGGACGACCTGGGCGACGCCCTGCTCGTCGAGGAACTCCTCCACGACACCGGGCTGCGGTTCGAGCTGACCACCCGGACCACCCTGGCCGAGGCCCGCGCCGAACTGGCCGGCGCCCCGATCGACTGCATCCTCCTCGACCTGCACCTGCCGGACGTGTCGGGCACCGACGCGGTCACCGCGGTGCGGGCCGCGGCCCCCCAGACCGCGGTCATCGTCCTGACCGGCCTCGCCGAGGCGCAGGCGGGCCCCGACGCCATGGCCGCCGGTGCCCAGGACTACCTCGTCAAGGGCAAGGTCGAGGCGGACCTGCTGCACCGGACGGTCCGCTACGCCGTCTACCGCAGCGAGACCGAGCGCGCCAACTCCGAGGCCCAGGCCGCCCGGCTGCGGGCCGAGGAGAACGCGCGCCTGGAGCGCGGCCTGCTGCCCCAGCCGATCCTCGACACCTCCGCGGTGCGGGTGACCTCCCGCTATCTGCCGGGCGCCACCCTGGCCCTGCTCGGCGGTGACTTCCTCGACGTGGTGGAGGGCGACGACGGGCTGCTGCACGCCGTCGTCGGCGACGTCAGCGGACACGGACCCGACGCCGCCGCCCTCGGCGTCTGTCTGCGGATCGCCTGGCGCTCCCTGGTGCTCGGCGGGCACCGCGGCGACGACCTGCTGCACCTGATGGAGCGCATCCTGCTCGCCGAACGCGGCGGCCAGCAGATGTTCGCCACCTGCACCCTCCTCACGCTCGACCAGAACACCGCGACCGCCACCCTCCACCTCGCCGGCCACCATGAGCCCCTCCTCACCACGCCCGGGGGGACCCGGGAGCTGGAGGCCGAGCACGGCATCGCCCTGGGCATCTTCCCCGGACCGCACCTCTGGCCCGCCACGGTCGTCCCGCTCCCCGCCACCGGCGCCCTGACCCTCTACACCGACGGACTCACCGAGGGCCACAGCGGGACGGCGAACGAGCGGCTCGGCGTCGAAGGACTGCTCGACCTGATCGCGACCCTGCCGTCGGACGACCCGGCCGTCCACGTCGACCTCCTCATCAAGGAGACCCACGAACGGAACGCCGGCCGGCACTCCGACGACCTCGCCGTCCTGCGCCTCGACTGGGGGATCCCGCCGGCGCGCTCCTGAGCGGGGCCCGCGCCCGTCACGCGGCGGGCCGGCGCGCCTCGATCAGGGTCCGGGCGGAGTGGGCGACGAACGGCCCCTCCGCCCGGATCCGCGCGTCGAGGTCGCGCAGCCGTGGGAGATGGGCGTCGATCGTGAACCCGGGCACGATCCAGATCACCTTGCGCAGGAACCAGACGACCGCGCCGACGTCGTGGAACTCCATCCGCAGCCGCTCGGTGCGCAGGTCCACGACGTCGAGTCCGGCCGCCCGCGCCGCCGCGGCCTCGTCGTCGGGGTGGCGCGCCCGGGCCGCCTCCGGCTGCGGACCGAGGAAGTGCTCCACCACCTCCCAGACGCTGGCGGGCCCGACGTGCTGGGCGAGGTAGGTGCCGCCCGGACGCAGGACGCGGGCGATCTCCGACCACCACACGGTCGCCGGGTGCCGGCTGGTGACGAGGTCGAAGGCGGCGTCGCCGAAGGGCAGCGGCGGCTCGTCGGGGTCGGCGACGAGCACCACCCCGCGCGGGTGGAGGAGTCCGGTGGCCCGGGCGACGTTCGGGGGCCACGACTCGGTGGCCGCCATCGTCGGCGGCAGCACCGGCACCCTGGCCAGGACCTCGCCGCCGCCCGTCTGGATGTCGAGCCCGGCCGAGGCGGTGGCGAGCCGTTCGGCGAGGAGCCGGTGGTAGCCCCAGGAGGGGCGCCGCTCGGTGGCCCGTCCGTCGAGCCAGGAGAAGTCCCAGCCGTCGACCGGGGCCGCGGAGGCCTCCGCCACGAGTTCTTCGAAGGTGCGGGTCATCCCCTCATCATCACGTCCGGTCCCAGGGCCTCGCACCCGCATAAACCACCACGTGAGGGCGCGAGCCTCTCACAACGCCCTGCTCCGGCCGCTCCCGCCCCATGGTCACGGAGGCCCGCGACGGGCACCCTGGACGGCACCACGGCGGGCGGCCCGGGCGCCCGCCCCCTGACGTGAAAGGGCGGAGTCCATGCCCCCGCACTTCGGCGACTACCAGAACGAGATCTACTTCGAGGGCCTCTTCGGCACCGTCCCCCCACTGCCGATGACCTTCGCCGAACTGGAGTCGAAGGCGCGGGCGGCCCTGTCGCCCTCGCTGTGGTCGTACGTGGCCGGCGGCGCGGGCGACGAGCACACCCAGGAGGCCAACGCCACGGCCTTCCGCGCCTGGGGGCTCGTCCCGCGCATGATGGTGGGCGCCGCGCGGCGCGACCTCTCGGTCGACCTCTTCGGCACGACGCTGCCCTCGCCGCTGTTCATGGCGCCCGTCGGCGTCATAGGCCTCTGCGCCCAGGACGGACACGGCGACCTGGCGACCGCCCGCGCCGCCGCCCGCACCGGCGTGCCGATGATCGCCTCCACGCTCACCGTCGACCCCCTGGAGGACGTCGCCGCCGCACTCGGCGACACCCCCGGCCTCTTCCAGCTCTACACGCCCACCGACCGGGACCTCGCGGAGAGCCTGGTGCACCGCGCCGAGGCGGCCGGCTTCCGGGGCATCGTCGTCACCCTCGACACCTGGATCACCGGCTGGCGCCCCCGCGACCTCGCCACCAGCAACTTTCCCCAGCTGCGTGGGCACTGCCTGGCCAACTACACCTCCGACCCCGTCTTCCGGGCCCGGCTCCCCAAGCCCCCCGAGGAGGACCCGCGCGCCGCCGTCGTGGAGTGGGCCGGGATCTTCGGCAAGCCGCTGGTCTGGGACGATCTCGCCTGGCTGCGCTCCCTCACCGACCTGCCGATCCTCCTCAAGGGCATCTGCCACCCCGAGGACGTCCGCCGCGCCCGGGACGGCGGTGTCGACGGCATCTACTGCTCCAACCACGGCGGGCGCCAGGCCAACGGCGGCCTGCCCGCCCTCGACGCCCTGCCCGGGGTGGTCGCCGCCGCCGACGGTCTGCCGGTCCTCTTCGACTCCGGCGTCCGCACCGGGGCCGACGTCGTCAAGGCCCTGGCCCTCGGCGCCACGGCGGTCGGCGTCGGCCGCCCGTACGCGTACGGACTCGCCCTCGGCGGTACGGACGGCGTCGTCCACGTCCTGCGCTCGCTCCTTGCCGAGGCCGACCTGATCATGGCCGTCGACGGCTACCCCACCGTCGGCGACCTGCGCGCCGACGGGGCACTGCGGCCCGTACGGCCCGTCTGAACCGTGCTCCGGGAGGGGCTTCAGGAGGAGCGGCGCGCGCGGCCCGCCAGGGAGGCGACCTTGCGCCGCCGCTCCTCGCGCAGGCGCGTGTGCCGGTCCAGCTCCTCCATGAGCCGGCGGCCCCGGTGGCCCGGGTCCAGCTCGTTCAGGACGCGGTCGATCTCGGCGAGGAGGGCGCCGTACAGCTGCCAGCGGCCCGCGTCGTCCACCGCCTCCGCCCTCAGCATCCCGGCGGCCCGGTCGCGGGCCTCGCGAGCCGCCTCCAGCTGCTCGGCGAGCCGGTTCTCCGCCGTCTCCGCGCCGGAGCTGGAGTGCGAGGTGACGAGGACCGCGAAGCTCACCAGGGTGTCCCCGAGGTGCCGCACCACCTCCTGGAGGGTGCGGGACGTCTCAGGGCGGAAGAGCACCGCCCCGTCCCGCTCCCGCGCCAGGTCGGTCAGGGTGCGGGTGAGGACCCGCAGCACCACGGCGGAGATCTCCAGGGTGTCCAGCCCCGTCCGCAGCACGATCCGGTGCAGCAGCCCCTCCTTCACGCGCGGGTTCAGCCGCAGGCTGTCCTCCGCCTGCCGCAGGGCCGCGTCCACGTCGGCGACGTCGTTGTCGAGGCGCCGCGCCTCGTAGAGCCGCGCCGCCGCCAGATCCACGGACGACGGCCCGTCGAAGTCGCCGAACGGATCGGGTTCGGCGGGGACGTCCGGGTCTGTGAGCTCCTCGCCCAGACCGAGGAGCAGCTGCCGCATCCGCCGGGCCAGGTCCACGATCGAGTCCCCGGCGGTGTCCACCCAGACCGGCGGCACGAGCACCATGTTGAACACCATGCCCACGATCGCGCCGATCAGGGTCTCCAGGACGCGGTCCCAGGCGGTGTTCGCCACCTGGGTGACCCCGAGGACCAGCATCGCGCTGATCGCCACCTCGGCGACGAACTCCTCCACCCGCACGAACCGGCCCACCACGAGGGCCGCCAGGATGACCAGCGCGAGGCTCCACCACGTCAGACCGACGAGGACGCTGAACGCGATGGCGATCAGCACGCCGACGACGACGGAGTTCACCCGCCGCAGACTCGTCACCAGCGTCGAGTACAGCGTCACCTGCACCACGAGCAGCGCCGTCAGCGGCGCGGTCAGCGGCGCCGGCTCGGAACTGAGCTGGAGGGCGACGACGTACGAGATCGTCGCCGCCGCGGTGGAACGCAGGGTCTGGACCACGAAGGGGTCCCGCCGCTGGCGCTCCCACCACCGCCACAGGCGCCCTTGGCGCAGCGAGGCGAGCGATACGGAGCGGTGGGGCATGAAGTACTCCTCCTCCGGTCGGTGAGGGACGCGTCCCGGGCCGGGCGCGATCTTGTGCGCGCCTACCCGCCCGTCGCCTTCGCACCGCGATGCTCCGTGGTGCCGCCCCGCGAAGGCGCGCCGACGCGCCGACGGGCCCCGAGGAATCCCGCGGGCGGGGAGGCGGCCGGGGCGGCGACTGAAAGGAGGCGTTCCGGGTAGCCGCCGGGTGCCCTTCCCGCACCACATCCGCGCCCCGTGAGGAGATCCCGACCATGGACCGCGACCGCGCAGCCCTCTTCGACGTCGACGGAACCCTGGCCGACACCAACCACCTGCACGCCGTCGCCTGGTGGGAGGCGCTGCGCCAGGGCGGCCACCGGGTGACCACGCACGCCGTGCACCGGGCCATCGGCCTCCCGGGCGGACGGCTCCTCGACCACCTGCTCGGACAGGACCGCGACCGGTCGGACGACGAACGCCTCAGCACCGCGCACGACACCCTCTACGGGACGTACTTCGAGCGGCTCCAGGCCTTCGACGGAGCCGCCGACCTGCTGCGGAAGCTCGCGGGCGACGGCTGGAAGGTGGTCCTGGTGACCTCGGCCAAGAGCCGCGAGCTGACGGCCCTGCGCCGGGCGATCGACGCGGACGACGCGCTCACGGACACCGCCACCTCCGACGACGTCGACGAGGGCAAGCCCTCCCCCGACCCCGTCGAGCACGCCCTCTCCCTCGTGGACGTGCCCGCCGACCGGGCCGTGTTCGTCGGCGACAGCGTCTGGGACATGAAGGCCGCCCGCCGCGCCGGGGTGACCGTCGCCGGGCTGCTGTGCGGCGGCATTCCCGAGGCCGACCTGACCGGAGCGGGCGCCGTCGCCGTCTACGACGACCCGGCCGACCTCCTCGCCCGGCTCGACACCAGCCCCTTCGCCTCCGTACCGCCCTCCTGAGCCGGGGCCGGGTGATCGGGGCGGGCCATCCCCGGGAGCTCGACCCGGGAGCGGATGCCCAGCCGGGCGAAGACCCCCCGGAGGTGGTGGTCGACCGTGCGCGGGCTCAGCGTGAGCCGGTCGGCGATCTCCCGGTTGGTGGCCCCCTGCGCGGCGAGCCGGGCGATCCGCTGCTGCTGCGGCGTGAGCAGGCCCCACGCCGTCCGGTCGGCGGTCCCGCCGCCCGCGCCGCCGGTGGCGCGCAGCTCGGACCGGGCCCGGTCGGCCCAGCCGTCCGCCGCCGCCCGCTCGAAGGTGACGAGCGCGTCCCGCAGCGGCCCCCGCGCCGCGCCCGGCCGCCGCCGGCGCCGCAGCCACGTCCCGTACGCCAGGAGGGTCCGGGCCCGCTCGAAGTCGTTGCCGCAGCCGTCGTGGCGGCGGACGGCCTCGCCGAACCAGTACGCCGCCCCCTTGCCCTCCCCGCCTGCCGCGCCCTGCGCGAGCAGCGCCCGGCAGCGGGCCAGCAGGGCCGGCGCCGGACCGTCGACGCCCTGCGCCGCCCACACCGCGTACTCCCCGGCCGCCGCCCCTGCCTCGGCCGCCCGCCCCGAGGCCACGGCCGCCTCCACGAAGCAGGGCACCACCAGCATCCGCAGCGCGAAATGACCGCCCCGGGGCCCGGCCCGCACGAGCGGGGCGAGCCGCGCGGCCGCCTGCGCGGCCAGACCGCGCCCCAGCTCGCCCCGGGCCAGCGCCCACTCCGCGAGCGTCGCCGCCTGGGCGAGGCCGTGCGGGCGGGCCGTGCCGAGGGCGAGCTCCGCGTGCTCCGCCACCGCCGGCCCGTCGCCCGCCACCGAGGCCGCCAGGGCCAGTACGGCGTGCTGGTGGGCGGCCGCGTTCCGCTGCCCCGTCAGCTCCGCCGCCGCCAGCCCCTCCCGCGCGGTGCGCGCGGCCCTGCTGTACCGCCCGTCCCGCAGCTCGGCGTACGCGAGGTGTTCGAGGGCGCGCGGCAGCAGGGCCGTGCGGTGCTCCGCCCGGGCCCGGGCGAGCGCCCGGGCGTGGATCCGGGCCGCCGCCGCGGTGTCGCCGAGCACCAGCGCGGCCGACCCCGCCCGCAGCAGCAGCCGGGGATCGTCCTCGGCGCCGTCCCGCGCCACCACCCGCGCCAGGGCCGGGCGGGCCTCGTCGAGCCGTACGGCCAGGGCGGCGCCCAGCCCGTCGAGGAAGTCGCGCTCCGTGCCCCCGGCGTCCCCGCCGCAGCCGAGGGCGGCCAGGCACGCGCCGACGTCACCCCCGGCCCAGGCGGCCTCCATCGCGAGGAACCGCGCGTCGGACGCCTCGGCGGGCGCCCGGTCCCGCAGCAGCTCCGCCGCCCGCAGGAGGGCCTCGTGCGCGTCCATGACCGGCCCGTCCGCCAGCGCCGCCAGACCGCGCACGAGGTGCGAGCGGCCCCGGACCACGGGGGTGAGGGCGCGTACGGCGGCGGGCGGTCCGAGCCGGTCGGCGCGGTGGCGCTCGCCCCGGGCGCGCGCCACCCCCCGACGGGCCGGCCCGGGCGCGCCCCCCCCCCCGGGGCCCCCGGGGGGGGCCCCCCCCCGGGGGCCCCCCCCGCTTCGGGGCGGATCGGTCCGGGGACCGGTCAGCCCTTGAAGCACTCCTTCTCCGTGCCCCGGTGCAGGGACAGG